>CAZACP010000001.1:0-222091 GCA_964483665.1 uncultured Candidatus Saccharibacteria bacterium
GTTTAAACATTTAAAAAATTTTCTATAGAAAATTTACGAATTAAGATATTATTATTTTATCATAACTTGATAAAATAAGATAAAAATCGTATAATACCCACTGTTAAAAACTTTGTTTTGCCCGGTAGCCAAGCGGTAAGGCAAGCGGCTCTGAACCGCTCATCCCTAGGTTCGAATCCTAGCCGGGCAGCCAAATAAAAAACACCTTTCTAAAACAAAAGGTGTTTTTTATTATAACGTTTATTTGTGTAAATTTTTTTTAAGGTGGGTTGCCAGCCAGACTATGGCCAGAGCCATTAAAATCCAGAGCATTAAAATAGTAATACCGCATACCAGCATACCTAAAGGCCCGTAGTGGTATCCGTTAAAAGTTTTAAACCGCATCATTGGAGGATTTTGAAAAGTTATTTCTCCCTGTCCATTTTGGGCCTGAAATGCAGGCATACCTTTTACCTGAGTGCCGGCTGTACCGTACATCATATTTCCATAGGATACGGCCTGTTCGTACGTATTTTGGGTTTGTGCCATAGCAAAAGCCGGACTTACGCTTAAAAGTCCAAAAGCTAAAGCAAACAACATATAGATTTTTTTCATTAGATTTTGTTTTTTGCCAGGAGGCTTAATTAGGCATTCTTGGCATGAAATTATTATTATATATATTATACACTAATTAAGATTTTTTATTACATTTTTTTACAAAACTTGTCAACAATTATTTTCATGCTAATATGAAGTTAAAATATACGGGGTTTCTTACCATTTGAGCGGCGGCATTTTGCGCCGGCCTGCTTTACAAGCTATTTGCATTGATATAAATTAATTGTATGAGTAATTTTATAGAAAATCGTCCCTGGGGGAGTTATGAAATTTTGTCCCAATTTCCGGTTACTGAGCCGGGTTTTTTTGACAGCTGTATTAAAAAAATAGTTGTTAATCCTGAACAAAAACTTTCTTACCAAAGCCATAAGCAAAGAAACGAACATTGGTTTTTTGTTCAGGGAGAGGGGAAAGTAATTTTAAACGGCCGGGAGATTGTAGTAAAAGTTGGGAGCAATGTAGATATTAAGATTGGCGACAAACATCGGGTCATTAATACTTCCAAGAACCAGGATTTGATATTTATTGAATCTCAAACCGGGCACTATGACGAAAATGACATAGAAAGGTTTGAGGACGATTACGGAAGGGTATAATTTTGCATCCTGAAGAAAAAAAAAACGGAAAAAAAATTTGGTATGATTGAGGGCGGTTTTGACGCTGATTTTATAGAAAACTGTTTGAGCATTAAGGATAGAAATCCTGAACTAAAATATTTAATTGATGGTTTTTTGGAAGAGGTTAATCGTTTCAGAGTAGATATTAAAAATAAAAGATATTCGGAAAAAGAAAAAATTACCGTTGAATTGTCGGACAAATTAGGAAGTGAAGGTTTTCCAGCTTTAAAAACTTATATGACAGCGCTTTTAGACAACGGTATTGAAATTAATTTACAAATATTTTTCAACCGCGCTTTGTTAATAGGGAATAAACTAGAAAAAGCTAAACAAAATACAAATTAAAACCGTCTCCCTTTGGGAGACGGTTTTAATATCATAGGAGCTTTAGTTTGTTTGCCTTTTTGCGCAATTTTTGTTTAATTCTAAAAAGTTTAACTTTTATTGTGTTTTCGTTTAAAGCAAGCAGCTTTGAAAGTTCTTCTACAGAATAACCTTCTATTTCTTTTAAGGTCAAGAGACTTCTATCTTCCTGGGAAAGTGTTGCGAGTAATTTTTCAGAAAGTAGTTTATTGTGAAGTTTTATGTCGCTGTGGTTATTAGGTACCCTTTGCGATATTTCCTCATCGGTTTCCGGTTTAGTAAAGTCTTCGGAAGCAAAAATATTCCTGTCGGGTTTTTCTGAAGTTTTATGGGTTTTTCTATAAATGTCTTTAACGACATTCTGAGTAATTCTAAAAAGCCAAGTTTGTAGAGAGCTTTCCTTCCGAAAGGAATGGTAATTTTCGTGCGCCTTAATTAAAGTTTCCTGAACTACGTTTTCTGCTTCGTGGTCAATATTTGGGTGAGAACCTATAATTTTTTTTGCGTAGAAAAAAAGTTGTTTACGCAATGCTTCCAGTTGTTTTTCTGTAAGTCCTAAGCTAACTTCATGTTCCGGGTAATCTACAGATTTTGAACCTTCTTTAATCATGAGTTAATTATAACAGATAAAATAGTTATTTTGCCGAATAATTTTCCCAGCCGTATTTGTCAGGGTTAAATCCCTCGCCGCAAGTGGTTTCTATTAGAGCGGTGCAAATTTGGTAAGGGTCAAGGTTTGCTGCCGGGCGGCGGTCTTCTAAATAACCGCGACCTTTGTTGGCTGTGTCCATTGGAATTCGTATGCTGGCGCCCCGGTCAGAAACGCCGTAGCGGAATTGGTTTATAGAACAAGTTTCGTGTTTGCCGGTTAAGCGCTTGTCGTTGTCCGCGCCGTAAACCCGAATATGTTCTTTGTGGAAGCGACCGAGTTTTTCACAGGACATATTAATAACGTTAATACCGCCTTCTTCGCGCATGGCTTTAGTGGAAAAATTTGTATGCCCGCCTGCACCGTTCCAGTCGCCCGGCATTGGTTTTGGGTCAAGCTTGGCGTAAACGTCGTGTTCTTCGCCAAGGCGATACAAAAGCCAGCGCGCCAGCCATAGCTGGTCGGAAACCTCTAAAGGCGGCAACGCGCCAACTTGAAATTCCCACTGCGCGGGCATAACTTCCGCATTAATGCCGGAAATTGCTAACCCTGCGTCTAAACAAGCCCTTAAATGTTCTTCCACCAAAGGTCTGCCGTGAACTTCATCGTGTCCCACGCCGCAGTAATAGCGCCCCTGTGGGTGGGGGAAGCCGTCTTTAGGCCAGCCAAGCGGCCACTCTTTTCTGTAAAAAGTATACTCTTGCTCAATGCCAAAAATTGGTTCATGTTGTTTGTATTTTTCCGCTACTTGGGCAAGTACGTGGCGGGTGTTAGAAACATGCGGCGTGCCGTCCGGATTTAACACTTCGCACATTACTAACAAATTTGGCGCTTTGTTTATTGGGTCGGTTACATAGTAGACGGGTTTGAGCATACAGTCGGAAAAATGTCCTTCGGCCTGTTCTGTGCTTGAGCCGTCAAAACCCCACATCGGCAAGTCGGATACGGAATTAACCGGGCCTTCAAAAATTTTGGTTTTGGACCTTAGTTTGGCTGTTGGCTTTCGTCCGTCCAGCCAAATGTATTCGGCAATAATTTTCATATATTTTTTCTTTCTTTTCGCGATCCGAATCCACGAATGCATCCGAATGTTCCGAATACTTTTTTGTTAGACTTCGGGTCATTCGGCTCAGGTTCGGATTGTTCGAATCGGATTTAATTATTTATAAAAACATAAAAAACACCATTTGTGCAGTTTGCCCCCTTGGGCAAATTGGTGTTTTTTTTTACTATATATTTAGTTTTCTAAAATCATTGTAGCAAACAAAAAAGGAGTGTCAACCCCGCCCCACTTTTCACGAATTCATTTTAAAAGTTTATAAATTTTACCGAACTAATGTTCGAATATTAACAGTTTTTTTACTAAAAAGTGGAGCGGGGTCAAAATACTGAAAGACTGACTTTAACTAAGATAGTTTTTACAAGTATGATACCATCATATTTTTTTATAAAGTTTTCCACAAAAATAATACCCGTCGTTGTGCGCAAGCGACGGGTGGGGATGTTACTGCACATAATTCGTATATCCCGAGTTTTGGGGTTTCTGTCTGTCGTGCTAAAAGAAATAACTCGGTTTGTTAGGTTTAGCGGATGGGTACATCCGCAGGTCCTCCTTCGTCAATCTCACATGCAGCCTGATGGACTTGCTCGGGAGTCGTTGCTTCGACGCCAGTAGTAAGCGTTTTATTCTTGCCTTCAATTAATTCATTGGGGTTTTCGGGTGTGTCCATAGAGTAGATTTTAAGTTGTTGTTGTTGTTCTGTCAATTGGCTTTGGTGTCGTTTTATTAAAGGGGCACTAGAGCACTTGTCCAAGTCTGGAAAAGTCTGACTGTTGCAACATCACTGCAAATACACTGGTATATTTACATGACGCAGGACCATGTAGTTGAGAGTAAGGAGCCTTGCGTTGGTTTTTGTTTTAGGTGCAATTATGGTATAATAAGCTACAGAAACTGCAAAAAGGCACTAAAGATGCCTACAGAATTAAGAAACAGAAACAAAATATTATCAAAAGTTAAGGGATCCCTCGACTCGTCCAAATTTTTAAATCTAAAAAAATTTGGACTCGCTCGGGATGACAAGTATGAGCTTTAAAGACGACTTAAAACAAAAAGTTAACGACTATTTAGACGCGCGCGAGGTGGAGAAATTAAAATCCACGGTCGCGACTATTTTGCGCGAGCGCGAAAATTTAAAAGACTGGTCGCAAAAAGAACTAAGCTTAACCACTAAGGCTTTTAGGGACGATATAGCAAAAGGAGCTAGTTTAGACAGTCTAACTGTCCAGGCTTTTGCGGTTATGTGCGAAGCAGCGCGCAGGATTTTAGGCCAGGTGCCTTACGATGTGCAAATTTTAGGCGGACTGGTCATTCATCAAGGGAAAATAGCTGAAATGAAAGCCGGGGAAGGCAAGACTTTAACGGAAACCATGCCGGTTTTTTTAAACGCGCTTTTGGGTAGGGGAGTGCATATTATTACTACCAATGACTATTTGGCGGAACGAGACGCAAAATGGATGGGCAAGCTATATAACTATCTCGGCCTTACCGTGGGTTATGTTACCAGCGAAATGAAAAAAGAAGACAGAAGAAAAGCCTATTTGTGCGATATAACTTATGTGACCAACCAGGAAATAGGCTTTGACTACTTGCGAGACAATTTGGTTTTTTCCAAGACAGAAAGAGTTTTAAGGCAGGAGCATCCGCTTAATTTTGGCATTGTCGACGAGATAGATTCTATTTTAATAGACGAATCCCGCACGCCTTTAATTATTGCCGAGCCTGTAAAAGAACAAAGGCAGCTGTATGACTTGTTTACCGAAGTGGTTTCCAAGTTAAAGGAAGACAAAGATTTTAAAGTTGACTATAAAAACAAAAACGTGCAAATGACCACCGAAGGTTTAGACAAGGTGGAAAAAATACTGGGGAAAAAAGTTTTTTCTAAAGAAAACCCGATGTATGTTTTTTATTTGGACGTGTGTTTAAGGGCTAAAACAACTTTTGAGCGGGATAGAGACTATATAATTAGCAAAGACGGGGTGGAAATAGTGGACGAATTTACCGGCCGTGTGCTCCCGGGCCGAAGGTTTACCGATGGGGTGCACCAGGCTATAGAAGCAAAAGAACAAGTGCAGGTTAAAGAAGCAGACAGAACCGTGGCGGCTATTACTTTCCAAAACTTTTTTCCAATGTATGAAAAGCTCTCGGGTATGTCGGGTACGGTTATGCGCTCGCGTGATGAATTCAGGCAAGTCTACAAATTGGAAGTGGTGCAAATTCCGACAAATAGGCCGCTTCAAAGAATAGAACATCCGGATTTATATTTTAAAACTGAGCGGGGAAAATTTATTGGGCTTTTAAAAAAAGTCGCGGAAATACATTCGCGCGGCCAGCCAATTTTAATCGGCGCCCGCAATGTTGAGGTCGCGCATAAGGTTTCAAAAATTTTAAACGACAACAATTTTCCGCACCAGCTTTTAACCGCGGCCGACAACAAAGGCGAGGCCAAAAAAATTGAAGCTGCCGGACAGGAAGAAATGATAACCGTGGCAACCAATATGGCCGGCCGCGGTACGGACATTTTGCTTGGTCCTGGCGTGGAAAAAATGGGCGGGCTTTATGTTATTGGTACTGAAAGGCATGAGTCCAGAAGAATAGACGACCAGCTGGTCGGCAGGGCGGGCAGGCAGGGCGAGCCGGGCGCCTCGCAATTTTTAATTTCTATGGAAGACGAAGTTATGAGCCTGTTCGGGAGCGAAAGCATAATTGACACCATGGAGGAATACGACATCCCGGAAGACGAATATATTTCCGCTCCGTCTTTGGACAAAGCTTTTTTTAGAGCGCAGGATTTTGTAGAAAGCAAAAATTACGACTCGCGTCTTTATTTATACAAATACGACAAAGTAACTAACTACCAAAGAAGCGTAGTCTACCGTTTGCGTGAAATGCTTTTGGAAAATGAAGAGGCCTGCAAGCAATTTTTGGAAGACGCGGTGTTTTCGGTTACTGAAGAAATTTTTAAAACGCAAGATATAAATATTATGGTTTCTTTGCTCAAAGAAGTTTTTAAAATTGAAATAAACCCCAGTGATTTAAAAGGTGCTATTAGTACAAAAGAAGAAGGGTTAAAAGCAAAACAGTATACTCAAAAAAAATTTACGGACTATTTAACGGGCATTGGAAAAAAAATCTTTTTGGACAAAGAGGCTTGGCCCGCGGCGCAGCAATTGGTATTGCAAATTATTGACAATAATTGGAGCGCGAATTTGGAGTTAATGGATGTTTTAAAAGAAGAGTCGAGCCTGTTTTCTTACGCAACGCAGGATCCGCTTATGGATTTTATTTCCGAGGGGCGTAAGCTATTTACAGAAATGGGAAAGAATATAGAAAAGCAATTTGTCGCGGCAATTTTTTTAAGACTCGCCCAGCAGGGAAAGATTGAGTAAAAAATGACAAAAATACAAATGCACTTGCAACTATACTTTTTTCATTTATGTCATTTTCGCCGTTTTTGTCATTAAGTCCGTTAAGTAAATTGCTGTGTGGAAGAAAGGAGCAAATGTTGCAAAAGCAGCATTTTTTTTATATAATCCCTTTATGCTTACAAAAGAAGAAGTAGAGAAAATTGCTGTTTTAGCCAGAATTGAACTTACCGAAAACGAGGTGGAAAAGTTTCAAAAAGACCTTTCCGCTGTTTTAGATTACGTGGAAGAGTTAAAAGAGGTGAATGTGGAAGGTTTGGAAGAGGTAAGCCAGGTAACTGGCTTAGTAAATGTCCAGAGAATGGACGTAGTGGTTGACCATGGAAATAGGGAAGAAATTTTTTCACAAGCGCCGGAAATGAAAGACGGGTATTTCAAAGTTAAAGCGATTTTGAATTAAATAAAATTTGGAAATTAAGTAAAATTAAGTAAAATTTCAGTGCAGTAATTTTTATTTAATTTTACTTAATTATGTTCAATTTTATTTAATATATTTTTAAAAATGTCTGGCTTTGAATATAAAACTTTAAAAGAGTTACGTGCTTTATTAGATAGTAAGATGGTTTCGTCTGTAGAACTGACGAAATATTTTTTGTCGCGTATAAAAAATTTAGACAAAGACTTAAACAGTTTTGTTACGGTGTCCGAAGAAGAAGCTTTAAAAAATGCCAAGGAAGCAGACGAATTCATAAATTCGCCGGGTGAGAATCCTTTTTTATGCGGAATACCATATGCCAGTAAGGACTTGTTTAATACCAAAGGCATACGGACAACTGCCAGCAGTAAAATTTTAGACAATTTTTTACCGCCATTTGACGCGACGGTAACAAAAAAATTAAAAGAACAAAAATCTGTTTTATTGGGAAAGACTAATTTAGACGAATTTGCCCACGGCTCCAGCACTGAAACTTCCGCTTACGGGGCTTCTCATAACCCGTGGGATAAAAATCGAATACCGGGCGGAAGCAGCGGAGGCAGTACAGCCGCGGTAGCCGGAGGGCTTACTCCGTGGGCAACAGCCACTGAAACCGGCGGCAGTATTCGCCAGCCGGCCAGTCTTTGCGGGGTAAGCGGCTGGAAGCCGACTTACGGCCGGGTAAGCCGCTACGGCGTAATTGCTATGGGTTCTTCCCTCGACTGTCCGGGCGCAGTTGCTTACACTGTGGAAGACTTGGCTCATTTGGCAGAAATTATGTCGGGACACGACGAACAAGATTCAACTACCAGTCCTATACAAGTTCCCGCTTACCATAAAAATTTAAATAAAGATATTTCAGGTTTAACTTTAGGTGTTCCCAAGCAATATTTTGTTGACGGAATGGAAGACGGCGTGAGGGAAAAAGTTTTAGACGCTATTAAGCATTTAGAAAAACTCGGAGCTAAAATAAAAGAGGTAGATTTGCCGAATACCAAATACGGCTCTTTGGTATACGCCATAATTTGTCCTTCAGAAGTTTCTTCCAATTTAGCCCGCTTTGACGGAATACGTTATGGTCATTCTGCCAAGGATGCTAAAACTTTGCTTGAAACTTACCAAAAAAGCCGGGGCGAGGGTTTTGGCACCGAATCCAAGCGCAGGATTTTAACCGGCACTTATGTGCTTTCCGCCGGATATTTTGACGCTTACTACCGAAAGGCGCAAAAAGTCAGGAGACTTATTATAAATGAATTTAACAGCGTTTTTAAAGAAGTAGATGCTTTAATATGTCCTTCTTCGCCGAATGTAGCGGTAAAAATTGGCGGCGCAAAAGAAAATCCGCTTTTTGGCTATATTGCCGACCAGTTAAATATCCCTTCTTCGCTCGCGGGTTTACCCGCTCTTTCGGTTCCTTGCGGTTTTGCTCGTCCGAGCGATGGCGAGTCGCCAAGTATGGACGGTTTGCCGGTTGGTCTTCAAATAATCGGTCCGCAGTGGGGAGAGCAGACAATATTTAACATAGGCTACGCTTACCAGCAGGAAACGGATTGGCATAGGAAACACCCTGGGGTTTAATTTTAAATTTTAAATTTAAAATTTTAATTTGGAAACCCAATGAACACTTTAAGCTATGATTTGGAAGAACGGACAGCAAAGTTTGGAGAAAGTATTTTAAAATTTTGCAAGTTTTTAAAAAGAGATGTTGTTTTAAATCCTCTTATTTCGCAAATTGTAAGATCGTCAACTAGCATCGGGGCTAATTACATGGAAGCAAATGGAGCAAGCTCAAAAAAAGATTTTATTAATAAAATTTATATTTGTAAAAAAGAATTACAAGAGACAAAACATTGGCTTAGGATGATTGTCGCTTATGTTCCTGAAAATAGAAATGAAATTGTAGTATTATGGAAGGAAGCAAATGAACTCTCTATGATTTTTAGTAAAATTGCTTATACTTCAAGGCAGAATGCAGAAAATTGAAATTTAAAATTTAGAATTTAAAATTTGTGAAAATATTTCCATCATCAGCCGAATATAGGCCTGTAATTGGATTTGAAATCCATATACAGCTGGCAACTAAGTCTAAAATGTTTGGCCGCGCGGCCAATAATCCCGACCAGAAAGAACCAAATACAGACATAGACGAGGTTAATACCGGCCAGCCGGGAACTTTGCCGGTGGCCAACAAGGAAGCTATACGCCTTGCGGCCATGGTGGGTCTTGCTTTAAATTGCCAAATTGATGAATGGAGCAAGTTTGACCGAAAGCACTATTTTTATCCTGACTTGCCCAAAGGCTACCAAATTTCGCAGTATGATAAGCCTATTAGCAGAGATGGGTATCTTGATCTGGTGATAACCCCCTCATCCGTCCCGACTAAAGTCGGGACACCTTCTCCCTCAAGGGGAGAAGGTGATAATGTTATCCGCAAGCGGATACATATAACACGTGCTCATTTGGAAGAAGATGCGGGGAAAAATATTCACCCGGAGGGCTTGCCTTATTCATTAGTCGATTATAATAGAGCCGGCGCTCCGCTTTTAGAAATTGTTACAGAGCCAGAGCTGGAGAGCGGGGAAGACGCAAAAGCTTTTTTAACCGAGCTTAGAAACATTGTCCGGTACCTTGGCGCCAGCAGCTGCGATATGGAAAAAGGCACAATGCGGGTTGAACCGAACATTAGCGTTAGAAAACCCGGCGAAACCGGTTTGCCAAATTATAAAGTTGAAGTAAAAAATATTAACAGCATAAAATTTGCCCAGGCTGCCATAGACTACGAAATTGCCCGGCAGATAGAAATTTTAAAAGAAGGCGGCACACCCAAGCAGGTAACTATGGGTTGGGACGAAAAAAATAGCCGCACGGTTGAGCAGCGTTCTAAAGAAGAAGCCAATGACTATAGGTATTTTCCGGATCCGGATTTGCCGGTTTTGCAGTTTACTAAAGAGTATTTGGAAGACTTAAAAAATAGAATGCCCGAATTGCCCGCGCAAAAAAGAGCTAGGTTTTTAGAAGAGTTTGGTTTGCCACAAGCCGATGTAGAGAATTTAATAAATTGGAAAGAACTTGCCAGCTATTTTGAAGATGTGGTTAGTGAAATAGATGAATGGTGGTCTCAGTTTTATCCTATGAATTTATCAACAAAAGAAGTTCATAAACAGAACCGTGAGACTTATATAAAAAGAGCTGCTAATTGGTGTCTGCAAGATTTTAGCGCGCTATTGAATGAAAAAGGTATTAATCCGATGGATAGCAAGATAACTCCGGAAAATTTTGCAGAATTAATTTTTATGTTCCAGGGAAATAAGATATCTATTACTGCTGCCAAACAAGTATTTAAAGTAATGTTTGAAAAAGGCGGTGAGCCGGATAATATTGTTGCGGATTTAGGTTTAGAGCAAACTTCAGACGAAGGCGCTATTTCGGCAGCAATAGACAAGGTCATCACCGCAAATTCAAAAGCAGTGGCAGACTATAAAGCTGGGCAGGAAAAGAGCTTTGGCTTTTTAGTCGGACAGGCTATGAAAGAACTTAAAGGCAAAGGGAACCCGGGGGTTATAAACGACATTCTAAAAAAGAAATTGATATAGTGTCGTCCCGGAATTTTTAAGGGCTGTTAAAATATCCGGGATCTAGATATTAGAAATTAAACAATAAAATTTAAAGGCTCACTCGAGTGAGCCTTTAAAAATGGCAAAATAAAACCCCTAGTTTAGGGTGGGGTAAAAAAAATGTGCCGCCCCGGAAATGCTCGTCGGGGCGGCTGGTGGTTATTCGCGTGGCCTGCGAGGCCGGTTAGGCGGTTGATAGCGGCGATCCTTGTATGGATCGTCTTTATGCAGCCAGCCGTGAAAGCCTTCTAACCCGTAAATTGAAGGGGGACTGACGTCTTGAGGGTACGACGGGGTTGCGGTTTCGGAAGAACCGCCGAAGAGCTCAGTTGTCTCTTCTGCGCCGGTCATGAACGGAATTCCTTGGCTTGGGTCGGGTACGAACCCTAACCCTCCAGAAAAAGGCATATTGTGGCTTGTTCGAGTTGGCGGGTTTCCTAGACCCATAAACCCTTCCATAATTTCATCATGGTTTGCGATAGTTAAACAGTGTGCCATCACTTTCCTCCTCTCCGGGGAAGTATAAAAAATTACAGAGAGAGAGTCAACTATTCACAGATACACAGATAATATGCAGATTGCACAGATAAGCATATTGTCATTCCGAGCGGAGCGAGGAATCGCTTCGCGATTGTTTATTAACAAGTTTTAGTATTACCGAAAGTTAAGGGATCCTTCGACTCCTCGACAATTTTAATCTAAAAATTGTCTCGTTGCTCAGGATTACAAAACATGTTGAGATTGGTTATATTTTTACCTATTTTATACCTTAATTTTTTGATTAGAAATAACAAACGCCGCGGTGTAAACCTCCAGGTTCCGCAGCGTTTTTTTGTTGTTCAAGGACAAGTTAATCCTCATCTTCATCATCGCTTTCATCGAGAGGGCAGTCGGTGCACCGGCCGCTTCCACAACACCCGTGAGCTTCGAGGTATTCGTTATAAAGTTTGAGAATTTTATCTATATGGTAGGTACCATCTTTTAACCTTCCTTCTGCTAAGGCTTTCTTTGCCCAAGCTTCTGCCATGAAGTGGCTACCACCGGTAATGATCATGAGCCTCCTTTTCATGATACCTTATCATTTTCCTAAAAATTTTTCAACCGGCTTTGCGGTTTTTGAAAAGTCGGGCGGAAGCCAAATTATTTGTTTACTCTTTCTCCACCACGTAAGTTGGCGTTTTGAATAATGTTTTATGGCGAAAAGCAATTGCGTGAACATTTCATCGTAAGTTAGCTTTTTTTGCAGATACAAAGAAATAAATCGGTATTCAAGGCCAAAACTATTTAAACGTTTCCAAGATAAACCTCTCCCACCTCTCGCATTCGCTCGAGGCACCCTCTCCATGCTTTGGAGAGGGTGATTGTGTAGGTCTGCGACTTCTTTTATTATTCCTTGCTTAAAGCGCTCTTTAAGGCGTTTTTCTATTTTTTTATATAAATCTTTTTGATTGGTTTTTATGCCGAGCCATAAAGTAGGGTAGAGGGTAGAGGGCTGGGGCTTGAGTGGGGAAATGGGTTTTTTTGTTGCCTCGATGATTTCTAACGCGCGGATTAAGCGTCGTTTGTTGAATCTATCAGTGGTACTTGCCCGAGCTGGATCAAGTTTTGCAAGCTGTTTGTAAAGTTCTTCAGCAGATTTTTTTTCTAAAGCTGCGCGGAGTTTTTTGTTGGGTTTAACATCCGGGAGTTTTTGGTTATAAACGACCGCGTCTATCCAATGAGCGGTTCCGCCACATAGAATAGGCAGTTTGCCTCTTTTTAAAACAGCAGAAATTGCTTTTTGCGCGTCCTTCTTAAAAAGCGCGGCAGAGAATTGTTTTTTTGGGTTTACGTAGTCTATGCAGTGGTGAAAAACGCCTTTGTATCTGTAAAACGCACGGCCGTGTGTTTTTACGGAAATCCATTTGCCCGGGATCTTGCCCGTGCCTAAATTAAGTCCTTTATAAATTTGCCGGCTGTCTGCGGAAATTATTTCACCGTTAAAACGCTTTGCTAGTTTTACTGCCAGTTCACTTTTGCCCGAAGAGGTAGGGCCAACAAGTACTAAAATTTTAGATTTTAGATTTAAGATTTTAGATTTTGAAAACATTACTAAATCAGTTGCTAAAATTCGACATGTTACTTATAGAGTTTTTGTTCAATAAAAGTTTAATGTTTTTTTGTTGTCAATTTTTTACCCGCGTGCTTAGTTTGTAATATTAAAGAACGGCTGTGAACGCGCATGCGTGGGCGCTTTTTTTGTTCTCGTTTTTTGGCTTTGGTTAGATACTCGTCTAAAATTCGTTTTTTCATGGTTTTGTGGTATAATTTAGCTACAGAATAATAAATTTATACACTACCGATACCTACAGAAACTTTAAAGCATTGACATTGCATAATATTGTAAATTTATCTCTAAAATTAAAAATTACACTTATGAAAAAATTCACATACATTATTCTTGCCTTAATAATTATAGCAGGGGGCTACTATTTTTACGATACGTACAGGAAAGCAGATTTTGTAAAAGTTGAAGATTTGCAGCAATCTCCCACAACGCCCAACGCACCAACACCGACTCCCACAAAAGAGTCTGTAGCAACTCCGACACCTAAAACTAACCAAGGCGGCGGGACTTTTTCCTCGGGTGAGGAGAATGTAGACGGAGGTTCAAGCGTCCAGGTTTTAGAGGTGGTTTTTGACGGCAATGCTTTTAGCCCTAGTTCGTTAAATATAAATGTTAATGACTGGGTATTTTTTAAAAACGCTTCAGATTCAGATTTATGGGTAGCCTCCGACACTCACCCCAGCCATACCGGCTACGCGGGGTTTGATTCTAAGAAAAAAATAGCCAAGGGCGGGACTTACAAATTTGAATTTACCAAAGCAGGAACTTTTGGTTTTCATAATAATTTAAATCACGAGCAAAAAGGTAGTATAAACGTTAAATAGAAATTAATGCACTGGAATATTTTTGGCCATAATCATGTAAAAAGAATTTTAGAACTACAAATAAAGTCCGGGGTTTTTTCCCATACCTATTTATTTTTAGGCTCGGAAAGTTTGGGCAAGAAAAGTTTGGCTTTTGATTTTGCCAAAGAAATTTTAAAAACCGAGAAGCTGGAAAACCATCCGGATTTTGTTTTTTTGGACGAAAGCAATATTTCCATAGAAAGGTTAAGGGAGTTTATGGAAAATTTAAGTCTAAGGCCTTTTTTAGGAAACCGCAAAGTGGCGGTTATAAATAACGCCGAGAATTTAAATATTCAAAGTCAGAACGCGCTGTTAAAAACGCTGGAAGAGCCTTCCAAATCTACTGTGGTTATTTTAATTTCTTCAAAGCCGCTTTTGCCCACAATTATGTCTAGGTGCCAAATTTTTAGGTTTAACAGGTTTAGCGAAAGGCAGATGAGCGAATTCTTAGCCGACTTAAAGCTAACTCCTAGCCAGGAAAGTTTACATAGTGCGTTTGGCATGCCGGGAAAAGTTATTTCTCCCGACGCCAATTTTGCTGAAGGGGAAAATTCCTGGCAGGAAGTTAAAACTTTAACCAGAGCGGAAAAATTAGCCCGTATAACGAAATGGTCGGAGAATGAAAGCGAAGATTTGGTTAAAATGTTTGAAATGTTTTCGCGCGTCGAAATATTGAGCTTAAAGCAAGAGCCAAAAAATTTTCGCAATGTGAATCTGCTTTTACAGGCCGCAGGGGCTTTAAAAAAGAATTTTAACAAAAAATTAGTTTTGCAAACCCTTTTTTTAAATTTATAAAATTTTAAAATAAAAACATGAAAAAATTTTTTATTTTTCTAATCCCTGCGCTTTTGTTGTCAGCGGGTTGCGACGTTTTTTCCAAAGGAGGCAGCGCGGGGCTTTCAAAAACTATAAATGGCGGAGTTGACTGGATTTTAGCCAACAAGCAGGATGGCGGCAGCGGGAGCATGCAGGCAGCCAATATTTCCAAGTTGGAAATTGACCCAAATAATCGGGAGAATATTTACGCGGGAAGCTATAACGGCGGGTTGTTTTTGTCTACCGACAGCGGCGGAACTTGGAAAAATATATTAAGCAACAGCACGGTTTTTGATTTTGCGGTTAATATGGCAAACCCCAAAATTATTTATGCGGCAGGCGACATTGGGGGGTTGGGAAGAGTGGTTAAAACATCAGACGGCGGAAAAAGTTGGCTTAAAGCTTACAACGAGTCAACGCCCAATAATCCGGTTAGGAGCATTGCCCTAAACCCCTCAAACCCCGAACATCTGGTTATAGGAACAGACTCGGGGACGGTTATAAAAAGCACTGATGGGGGCTTAAATTGGCAGCTTTTAAAAAATTTTTCCAGCAAAATTAACAGAATATATTGGACAAACAGCGGGGTCTATGTATTAGTAAGAGAAAAGGGTTTGTTTAAAGGCAGCGGGGTAGGTGATGATTTTACCGATTTAACTTCCGGGCTTAGAAGCGAAGGACTGCTTAACCAATTTTCTAAAACCGGTTCGGTAAAAATATTTAACCAGGCGTATGTTGACCCTTTAAGTAGCAATCTTTTGTATGTAACTACGGATATTGGCTTGTTTAAGTCAATAGATTTAGGAAAAAATTGGACAGCTGTAAAATTGCCGGTAAAACAGGAAGCTTTAAACGCCAGGCCAATAGTAGTAGCTAAGCAAAATAGTAATACAGTCTTGACCGCCATAGGTTCTATTGTGTATAAATCTACAGACGGGGGAAATAGTTTTCAAACTCAAAACGTGCCTTTTTTAAACGCTTTTGTAAACTACTTAGTTATGGATCCCGTATTGCCTCAAATAATGTATGTGGGAGGGTATGTAAACCAAAACAATTAACAATTTACGATTAACAATTGACCATGATCGATCAAATTATAAACAATCATAAACCAGAATTTGAAAAAGCTATAGAACACTATTTGCACGAACTTTCGTCGGTCCGCACAGGCAGGGCAAACCCGGCTTTGCTTAATACTGTTACAGTAGAAAGCTATGGCGCAAAAATGTCTTTAGAACAGGTAGCCTCTGTTACCGTGAGTGACGCTAAAACTTTAGTAATAAGCCCGTGGGACAAAAGCCAACTTCAGGCCATAGAAAAAGGCATTCAGCTGGCTAACTTAGGTTTTAATCCTTCGAACGACGGTATTGTAATTCGAATTATTTTACCCGCTCTTTCTGAAGAGCGAAGAAAAGAAATGGTAAAAATGGTCGGGCAGATTGCTGAGAAAGGAAAAATTGCTATTCGAAATGTAAGGGAAAGCGTAATAAAAGAAATGAAAAAAGCGGAAAGCGACGGAAAAATTTCCAAGGACGATTTAACTCACGGGCAAAAAAAACTGCAGGAGAGCGTGGACAAATATAACGAGGAAATTAAAAAACACGCGGAAAGCAAGGAAAAAGAAGTAATGACTGTTTAATTTATGGCGAAATTTCCATCTTTCAAAGATGTTGGCAGGGCAATGGGTTTTGAGTTTAGTGAAGGAGAAAATGTTTTAAACAATCTGAATCAGATTTTAAAAAATTTGGATTATTATAAAACACAAGTAGGCGAAGATTTTTTGCGCGACAAATGTGAATATTACCCCAAGGTTGCACCTGAGCCTAAAAATGGAGTCCTTTTATTTCTACCGGAAGAGAAACGGGGTAAAACTACATCTGAAGATATGTTTCGTTTATCTATTTATGAATTTATTGATCGAGTGGAAGATTTGGCTGAAAATTCAAGATTTAAAAAAAATGATTTAATTGGAATTTTGTCTGAGCTTAAAGATTCAATCAACCAAATGACTAATGCCGAGGCTGTTGAAAAATTAAAACATGTAAGACAGGATATATTTAATTTAGTTGAAGATATTAAATAATTTTTATGGTAGCAACAATACTTATTTTTATATTAATTTTAGGTTTGCTGGTGTTAGTTCACGAGTTTGGACATTTTATAGTCGCTAAAAAGAGCGGAATGGTTGTGCATGAGTTCGGTTTTGGTTTCCCGCCCAGGCTAATTGGCCTAAAAAAAATTCAGGGTAAAAGGAAGGTTGTTTGGGGGCATCAAAAAAGCATTTCAGATTCAGAATTAAACCAGGGCGATGAAAATACTCTATATTCAATAAACAGCATACCGCTTGGCGGTTTTGTTCGTATAATGGGGGAGAACAATGAACACGAAAACAATCCCAAGAGTTTTATAAACAAACCCTTTTGGCCGAGATTTTTTACGCTTGTGGCAGGCGTGATAATGAACTTTATATTGGCCGTTGTGATTTTTGGGGTTGGTTTTGGCATTGGTTTGCCTGCCGCTTTTGAAAAGTCTAGCGAAATTCCGAAGTACGCAGTAATGGAAAATGCAAAGACAGCGATTATAGAAGTTATAAAAGACCAGCCCGCGGACAAAGCGGGAATTAAGTCGGGAGATTTTATAGTAAGCATAGACAATAACAAATTTACCAAGGCGGAAGAATACAGGAATTACATACGTTCCAATTCCGGCAAGGAGTTTGCTTTTGAAATAGAACGTGGCGGGCAAATTTTTAATTTTAAATTAGTTTCCGTGTCTAATCCGGCTGAAGGCCAGGGTCCGACCGGAATTGCATTAACAATGCTAGGGAAGCTAAGATACCCTTGGTATTTAGCACCATACGAAGGTTTGAAAATGGCCATTGTGCAAACCGGCGCTATTTTTTCCGGACTCTATAAGTTGCTTACTTCCGGCCTCGGTCTTTCTTCTTTGGGCGGGCCGGTAAAAATAGCTCAGCTCACCGGACAAGTGGCTGATATGGGAATTATTTATTTAATGCAGTTTACCGCGTTTTTGTCGTTAAATTTAGCGGTTTTAAATATTATGCCGTTTCCGGCTTTAGACGGCGGCCGGGTGGTATTTTTAATAATAGAAAAAATTCGGGGCAAAAGGAATAATCAAAAGTTTGAGCAAATGGCCAATGCCGCGGGTTTTGCGCTACTGCTTTTGCTTATGTTGGTTGTTACAATTAAGGACGTGAAGGGTTTTTAGACCGTAAAAGTTAATTTTAAATTTTAAATTCTAAATTTTAATTTACCCTATTTACTCCATATATCTGCGAAACAACAATTATGAGACAATCAAAATATTTTTTAAAGACCAGCAAAACTAAGCCGGCCGAAGACACATCGGCAAATGCTATTTTGCTCGAGCAGGGCGGGTTTGTTTATAAAGAAATGGCAGGAGTTTACGCTTATTTGCCTTTGGGTTTTAGAGTTATAGAAAAAATAAAAAATATTATTAGAGAAGAGATGAACGCTATCGGTGGCCAAGAATTGATTATGACTAGCCTGCAGCGCAAGGAGGTTTGGGAAAAAACTAATCGTTGGGATGATAATAAAGTGGATGTGTGGTTTAAATCTAAACTAAAAAATGGCGCTGACGTAGGATTAGCATGGTCACATGAGGAGCCAATTACGACTATGATGCTAAATTATATAAGCAGCTATAGAGATTTACCCGCTTATGTTTATCAATTTCAGACGAAACTTAGAAACGAACTCAGGGCAAAAAGCGGAATTTTAAGAGGCCGAGAGTTTGTGATGAAAGATTTGTATTCATACAGCCTTAGTCCTGAGGCTCATGAAGAATTTTATCAAAAAGCAATTTCAGCATATTTAAAAATTTTTGAACGGGTTGGTTTGGGAGAATCGACATTTTTAACTTTCGCTTCGGGCGGAGCGTTTACACAGTTCAGCCACGAATTTCAGACCGTGCTTGAAGCTGGTGAAGATGTTATTTATTTAGACCGTAAGAAAAAAATAGCGATTAACAAGGAAGTTTTAACCGAGGAAGTATTAAAACAGCTAAATTTAAAACGTGAGGAATTAGAAGAAGTAAAAGCCTCAGAAACCGGCAATATTTTTAATTTTGGCACTACTAAATCTGAACAAATAGGTTTGTATTATAAAGATCAACAAGGAAGCAGAAAGCCTGTCATTTTAGGTTCGTATGGTATTGGTATTACAAGAGTAATGGGAGTAATTGTAGAAAAATTCCACGACGAAAAAGGCATAATCTGGCCGGAGAGCGTGGCGCCGTTTAAGGTGCATCTAATTAGTTTAAAAGGTGCCGAGAACGAAGCAGAAAATATCTACCAAGCTTTATTAAAAGAAGGAATTGAGGTATTATTAGATGATCGGGAAGTAAGCGCGGGGGCTAAATTTGCCGACTCGGATTTAATTGGAATCCCGCATAGGGTGATAGTTTCACCTAAGACCATTGAACAATCATCCGTAGAAATTAAAAAACGATCAGATATAGAATCTAAATTAGTTAAAACTAGGGAGTTAGTTAAATACCTACAATAAATCCGAAATTCGAATATCGAAATTCGAAACAATACAAAAATCTAAAATAAAAAATTCAAAAGTCAGTAAGGGTTTGGGAATTTTTAATTTAGGATTTTTTCGAATTTCGTATTTAGCATTTCGAATTTTTAATTTATGTTTGAAGGCATTTATAAAAAATTTTCCAGCGACATTGGCATAGATCTTGGCACTGCCAATACTTTGGTCTATGTAAAAGGCAAGGGCATTGTTATAAACGAGCCCTCTGTTGTCGCAATTAACCAAAGAACAAAGCAGATTTTGGCTATTGGCGATGAGGCAAGAAGAATGGTCGGCAGAACGCCCCCGCACATTGTAGCGACCAGGCCTTTGGTAGATGGAGTGATTTCTGATTTTGAAGTGACGGAAGCTATGCTTAGGTACTTTATAGACAAAGTTCATAACCAAACTTTTGCTTTTTTGCGCCGTCCGCGTGTGGTTATTGGCATACCTTCAGGAGTAACTGAAGTGGAAAAAAGGGCGGTTATTGACGCGGCGGTAAATGCCGGCGCAGCCCAGGCTTTTTTAATAGAGGAGCCTATGGCCGCAGCTGTAGGCTCAAGGCTGCCTATTTCCGAACCGACCGGCAGCATGATAATTGACATAGGAGGCGGCACGGCTGAAATTGCGGTTATTTCGTTGGGCGGGATTGTAATTTCTAAAAGCATACGAGTGGCCGGAGATGAAATGAACGACAATATTGTCCAGTACGCAAGAGAAAAATTTAATTTGCTTATTGGTCCTCGCACTGCCGAAGAAATAAAAATTAGAATAGGCAGCGCATATCCGCTTGAATCAGCCTTAACCTTGGAGGTTAGGGGCAGGGATTTAGTGACCGGGCTTCCGAGGGAAATTCTAATGAACGACAGCCAGGTTAGGGACGCGCTTTCCCACAGTTTGAAAATGATTGTTAACAATACGAAATCCGTTATTGAGGGCATTCCGCCTGAATTAATTTCGGACATAATGCATAGGGGTATTGTTTTGGCGGGCGGTGGAGCGCTTTTAAGAGGGCTTAATAAGTTAATGCATGAAGCAACCGATATGCCGGTAGTTATAGCCGAAGACCCCCTAACTTGCGTAGCTAGGGGAGCGGGCGTGGTGGTGGAAGATTTGGAAACGCTCAAAGATGTGCTTTTGCCTAATGAATTTGGGAACGTACCTAGGTAAAAATATTGACAAAAACGACGTAAATGACAAAAATAAAAAATAAAATACAGATTTTTGGGTGGTATTTTAAATTTTTGTCATTTTTATTATTTTTGATCATTTTTCATTTCTTCAATGCGGTTTATATACAATAAAACATTCGTAGCCTTTTTTGTTTGCCTGTGCCTGTTGGTATTTTTTATGTTTTTAAACAGTCAAGGGGCGCTAGACCAAATAAAACGGTTTTTTTTAAGGCTTCCGCAACCGGTGGTTAATTTTTCAGGAAATTTAGGCAGGAATACGAAGTCTTTTTTTCTGGCGCTCTATGATTTAAAGGGAATGGTTAAAGAAAACGCCCAACTCAAAGAAAATATTGCCTTGCTAGAAATTGATCTGGCTGCGGCTGAGGCCGATATTAGAGAAAACGAAATTTTGCGGAAAGAATTGGGGTTTGTTAAGAGTTCCAAACTGGATTTAGAGCCTTGCGAGGTGCTGTCGGCTAACTCGTTAAACTTAACCGACACTTTAATTATTAATTGTGGAACTGATCAGGGTCTTTTAGAAGGACAGGTAATAATTTCTCAGGGTCATATAGTCGGGAAAATAATTTACGTCGGGAAAACTACTTCCACTGCGCAAATTGCAACCTCTTCCAAATTCTTAACAGACGCTCGCATAAGCAAGACCGGCCAGCCTGCGGTTGTACAGGGGTCGTATAACTCAGGTATGGTAATTGACCAATTACCCCAGTCAACACAACTCGAGCCAGGCTGGTTAATAGTTTCCGGGGGTATTAATTCTAAAATCCCGGCTGATTTGCCTATTGGGGAAGTTGGTCAGATTATTTCTTCCCAAAATGATTTATTTAAAAAAGCCAGCCTGCTTTCTCCGGTAGATTTTAACGACTTAAGATTTGTGTATGCCGTAAAGTAGGTTTGGGGGTACGCGTATATGATTAAGACATTTGGTTTTTATATCTTGGGTCTTTTATTGTTTGCTGTAAGCGCAGGCTTTTTTAAAAATTT
Source organism: uncultured Candidatus Saccharibacteria bacterium (assembly GCA_964483665.1). GTDB lineage: Bacteria > Patescibacteriota > Doudnabacteria > UBA920 > UBA920 > JAEUSF01. The sequence goes on from CAZACP010000001.1 coordinate 21,248, forward strand.
TTTATTGTTTGGAGCGGCGCCTAATTTGTTATTGCTAATTTCAATCTATTTAGCTTTGGAAGAACCCGGAGAAGCATATTTATTTTTTAGTTTTTTTGCCGGGCTTATGCTAGATTTTTCCACCGGTGCATATTTGGGCAGCTTTTCTTTGTCCTTTTTAATACTTTCTATTACTCTAAGATTTGTTAGTAGGGAGATAGTCGCGCTAGAAAAAAATTGGAAATATTTGCCGGCAGTTTTACTAGTTTTTCAGAGCTTGTTGCTTTTTTGGCTATTTTTCTTTAACATGGCGGCATCAAAATTGGTTTCTGCGCCCCAGGTCTTTTCATTCTTTGAAACTTTTAAAAAATTGTTTTGGCAATATTTTTATAATCTAGCTTGTTTGTATCCGATTTGGAAATTGTCTAAAATCCCGTCCCTTTTAGAAGATAAAATTTCCCCGAAGACTAAATAGCAAAAATTACGATTTTTTTTATGAAGGATCCATTTTTAATTGAAACCAAAGTTCCAAGCAGCGAAAAAAAAGCTTCTTTAGACTGGGATGAGAGCGCTTCGGATATAAACAGCACAGTTACAGATATTCACGATTCGGAAAGAAGGCAACATGAATTTTATTTAACAAGGATTTTTTTGTTGCTAATTTTAGTAATTTTTTCTTCGCGTCTTTTTTATTTGCAAATAATTAAAGGGTCCTATTTTCAGCAAATGGCTGAAAATAACCGTACCCGAAGCCAGGTATTAGAAGCACCTAGAGGCTTAATTTTTGATATTCGGCAAAAGCCCTTGCTGGAAAATATTGCCGGGTATAATTTAATTGCTGTGCCTTTTGACTTGCCAAAAGAGAATTTTGAAGCCGAGATCGTTCGGCTAGCTTCCGTCTTGAATATTAGCCAGGAAGAAATTTATGACAGTTTAAAAAATATTAACAAGCGTTCAATTACGCCGGTGATAGTAAAACAAGATATTTCTCCTGAAATGGCTATTCTGTTTCAAACCCGGGCGTATGATTTTCCGGGTTTTTCCGTGCAGCAGTCGCCCATTCGAAATTATTTTTTCCCCGAACAATTTTCCGCTTTGTTAGGCTATACTGGCTTGGCCAATAGTCAAGATATACTGCGCTTAAATTTAAGCGATTCTGACACGGCCACGCAAGTTGGCAAGCAGGGGCTTGAGCTTGAGTATGAAAAGTTTTTAAGAGGTTCAGCCGGTCAAAATCAAGTGGAAATAGACTCCACAGGCAAGATTTTAAAAGTATTGGGTCAAAAACCCAGCAGGCCAGGGGATTCTTTAATATTAAACATTGATTCAGAACTGCAAAAAAAACTTTACGAAGAGCTGATAAAAAACAGCGGGGGAAAAGTGCGAGCCGCGGCAGTGGCATTAAACCCTAAGACCGGGCAGGTTTTGGCTTTGCTTTCGTTGCCGGGTTTTGACACAAATTTGTTTTCGCACGGTATAACCCAAGCCGACTATCAGCTTTTGTTAAACGATCCGAAAAAACCTTTTTTAAACAGGGCAATTTCCGGGCAGTACCCGCCTGGTTCCACGGTAAAACCTATGGTTGCGGCCGCAGCTTTGGCGGAAGGGATTGTAAATGAAGATACAATAATAAATGACAAAGGGGTTTTGGTTATTCCAAATCAATTTGATCCGACTGTCGCGTATAATTTTGTCGGCTGGAAACTTTCGGGCTTAGGTCCAATGACCGTTAAAAGCGCTATTGCACAAAGTTCGGATATTTATTTTTATACGGTTGCGGGCGGGCATCCGAATTCCAAAATTGCAGGTTTGGGCGTTTTAAAATTGGCGGAGTATTACCGCAAATTTCATTTAAGCCAGCCTTTAGGTATAGATCTTCCGGGTGAAAAACCCGGAGTGGTCGCGGATCCTTCTTGGAAGGAAAAAGCTTTTGCTAATGACCCGATTTTAAAAAAATGGTATTTGGGCGACACCTACCACATTGGCATAGGCCAGGGCGACATGCTAACTACGCCGCTTCAGGTGGCTTATTGGACTGCTGTTTTTGCTAACAACGGAGTCGGCATGAAACCGAAAATATTAAACAGCGTAGTTTCTTCGGAAGGTAAAAATGTTTTTGAAAACAAGCCTGAAATTTTAGCAAATAAATTTTTAAGCGATGAAATCATAAAAGTTGTCCAAGAGGGTATGAGAGAAACTGTTCTTGAAGGCAGCGGCCGGCAGCTTTTAAGTCTTCCTATTACTTCCGCCGGGAAAACCGGCACTTCGCAATTTGACGGCTCAGACCCCAAAAAAACTCATGCATGGTTTACGGCATACGCGCCTTTTGAAGACCCTCAAATAGTCATAACTGTGCTGGTTGAAGCTGGAGGCGAGGGGCATGCCGCGGCTGTGCCTGTAGTTAAAGAAGCATTTTCGTGGTGGGCAAAAGAGAGGTATGGAAAGTAGTATTATGTACTAGGTATAATGTATAATGTGTGGGGAAGGTATTTTATATATTATACTTAATACTTTATACACAATACGCGATGCTTATAGACGGAAAAAAAATTGGCCAGGAAATTTTAAATAATTTATATAGCGAAGTAAAAAAGCTTCCCTTTCAGCCGATTTTTTGCGATATTTTGGTTGGCAAAGACCCTGCTTCCGTGCAGTACGTCAAAATGAAAGGCCAGGCGGCTGAAAAAATCGGCATTGCGGTGCATAAGGCCGAGTATCCGGAAAATATTACTACCGAAGAGTTGTTAACAGAAATACACAAGCTGAATCAAATAAAAAATATGTGCGGACTCATAGTCCAACTGCCTTTGCCGCCGCACATTAACCAGGCAGAGGTTTTAAATTCAATAGACCCGGCAATAGACGTAGATGTGACCGGAGAAGTTAATTCGCAAAAATTTTATTTAGGTGAGCCGAATGCGTTAGAATTTCCGACCGCAGTCGCTATATTAAATTTACTTGATTCCACCGGCGAAAATTTAAAAGAAAAAAATTTTTTGGTTATGGGTTTTGGTATGCTGGTAGGCAGGCCGGTGAGCTACTTGCTCGAAAAAAAGGGTTATAAAGTCGCGGTTGCAAGAAGCAAAACGGCTAATACAAATGAGTTATTAAAAAACGCAGATGTGGTCATTTCAGCGACCGGCAAACCGAACATAGTGACAGGAGAAAAAATAAAGCCCGGGTCTATAATTATAGACGCCGGAACTTCCGAAAGCGAAGGCGGTATAGTGGGGGATGTTGATTTTGAATCTGTAAATAAAATTGCAAGTTTTGTTTCCCCGGTGCCGGGCGGCGTAGGAGCGGTAACCGTTGCCATGCTTTTAAGCAATGTTGTCCAAGTTGCAAAAACTATGAACTAAAAGTAGTTGGAAAATATTATGTCTGAAATTAAAATAAAAAAAAGCTACTTTCAAATTTTCTTGTTGTTTCTAGTCCGTTGGCTCAACCGGTTTTTTGTCGTACTTTCTTTGCGTAAGTCAAGAAAATTTTGGGGGTTTGTTTATGACAGTGTAACTAAACAGCCGCTTGATCCCGTAATAGTCAAGCTGGTGTATGCGCAAAGCGGCGAACCCGCTCAAACTTGCGTTACCGACCTCTCCGGTCGCTATGGTTTTTTAGCTCAGCCGGGAAAATTTAAAATTTTTGCCAAAAAAAGCAATTACCTTTTTCCCTCGCGGAGAATACAAGGAGGCAGCGACGGAATTTTTACCGATATTTACAAAGGCGAATTTTTTGAATTATATAACGAGTCCGAAGTTGTCGGACCAAATATTCCTATGGACCCGATAAAAGAAGACTGGAATCAGGTGGCAAAAGCCAAGATTTTAAAGACCTATCCTTTTTTAAAATTGTTTTTTAGACGCATACTGCAGGTATTTTTTTGGTTCGGTTTTGTCTGGGCGTTTGTATTTGTACTAAATGACTTTTTTATAAGTTATCAAATTAAATTTTCCGGCTGGCCACAGTATATGCTTGCGGCTTATTTAGCCTTATTTCTTCTAAATAGCGCCATTCCAGAATTCAGGCTTTGGGGAAGGGTGATAGATTTAAAAACCGGCAAACCCGTAACAGAAGCGCAGCTAGAACTTTCTAATCCGGAAATTCAAACGGTTATTTTGGCAAAAGCCAAAAGTCAAGATGACGGAAGATTTTTATTAAGAGCTAATCCGGGTAAGTATACTTTGCGCATAAGTTTAAAAGGCCTGACTTCAACTATTCCGGTTAAAGTACATGGCGAAGGGGTCGTGAATTTGAATTTTAGAATACTGTGGATAAATAACTAAGCAATATTTATTTGTCTTGTATAATAGAGGTATGGACAAAACCCAAAAGAAAATATTGATTGTGGAAGACGACACATCTTTGCTAAATACTCTGGCCGACAAGCTTGTTTCTCAGGGTTTTTCTGTAATGAAGGCAGAGGACGGAAAAAGGGCAATAGACAGTATTCTGCATCATAAACCGGGCTTAATTCTGCTTGATTTGCTTATTCCGGAGGTAGACGGCTACCAGGTATTACAAACAGTCAGAACTCATGGCGACCCGCACGTTTCGGCCACCCCTGTAATAGTGTTAAGTAATTTGTGGAGCGATAAAGATATATTAAAGGCTAAGGCGCTTAGGGTTAGTGAGTATTATGTTAAGGCTCATACAAATTTGGAAGACGTTTACAAAAAAATATCTGAACTAATAAGTTCATAGTTAAAACATATTTTATTTAATTTGTCAAGTATATATTGTTGTTTGACAATGCTGTAAACTTGTATTACAATACTCTTAATTAAAGGCCGCAAGTGGCCTTTTAAAAAAGCCTTTTTGTTTTTAAAGTAATTTATGAATATTTTAAATTTTTTCGTTGAAGTCAAAAATGAGTTAGCAAAGGTAGTTTGGCCGACACGCAAACAAACAATCCAGTATACGGCTGTGGTCATAGTATTTAGTTTGGTAATTTCCTTAATTTTAGGCGCGGCTGACCTCGGACTCTTTACAATTTTTGAAAAAATAGTCGCCAGATAAAATGTTGCCACCTGGACATATTGCGGCCGGATATTTAACTGCACTGGCAGCCATAAAAATATTCAAGCCGGACTTTGACCAACAACAAATAAACCAGCTTTTAGTTTTAGGTATGTTTTGGGGCTTTGCTCCGGATTTAGATGTTTTTTATTCGTTTTATAAGCTTAAAAGTTTTACTTCGGACATTAACAAGGCTGATCATAGAAAATTTGTTAGTCATTCACCCGTTTTATGGTTGGCTGTAGGCGCAATATTTTATTTTTTTGTTAACAGTTCGTTTTTAAAGTTTAACGCTTTAGTGTTTGTAGCCGGAAGCTTTAGTCATTTTATTTTAGACAGCATTGAGTACGGAATTCCTTGGCTATGGCCGTTTAAAAGCCGTTTGTTCGCAATAATAAATCCGGGCAAGAAAATATTTGAGGTAAAGGAAAAAAGTTTTTTTAAGCACTGGACGGCATTTGTTAAGTTTTATATAACCAGGCCGACATTTTATTTTGAACTTTTAATAATTAGTCTATTTGTAATCATTAGTATTTAGTAAAGCTATGTCACGACAACAAGTTACCGGAGAAAAACATTGGTACGTGCTCCACACCTACTCAGGCTATGAAGACAGCGTTGCCTTTAACTTAAAGCAGCGTATTGAGTCTTTAAATATGCAGGACAGTATTTTCGATGTTATAGTGCCAAAGGAAAAGAAAATTAAAATTTCCGGCGGAAAACGCGTTACCGTAGAAGAGAAAATTTTCCCGGGTTATGTTTTGGTAAATATGATAGTAACCGACGATTCCTGGTATGTGGTCAGAAACACGCCCAATGTAACGGGGTTTGTGGGCAGCGGTACTGTGCCAACGCCTATTGCGCAGGAAGAATGGGATTATTTGCAGAAAAGAATGGGCCAGGAAGAACCGAAATTTAAAGTGGATTTTCAGATTGGCGAATTAGTCAGAATTTTTGACGGACCATTTAAAGACTATGAAGGTAAGGTGGGGAATGTGGACGAACAGCACGGCAAGGTAAAAGTTATGGTCACCATTTTCGGCAGAGAAACACCGGTAGAGCTGGACTTTTTGCAGGTTAAAAAAATATAACTACAGAAGGCTACAGAAAGAATTCACTACGGATACCTACAGAAAACTACAGAATCTATATATTCAAGTAATCATAATCTATTAATCATATTCTATGAACGAAAAAGATCCACTGAGACTAATTGAACAAAGTGATGTTAACGTAATTATTGATATGAATAAAGCAATTGCGAATTTTTATAATCTCTCGGATGATGGTAAAGAACGTTATGTTGCAATGTTGTCAGAAGCCCAAAAGGATAATATTAGGCTAACTTTGCAAAACTGGATGCGATTGATTGAAAAAGAAAAATAATTTTATCCCTAATTCATACTTCGCGCTTCTCGAATTATGAATTTAGGATTTAATAATTAGAATTTGTTTCGGATTTCGATATTCGAATTTAGGATTTAATACGTTTATGGCTAAAAAAGTTAAAGTAGAATTAAAACTTACCTTACCCGCGGGCAAGGCAACCCCGGCACCTCCGGTTGGTACCGCCCTTGGACCCCACGGCGTAAACATTGCGCAGTTCGTTAAGGAATTTAACGACAGAACCGCTCCCATGGGAGATTTAATGATCCCGGCGGTTTTAACTATTTTTGAAGACCGCTCGTTTACTTTTATTTTAAAGACTCCGCCGGCTTCCAACTTAATTATGAAGGCGATTGGTCTTGCCAAAGGCAGCGCCAACCCTCTTTCGACAAAAGTGGGAAAAATTACCAAAAAGCAGGTTAGGGAAATCGCGGAAAAGAAAATGCCGGATTTAAACGCCGCAAGTTTGGAAGCGGCAGAAAAAATAATTGCCGGAACTGCCCGCAGTATGGGTGTGGAAGTTATAGATTAATTTAAAATTTTAATATCAAAAATTTAAAATTAATGAGCCCCTTTCGGGGCAACTAAATCTATGTCACTAAAAAAAGCATACCTATATTTGGTTTCGGTCATCTCTTTGGTTATTTGGGTAATAGGCGCAATTATGCTCCTAAATATGGCGCTAAAAACCTGGGTCTTCCCAAAAGCAGACCAAGATTTTTATTCCTACCCATGCGTAGCAAAGTATAATCCGGACGGTAGTCAAACACAATGCACCCCAGAAGAGGAGGCTAGGCAAAAAAAGCAGTCAGACGAAAACCGCTCTGCGCAAAAACAGCGCGATGCAGCCCAGGCTTTGGCTATGATAATAGTCGCAGCCCCGGTCTGGTACGGACATTGGAGACTTGCTAAGAAAGAAGTATAAAGTAAACAATTAACCATAAACAATTTACAATTAACTCTTGTGGGAGATCTGACAAGATCGTTTACCACGAAAGGAATAGAGTATGAAAATCGCTAAACGCGTAAAAGCCAATATGGCTTTAGTGGAAAAAGATAAAGTATATAGCCCGGAAGAGGCTATAGAGCTTGCTAAAAAAACCGCTAACACTAAGTTTGTCGGCAGCGTTGAAGTTCATGTAAAAATGAAAATCGACTCAAAGAAAACCGACCAGGCTGTTCGCGGCACGGTTAGCTTGCCAAACGGCACAGGCAAAAGCAAGAAAGTTGCGGCTTTTGTTACGGAAAGCAAGGAAAAAGAAGCCAAAGAAGCCGGGGCTTTTGTAGTTGGCGGCGAAGAATTAATAAAGCAAATTAAAGAAACCGGCAAAGTGGACTTTGAGGTTGCTATTGCCGAACCGGCAATGATGATAAAATTAGCTCCCCTGGCCAAGATTTTAGGACCAAAAGGCGTAATGCCCAACCCTAAGACCGGCACTGTAGGCGAGAATATTGGCCAAATTGTGAAGGAAATTGCAGGCGGAAAGGTTAACTTTAAGAACGACGACAGCGGCAATATCCACCAAATTATTGGCAAAACCAATTTTGAAAGCAAAGCGCTTTTGGAAAATTTAAAGGCTTTTTACTCGGCTTTAGTGGCAGCCAAGCCGGCTACCCTGAAGGGCCAGTTTATTTCCGGAGTGAGCTTAAATTCCACAATGGGCCCTGGAATAAAGGTGAAGATTTAAAATTATCAGGCGGTAATAAAACAACCTCTGTGTACACAGAGGTTGTTTTTTGCTATATTTAATTTGCATTTACCTATAACTAAAAACTCCTTATGTCTGACGATTCGATGAAAAAAGTTTTAATAGTTGAGGACGACATAGATTTTAGAAATCCGCTTAGGGATTTTTTAACCGCCCAGGGTTTTGCCGTGAGCGTGGCCGACGACGGAGAGCAGGCTATAGATAGAATGCTGGTTCACAGGCCGCATTTAATTATTTTAGATTTGTTATTGCCTAAAATTCACGGTTTTGAAGTTTTAAAAAGGATCCGTGAATATCCTGAGGCGGAAGTTGCCAAAATCCCGGTGATTATTTTGAGTAATTTAGCCAGCGAAGCCGACGTAAAACAGGGGAATGCTTTGGGCGTTAGCGCGTATTTTATAAAAGCGCATACGTCAAAGGACGAAATTTTGGCCAAAATTAAAGAAATTTTATTTGGCAGCGCGGACGCGAAAACCAGTGATGTTTGGGATTTTACGCAATGACCGCAGATACGCAGATTAAAAACAGATCGCGTATATAAAAAATAAGAAAGCCGCCGTTGGTGGTTACCGCGGGCGGCTTTTTGCTTTTCGCGCTGGTTGGCGCTTATATAGAACAAACGCTTGATGTCGACAGGGTTGGGTTTTCCTGAATGATTAGCTGAGCCTCAAGCCAGTCATTCAAATCGTCTGTGCTGGGAATCCAATGGGGGATTTTCAGATCCACGCCTTTAAATTCCGCTAACATCATCAGATGCTTTGTATATAACATACTTATCCTCCAGATTTGTAGTTTCACGGACACCCAAGAAATTAGGTATCCATCAAAATACAAAAACCCGTCCCGCTAAGCGGGACGGGTTTGTAAAATGTAAGGAATTAATTACTTACATACAAAAACCTCGCCCCAGCGGGGGTAAGTAGGCTAAGAAGCAAACCTAAGGTTTTTTGTATGAAATTCATAGAAATATTTTAAACCAATTAAAAAATTTTGTCAACCCAGTAGAATTACATTACTATTTGTAAAAAATAATTTTCAATATTTTTAACTAATTTATTTAAGTATAAAACAATTGCGAATAACTAGGTTGTAATGTAGATCTACTGGGTCAAAAGTAAAAGCAGCTCTGGGGGCTAGTATGGGGTCGTTTTGCCCGCGGAGCTGCTTTTTTGTTCGTTACTCGATATTTCCTCCTTGTTATGGGGCCGGTTTGGCCTCGTAGTCTTTGTCAAAAGTTGGGCCTGAGAGCTCAACTTTGCAACAATACTTTGTTTCGACGCTCTGTTTAATGTTTGGTCCCAGATTTTAAAACTGAGCGTTAGACAACTATTTCTCTGGACGCAAATTAGGCGTATTTCAGCCTTCTTGCCATCCAAAACCACTTCAATCGGGGCAGGCCTTTCATTATTGAGAGGCTGAATAAATCGGATGGTCATTTTTGCGTCCTCCGGTCCGCCTTTGGCGGGCCGCAAGATACAAAAAAACTCCCCGGCTTTAGGGAGTAAAAGGGTTTAAATTTTATAAAATTTATTAAACCATATTTTTTGTCCCAAAGCCAAAGCCAGATGACTTCTTAGTCATCTTAGTGGTCTTGGTTGTAAGGGACAAAATGTTATTCATATAGCAATTTTATGGTTAAAAACTATTTTTGTCAAAGACGGTAAATTATAGTAATATTAAACAGTGCAATTAAACAATCATCAAAATTAAAAATATGATTCTTTCTGACAAAGACATAAAAAAAGCCTTAAAAAATGGCCAGATTAGCATAGACCCTTTGTTCCCGGGCAGCATTCAGCCGGCCAGCGTGGACTTGCACTTGGGCCCGGATTTTTTAGTTTTTTCCACAGACCAGCATACCTGCATAGACCCTAAACAGCCCATAGACGATATGATGAAAGCAGTAAAAATAGACGACAAGCGCCAATTTATTTTGCACCCGGGTGAATTTGCTTTGGGTATGGTGTATGAAGTTGTGGGCGTGGCAGACAATATGGTAGGCAGGCTCGAAGGCAAATCTTCCTTAGGCAGAATGGGACTAATAATTCACGCCACAGCCGGGTACTTGGACCCCGGCAACAAGCTAAAAATGACTTTAGAGCTTTCTAATTTGTCTACTTTGCCAATAAAGCTGTATTACAAAATGCCTATTGCGCAAATGTCGTTTACCCCGCTATCATCACCAGCGGAAAACGCTTATGGCAAAACCAAATTAAATTCTAAATACTACGGAGCAATGAAGCCTCAGGCCAGCCAGTACTATAAAAATTTTACTAAGAATAATGGTTGGATGAAAATGAAGTAGGCTACGAAAGTACTAAATGTACCAAAATACTAAAATTGTTTTCGTATTTCGTACTTTCGTAAATTTTCGTAATTTAGTAGCCCATATGAGAACAAAAATAACCAGGTTAGACAAAACAGTAGAGCTTCCTAAATACCACACCAGTGAGTCCGCGGCTTTTGATTTAGCCGCGAATGAAGACGCGGTTATAAAACCAGGGGAAATTGGCAAAATAAAAACCGGGTTAATAATAGAAGCGCCCAAGGGACATTTTTTGCTTATAGCCGCCCGCAGCAGTTTGGGACTAAAAAAAGGTCTTAAGCTAGTTAACGGAATAGGCGTGGTAGACAGAGACTACGCCGGACCCACAGACGAAATTCATATTTTAGTTCATAACTTTACCGCACTGCCGGTAGAAATTAAAAAAGGCGACAGGCTAGCCCAAGGCATGTTTGTAAAGGTTGATCAAATTGAATGGGAAGAAGTAGATAATATTCGCGAGCAGAGCAGGGGAGGGTACGGAAGCACGGGAGGTTACAAATAAATTTTAAATTTCAAATGTCAAATTTTAAATTAATTATAGGGCTTGTTGGGGAAAAATTAGCCGGAAAAGACACTGTGGCTAACTATTTGGTTAAATCCAAAGGCGCTTTTCATATTCGTTTTACCCATATTTTAGACGAAATACTAACCTCGCTAGACCTTCCTTTGTCGCGCAGGAATGAAATAGACTTAGGGCTTGGTTTGAGAAAAGTTTTTGGCGACGGGGTTTTGGGCAAGGCCGTGGTGAAAAGAGCGCTTTCTGCCAACGAAGATTTTATAGTTATAAACGGCATACGAATGGATGAAATGAAGAATGTAAAAGAAATTGGCGCGAAAGTTATTTATGTTACCGCCCCGGTAAATTTAAGGTTTGAGCGTTACAAGCAGCGCCATGAAAAAGCAGACGACGGTGTTATGAACCTAGAGCAGTTTGTGCAGCAGGAAAAAGAATTAACCGAAATAGGCATTCCCGAATTAGGCAAACAGGCGGATTTTAAAATTGAAAATACCGGCAGCGTGGAAGAATTATATAAACAAGTTGAAGAAATATTAGCCAAATTCTAAAGTATGGCCATTTTGAGGTTTGGAAAAACAAAAAAGAAAGAAGAACCGCAGCGCGGGCGTTTTATAGTTATAGACGGGACTGACGGCAGCGGCAAGGCAACTCAGACTAAAATGCTCATAGAAACTTTGCGCTTGGAAAATTATCCGGTGGAAATGGTGGACTTTCCCCAATACGGCACCAAGTCCGCAGGCATAATTGAAGAATATTTAAACGGCAAATACGGGCAAGTGAGTCCTCAGGCAGCCAGTATTTTTTACGCTATAGACAGGTTTGACGCCAGTTACAAAATTCGGGAGTGGCTTTTGCAAGGCAAGATTGTTATTGCTAACCGTTATGTAACGGCCAATGCCGGACATCAGGGCGGAAAAATTGAAAGCGACTTTCAACGCCTAAAATTTTTTAAGTGGCTAAATAATTTAGAGTACGAGGTGTTTAATATCCCAAGGCCGGATTTAAACATAATTCTTCATGTGCCGGCGGAAATAGCTCAAACTTTGGTAGATAAAAAGTCCGTTAGCGACCGGGCTTATGTGAACGGAAAAAAGCGCGACTTGCACGAGTCGGATATTGAGCATTTAAAAAACGCGGAAAAAGTCTATTTGGAAATAGCCAAGCTGTTTCCAAATACAAAATTAATAGAGTGCGTGGAAGCCGGCAGGCTGCTTGAGCCGAACACTGTACACAACAAAGTTTGGCAACTGGTAAGACGCATAGGTTTAAAAGATTTTAAAGTAAAGTAGTTTATCTCACAGATACGCAGATACTTCAGAGCGCACAGATAAAACACCAGGAATTTTATGGAAGATTTTTTATACAAAGATTTAACAGAAAAATTAATAAAAGCAATTTTTAATGTTTATAATGAATTAGGATATGGTTATCGGGAAAAAGAATATCAAAATGCTTACGCGGAGGAATTAAAAGATTTAGGGCTGCTTTTTTCAAGAGAGTTATATTCAAATCTAACATATAAGGGTAAAGTAATTAGAAGATATTTTTTGGACTTTTTGGTTGAAAATAAAGTAGTTGTTGAGCTTAAAGTTGCAAATGAAGTTTATCACCAGCATTTTACTCAAGTTTTACAGTATTTGAAAAATAATAATTTGCAATTAGGTCTAATTTTAGTTTTAACCCCAACGAAGGTTCTTATTAAGAGAGTAATAAATCAGTAAATCGCGTAATCCGCGTTATCTGAGTATCTGTGAAAGAAACATAAATATATGCAAGCATATTTAGATTTATTAAAAAAAATAAAAGATGAAGGCGTAGAAAAGCATGACCGCACGGGCACCGGAACTAAAAGCATATTTGGCTACCAAATGCGTTTTGATTTAAGCAAAGGTTTTCCTTTACTAACTACCAAAAAGGTTCATTTAAAGTCCGTAATTTACGAGCTGCTTTGGTTTTTAAAAGGCGATACCAACGTAAAATGGCTTAATGAGCATGGAGTTACTATTTGGGATGAATGGGCTGACGAAAACGGGGACTTAGGACCCGTTTACGGCAAGCAGTGGCGAGCTTGGAGGGGTTATAACGGAGAAACTTTTGACCAGATTGCTTATGTTGTAGACCAAATTAAAAATAATCCCGACAATCGCCGTATGATTGTTAGCGGGTGGAACGTGGCAGATTTGCAATCGCTCATAGCCGGTAAAAAAACCGCGCCTCCGCCGTGCCATACTTTGTTTCAATTTTACGTGGCTAACAACAAGCTTTCTTGCCAGCTGTATCAACGCTCAGCCGATGTGTTTTTGGGCGTGCCGTTTAATATAGCGTCTTACAGCCTTTTAACAATGATGATGGCGCAGGTAACAGACAAAGATTTAGGAGAATTTGTCCATACTTTTGGCGACGCGCATATTTATAACAATCATATGGAGCAGGTGAATTTGCAACTTAGCCGCACTCCCAAAGCCTTGCCGACCATGAAGTTAAATCCGGAAGTTAAAAGCATTTTTGATTTTAAATATGAAGATTTTACTTTGGAAAATTACAATCCCGATCCGGGCATAAAAGCGCCAATAGCTATTTAGTAAGTAGTTAGTAGTAGGTAGTAAGTAGCAAGCAAAGTTAAGAATATTGAAGTATTAACAAATTAATTAACATGATATCAATTATTGCCGCGGTGGCGGACAACAATGTAGTTGGGGTGAACAACAAGCTGCCTTGGGATTTACCCGAGGATTTAAAGCATTTTCAAGTTACCACAAAAGGCAAGCCTGTGCTTATGGGCGACAGGACTTTTGAGTCCATAGTTTCCATTTTAGGCAAGCCTTTGCCGGGCAGAAAAAATATTGTTGTAACTTTAAACAAAGATTTTAAAGTTCCAGAAGGGGTGGAGCTGAGTTTTGATTTGTTCGGGGTTTTAGAAAAATATAAAAACGAAGATTTGTTTGTTATTGGCGGGCCCACAATATGGAAACTGAGTTTGCCAAAAGTAGACAGGCTTTATATAACCCACGTTCATAAAAGCCCGCAAGGTGACGCGTTTTTTCCGGAGGTGAATTGGAGCGAATGGAAAAAAGTTTCCAGTGACCCCCGCGAAGGCATTGAATTTGCGGTTTACGACAGGCTGTGAGGAAGGCAAAATAAAATCCCCCTTCTTGGGGGTTTAAAATAAAATTGTGGCCGCGGGTATAACTTCTACCGTTGGCCGGATGGCTTATCTCGTTACCTTAATAAACCACCTATACGCGGCTGCGACGCCTATTGGAGCGGCTGCTAGGATCGAGGATCCTAAATGGGCCGCCGCCTTTCGGCTCTCGCCGAAAATTGGTGAATCATCCATGTGCCACATGGTTGGCACAAACCAACCGTACCAAAGATAGCCGAAAGCGACAGTACATACTAGACAAACCAACTTTTTCATAAACCCTCTTCTTAGATTGTATTTGCCCACGGTGGTCCGCAGGCAGCAATAGGCAATTTCTGAAAATAAAAAACGGCCTATTGCCGCATACGAAAGCTTATTTTATTACTTATATTTTCTTATTTTTTAGCCCTTTTGTCAATGCTAGAGGCCTTGACAAAATGTCAAAAATGTGCATATAAATGAACGAATTAGTTAAACGTTTAGAAAATTTAACAACTGAAATAATAAATTTAAAATCCCATTTACACCTGCCCGAAAAACAGCAGAAGCTTTTGGAGTTGGCGGACGAAATGCAGAAAACCGGTTTTTGGCAAGACAACCAGCAAGCCCAGAAAGTTTCGCAGGAATACAACCAACTGAAATCTTTTGTGGAATTTTGGGAGAGTTTGGAAAAAGAGACGGCTGAGGTTTTAGAGCTTGTTAAAAATAATCACGACGAATCGGAAGAAACGCTTAGCTATCTTAAGGCCCAAACAGAGGAACTGGAAAATAAGTACAAAAAAAATCGCCTGGTAGCGCTGCTAAATAAAAAATACGACGACCATAACGCTATATTTAGCATTCATAGCGGAGCTGGGGGGCTTGATGCCCAAGATTGGGCGGAAATGTTGCTGAGGATGTTTATGCGTTATGCAGGCAAAAAGGGCTTTAAAACGGAAATTTTGGAGCTTAATAAGGGCTCTGAGGGGGGAGTTAAGTCTGCGGTGGTTTCTGTCAGAGGGCCTTTTGCCTACGGCTTTTTTAAAAGTGAGGCCGGGGTGCATAGGTTAGTTAGGCTTAGTCCTTTTAATCCGGCCCATACCAGGGAAACCTCGTTTGCGCTGCTCGAACTTTTGCCTGAACTGGAAGCCCAGGAAGAAATGAAAATCGATCCCGGTGATTTAAAAATAGAAGCCAATACCGCAAGCGGCCATGGCGGCCAGTCGGTTAATACCACTTATTCAGCCATTCGCATAACCCATATTCCGACAGGCATTAAGGTTAGTATTCAAAACGAACGTTCCCAGCACCAGAACCGCGAACTGGCAATGAAAATTTTAATGTCTAAATTAAAGGCTTTGGAAGAAGAAAGGCTTCAGAAAGAAAAACAGGAGCTAAGAGGCGAATTTAAATCCGCGGAGTGGGGGAACCAAATTCGTTCTTACGTTATACACCCCTACAAGCTGGTAAAAGACCACAGAACAGGTTTTGAATCGACTAATCCGGATGATGTGTTAGATGGCGAGTTAGACGAGTTTGTAGAGAAGTATTTAGAAAAAACAACAGCAGGTACGCAGATTTAAAAGAGATAACACAGATGTTCAAAATAGAAGTTATCTCTTTTTATTTTAATAAAAATTTGATATAATTAATTTATTGAACTCGCATACAGAAATAAATTAATTTCGAAAAAGTATCTGTGGTATCTGTGCGCTGAAAAGATCTGTGATCTATGATTAAATTCCAAAAAGTAACAAAAAATTATAAAAATTCCAAAGCTTTGGACGGCGTGGATTTAGACATACATCACGGAGAGTTTATTTCTTTGGTGGGCAGGAGCGGAGCTGGGAAATCTACTTTGTTAAAACTAATAATTGGCGAGGAAGAAATAGACGGCGGGAGGATTTTAATTGACGACATTGACATCTCCCAAGTTCGAAAGTCTGACCTGCCTTTCTTAAGAAGAAAGATTGGCGTGGTGTTTCAGGACATGAGGCTTTTGCCCAGGCGGACGGCTTTTGAAAATATTGCTTTTGCAATGGAAGTCTGTGGGCACCGGTATGAAAATATTGTTAAGGAAGTTCCCAAAATTTTAGAGCTGGTCGGCCTTCACCATAAGCGCAATAATTTTCCGGACGAAATGTCGGGCGGCGAAAAGCAGCGCGTGGCTATTGCGCGCGCGCTTTCACACCGGCCTGTGCTGCTTTTGGCCGATGAGCCGACGGGAAATTTAGACGAAGTTAACGCGGCAGAGGTTTTAGATTTGCTTTTAAAAATCAACAACCTTGGGACAACTGTAATTTTAGCGACCCACGCGGCGGATTTGGTAAACAAAATTAAAAAGCGCGTAATAACCATAGAAAACGGAAAAATTACCATTGAGCAGGAGAAGGGAAAATATAAGTTATAATTAATTAAAAATAAATAAAATTAAGTAAAATTGATCATAATTTATGTGCAGAAATTTTTATTTAATTTTATTTAATTATGGTCAATCTTATTTAATTTCATAATGTTCGATTCCATTTCATTTTTTAGAATAGTTAAGACAGGTTTCGTCAATTTTTGGCGCAATTTGTCTTTGTCCGCGGCTGCAACCATGGTTATGAGCATAACTTTGGTAATTTTTGCTTCGCTGTTTTTAATTTTTGGCGTTACTCAGTATAGTTTAAAAACTATTAAGAATACCGTAGACATAAGTGTGTATTTTAAGTCAGGTCTTGGTGAGGACAAAATAAACAGCATAAAAAGCGAACTGGAAACTAATACTAAAATTCAAACAGTCCGCTATACTTCGGCCGCGGAAGCATTTAAGCAATTTAAAGAAAAGCACAATAATGATCCTTTAATTCAGCAATCTTTAAACGAGCTGACAGAAAACCCGCTGCCTGCGACTTTAAATGTTAAGGCCTATAATTTAGAAGACTATCCGGAAATAGCAAACCAGCTGTCAGATACAAAATTCAAAGATTTTATAGACAAAATAAATTATGAAGATAACCGGGTCGTAATTGAGCGGTTAAACAAAATTTTAAAATTCGTTATTACTTTTGGTTTAGGTTTGATTGCGGTTTTTTCACTTATAGCTGTTTTAGTCATTTTTAACACAATTACGCTTACTATTTATAACCGCAAAGAAGAAGTGGAAATTATGCGGCTGGTGGGGGCGACTAACTGGTATATTCGCGGCCCTTTTTTGGTTGAGAGTTTTTTGTACGGTATTTTTGCCAGCATAATAACCGCAAGCTTGCTTTCCCCGGTATTTACCAAGTTTTTACCCAAAATTGCTTTTTACGTAAACCCGCAAATTTCGGTGTTTAACCAAAACATATTTAATTTTTGGTTTTTAATGCTTATTTTATTGGCTTTAGGCTTGATTTTGTCGGTTGTTTCCACTCTGCTTGCTATAAGGCGGTATTTAAAAATATAGCTACAGAACTACAGGTCTGTATATTACAGAAAACAACAGAAGTTGATAAATATCGGTTTCTAAAATTCTGTAGTTTTCCGTAGATTCGTATATTTGGTAACTTTTGCAGGATTTTTATCCACAAATTTGCATTTTTTTTCTACATAAGTATAATAAGAAAGAGCCCTAAAATAGCAGTAAGCATAAAGGGCTAAATGGCTCTCGCGAAAGCGGGATTTTTTTATTAAGAAAACTGATGGCACGGATCGAGAAACGGATGGACACAGAAGTCCGTGTCCCTCTGTAATTGTCAGTGTAATCGGTTTTATTTTATGAAAGTTATTTTTACAAAAGATGCCCCGGGGCATGGCAAAAAAGGTGAAGTCAAAGAAGTGGCGAGTGGCTTTGCCCAGAATTTTTTAATTGCCAAAGGTTTTGCGCAAGTCGCAACTCAGCAAATAATTGCGAAAGTAGAAAAGGAAAAAAGGGAACACGATCTTAAGGTATTGAAAGATACTAAGATATTGGAAAATCTAAAAGCGGATTTAGAGAAAAGAGTTTTTACTGTGGGTGTAAAAGTAGGGGACAAGGGGCAAATTTTTGGCGGGGTGCACGAGAAAGAAATAGCGGAAACAATTGCCGAAAAGAAATTTATGGTAATAAATAGAAATATGGTTGAAATAGAAAAACCAATTAAAGCCCTGGGGGAACATATGGTAAAAGTTAAGTTAGCGCAGGGAATTATCGCAAGCGTAAAAATTAAAGTACAGCCGATGTAGTAGAGCCTTCTCCCGGCGGGGAGAAGGTGCCCGAAGGGCGGATGAGGGTGTTATATGCGCAACATAAACAAAAGCTTTGTTAATCTTTCTAGGAATTTAAGAAAAAACGAAACACCTTGGGAAATAAAGTTATGGCAAAGGTTAAGGGGAAGGAAATTTTTAGGATTTAAATTTAAAAAACAATTGGTTATAGGTAATTATATTTACGACTTTGGCTGCTTTGAAAAGAGACTATTAATTGAACTAGATGGCGGACAATATAGTGAAAATGATATTAAAGATAAAGATCAAATTAAGGAAGATTTTGCAAAAAACCAGGGCTATAAAATTATCAGGTTTTGGAATAATGAACTAGACAACAATTTTGAAGGAGTTTTGGAGACAATTAGAAAAAACTTATTATAACCCTCATCCGGCCGTTGGCCACCTTCTCCCCTAAAGGGAGAAGGCAAACTAACATCCGTTTTGCTAAAATTATGGAATCTTTTCCTCCAATTCATGAAATAGACCACCCGGCAATGCCAAAGTCCAGGCTTAATAGCTTGTTGATTATTTTAATGGTGACTTTATTTTTAAGCGGCGGAGCTTTAATAGTTCTAAAGCAAATAGACACTTACCACAGAAAGCAGCTATATATAGCCACTAATGCCGCTTTGCCGGTGCATAAAGCCAAATTAACAAAATCCAATGTAGAAGTAAAAACTTTTGTGAGTCCTGAGTTTGGTTTTGTTCAGGAGTATACAGAGTTTTATGAGTCATACGAAATAAGCCCAATCGAAGCTTTTCCGGTTTTAAACTATGAAAAAGGACCAAAAGGCTACAAAAAAGGCTACAGGTTTGCTTCCTCGTTAAGCAGCGTGTTTTGTCCGGTTTTAGAAGTTTTGGTCTACTCAACCGAAGAAAAAACCGCGGCAAATTGGTTAAAGGTTAATACCGATATAAAAGGAGCTTTTGCAAGTCAGTCCGCAGAAAATATAAATCAGATTGAGTTTATAAAGCTTACGGGTCCTGGGGGCGATATGGTTCCAAGTGAGGTGTATTTGGCTTTGGCAAATAAGAATTTATACCAGTTAAATTTAAACTTTGGCCTTAAAGGCGACGCAGTAGACCCTAAATGCGGCAATATACTTTCGGGCTTTAAATTAACCGGTTTAACATCAGCAGAATGGAAAACATATAAGAATGAGGAATATGGGTTTGAGATGAAAATTCCATCCGAGTGGATAGTTGAAGAAACTCCTTACACGGTAATGTTTAGTACCCCAGAAAATAAAAAGCTTGCAGAAGAAAACAAAAAGAATTGCGAGACCGGAAAAAATGAATGCAACCCGGAATTTAATTCCCCGCACATGTTTTTTTCAAACAAAGATTATTCCAAAACCGATATTATTCAACAGGAATTTAATATTAATGTTAATGGAACAGTTTGGTACAAGTACGCAATACCTAGTTTAGGTGACCCTTGGTATTACAAAATTGAACACAATAACAAAATATACAATTTCATAATAAAAAAAGAACAATTCGAGCCTATTTTCTTTCAAATCCTCTCAACCTTAAGATTTACTGAAAAAGCTGACACCTCAACCTGGAAAACTTATAGGAATGAGGAATATGGATTTGAGTTTAAGTATCCTTTAGATTTTACAATTTTTGAAGGCGATAGCTATCAACTACAGGGAGCAAAAAATGAATTAGTAGACGTTTTTTCAGTGCAGATCATAAACAATTCTAACAAAGAAGTGAAGTTAACGTATCTAATTAATACTCCAGGTTCAGGATGTGGAGAAGGTGCTGAAAGAATTTCATCAATAAGTATGGAGGCTAGTAGTTTAGGAATAACAAAAGATGTATATTTATGGGGCATTTCTGGTAGTAAATGTTTTGATTACTCAGGATTTGGAAAAGGTTACATAATTGCTTCAATCCCAAAAAATTATGGTAATTTTGAATCTGTTTTTGACAAAATAGTTTTGTCTATTAAATTTACTAAATAATATTTTAGATTCCGGATATCCGCCAGAAGCGGATTCCGGGATGACATCATTTCAATCTAAAATCATCAATCTTAAACCTTAAATTTCTTATGTCCTACCACATAAAAGCCCGTAAGGCGAAAAAGTTAAATACCAAGTTTATATTCGTTTCCGGCGGGGTTATATCCTCAGTAGGAAAAGGTATTACCACCGCATCTTTGTCCGCACTGCTTGAAAGCCGGGGGTATAAAGTCGCTCCGGTTAAAATGGATATGTATTTAAACGTGGACGCGGGCACCATAAGGCCTCAGGAACACGGCGAAGTATTTGTAACTAAAGACGGCGTGGAAACAGACCAGGACGTAGGAAATTACGAACGCTTTTTAAATGCCGATTTGTCATCTTCCAATTATGTAACTAACGGCCAAATATACCAAACCATAATTCAAAAAGAAAGAAATTTTGAATACGACGGCGAAGACGTGGAAATTGTGCCGCATGTGCCGGAAGAAATTATTCGCCGAATGGAAAAAGCCGCTCAGGAGCGAAAAGCGGATTTTGTAATAGCGGAAATTGGCGGAACTGTTGGCGAATACCAGAATGTCTTGTTTATAGAGGCTAACCGTATAATGAAGTATAGAGACGGCAGAGACGTAATTCATATTCACGTGGGTTATTTGCCAACCCCGCCAAGCGTAGGGGAAATGAAGTCTAAGCCCATGCAAACCAGCGTTAGGATTTTAAACGGCAGCGGTATTCAGCCTGACTTTTTAATTTGCCGCGCGGAAAAAGCCGTAGACGACAGGCGCAAAGAAACCCTAGCCTGGATAACCAGCGTACCGGCTTCGCATATAATTTCCGCTCCAAATTTAGACACTATTTATAGAGTGCCATTGAATTTTGACCAACAAAAACTGACAGACAAAATTTTGGAAAAATTTAAGTTAAAGCCAAAAAAGAGCGGAATGAAAGAATGGAATAATTTGCTTTCCAAAATTACCAGACTAAACAGTTCTGAAAAAACAGTAGATATAGCCGTGGTCGGAAAGTATTACGAAACAGGGGACTATAAATTAGCTGACGTGTATATTTCGGTTGTAGAAGCTATTAAGCACGCCTCCTGGAACAACGGAGTTAGGGCAAACCTTCACTGGGTTTCGAGTTTAGATGTAGAAAAGCACGGTGCGGCCAAAGTATTAAAGGAATTTGACGGAATTGTGGTGCCGGGCGGGTTTGGCAGCAGGGGAACGGAAGGGATGATAGAAACTATAAAGTATGCTCGGGAAAGTAAAGTTCCATATTTGGGACTTTGTTATGGCATGCAAATGGCAACAATAGAGTTTGCTAGAAACGTAGCCGGGCTTAAAGGCGCAAATACAACTGAGGTGGACGACGGCAATCCGCATCCGGTTATACATATTATGCCTGACCAGGAAAAAAAGCTCTTAAACAGGGAATACGGCGCCACTATGCGCCTTGGGGCTTGGGACTGCGTAATTCAAAGAGGTACGCACACAGAAAGTGCTTATTTATCATCATCTGTAATTAAAAAAACCGGCACCGCCAAGATTTCAGAACGCCATCGCCATCGTTACGAATTTAACAACGCTTACCGAGAACAGCTTGTAAACGCGGGGCTTACTATTGCCGGCACCACGCCAGACGGCAAGTTAGTAGAAATTGTTGAAATAAAAGACCATCCGTTTTTTGTAGGTTCCCAGTTTCACCCGGAATTTCTTTCAAGGCCCCTAAGCCCGCACCCGCTGTTTAAAGGTTTTATGAAAGCGGTTATTAAGCTAAAAACCAAGTAAGTCGTTACAACTATAAAACCCCTCAGTAGAGGGGTTTTTACATTTAGTCTTCAAATAAAGGCGGTTTGCCGGTTTTTTTGTTTTCAACTTTTTTAATTTCCAGGTCTTGTTTTTGTCTGCCGGGAATTTCTTTTTCATTGTTTTCCGGTTTTTTGTCTTTTATAAATTCACCTTTAACTCTGTCTTCTTCTTTGTTAGGGTTTTCTTTTTTCAGTTCTTCAGTTTTTATTTTTACTTCTGTTGGGCTGGCTGAAGAAGCGCCTGTAAAGTTAATTTCTATTTCCACACCGCCTTCATGTTTGCCTTGCAATTTGAGTAAAGTTTCGGAAACCGAAGAAGCGGCTTGAGTATGTCCTTTGGCTTCCAGTTGTGCTTTTACATCTGTTAAAATTTCCACCGCGTTTTGTAAGTTATTTTTGGCTTCGTTTTCGTAATTCTGTCGATTTGAATAATTTTCTGTTGGTTTTTCTACAGTTTGTATGCGAAGCCTGCTTAATTCTTTTAAGCGCTCTTCGGCAAAATGCGACCTAAGCTTTGCCTTTCGTTCAGTAGATGTGCTTAGGCTAACCTCAATTTTTTCTTTGACTTGTTTTACCGGGTAAAGCAAGTCCCCGGGCACAGAGGAATTTGAAGCAAAAGCTGTTCCACCTATAAAAAATATTCCAACCATACCGGCTAAGGCAAAGCGTATAAAATGCGTATGCTGGTTATACCAAAATACTCCCTCAGGTTTGGTACTTTCCTGTGGTTCTTTAATTTTTTCTAAAATAGCCTGCTTAATTTGCTCTTTTCGTAAACTGGGTAAAGAACTTTTATCCGCTAATTTTTTTAGTTTGGCTATTTCAGTATTAAATTTTTTAGTGTCCCATAGCATTGTTTTGCCTTAAAATTTTTCTTAGCTTGTTAAGCGCCCTATACTGCAGAACTCTTATGCTCACAGAATTTTTATTCAAAATTTTCGCGCAATCTTTTAATTCAATGTCTTGCACGAACCTTAGCTCAATAATTTCCCTATATTTTTCCGGCAGCAAAGCAACGGCTTTTTTTATTATTTCAATGTCTGAATATATAACGAGTTCTTCCGCCGGTGTTCTGCCTGAAGAAACGTTTAAATTTTCGTCTAATTCCAAATTTTCCGGGCGCCTGTAAATTTTGCGAAAGTGGTCATTAACCGTGTTGGCCGCAATAGTGTAGAGCCATGACTTAAACTTTAAACCCTTGTCAATTTTTAAGCGGGGGAGCGCCTTGTGGGCTTTTATAAAAACTTCTTGCAGTAGATCCTCAGCCTCTTGCTGGTTTTGAACTTTGGTTTTTATATACCGAAAGAGCAGTTCTGAGTAAGCGTCGTAAAGTTTTCCAAAGGCTTTGTCGTCGCCGTTTTGCGCATGTTTAATGAGTTCTGTTGTTTCCATGCGGTTATTATAACGCATTTTGGCACTTAATGTTACAAATCAAAATCCCGCCCTTTCGCCGGTTGGCGGATTAAGGACGGGACAAATTTACCGAAATTATTTTTTAGCGGTTTCTACGCTTACAACCCTGGTTCTGCTTAAGTTGCCGTGAAATTTTTTTACCATCTTGCTTTGGAATTTTACAACGCCATTCGCAAGAGAGTAGAGGGTAGAGTCGCTGCCTTGTCGGACGTTCTTGCCAGCGTGATATTTGCTGCCTTTTTGTCTGACAATAACCTGGCCGGTTTTAACCGCCTGATTACCGAATATTTTTACGCCTAAGCGTTTGGAGACACTGTCGCGGCCTAGCGCTGTTGAGCCTCCGGCTTTTTTATGGGCCATATGTTTTTACTTCGTAAAAAAACAATTAATGATTAACTAAATAACAATTAACTGCGAGTGCAGTCCTGTTAATCGTGAATTGTAAATTGTTAATTGTTATATTTTTTTAAATATTACTATTTCCCTGGCAACTATTTGGTCTTTACGGTCGTAAATAGCTGTTCCTCTGGCTGTGAGCTTTAAAAATTTGTATTTTTTAGCCTCAGAGGAGGGGATTAAGCTTATAGAATTATATCCTAAAGCCGAGGCAAAGTCAAGACTAGGCAGCATTTCGTACTCGTGCCTGCCTTTTTTATAAGCCGGTATGCACATAACTATTTTTGCGCCGGAGGGTAAAAATTTGGTGAATTCTTGAAAGGTTTTAGAATAAAGTTCTGTTAAATCGGCGAAATTTTTCTTAATTTCGTGCTCTTTTGGATAGTTGCCGTATATTGGCCCTAAAGTGCATTCCGTCACTATGCTACTTATTTTTTCTTTGCCAATAAGCTCTGCAACTTTTGTGGCGTCGGAGGTATTTAAAATATATTTTCCCGGGGCGATTTTATAGCGGTTTCTAAACCATTCCAAATTTTGTTCACTGCCTCTTACAGCCACCCTGTTAATGTCTGACCCGAACATTCTGTAGCCCAAAAGCAGACCTTCCTGAATAATAGTGCCGATTCCGCAGAAAGGGTCAAGTATGGTGCTGCCTGGCTTGCAGCCGCTTAAATTTAGCATGACTTGCGCGACTTTTGGCGGGATCATGCCTTGCTTGTCGTCGCGTACCGGGCGCTGGTAGTCTCTTCGCCCGTAGTCTTCAAAGTCCTGGACTGTCAAAGTTTTGCCCACATAAACTTTTTCTTTGCCGGCTATAAGGCAAACCTCGGCTCCTTTTTGTAAAAGCAAATTGCCGGTAACGGCCACAGAGGCCAAAGAAAGGGAATTTATTTCGGGTAATACCAGTCTCACGCTGGCTCCGGTTTCGGTTAGGGTTTTCTTTATCATCATGCCAATTTTCTTGGGTTCGATGAATATATTGTTAGTTCGCTGGCCGGCAGAATTGTTTTGATTTTGGTTATAGCCGCCATTTTGAAAAGCGGGACGTTTTGCCAATTCTTCGTCGAGCAAATAAATACTGACTCCAAACTGAATTTTGCCTTTGTAATCTTTTAGAAATTGTTTTTTTAGCACGCTAGGCTTGAAGTAGTGCTGTAGAGTAAAGTTAACCGAATCAAACTCTCTTTTTTTAAGTTCCTCGCAAATTTGAATTATTTTTATGCAGCCGCCCAAAAACTTTTGCAGCTTTTCCACTTGCAAAGGTTTTTGGGTTTCTATAATTAAAACTTCAAATGAAGCGTCTACTATTGAAACGGGGTTGTCTAAAAGCCCCAAAGACGCATCTGCCCTTTCTAAAACAGCCAAAATTTCGGCCATTGAAAGAGTATAAACCCTCCCTAATATGAATCCGTAGCGCATTGGATAGTTATCGGTTGATATAATTATAGTCCCGATGCTTTTTGGTCGGGGCTCCGACTTTACGTCGGAGTTGATAGTACAAACAGATAATGTTACGATTAAGCTAAAGATATGCTTACTTACCAAGAATTTAAGGACTGGTGCGAAACCCACAAGCAAAAATTTGTAATAGCCGCCTGTTTTTTGCTGGTGTTTTTGGCAGGAATAGGGGTGGGCAGATATGAAAAAAACAACCGGCAAAGCAACATAAATTTAAATAATTATAGCACAAATAATTCAAAAGAGCAAAAAATTAACCAACAAGCAGGGGAGCAGGCGGTTTTGGGAACAGAGGCGGTAAAGGCTACGACGACTTTGCCGACGGTTATAAACACAGATGCCTGTAAAATAAAAGGCAACATAGGTACAGGCGGGAAAATTTACCATATGCCGGGCGGCGCTTCCTACAAAATTGTTAAGCCGGAAATGTGTTTTAATACTGAAGCCGAAGCTGTGGCTGCAGGGTTTAGGAAGGCTGGGAGGTAGGGTGGGAAAACAATTAACAATTAACAATTAACTACAACCTGCTCGCGGTATTGACGGGCAGGCTTTTTTTTGATAACTTATATTAACTTTGCCCTGGCCGAAATACCAGGGAAAATGGCTCATATTTACCACCTCATCCCGCGTGAGCCATAAAGTCGTCAACCTTCAAAAATGTCCCCGCAAGCTGTTAAAAAATTTTTGAAGGAAATGGCGGCGTGTTGTTGTTAGCCAAGGAGGAACTGTCTATAGGGCATGCGTGAGCTTGCTTACAAACCTGAGACTTTATACAGCCTCTGGTTTTGACTTTTGTCCTCCTTGGCCGGCTGGTTGATGCAGCCGGTCTTTTTATTTGTTTAACGAAAAGATTTTAGCTATAATCCCTGTAATATGCAAAAAGAAATTTATTTAGACTACGCGGCCACAACCCCGCTTGATACAAAAGTTAAAGCCTCAATGCTGCCATATTTAGGCAGCGCTTTTGGCAACCCTTCCGCTTTGTATAAAAAGGGGAGAGAGGCAAAACAAGCAGTCGAAAGTTCTAGAAAAAGTATTGCCGGTTTAATAGGCAGCAGGCCGGAGGAAATAATTTTTACCGCCGGAGGAACGGAAAGTAACAACCTAGCTATTTTTGGCATTTTAAGAGCGGCTTTGGGGCAGAGTAAAAAAAAGTTTCCGCACATAATTACCACCAGCATTGAACATGCTTCTGTTTTAGAGCCTATAAAGTCGCTTCAAGGGGAAGGTTTTTTGGCGAGTTTGGTAAAGGTAGATTCGGAAGGAATTGTCAGTCCTGAAAATATAAAAAAACAAATTCGGCCGGAAACGGTTTTAGTTTCGGTTATGTATGCTAACAACGAAATAGGTTCTATTCAGCCCATAGCCGAAATAGGGAAGCTTATAAGACAAGAAAACCAAAAACGGGCGGCCAAAAAATTACCTGTAATATATTTTCATACAGACGCCTGCCAAGCAGCCGGTCTGTTGGATATTAACGTACAAAAGCTGGGTGTGGATTTAATGACCATTAACGGGAGTAAAATATATGGTCCGAAACAGTCAGGCTTTTTATTTGTAAGGAACGGACTGAATATAAAGCCTTTAATGTATGGCGGGGGGCAGGAAAAGGCTTTGCGCAGCGGAACAGAAAATGTGGCTAATATTGTTGGTTTTTCTACAGCTCTCAAATTGGCTCAAGAAAATAAATTAAAAGAAAGTAAAAGGCTTGTAGCCCTGCGCGATTATTTTTTTGAAAAACTTAACAAAAATATTTCCGAAATTAGTTTAAACGGACCTGGTCTTAAGTCAGCAAAACGTTTGGCCAATAATCTTAATATAAGTGTTATGGGCGTTGAAGGCGAAGCCTTACTTCTATATTTAGACGCCCAAGGGGTGTATGTGAGTACCGGCAGTTCATGTGATTCAAGCTCAGGGCAAGAATCGCACGTTTTAAGGGCAATAGGCTTAAATGCCAAAATGTCCGAATCGGCCATTAGAATTACTTTAGGCAAAATTACAAATAAAAAAGATATAGATTACGCGTTGCAAGTTCTGGTAAGGGCAGTGAGTCTGTTAAGAAAATCCAAAACCACATAAGCAGACAAAAACCGCTGGGGAACAGCGGTTTTTGAAATACCTACTATGTCGCACAATGTATCTTATGCGACATTGAATATATAAATAAAGCTTTGTAAAACCGCCAATCTGTTAAAGGCGGTTTTATTTGGTAATCAGTTAGTTATTTTTTTTATGGTTGTTTATTTTGATTTTGTAATAATATATCAATTTTATAATTTTGTTCTCTAATCTTATCAATAAGTTGATTTTCTATGTCTGCCCTATCGTTTGACTCGGTAATGACGAACTGTATATAGGCAAAAGCTAAAGCAATAAAAACAGTAAAGAATGCAACAATGACACCTGTCATCATTAGTTGCAAAAAATTTAGTTGACTATCAGGAACTTGAGTTCCAAAAGCACCAGAGGTAGAAGCTGTTGTTGTCGTGCTTTTTTTGCTTTTTTCATTCTCAGTCATTTTATTTTATTCAAAAATCTTAGCTGGAAAAGTTTTTAGTTCACCAGTAACTTTATTAGCAAATAGCTTTACAGGCAAACCAGAAGGCATCAGCTTAATGCCACTTGATGGTGTTCCATTAGGAACAGTTGGGGTTGCTTCTGTATACCAAAACCAACCAACAACTTCATCCCAGTCGCCATCAGTATTATTATTGTTTAATTCAAGTATCTTTTGCTGAATTTTTTCTTTGCTTAAACCGTAAGACATTTTTTACTATTATTTAATTAAATCTACGTCAATTTTACCACAAAACCACAACCACGCAAAGAGCTAGAACTTGATATAAAAATTCTGGCTCTCCTACTAAAATTAAGCTGGGATTTATCAACCTATGTATCTTCAAAAATTTATTACCCTAACTAAACATTAAGGTGTTTTGCTGCAAATAAAGCTTATACTGTTTTGCTGTCCTTTATTTAAATTCATGCTGGCGCTTGTTGAGCCGATTTCGATTGCTACATTGTTATTGGTTGGACTGACTGCATTTTTTATAAATCTTTCATTCGGACAAATTACACCCAATCGTTCTTTGGTGTTTGTAAAACCAACTAAAACATATTGGCTTATGTTATTTATGTCTAAGTCTACGGTCTTATCCCCCACTGTTGCTTTTGAGTAAATGTTTCCGTCAAATTCGGTTAAGGAAATAAAGTAAAAATCTGAGGCATTAATTTCTGCCGGACTTAGCGAGGTTGAAGGCAGGGTATTTTTTGGTGCAGTTGTTAAAAAGTAAAATATCCAGCCAAGTCCTATGACTATTAAACCAACCAGCGAGTATATAATTATTTTGTTTTGATTCATAAATTTTTATGTTCTATTATTGTTTAGCCAATTAGCTACTGCTTCAACGCCTGCAGCCCAATTCGGACAAAAGCTACGTCTTTGTCCGCTGTCTGTATTTCCATAATTTCCCGGATTGCAAGTATCTACCGCCACACCATCAACCCCGTAATGACTGTCGACTTCCATAATTGCCATTAGCACCCTAATGTCGATATTTCTTGCCGCGTTAACAACCATATCACCAGTAAGTGGGCTTCTTATATTTCCGCCTTTAAAAATTTGAGCTGACCTGTCCATATATGACTTTACTTTTTCAGGGGTGCTTAAATCTTGTCTAAGTAAATTATTATATCTGTCCTTAACTAGGTTTTCATGATTAGCATCGGTCGCATAACGGCGAATGTTGTAGCCGGCTAAAATAAATGGAGTACCGTTATTTCCGTTTGCTCCCGGCAAGCTTGAGCCTGGCACAAAACCAGGAATATAAGCAGGCTGCAGCGTCACACTCGGCGGCTGTATAGGCCTAAACTTAATCAGGTCTGGGTTTAAAGCTTTAAGTAGAATATAGCCGGCAAACAAAATAACTAAAGAAGTAACTGTGCTGGCTAATATGCTTTTAGCTTTGTCTACAGATTCCTGGTTGCCACCGGCTCCAATATACAAATATCCGGCAATCACTATAAAAAATACGCCGACTACAGCAGCTGTCACTATGGCAAACCTATACAGCCTGTTTATGCAGTTATATAAATCACCGCTGGAAACGTTATTAGCGCCCGATGAATCCAAATGGCCTCCAAAAGCATTTGTAGCAAGATTAGTTTGGCTTTTCTCCGGATCCGAAGGAGCGCATAAATATTGTTTTATTTGAGCTCCAACTCCGGCTGTAGTGTAATCTGCGCTGCCGGAAGTGGTGTTTTGGGCAAAGGCAAGGTTTAAAAAACCTATTGCCAAATAAAAACAAATCGAAATAAGTAAGAGTTTTTTAGGCATTAAAATATTATAAAGATATTGGGATATTAAATTATGGGCACTTGCCTTTTAAATCTATGTGCAAATGAAAACTTTGGTCTCTGTCTCTGCCCGGGTTTATGCGATCCTCGGTAATACCAGCCTGTTTTGCTGCGTTATAAATAGCTTCACCAACCGGACGGCCTTTGTGAGCTTTAATGTCATAAAAACCGCTTCCCAGCCTGTCGCTAAAGTCTACGGCGCAGCCAAGTTGGTGCTGAGAGCCTTTTGATTCTCTCCTTACAGTTGAACTAACCTGAGGCTTGCTTCCGCTTTGCGAAGCCACGGAACAAATTTGCAAAAGTTTTTGCCACATAGGCGCGGCCAAATTAGGCAGCTCGTTGCGCGGCCTGTCTTCGCTGGTTATAGTACAGCCCGCGGCTTCTAATTGCGCAATGCTTCCGCCGGCTGAACCGGTTATAGGGGTTGTAACCTGGGCTGAAGCTGGGATTTGGGCTGCCGGAGGTTCTCCGGTTTCTGCTTCCGGCGGCTCTGCCGTATCTAAAACTACACTCGGCGGCTGTATAGGCCTAAACTTAATCAGGTCTGGGTTTAAAGCTTTAAGTAGAATATAGCCGGCAAACAAAATAACTAAAGAAGTAACTGTGCTGGCTAATATGCTTTTAGCTTTGTCTACAGATTCCTGGTTGCCACCGGCTCCAATATACAAATATCCGGCAATCACTATAAAAAATACGCCGACTACAGCAGCTGTCACTATGGCAAACCTATACAGCCTGTTTATGCAGTTATATAAATCACCGCTGGCTTTGTTGTTATTAGCTGAATACTCGACCTGGCTGCCGGTAAAATTTGTTTGTTTTGGGTCGGGATCCGAAGGAGCACATAAATATTGTTTTATTTGAGCTCCAACTCCGGCTGTGGTGTAATCTGCGCTGCCGGAAGTAGTGTTTTGGGCAAAGGCAAGGTTAACCCAAGCCGTAAGGGTGTAAAAGAATATTGTTACAACAAGAATCTTTTTAAGCATTATTTATTGCGCTGAAAGATACGAAATTATAGCTAAAAATTACTCTAAAAAGTTTAAAGGATTATAGGTATAGCCGTAAGGCAAACGATATGAGCCATAAATATTTTGGTATGCGCCGTCTTTAACCCCAAAACCTTCCTGGTCATATACGCCAAAGTGCAAGTGGTATCCCCTCTCTGGGCCGTAAAGTTTTTTGGTAGTATTGCCGGTATTGCCCTCGTAACCTATAAGGTCGCCTTGGCTGACTTTTTGTCCTGGGCTGACTTTAATTGTGCGCAAATGGGCGTAAACCGTAATTATTCCGGCAGAGCCGTTTTTAGTTGAAATATTGTGCTTTATCGCCACCCAGTTACCATAAGAAGCGTCCGATTTGTCGGTATAAGCCACTTCCCCGCCGGCTGCCGCGTATATTGGCGAACCTGCCGGCGCGGCTATGTCTATGCCGTTGTGGAAGTTGTAGCCTAAAGCGCGAAACCCGGTATTGCCGTATTTTTGGGTTAATATGCCGTCCAGCGGCCAGGCCAATACGCCTTTTTTAGCCGCAATAGTTTTGTTTCCAAGTTTTGCTCTTACCTGTTCGTCTAGCTTGGAAATTTCCTCTTCTAACTTGTCGGCCTCGTTTTTGCTGACGGCTAAAAGTTTTTGGAAGTTGCTTTCAATGCCTCTGGTTTGGTTTAAAAGTTTTTGTTTGTCGTTTCGCTGCTGGGTAAGCGAATTTTGAACCTGTTCAAGCTCTAATTTTAATTCGTTTAAGCTGGCTAATTGAGCTTGCAAGTCTTTTTGTTGAGCTTCTAAGCGAGCCTTAAGCTGCTTAATTTTTTGCATGATTTGATAGACTTTGTCGTTATAGCTTTGGGTGTACTGAACCTGGTCTAAGAAACTCGAAAAACTGTCCGCTCCGACTGTGGTTTTTAAAAGATACTCGTTGTCAAACTCGTTTAACTGCCTTATAAGCTCTGAAAGTATTTTTTTGTTGTCGGAAATTTCTTTAATTTTTTGCTCTATAAGCTTTTGCAGAATTTCTATTTGGGTTTGGGTGTCGTCTATTTGGGTTTGTTTGGCTTCTATTTGCAGTTCCGTTTGCGCGATTTCTTTTTCAAAAATGCTAATTTCGCTTTTTAAAGTGTTGGATTTGTTGCGGGCATCAGAAATTTGCTGGGTAAAACTTTTGATTTGCGAGTTTATTAACTCCAGCTTTTTTTGAGTTTCGCTTTTTTTGGTGTTTAACTGGTCAACCTCTGCCTTGCTTTGTTCCTGAGCGTTTAGCTCTGTATTTTCCGGAGTTTGGGCATAGGAAAAACTTGCTGCCAACAAAAAAATAATTGCCAAAAAAATTGATTTTGTATTTTTATTTTTTTGAGTCAAAATCATTGAAGATATTATACCAGATTTATAAATAAAAAGCATCTTTTTTCAAAAATGCTTTTTAAATAATTTGTTTTATTTTCTTAAAGTTTTTCTGCTGCAAACTTAAGCCTTTTTATAATTTCTGCCTTACCCAGGCCAATAAACATTGCGCTTAAAACTTCGAACGGGCTGGGGCTTTTTTCAGCCCCGGTTAAAGCAGCTCTTAGGGGCCACAAAACTGAGCCGTTATCGTAATTGTTTGTTGTTATAAATTCCTTAATTTTTATTTCCGCGTTTGCTTGTTTAAAATCTTCATCTGTAAAGGAACTTATTAATTCCACTAATTTTCCTAATACAGCCTTGGTTTTTTCTTTGTCAGACTTTTTCCAAACTAAGAGTCCGCCGTCGTAATCGGGCGCTGCAAAAAAATACCGAGTCCTTTCCCCTATTTCTGAAAGTTTTTTTAAGCGTTCTTTTTCTAAGTTTGCCACTGCTTCCAGATAACCCGGAGGGTATTTTTCTGTTTCTACTCCGGCTGTTTGCCAGTAAGGTAATAAATTTTTTACCAAACTTTCGTTGTTTAAATTTTTTATATATTGCCCGTTAAGCCAGTCCAGTTTGGCGGTGTCAAAAACCGCGCCTGATTTGTTTACTTTGCTTAAATCAAACTGCTGAATTAAATCTTCCAGGCTAAAAATTTCCTGCTCGGTTTTTGGGTTCCAGCCCAAGAAAGCTACA
This sequence comes from uncultured Candidatus Saccharibacteria bacterium, assembly GCA_964483665.1. GTDB lineage: Bacteria > Patescibacteriota > Doudnabacteria > UBA920 > UBA920 > JAEUSF01. The sequence goes on from CAZACP010000001.1 coordinate 53,991, forward strand.
AAATTTAAAAGCGCTTCTTTTAAATAGCCTTTTTGCAAAAAGTCTTCTACGCTTACATCGCCTTGGCGCTTGGAAAGTTTAGATTTGTCCGGGTTTAAAATTAAGGGCAAATGCGCAAAGGCCGTTGGCTTGTAGCCTAATGCCTGGTAAATTAGCAAATGTTTTGGAGTTGAGGGCAGCCATTCCTCGCCCCTTATAACGTGAGTAATTTGCATTTCGTGGTCGTCAACCACCACGGCTAAATGGTAAGTCGGAAACCCGTCGGATTTTATAATTACCTGGTCGTCTAAAATTTTATGATCGTATTTTACGTCGCCGTAAATTAAGTCATTTACCACGGTTTCGCCTTCTAAGGGTATGGCAAAACGAACCACTGGTTTTTTGCCCAAGGCGTTAAATTCGTCGGTCTGTTTTTTTATTTCTTCTTCGCTTAAATTTCTGCAGTGCCTGTCATACATCGGCGGTTTTTTTAGCGCGGTTTGTTCTTTGCGCAAATCTTCTAAGCGGGCTTCGCTGCAAAAACAATAGTAAGCTTTTTTTTCGGTAATTAATTTTTGCGCTGCCTCTTGGTATTTTTTTAAACGTTTAGATTGCAAATACGGCCCAAACTCTCCCCTCTCGCCCAGGCTGCCGTCTTCTTTTAAATAAAAACCTTCGTCAAATTCTATTCCTACCTCTTTCATTACCTTCAGTAAATTTTCCACGGCGCCTTGTACTTGCCTGCTTTGGTCGGTGTCTTCAATTCTTAAAACGTGCGTTCCGTTGTTATGCCTGGCAAAGAGGTAGGAAAAAAGCGCGGTTCTTAAAGAACCTATGTGTACAAAACCGGTTGGACTGGGAGCGAAACGAGTGCGAACCATAAAGTAAATGACAAAAATTAAATAATTGACAAAAATGACAAAATTATTCCCAAACTAAAGTTAATATTAGACCAATAAATCCTAAAATTAAACCGGCTATTGCGCCTTTAGTTGGGAGTTGGTGGGAAACGTAATAAGTCATTAGTGGTTCGGCAACCAAAATTGAGGTTATGGAAATTACTGTTACTATCCAAATATTTTTAAATGCTCTTAATCCAAACATATAGCCGCACAAAAGCATAAAGGTGCTAACTAAAGCAAAAAGCACGACTTTCCCGATTACCGGCCAAAAAGGTTTTTGTTCTGTATAAAATAAACGAGCTGAAAGAACCTCAGCGTAAATTATAAGAGCTTCGCCAACAAACAGTACCAGACTGGAAATAATTTTTTGATACATATTTTGCCATTATATTATAGCTTTTTCGAGCATTTCTTTCAAATCATTTTGTACAATTTTGGCCAAAGTTTCTCTTTCGGGATGTACTTGTGAATTGAGTTCTTGGATACTCGCCCATTTAAAACCTATAAACTCTTTTTGATCCATTTGAATTTCAGTGTCTGAACCTAAAAATTTTAAATAAACTATGGTTTGTTTTTGCCCGCAGTTTTTATGGTTTCTGTTTTTAAACAGTTTGCGAAGCGCGTTGTTCCAATAATAGATGTTTGTTTTGTCGGAAATTTTAATTAGGTCTAAATTTTTTATACCTGTTTCTTCAAAAGCTTCCCGCTTGGCCGCGGCAGTTGTCTCCTCTCCTTTGTCTATACCGCCTTGTGGCAACTGCCAGTAGTTTTTTTGTTTAAGTCTTTCTTCGGAATTAATCAGATCTATATAAAAATCTTTGGGGCTTCTTTCGCCGATTAAAACTTTATTTTCTTTATTTAAAATTACCACAGCCACGTTTTGCCTAAGCGGGTAGCTGTTAAAAATTTTATACCTCATTAGCATGGCTATAAGCCCAAAAGTCGCGTTAAAAATGCGCCTTAGCCTATATGGCTGGGTTATTAGCCTAAATAGCCATTCTAAACCCATTTTACGCACAAATTTGGGCGGATTTAGGCGCTTTTTGGCAATATAGTCAAAAGTACCGCCCAGGCCAATTGCCAATTTTACGGGCAAATTTTTAAGGTTGGCCTGTATCCAGGCCTCCTGTTTAATTGGCCCGTAGGCTACAAATAATATGTCAGGTGAAGCTTTTTTTATGTCTTCGTATATGGTAGGATCTTCCGGATTCTTACCCGAGAAACCGGCAATACGGAGGCCGGGATATTTTGTTATTAAAATATTCGAAACTAGTTTTGGAGTATTTCCAAAACCGCCTAAAAGGTAAATTGAAAAATTATTTTCTTCAGCCATTTTGGCAATATCCCAAATCAGCTCTGAACCCGGAATGGTTTCAAAATCCCTTTTTTTAAATAAAAGTTTTAATAGAGTTAGCTTTATTTGCCAAAGGCTTTGTAAAATTTTTCCCAAATACGATTTTGCGGTAAGCGGCAAATTTAAAAATTTATGCGCCCAAAAAATTCCTATGCCGTCTGGCACGGCAATATCCGCCTGGTTTAGCATTGTCATAACCCTAGGGTCCTTTAGGGCCGCATACAAAAATTCCGAGTAAACAGTGGTTACCCAGGTTTGTTGATTTAAAGCTATACGATTTTTTAACTTATCGATAAGTTCTGATTTGGGCAGAGTATCGATTTTAAGTCCCGCAACGTCTATTTTATGCATAAGAAAATTATACCTATTTACCATTGACTTTTCAATACAAATAAGGTATATTTAGGTGTTTTCTGTCTGAAGCTTGCTTTAGGTAAAAAACCGTACGATGAATTTCGTTACGAACCTATGTTGGAGGAAAAACTGTGACTTCAAAAAGAGTTCTAACAGCTCTTGAGTCTCAACAGGTTAGTGCAATGGCTCAAGCTATTGTTACTATTCGTTCAATCAACTTCAGCTTACTACTACAAGTAGGAACTGAATTTGACCTCATGCTTGCATCGCTGTATCCTTTTGGTATCTTGGGGGTTATGGCTGTGATGCAAAGCTCGATGTCGGGTGAAAGTCGTAAGGCTTTTTACGTGCACCTGATGTCCGGACTGCCGTATTACTATACCAGTTTTGGCGACATCGTAAGGTGCGTATTCGGTGGAGACGAAATAGCGGCAAGGCAGGCCTTGGCAATAGGTCAGGAAATTCTGGAACTTGCCCCACAGCATTTTCCGGAATTACGTAGGATTGGGTTGTAGTAATAGAATAAGATCCTGTTTTAGATTTATGTCCGGTATAAAATATAATAAAATTATTAGGTAAAAATATAAAACCGCTACGGGACCAGCGGTAAGCAAGTTAAGGTCCTTTTAAATTTGCCAAATTATTCAAAAGTGCTAAAATCAGCTATAATATTTGTATGGAAAGTTTAGGAAATATTGCTAAATTTAGCAAAAAAACATCTGCGAAAGTAAAACCAAATAGTCACCTCCACTCCCCCGCCCACTTGCTCGCAGACGAACTGTGCCAGAAATTTAACGACAAAAAGCATTTTGCTTTTTATTTAAAAATGGCCGTACTTTACGACCATAATTATTTAAGAAACCTCGCGGGGCAAATTTTGGAAAGCAAGACTGTTCAAACCCCGGGCAAACTTTTTGCTTATTTGATTAAGAAAAACAACTTGGAAATGAAATAATTTATGGAAAAACAGGGTAATAAAGAATCTGAAAACCGAGAGACGAAAGGGCATAATTATGAATCTGACATGGATTTTGCCGATCCGTTTGAAGAAGAATTTTCGGCTCCTTCTGACCCATTCAGCCCACCTGATCTAGAAATTAAAGGAAAAAAAGAGTAACTGCAGTCGGTAGTATGTTGCATGTTAACGCAAAATTTTACTACTTACTACTTACTACTACCATGATTTTGCCAATAAAAAAACACCCGGATCCAGTGCTTAGGGCTAAAACAGAGCCAGTGGTTTTTCCTTTGTCTCCACAAATAGAGAAATTAACCAAAGATATGTTTGACACAGTAAAGGCCGCAGACGGTATCGGGCTTGCCGCGCCGCAGGTCGGCAAGAGTGTAAAATTAATTGTCATAAACTTGGAAAAATCCGGCGTTCCTTTGTTCGCGCTTTACAACCCGCGCATTAAGTCAAAAGGATTTAGAAAAGTGGAAATAGAAGAAGGCTGTCTTTCTTTGCCGGGAATTTACGGTATGGTTAAGCGGCCAAAAAAAGTTATTATAGAAGCCCAAAACCACAAGGGAGAAAAAATTCTAATTCGCGACGACGGCTGGGTTTCCAGGGTTGCCCAGCATGAAATAGACCACATAAACGGAATTTTAATAATAGACCTTATAAAGAAATACACAAAGGGAGAAAATTTACTAAATACGAATTAATACGAATATACTAATTTTGTTCCCATTCGTATATTAGTAAGTATTAGTATTTTGGTAAAAAATATGAAGTTTATAAAAGACCTTTTATTTTTCGAAATTAGCACTACCGGGCCGGATTTAGACAAAGACAACATTATTCAGCTTTCCGCCGTGCTTATAGACAAAGACAACCTTTTGGAAAAGGATTTTTTTAATTCCTATATCCGCATAAGCTATTTAGACAGTTTGCTTTTGGCGCATTCAAAGTTGCTAAATATAGACTATGAAAAAATGAAGAAAAGCCCAAAGCCACCCGAGGCTTTAAAGGCTTTTCACAACAAGTTTAACCCGGCTTTAATTTTACTGGCCACCCAGAGCACCAGCAATATTTTGTTTTTAAAATCGGCTTTTAGAAAAGTCCTTTTGCCTTTTGACTACAACCAGCACTCCTTAGACCTGTGGACTTTGGGCTACGTTTACACTTTAAATTACGGTCTTAAAAAAATGCCTTCTTTACATACTTTTGTCGAGTATTTTAAACTTAAGCAGCACTACCCTTACGACGCGCTTGAAAAAGCCCGTCTTGAGGCGGAAATTTTTAGAAAAATAATTAAAGAAGTGTAACCCATTCGAACCTGCGAATTAATCCGAATAATCCTTATACTTATGTATTTAGACTTCGGGTCATTCGGATGTTGTTCGGATATTAGGAGCGCTACTATGAATTTTCACAAAGATTTATTACTCATTGATCTAGAAACCACCGGACTTGATGCGTCTCGTCAGGAAATTATTCAGTTGTCCGCTATACTGCTGGACAAGAAAACTTTAAAGGAAAAAAGTTTTTTTAATGCTTATGCAAAACCTGTTAAATGGGCGCAAAGAAACAAAGAGTCTATGAGAATAAACGGCATAAAAAAGGAATGGCTTAACGCCGCTCCGTCGCTTAGCAGCGTTTTAAAGGAATTTAACAAAAAGTTTAATGCCTCAGAAGTTATTTTGAGTTACTATGGCGGGCCGGTGGATATGGATTTTTTGCGCGCCGCATACTATAAGCACAAAATAAAATGGCAGTTCGATTACCATTATTTTAACCTTTGGGCGTATTTTTACGCGGTACTGGCTGGAAAAAATCAACTTAAAAACAAAAAAAAGTTTACCGGTTTTAGTTTGGAAGATTTAATGAAGAAATTTAAAATAAAGTCCCAAAGCCGGCATGACGGCTTAGAGGATTGTCGGATTGAGGCGGAGGTTTTGAGAAAATTAATAAAATAATTTTGTCTACTTGTATTTTTTATTTCTGTAGATATTTGGATAAAAAAATATTCGGGATCCAGAAGCCTAGGGGTTTAGGCTGTCGGATCCCGAAATTAGCATGGTCGAGCTTATTTTAAGTCTTTCCCGAACAGCCACTCGACTGGCAGTGTCCAATCTTGCGGCCTATCATCTTCTGGAACCGCCCCTTCTTCCGGCTGGAATTGTCCAACAGTGAATCCCAGACCTTTCGTGTATTCCTCGATAGCGTTTGCCTCCTCTGGTGTCAGAGCTTCCAACTCTACATTTGCGTGCATATACCCTAGGGCTGCTGCTTCGCGAAGTTGGGGGCGGACCACGGTTCGGTAATACTTGCTTGGATTTTTGCTGAACGCTTCTTCTCTAGCTTTCAATGATTTGTATCCGCGCAAGCTGAGTCCGCGTATACTTCTCAGCTGATTTGTCATCACTCACTCCTTTATTTCGGACTAAAGAAAAATATCAGAGAGAGTTTTGTCAATAATCTACGGAATATGTATACTGCACTACAGATGTCTATAGAGTTTTTGTAGGTATCTGTAGATTCGTATAATTTGTAGTTTTGTAGATATGAAAATTGTATTTTTTGGAACATCTAACGTGGCTTTGCCAATTTTAGAAGCGCTGTCTAAGCAGCACGAAATTTTGGCAGTGGTTACCAGACCCGACGTTAAAGTAGGGAGAAAACAGGAAATACAGGATTCGCCTGTCAGTGTTTTGGCTACGGAAATGAAGTTAAAAATTTTAAAACCGCAAAAGGTTAAGGGCAATAAAGAGTTTTACGAAGAACTTAAAAATTTTGGCGCAGATATTTTTGTGGTAGTTTCTTACGGCCAAATTATGCCGTCGGAAATTATTAATATGCCAAAATATAAAACCATTAACGTGCATTTTTCGGTTTTGCCAAAATATAGAGGCCCCTCCCCTATTCAGTTTGCATTGCTTAACGGTGAATCATATACCGGCACATCGGTTTTTATTTTAGACGAAAAAGTTGACCACGGCCCCTTGCTTGCGACCGAACAAATACAAATAGACGCGGACGATAATTTTTTAACTCTTTCTCAAAAGTTGGCTTATAAGTCAGCTGCTGTAATTAACGAAGTCATTGCTAATTACGTTTTAGGTAAAATTACTCCCCTGCCCCAAAACGAAGCACTTGCCACTTACACCAAAATAATTACCAAAGCCGACGGCAAGGTAGACTGGAGCAAAACCGCTGGGGAAATTTATAACCAGTTTCGAGCTTTTTACCCTTGGCCAGGGCTTTGGACTACCTGGCAGGGAAAAATTTTAAAAATTACAGATGTATCAGTAATTCCCAATGTTGTCGAATCCCCTCTTATACAAAAAGGCGGCGGTGTCTTAGAAAATGGCGTAGTCGTTTGCGCGAAAAATACTTTTTTACAAATAAAAACCCTCCAAATGGAGGGTAAAAAGGAAATGACAGTTTCAGATTTTGTTAATGGTAACAGAAATTTTCTTGGTTCACTACTCGGTTAGATTCTCCAATTTTTGTCCATGAGATAGTAAAAAAAGATTTATTTCCGCTAAAGCAGCATTTTGTTGGTTTTCGGTTAATTCCATTACAGCATGGTTAATTTCTGAGCGTGTGATTGTTTTTTGTTCTTCGTATTTTCGTTTAATTAGGTTGACTGCGTGGCTTATAGAGTCAAAATTTTGTTCTGTTTCATTTTTCATATAATTTATTTTAAATATTTAAACTTATTTTGTACGTGTTCTTCGTGGGTTTTGGCATAGTATGGCTGGCCGGTTTTTTGGTCGTGTAAATAATATAAATATTCGGTATCCGCCGGGTTTAAAACCGCTTCTATAGATTTTACAGAAGGGTTGGAAATTGGGGTTGGGGGCAGGCCTTTGTGCTTATAAGTATTATAGGGTGAATTAACTTCCAAATCAACCAAACTTGGGCTGGCTTCGCTCTTGCCTGTCGCGTAATTCACTGTGGCGTCGCTCTGAAGCGGCATACCGATTTTAAGTCGGTTTAAAAAAATGCCGGCAATTGTTGCTTTTTCGTTCGGAAAATTATTGGCTTCTTTTTCCACAATTGAAGCAAGAATAATTGCTTCATAAAGACTTAGCTTGTGTTGTTGTGCCAAATTTTCCGCGTCTTTGGGAAGCTTGTTTTCGAAATTTTGAAGCATTTTTTTAATTACTACCTCGCTGGCTTCCTTAGGAGTTGTTAGTGTGCGGTCGGTAATGCTTTTAAAGAAACGGTAAGTATCCGGGTACAAAAAGCCCTGCAAATTTCCGTTCGCTTGCGCCGGTAAAAATTTAAAGTTAGAAATACTAAAATTTTTTATAGCCAATTTAAAGTCTTCCTTTTTTACAACCCCTTGCTTTTCCAAATAATCGGCAATTTCGTTATTGTGCCAGCCTTCTAAAATTGTCAGATTTATTTCCTCCGCTTTTTTGTTTTTTGCCTCTTGGTATTGCTTTTGCCTTAACTTCCTGGCTTGTAGTTTTGAAACAACGTAAAAACTGCCGAAAAAACCAACAGCAGTAATTAATAAAAAAATTAGAAACTTTTTTGACATCTTTAAAATCTGGTTTTTATACCAGTTGATTATACCATATTACTTTCGCAGATACACAGATGAAGAAAATAGCACAGATTAGTACCTATTACTGCTGCTCAAGAATTGTAGCCCCCTATTTATAAAGACATACGTGTAATCTGTGTTAAATTTGTGTATCTGCGATCTACATTTTTTTAGTTAAGCCGTTTTCAACCTCATCGAGAATCTTTTTAGCGTGTTCTTTGCCGCCAAGACCAAAGGCAATGCCGCCGGCAATGGCTATCATGGCTACAATAGCTCTAAATAAGTCTATTAAGAAGTCCGTGGCAATTTGGAGTTGGGAAAGCGAAGCAATAAGCGCAAAAATTACAATTGCCCATTTGGTAATGCTGGCCAGCGCAGAAGCTGAAGCGTTAAGCCCGCTGGCTTTAACCGAAGATCCGACAATTCCTGAGAAAAAGTTTGCAGCTAAAATTCCCAAAAGCAAAATTGCCATGGCTATTATGACCTGGCCGCCGTAAGCGAGCACGCTGTCGTAAAAGAAGCGACTTACTTCATTAAGTCCTAAAATTTCAGCGGTTGCAATAAAGCTGCCTAAGAAAAAGAACCACTTTATTATCCAGGCGCCTAAAGCGGAAAGGCTGAGTTTTTTTCCAACCTTCTCACCTAAAGAAGCAAGTCCTAGCGAATTGGCAAGCTGGTCTATTTTTATCGCGTTTAAGATTTTTTCAACAAAGTTAGAAAGCAGGCTGCCCAAAAGCCAGCCGAAAATTATTACAATAATCGCCGCAAGTAAATTTGGTAAAAACCAAAGTACTCTCTCGTAGAGGTCGCCAAGCGATGTTAATACAGTTGATTGATATGTCATTAGATTCACAGATACACGGATAACACAGATAACACAGATTTTGTGTTAGTGAGATCCGTGAGATTAATTTATTATTTATTATTATCTTTGTTTCGTTAAGGTTTCCGGTATCGACCTTAACCGGGTTGTTTAATTTTAGATTTTTGATTACAGATTTTAGATTGTGTTAGAATCTAAAATCCAAAATTTTTAATTTGCGATTATAATTTTATTCGCCCACAATTTTTACCCACGCTTCCCTGCTTCTACCGCCGTCCAGTTCTACAAAAAAGACGCTTTGTTTAGGACCTAAGAAAAGTTCGCCACGCTGAACTATGACACTTTCCGAGGCACCTAAGAAAAAGGCTTTTACATGGGCATGGCCGTTGCTTCGTTCGTTGGGCGCAATATTTTGCCTAACCTCGAATAAGTCGTGGCTGTAGCTGGCATCAAGCGGAAATAGTTTGTATAAAGTTTTCATAAAGTCCTGCATAAGCAGCGGCTCGTTATGATTTATTTTTATAGTTGCCGTTGTATGGGGGCTAAAAATAGTAATTAAGCCTTCCTTTATGCCGCTTTCAACAACCGCAGTTCTAATGTGCGTGGTTATGTCGAGCATCTCGAATTGTTTTTTGGTTTCTAAAAGCAGTTTTTTTTGATAGATTTTCATAAAGCTACAGAACTATTTGTTATACGAATCTACAGAAAACTACAGAATCGCAAAATTAAAACCTTTTATATTTAAAATGGCGGATAATGCTTAAAATTATTTCCCACCCAAATAAATTTTTCTTAGTTTCCAAACTAAAGATTTTCATTTTTGTTTCTACTTTTCTCTAAGCACTATTCGTTAATCTCTAAATATATTATACCACAAATTTAAAACCCCCGCAAAAAGCGGGGGTTTTGTTTCTGTGGTATCGGTAAATTTCCGTGGATATCTGTGAATTAAAGGATAGCGTCTTTTGCGGCTTTTAATACGCGGAATTTAATAACAGTTTTAGCCGGAATTTGAATTGAAGCTCCGGTTGCCGGGTTTCTGCCCATTCTAGCGTCGCGGTGCTTTTTTAAAAGCTTGCCAAGACCCGGAATGGTGAACTCGCCTTCTTTTTTTGTCGTGGCATAAGCCATGGCAACTAAAGCGTCTATAAATTCACTAACTTCTTTGCGGGTTTTGCCTAATTTGTCGGCTAAAGCCTGCAGGATTTCTGACTTGGTCATTGTTTGGTTTCCTTTTGCCATCTTTCCCCTTCTTGACCTTTTTTGGTCTAAGGCAAGATGGCGATTATTGATGACTTATTAATTGATAATTTAATATTAGCAAAAAACCCAATAAAATCAAGGGATTTTTACACAGTTGTCAAGGATATGGGCGATATTAAGATATTGGATTTTAGGATATTAAATAATTTGGCTTATTTAAAAGGTAAAAGCGACGAGCCTGGCTCATCGCTTTTTGCGAGATTTTGAAACGCGGCGGACCAGAATCCAATCCCAAAATTTGCATTTGCTAAAAATTATGAGCGCTGCAAGTAGTGCGAATAAATCGCACCGACTGCTTTTGGTTATTTGCCAGCGGTCTTTCAGGCCGGCGAAAAAAAATTCCGACAGCGGCAAGTCGTACTGCCTGTACATATCGCGCTTGGAAAGCATTACCCACTCCTTATAAAACTAGCATTCCGTCGCCAAAAGAAAAGAACCGAAATTCTTTTTCTATGGCTAGTGAGTAAAGTTTAAGCAATTTTTCCTTTTCGGTCAAAGCAGATACTAGCATCATTAAGCTGCTTTTTGGTACATGAAAATTCGTTATCATTCCGTCAATTAATTTAAACTTAAACCCCGGTTGTATAAAGAGGTCTGTGCTGCCGGATAGCTTGTTATTTTTTGCAAAGCTTTCTAAGGTTCTGGTTACTGTTGTGCCAACCGCAATTATTGGCCTGCCTTGTTTTTTTGCTTTTGTTATATAATTAGCGGTTTTTGCGTCTATATAATAATTTTCTTTATGCAATTTGCCGGTTTTTATTTGTTCTTCTGTTAGTTTTGCAAAAGTGCCTAAGTTAACATCTAAGCGTACAAATTTTATTGCTATGCTTTTTTTGCGCAATTTATTTAGCAACCTTTCTGTAAAGTGTAAGCTTGCCGTAGGCGCCGCGACCGACTCCCCTGTTTTTGCAAAAATTGTTTGGTAAGCTTCGCGTCTTTGTTTTTCCGTAAGCTTAGAATGCTTAATGTAGGGAGGTAGCGGAGTAAAGCCGTGTTTAGAAATTAGCGATAGTATTTCAGAAGTTGGAAAATTAGGCTTTAAATAGTAAATACCTTTATTTTTTTTAAAAACCTTAAAAGTTTCTTTTAAAATACGGCCGTCAGTTAAAAGAAACTCTTGATCAGATGATAGCTTTTTATTTGCCAGTACTTGTATTAATCCGCCGGATTGTCTAATGTAAAGCGCTTCTACTTTCCCTCCGGTTTTTTTATATAGAGTTAGTCGAGCGGGAATTACCTTAGTTTGGTTAAAAACTAAAACCGAATTTTTAGGCAAATACTTCGGCAGATTTAAAAATGTATCAAAACTGATTATTTCAGTCTTGCGGTTGTATATCAAAAGCCGCGCGTTGTCGCGCGGACTTATGGGTTTTTGCGCAATTAACTTTGGGGGTAAGGCGTAATCGTAATCTTGTGTAAGTTTAGCTAAGCTTGATTCCATTGCTGTTAAATTTTACTGATTTGACAAAAAAATAACCGACAATCACAAAAGTTGTTACCGGAGAAACCCAAGTGTCTATATGCATACCAAAGGCATCGGCTACCATTATGCCGCCCAAAGCCAAAATGGAATACATAGCCCCATTTTTTATAAACGCATACTTTTTAATTCTGTCTATATTGTGCAAGGTAAATTCTCTGACCACAAAAGCGCCCAAAGAATTGCCCAGCAGAATTAAAGGCACGGAAAGCGTAAAGGCAAACGCGCCTAAGACGCCGTCTATGGAAAAGGTTGCGTCTATAACTTCTAAATATAAAATTTTGCTTATATCGGACAGATTGCCTGAGCCGGACAAAAGATCTTTTTCCCTTGCCGCGGCGTTTTCTTTAAAGCCGTGGGTAATAAAAAAGGCAGTGGAACCGACCACGGCGGAAAAAGCTAAGAAAGGGTCAAGTTTAAGAGACTGCCAGACAACCACAGACAGAATTATAGAAACAACCGCGTAAAACCATACCCCTTGTTTGTGGAAAAATTTTTCGCCCCATAGCCCGTAGTTTTTGGGTTCCAAAAACAGCCAGTGAAAAAATAAAAATACTAAAAATATTCCGCCGGCCATAAGCAGCAAGGGGGCGGACTTTTCCACCGCCGCAATAACCGAAGGGTCGGAAGAAAACGCCGCGGTTACGGCTTGCCAAGGGCCTAATCCAGGTGTTGAAAGCCAGACTATTAGCCAGGGTAAAAGTCCCCGTATTGCAAAAACCGCGAACAGCATGCCCCAGACCAAAAACCAGCGCCTGGCTTTTTGTCCCATAGTGCTTAAAACCTCGGCGTTAATAATGGCATTGTCTATGCTGGAAACCGTTTCAAAAAGACAAAGCCCCAAAATAATTAAGATTAAAGAAAAAATGTCCATATATAGTTTAAATAATTTGTTACTCTTTAAGAATTTTACCGTATAATACAGTGTCTGCACAAGGAGAAATGAGCTATAATACTTGCAAGTAAAATTTACTCAAAATATGGAAAAAACATTGGAATCGGCAATTAACGCCTGCCAAAAAGGCCAGCTAGAACAGTTTGCGGTAATATATGACAGTTATGTAAAGAAAATTTATGACTTTCTTTTTTACCGTTTAAGGCACAAAGAAACAGCCGAAGACTTAACCAGCGCAGTTTTTATGAAGGCTTTGGAGAAAATTCAAAGCTATAACCAGCAAAAGAGCGCCTTTAATACCTGGCTTTACACCATAGCCCGCAATACCCTCTTTGACCACTTTCGTTCCCACAAAGACCAGTCCCCCATTGACGAGGCTTTAGAACATTCTTCAAACCAAAATGTTTCTAAGGAAGTAGGACTTAAGATGGAGCTGCAAAAAGTAGAGCAGCTTTTAAATAAGCTCGATGCTGAGCAAAGGGACTTGGTTGTAATGCGAGTTTGGGACGGCTTAAGCTTTAAGGAAATTGCCGAAATTTTGGGCAAAACCGAAGCCGCCAGCAAAATGCAGTTTGGTAGGACTTTAAAACTTTTGCAGGCTCAGGTGCCAATGGCCTTACTTTATTTGTTGCTAGTAAAACCGACAACCTAAATATTAATTTAATTTAAATCATAAAACCATTCAGAGCGAAGCGAATAAGCGCTTTTGTAAGGGACTCCTCACTCCGTTCGGAGTGGTTAAAATTAAGAAGTCATAGGTTTTATAATTCAAAATAACTAAACAATTTTATGAACGAACAAATTAATCAAATATTGCAGGAATTGTATAAGTACGATCCTGAATTTATGAAGCACGAAAAAGAATTAAAAGAAATATTAGGCCAAATGCTACAAAGCGCGCCAAATACCAAATTTGACCCTTTGTTTGCGGAAAGCTTAAGGAAAAAAATCTTAATTAGGGCGGAAGAAATATCTTCCGAATCAGGGTTAGTAAAAGACAGACCCATGTGGCAATTTGCGCTTCCTGCTTTTGCGGTTATGGCGATTGCTGTTTTAGTAGGCGCTAACTATTGGAAAAATTTAAACAATACTCAAATTGCCAGTATAAAAGAATCTAAATTACAGCCTTTGGCTTTTGGGTCTTTGTCAGGCATTGTCCCCGGGGGTTTTGGCAGAGGCGGCGGCGGGGGTATGGGCGGAGGCGATGGGTCAGCCCAAAATACCGCTGTAATTACAGATGAAGCAATGAAAGCCAGGCCGCAAAGCGGCGGAGGCGGAGATATGTCCATTTTGCCGGTTTTTGAAAACTACAAATTTGTTTATGCCGGTGAAAATTTGGATTTGAAAGAAGAAAACTTACCGGTATTTAGGCGAGTTAAGGGTTTTGGCAAAACTTTAAATTTAAGCAGTATTATTAAGAATTTTTCTGTGCCGGTTTTTAATCTAAAAAATCTTCAAAATCCTTATGTAGAAATGTTGACTTTAACTGAAGATAGGGATTTCGGCTATATGGTTAACTTGAATTTCAAGGAAGGAAGCTTGAATATAAATGAAAACTGGTTTAAATGGCAGACTCCGGACAGAATGTGCCAGGACGAAGCCTGCTATAACCGTTATCGCCTTAAGATTTCTGACTTACCTTCAGACGAAGAAGTAATATCAATTGCAGATAATTTTTTAGAGCAATATGGTGTTAATAAAAATATTTATGCAGAGCCTGTAGTTCAAAAGCAATGGTTTAGGGATTATCAGGTAGCTTCCGATAAATCTATGGCCTGGGTACCGGATGTATTAACTATAGTTTATCCATATCAAATTCAAGGACAGACTGTTTATGATCAGTCAGGTTCTCAAAGCGGTCTTATGGTTAGCGTAAATGCCAGAGTAAAAAAAGTTTCCGGGCTTTATGAGTTAACTAACCAGGTTTACGAATCATCTGATTATTCTGCTGAAACTTCTTTTGACCGCATTAAAAAAATTGCCGAAGCCGGTGGTAACCAAGTTTTTTATCCGGCCTACGAGCCTAATATTCCTTCAGTTCAGGTAAAGCTCGGTACTCCAAGCAGGTCTTTAATGCGCATGTGGAAGAACGAAGCCGGCAAAGAAGGCTATGAAATTTTTGTGCCCGCATTAGTGTTTCCAATAATTGACCCCCCGGCAAATTTTCCTAGCTACCGCTCGGCGGTAACTATTCCTTTAATTAAAGAATTAATTACAGAACCCTCTGTAATAGATCCGGGCCAGCCTATGCCTTTAACAGCGCCCAAGGGTTAAAATTTTAAAATCCCCTCTTTTTTTAAAAGAGGGGCTGGGGTGAGGTTGTAAGTTAATTTATAACCTCGCCCCGGAAAACTTTTAGTCCGGATTTAAAAACAAAACGCCCTTTATGTCTAGAGCATAAGCGGGGCGTTTTAATTTGTTTAAATTTTCGACAGGACAATTCGCGCCGTGCCCCGTACCCTTCTTCGTGGTACTGGGGCGAATTGTCCAGTCAAATTAAATGCCGAGTTTAAGGTTTTAAATACTTTTTTTCCTTCAGTTTTTCTGGTAGATAATTATCATCGGAAGGATATTTTTCATAGCCTTTGCCATAGCCTAAGTCTTTCATAAGCTTGGTCGGGGCGTTTCTAATGTTTAGGGGTACAGGCAGGTTACCGTATTTTTTTACATCATCTAAAGCTTTGAAATAAGCCTCGTAAGACGAGCGGTCTTTTTTGCAGTTTGCAAGGTATGAAACGCCATGCGCTAAATTTATGGCGCATTCGGGGTAGCCAATTTTTTGGCAGGCTTCAAACACCGCGTTGGCCACAACCAAAGCCGTGGGTTGGGCAAGGCCAATGTCTTCGCTGGCGAAAATAACCATCCTCCGGGCTATAAACAAAGGGTCTTCGCCAGCTTCCACCATACGAGCGAGATAATAAAGGGCAGCGTCGGGCTGGCTCGCGCGCATGCTTTTTATGAACGCGGAAATAGTGTTATAGTGTTCTTCGCCTGTTTTGTCGTAACGCAGGAATTTGGATTGCAGAGTGTTTTTTAAATTATCCAAAGTTATTTCGCCATAAAGTTCTCTGCAGTTGTCTAACATAGTAAGCGCTTGGCGTGCGTCGCCATTAGCCATGCTAACCAGCCATTCCTTTGATTCTTTATTAAGCTTTAGATTGGCGGACTCTATGACTTTTTTTATTTCTTCATCACCCAGCTCGTTTAACACAAACACCCGGCAGCGTGAAAGCAAAGCCGGGATAACTTCAAAACTGGGGTTTTCCGTGGTTGCGCCAATTAAAGTTAATTCCCCTTTTTCCACAAATGGCAATAAAAAATCCTGCTGGGCTTTGTTAAAGCGGTGAATTTCGTCTAAGAACAGAATTTTTGGCTGACCTAACATCGAAGGTTTATCGGTGATAGCCCGTATATCATCTTTTCCTGCCGATACGGCTGATAGTTCGTGGTATTCCGCGTTAACAGCCTTCGCATAAATGCGTGCCAAGGTGGTCTTCCCTACTCCGGGCGGACCCCACAGAATAAAACTGAACAAATGTTTTTGTTCAATGGCAAGCCGCAAAGGTTTACCTTCCCCTACCAAGTGCTTTTGGCCAATGTAGGTTTCCAAAGACGAGGGGCGAATTTTATTCGCTAGCGGTTCCATATATTTAAGTATACGATTGTATACCTTAATAGTATACAAAAATAAACAGCGTGTCAAATTTAGTATAACAATCCTTCCTCGCCAAGGCTATGGAGGATCTACGAAAAAGCTCGCTTTACAGCGAGCTTAGGTCTAGGTTGGTGTCTATGCGTATTTGGCTGACAAAGTCAGGAATGTGGCTGACCATAACTAGCGCGCCTTTATAGTCGTTTAAAGCTTTGGCAATTACAGGCAAATGCCTGAAGTTTATGTGGTTGGTGGGCTCGTCTAAAATAAGCAGTCCCGGCTTCATTAGGACTAGTTGGCAAAAAGCCAAAAGACCCTTTTGTCCTTCGGACAGAAATTTTATTTGTTGGCTTAAGAGCTTGCCATCGAGCAAAAAACCGGCTGCAACAGAACGCAGCAAATGTTCGTCTTTTTTTTCCATAACCTCCAAAAGCGCGTCAAAGGCGGTTTGTTCGTATTTGAGGCCGGAAAAATCCTGTCTGTAGTAACCCACCACAATCTGTTTAGCGATTTTGGCGCCTTCGGCTTGGTTTGTGGCCAGGTTATTTATAAATGTGCTTTTGCCTATGCCATTGGGTCCGGAAATTAACAAATGTTGATTTTTTCTAATAACCATTTCAATTGCTTTTTTTACCGGTTCGTGGTCTATAAACGCGGTTACCGAGGAAAGCTCAAGAATTTTTCCGTCAAAAAATTGGTCGTATTCCTGGCAGGGAATTTCAAATTCGCGAATAGTTTTGTCTTCCTTTCTTACTTCCACTATATTTTCTTCCGCCTCTTCCGCCGACTCGCGCATTCTTTTGGCCACGGCTCTAAGCTTTCCGCCTTTATGCGCAAAAACTTCGGCTTGCGCCCGTTTTTCTTTTATTTGCGCCTGCATACGCGCGTTTTGAAGGTTTTCTCTTTCCACTCTGGCTTTAATTTCTTCCACCACGTCAAAATAATTCCCGGCGTATTGTTCTATTTTGTGCGTGTGGACGTCCAAATATAGCACCCCGTCGGTAAAAGCGTTTAAAAAGTCCGCGTCGTGGGAAATTACCAAAACTGTTTTTTCATACATTATTAAAAAAGCAGTTAAGTGTTCAATCCCCGCCTGATCTAAATTATTGGTAGGCTCGTCTAAAAGCAAGATGTCCGGGTTTTGTATAAGCGCGTGAGCTAATAAAAGTCTTGCTTGCTGGCCGCCGGAAAAGGCTTTTATAACTTTTTCTAAAGGCGCCTTTAAGTTTACCACCTCTAAAATTTCCGCTATCAGCTTGTCCAAATTGTATTTTTTCTCAGCAAAAGCCGTGGCAAAGTATTCCCTAACTGTCAGTTCCTTAAATTCTTCGGGCATAACTTGCCTGGCTATGGCAATGCTCGCGTCTCTCGGGGTTAGGTGAATTTCACCCTCGGTTGGAGTTTTTTCTTTGGTAATTAAGCTAAATAAGGTGCTTTTGCCGGCGCCATTTTGACCCATAAGCGCGAATTTGCTGCCAGTGCGCACGGAAAAATTTACGGCATCCAAAGTTTGTTTATGGATGTCGTATTCAAAACTAACATTTGAGAATCTCAATATTACGGAGTCATTTGACATAAAGAAGATTATATCAAAAAACAGGCATTATGTCCATTCATAAGCCTGTTTTTTAGTTATCAATTATAAATTAACAATAATCAATTAATTATCTTACTCCCTCCGGTGTGGCATAGCGAATGCCGGCCGGCCAGCTTTCTGTTCCTTTGCCCAAACAGAAGGTAAGAGTATAGGTTAATCCGTCCGAAGACGCGTCGTACCAGTAGTCGTTTCCTCCCCTGTCAGTGGCGGCGCAGTCTCCGTCCGGGGGTATTGGCGATGTAGGAAACATTGGGACATAGTTGGGTATCATGGGTTCTTGGCTTGAATCAAAGGCGCCTGGGTCTGAAAGTAGACTGCCCGTTGCTCCCGCAGACAGCGTTCCGGTCGGGTAGGTTCCGTTTGTAATATAGTACTGGTCGAGCGCGGTTATAAACTGGCGCATATCGCCTGAACGTTTAGCGTCCCGGCCTTTTATTCTGGCTTGGTTAACGGCAAGTCCAACCACGCTGGCGAGTATGCCAATAATCGCCAAAACCACTAGCAGTTCTAAAAGGGTAAAACCCCTATTTTTTTGTATTTTTGTTTTCATTAATTTTTTAAGCTTTATTTTTTTCTACTGGTTTCTTTTCGATACGAAAAGGCGTAAAACCGTTTTTTTCCCTACGGATTTTATATCCGTAGCCGTCGTCGGAAAAAATTACTGCCTCTGCGCCCGGCCCTTGTTTTTTTAAATTTACTAAAAAGTTAGCTAATTCTTTTTGTGGAATATTTAAATCGCTAGACATTTTTTCTACTAATTTTGTAGGCACTTCTTCCAGTCTGTGTTTAGTTTTTAGGTTGGTGTAAATTTCTTTGCCAGCTTTTGCAGCGGCTGCAATTCCGGCAACATTTAGAAAATCTCTTCGACTAAAAATATTTTTTTCCATTGAAAATATATTAACCCTTTTATTATACCATACTTATGCCGAAAATCCCCCAGCCTGGATTTTCCACAGTTTTTGATATATCCCCTGGTTTATTTTTAAAAGCTCCTGGTGTTTTCCCTCTTCGGCAATGCTTCCCTTGTCTATAACTACTATTCTGTCCATTTGCATTATGGTGGAAAGCCGGTGCGCAATGACCACGGCTGTTTTTCCCCGCATTAAATTCACCATCGCCTCCTGAATAAGCATTTCGCTTTCGCTGTCTAAAGATGAAGTGGCTTCGTCCATTACCAAAATTGGCGCGTTTTTTAAAATTGCCCTGGCAATGGCAACTCTTTGCCTTTCACCGCCTGAAAGTTTTATTCCCCTCTCCCCTACCAAAGTTTTATAACCTTCCTGAAATTTTGAAATAAACTCGTGCGCGTTGGCTTTTTTTGCAGCCTCAATAACCTCTAAGTCAGAAGCACCGGGTTTTCCGTAGCGGATGTTTTCCATTAAAGTTCTATGGAATAAAATTGGTTCCTGGGGAACTAGCGCAATATTTTCTCTTAAGCTGTCTTGGGTGACTTTAGAAATATCTTGTCCGCTTATGGAAATTTTTCCGGCCTGGATGTCGTAAAATCTAAACAATAATTTTACCAATGTAGTTTTCCCGCCCCCGGAAGGGCCTATAAAAGCCACCCGCTGCCCTGGGGAAATTTTAAAGTTAAAACTTTTTAACACGCTTGAACCGTCTTTGTACTTAAAGTCTACATTCTCATAATTTATTTCCGCTGTTTGGATTTTTAGTTTTTTGGCGTTCTTCTCGTCTTTTACTTCGTGCTGGGTAAGCAAAATTTCCGTCATTTCGTTGGCGTCAGCCAGAGCCTCGTACATGCTTCTTATTTGTTTGCCAATACCCCAGAATTTGTCAAACAGCCTGTAAAAGTAGCTTTGCACTAAAGCCACGGTTCCTATGCTTATTTCCCCCCTCTGCCACATTTTAACAGCGGTGTACATAACTATAATTTCCAAAGTTACCATGGTTGCGGCCTGAATTAAGTCTGAAATTGTGCCTAAGTCCCAGCTTTTTTTTTCTTATTTTAAATTGTTTTTCCGTTGCGGTCTTAAAGTTTTGGTTTTCTTTGTCATAGGCGGAAAAAATTTTTACGTTAAAATTATTGGTTATGGAGTCCGCTAATTGCGCGGTTACCAAAGTGTCAGCCTCAGCGCGTTTTTTGTCTACCGGTAATTTGTATACCGAATAAAAGTAGCTGAATATATAGTAAATTACCGCCCAGGTTAGCGCCATTAGCCCAATGGTTCTGTTTTGGTAAATTAAAACTCCAAAAATAAAGCCGGTCTCCACTACGGTGCGGCCCAAGTCAAAAGTCAGCTGGTCGGCAATATTTTCAAAACTTCTTTCGTAGCGTTTTACTTTGGTAACTAGGCTTCCCACAAAACTGTTGCTAAAAAAACTGTAGGAATGTTTTTGTAAGTATTCAAAGCAGGTATTTTCAAGGTCCGCCATTACCCTGGGCTGGAAATAGTTGTTTACAAAATTAAAACCTCTGGCTACCGTAAAGCGGACGACAGAAAGGCCTAAAATTAAGTAAACAACGTGTAAGGCAGGCGTAATGTTTTGTTTGTCGCCCTGGGCCAGTATGTCTATAAGCCGTTTATATAAAATAGGCGAAAAGTTTTGCAGTACTATATGCCCTAAAACGCCAAAAATAATAACAGCCACCTGCCACCTATACTTTTTAGCGTGCTGCCAGAAGATTTTAAGGGTTTGGAGGGTTAAGGAGTTCACTTTAGTTTTTATGTTGTTAGTTGTTAGCAGTTAATATCTTTTATTATAACTTTTTTATAACATAAAAAAAAGAGCTTCCTTGATAGCGTGGCTAATCGGGAAGCTCGGGTCTTGAGAAGCTCTTGGTCTGGACCAGCGGGGTTGTTACTTCGGCAGATGTTTAACCACCTGATTTGCGTACCAATCCCATCCTTGTCGTTTGATGACCGCGGGGTCAAACTCAAACATCAGGACCGTTGTTCTGGGGAAAATTTCGGCAACTGCACCAAGCATCAGCTTGGTGTTTACGTGCTTCCGTATTCCAACAACGGCAACGAAGTCCTCTGCTCCGTCGCTGGCACGGTACTGAGGCACATTACTTCTCACTGTTGAAGGGTTCGTGCTGCATGCAAAGGTCGGGCACTTAAGCCCGGCTCGCTCCAACGCGTTGGCTAGCCCCCACCTGATTTCGGTGGGTACAATCAGAAAAATGAGCATATTCACTCCTTGTCGATCGTTGAGAAATTCTATATTAAAAAGCCACCTTTGGCAAGGGCTGGTTATTGACTTTTATTTAAAATTCACTACAATTGGCTCATGATCCTTACAAAAGAAATACTGCTGGAAATTCCGCCCCGGGATGTGTTCTGTGTTGATGGTAAGCAGTACAGAAGGGTTGCATCCAAGGGCGAACCCCGTATCGTCCTTCTGCGCAAGAAGGACGGGAGGGACATTGAAGTTGAAAAACCGATCACAGATGTGATCGGCAAGGAGGCAGAATATCATGAATCAAATTCAGCCTAAGGATGAGAAAAAGGATAAAGAGATCCTTCGGGCTGCGAGCATCGGGACCCGTCCTTCCGACCTGGTATTTCCGTTTTTTTCCGGCGGTTGTTCCAGGGTTGGGACAGAAAACGAGTGCCCCAATTGCTCCGGATGCACGGAATGATCGACGAACCATTCGCGGCCGCGGGTTCTTGAAAAAGGAACCTGCGGCTCATTTATTTTATTCAATTATTAAACCCTCCCCTGTCATTGAGACAGGTTTTTTTATTTTTAGGAGTTCTAAGACTGTTGGGGCAATGTCGGCAAGCGACCCATATCCGCTATTGTCATCCCGACTAAGTTCCGATTTATCGGAACGCGCGGAGGGATCTCTTAACTCATACTTATGAGATGATAAGGGATTCTTCTCCGCCAGCTGGCGGATCTGAATGGTTAAATTAGTTGATGCAATTATGAACGGAACTAAATTTAAAGTATGGGCAGTGTGAAGTTCTCCGCTTTCGTCTACATTCTGTTCCGCGTTACCGTGGTCGGCTGTGACTATTGCCACGCCTCCTTTACTTATTACCTCATCAACTACCCTCTTTAATTCCCCATCCACAATCTCAACCGCTTTTATAATTGCCGGTTTGTTGGCAGTGTGTCCAACCATGTCTGCATTGGCAAAGTTTATGACTAAAAAGTCGTCGCCTTCGTTTATACAGTCTATGGCTTTGTCTGCAATTTCTTTTGCCCGCATTTCTGGAGCTAGGTCGTGAGTGGCTACCTTTCTGCTTTCTATTAAAAAGTGCCGCTCCTCGGGGTGCGTGTCCTGTTTGCCGCCGTTAAAAAAGAAAGTTACGTGCGCGTATTTTTCGGTTTCCGCAATGTGTGACTGCTTGAGCCCGGCTTTAGAAATTTCAGCCGCCAAAGTGGTATCCGGTTTTTCCGGCGGGAACGCCACCAAACATTCTATTTTGGGGTCGTACTCAGTCATAGTTACAAAAAACAAATTTTGTTTTTTGGCGCGCTCCATTATTTTGTAAGAAAGCTGCCTTGGTCTGTCGGAACGGAAATTAAAAAAGAAGATTCCATCGCCATCGGCAATTGAATAATGTTTGCCGTCTTGGTCTAAAAAAACCATTGGCTCTAAATATTCGTCCATTGCGCCATCATCGTAAGATTTTTTTAATACATCCGATGGTCTTGATCCACTAACCTTTTTCCCCTCCCCTTCAAACAAAGCTTTCTCTGCCTTTTCTGTTCTTTGCCAGTTTTTGTCCCGGTCCATGGCAAAATAGCGCCCTGTAACAGTTGCAACACGCCCGATTCCGGCTTTTTCTATTACATCTTCCAGTTCTTTTAAATATTTATAGTTTTCTTTTGGCGGACTGTCGCGGCCGTCGGTAAAGGCGTGGATAATAACTTTATTTATGCCCGCTTGTTTGGCAGCTTCTAAAATTCCGTATAAATGTTCCTGGTGGCTATGTACCCCAGCCGGACTTACCATACCAATTAAATGCAAAGACGAATTATTTTTTTTAATATGTTCAAAAAGTTTTTTTATTGAGTCATTTTCAAGAAGTTTATTTTCTTTGATTGCTTTGCTTATTCTAACTAAGTCAGTATCTATAACCCTACCCGCACCCATAGTCATATGCCCAATTTCGCTATTACCAATAGTTCCCTCAGGTAAACCCACATGCTCTTCGCTAGCGTTTAAAAGCGTGTGGGGGTATTTGTGCCAAAGCATGTCAAAAAAAGGCGTGTTGGCCTCTAAAATAGCGTTATGTTCCCTACCCTCTCTATGCCCCCAACCGTCTAAAATTATGAGCGCGACAGGTTTACTTAATTGAGTTGATGTCATTTTGAATATTTATATTCTGCTCTAGTTCTCCCTGATAATTCTGCATTTTTTGGTTTGAGTCGTTTAACTGGTCTTCGGCTTTTTTGCCGGTTTCTACCACGCTTTGTCTTTCGCTCCCGGGCTTTAAAAAGTACACAAATAAAATAGCAATTATTGCCAAGGCAATAACCAAAACAATTAAGCCAAAACCATTTTGAGATTTATTCATAGCTTTTAAGCTTATTATATAGCAAAATAAGAGAAAATAAAATTGCTTGACATAAGAGCGGCTATATGCGAATATCCATTTATTCTGTTCGCTCGAGGGATACAATGCAAAGGATGATTTTTGTTTGTGCGATTTTGCTGGCTACGCTGTTTGGCCAGCAGCTCCCCGCCCCTTTGGGCGGCAAGAAAACCGCTCCTCCCAAGGAGAAAAAAGAGCGGAAACACCAAGTTTACCGCAACTTTCGAGGCACTGACACGTTTGTTGTTCAGTACTGTATGCCTGGCCGGGTGGAAGAAGGGATGAAGGGGCAGATTTACGGTGTGCCATGCGGCTGCTTTGGTATGTATCAACAGTATTGGGAAAAAGAAGCCGGCGACTGTAACCGCCACAAACGTGGTACTAACGAGTGGATGGACTGCCACAAGTCCATAAAGGGCTGCAGCGAGTTTTTGGCTCACGGCGGCGACAGTGCGCTATTTGGCGAAAATGACCGAGCCAAGTGTCAGGTGTACTGTTATGAACGTCAATCCTGTCGCTGCTGCGATGACAACGTCGCCTGGCAGCGTATGGACAAGTGGCACAAAGGAGCGCTGGCAGCCATGGTCGCGCTCAAACGCGACGTGAGGCTACTGGGCAGGCACGAGGCGTGCAATGAAATTTTCGCGCTCTCCTACGATCCGGTCAGGCCGCAGGACCTTTTCTACGCAGCGGCTTCATCGCTGCTGCGTTAGTGGAATCGCTAAACCAACAAAACGGGGCTACCGTTGGAAGGTACGCCCCGTTTAAATTTGTGTTTAAGCAATTGCCCGGGCGACAACGGCAATAACAAATATACCAAGGGCATTACAAAGTATTGAAATTATGGCAAATGTCCAGTTGTTGGTTTTGACAAAACCCATAAGAGCCAGGCCAAGTTCGTCCGGCAGGGGCGAGGCTATTATAAGCCCGCCCATTAAGGTCATAAAGATTTTAAAAATTTTGGAACGGAATATTTTTCTCCAGCGGCCGCGCGGGTTTAGGCTGAACATTTCTTCAAAGTCTTCGGTAATGGCGCTTTCAAAAAATTTAAACATTACCAAATCGCCCACCAGCGCTCCAAGCGCGCCAACAACAATTAACAAGGGCATATTGGTAATTAAAGAAAGTTCCCCTAAAGCAATGGTTGCGGGAACCGTGGTAAAGACCGAGGTAAAAAGTATGCCCGCTATAAATACACCCAAAAGTTCTAAATTTTGAGAATGCGAAAGGAGTTTAATTACAATGCCGGTTTTAAGCAGGATTATTCCGACCAATATGCTTAATAGAATAATTACAATATCCCGTTTGGCTTTTGTGCTTAGTTTCATTTATTTATTGTAGCACACATAAAAACACCTATTAATAGGTGTTAAAGCAATCTAGGGTAAAAAGAAATTTGTGTAGGCGTTTTTTGTACAAGATAAACTAACTCAAAAATAAGAAGCGTCGTTTCCTGTCTTGCGACAGGGCGTACGCCTCTTTAAGGTTCTTTCTCAGCTAGTCTATTTGTACAAGCAGTGGTAGGCAGCAGGGTCTTTGCACCCAAGCTTGATTGGCTCGCCGGTTTCGAAAATGACCAAACTTGTGCCAGCGAGTTGGCCGGTGATTATGCCGACCTGCCCGTCAAGAACATAAACGTGTTCTGTTCGCTCGGCAACACCGAAGTCGAATTTGCCCGTTGCGCCTGGGATAATGACCCCGACTGTCGCATCTTGGTCGTCGGCATTCCTGTAACCAAGGCTCTCCACCCGGCCGCCGTCTTCAAACGTGTAGACTTTGTGTTTGATTCTGGCGTCGAGTAGTCTCAGGACGAACCGGTTAACCACCCGTTTTGCCACCACCTCTTCACGACTGATTCCCTCGATGTTGTCACGATGGTTGCCGTCTTTGTCAAAGCAACCTTGGTCTTCAACTTCCCAGCCAAAGTTGCCCAAAATGTCCGCCATGAAAGCCATGACATAGAAGCCATTGCTTGCTGAGCAGTCGGGGGTGTCGTGCGCCATAAGCGACGACAGGTCATACTGCGCTCCGTTGGAGACTCGGCGCAGGTAGCCGTTATCTCCAAAATCGCCTACCTCAAACACTTCACCGTCCTGCAGATTCTGAAAAAAATCTGGACTGAAACTCATCATAAAGCACTCCTTGGGACTGTAGTCTAACAGGTTATATTATGGTTTTTTGTCTGTTTTGTCAATTATCGTAAATGGGTACCTAAAAATGTAAAATTTGCGGCATTACCCATCAAATATAAAAACCACCTCTTGTGGCAGGGGGTGTAGGAATCGAACCTACGCATACGGTTTTGGAGACCGTAGTACTACCATTATACGAACCCCCCACCAGGAAAGGTGGTTTTTAATATTTTTGCTATTGCAAATAAATGCTAGTTTTTCTAACTTGTTCTAAGTCTTTGTTGGTTATAGGTTTTGTACTCATTAGGATTCTTCTGTCATCTACAGTCTCAAAATATAACTTCGTGCCCGGGACTATATTCATGCTTTTTCTGAGTCCCGGAGGCAAAGTTATTCGGTTTTGGGAATTTATTTTTAAATTATAGTACATAAATTTTTTGTTTAGTTTCTATTATTTTACTATAATTTAGTTCCCTAAACAAGATGGGAGTCTTCTATAGAAGACTCCCATCTAAGTTTACTTAGTTTCTTTATGTAACTGCATTTTCTTGCAGAACTTGCAGAATTTTTTTAGTTCAAGCCTTTTGCGTTTTTGGGCGCCCAGGCTTTTTTTATTGCGCTTGGTTTGGTAATTTAAATTATGGCAAACCGTGCATTCCATATTTATAAGATGGTCTTGGGACATAGAGTTAAAATTACTTTTAACAATTAACGATTAACTATTGACTTAAGCAAGGTTAATTGTGAATTGTAAATTGTTAATTGTTTGAATTTAAATCCCCTGGGCGTCAGGGAATCTTGTTTACATCGTTTGATCCTAAAAACGATGCGCTCGCACTGCGTAGCTTTAGCGAAGCAGTGGAGCCGGCTGCCAGACTCGAACTGGCCACCTACGGTTTACAAAACCGTTGCTCTACCGGATGAGCTAAGCCGGCACAAATGATCCGCTAGGCGGACAATATCACCAAATGTGACTTTGAATATTTTAACATAAATCAAATAAAATATCAATATTTAAGGTGCATTTTGCCTTTTTTTCTGTTATAATAGCTAAAAGCCTTCAAAAACTTAATGACCAAAAGTTTTTATATTATTATAAAAGCCCCTATTGAAAGGGTTTTTGATGCGGTCGACAAGGAAGAAAATATTAAAAAGTGGATGGGTGGTTTGCTCAAAACGGAGTACAAAAGTTTAAAGGATGCGGAAAATCCGGTTGGCACCAAGTTTTTGCATAAAATATCGGGTTTGGCTGAAATTGAAGGAGAAGTTATAGCTTACCAAAAGCCGGTGTTGCTCGGCGTTGGACAGCATTATAAAAATGTCAGCGGTACGGTTTTTTACCACTTTAAACCTTTAGAAGACCAAAGTACGGAAATTAAATGCGACCTTGAAGTATTTGAAGGAAGCGCAGTAAAAACACTTTTAGTTAAATCCTTGTTTCCCCTTTTTGAAACTTTAATACAGCGCCAGTTAGACGGAATAAAAGCAATCGCGGAAAATGAAGATAATAATTAAATTATAAATAATTAAAATATTAGATATTTAGCTATGACAAAGTTTAAAGTAAAAGACCAGTCTTTAGCCAAGCAAGGCAAAATGAAAATCGCTTTAGCGGAAAAGGAAATGCCGGTTTTGGAAATTATTAAAAATAGTTTTAAAAAAGAGCAGCCGTTTAAGGACTTAACAATTGCGGCATGTTTGCACGTAACCAAAGAGACCGCGGTTTTAATGAAGGTTTTAAAAGCCGGCGGGGCTACAGTGGCTTTGTGCGGTAGTAATCCCCTTTCCACCCAGGACGACGTAGCCGCCGCGCTTGTGGAAGAAGGTATAAACGTTTTTGCCTGGCGCGGCATAACAGACGAAAAGTACTATTGGTGTGTAAATAAAGTTTTAGACTTTCACCCACAAATTATAGTAGACGACGGCGCGGACTTAATTTCGGTTTTGCATAAAGAGCGTAAGAGCCAGCTTAAGGAAATTTTTTCCGGCCAGGAAGAAACTACTACCGGAGTTATTCGCCTTAAGGCTATGGCCAAAGACGGCAAATTAAAATTTCCTGTAGTGGCTATAAACGACACGCCTACCAAGCATATGTTTGACAATTATTACGGCACCGGACAGTCCACTTTAGACAGCCTGTTTAGGGCGACCAATATTTTGTTTGCCGGCAAAACCGTGGTTGTGGCAGGCTACGGCTATTGCGGCAAAGGCATAGCGCTTAGGGCTAAAGGTATGGGCGCAAAGGTAATCGTAACTGAAATAGATCCTTTGCCGGCGCTGCAAGCCGCCATGGACGGTTTTGAAGTTATGCCAATGCTTAGGGCCGCCAAGCTTGGCGATGTATTTATAACCGTAACCGGCAATAAAGATGTAATTGTCAAAGAGCATATTGCTGTTATGAAAGACGGCGCAATTTTAGGCAATAGCGGACACTTTAATGTGGAAATAAATGAGAAACATCTGCAGCAGTTAGCGGTAAGCAGTAAGCAGGTAAGAGATAATTTAATGGAATATTCGCAAAAAGATGGCAGAAAAATTTATTTAATTGGTGAAGGCAGGCTTATGAACCTAGCCGCTGCTGAAGGCCACCCTAGCGCGGTTATGGACTTAAGTTTTGCCGACCAGGCTCTAATGTGCGAATGGCTTTCTAAGAACTATCAACATTTAGAAAAAGGCAAAGTGTTAGACGTGCCCAAAGAAGTGGATGAAAAAGTTTCAAGGCTTAAGCTGCAAGCTATGAACGTAAAAATAGACGAGCTAACTCCGGCGCAGAAAAAGTACTTGGCATCATGGACAGAAGGCACATAAACAAGCTTTTAGGTATTAGGAGTTAAGTTTAAATTATAAAAAAATAATCAGCAGCTTAATAAAAACAACCCTGAAGTATTCAGGGTTGTTTTTATGGTGGGCAGGATAGGATTCGAACCTATGAAGGCGTAAAGCCAACTGATTTACAGTCAGTCGCGTTTGACCACTTCGCTACCTGCCCTTACATTAAATTTTCACTTTGTTAATGATAACAATTTTAGACAAAAAAATCAATGCCTGCCGGCTACTTACTACCCGCTACCTACTACTTACTACCTACGTTATTTTCTCAAAGTTTAATCTTAGCGCATTCAAAATTACTGCCACGTCTAAAGCTTCCTGAAAAATTGCGCCTAAGATTGGCGGAATAAAGCCAAGCGAAGCTATGAACATTAAAATTATACTTACTCCCATGCCCACAAATATACTTTGCTTGGCAAGACTAAGAGCCCGTTGGCCAATATGCAGCGCGTCGTGCACGCGTACCATATTGTTTTGGGTTATTACTACATCGGCAGCTTCTGAAGCGGCGCTGGAGCCATGCGCTCCCATGGCTATGCCGACTTCGGCGGCCGCAAGCGCGGGAGCGTCGTTAATGCCATCGCCCACCATAACTACCGGCCTTTCCGACGTCGGCAATTCTTTTACTACCTTGACTTTGTTTTCCGGCAGCATTTCGGCTAAGAAGTTTTTCAGACCAATTTCTTTGGCAATTTTTTCTGCCACGGCTTTTTTGTCCCCGGTAAGCATAAGGATTTTTTGAATTTTGTGTTCCCCTATTTTAGCAAACACATCTTTCATTTCCGGACGAATAACATCGGCAAAAATTACATAACCAAGCAGCGCGTTGTTGGTAGCAGACCCTAAATACACGGGTATTTCACCCAAGCTTTCTTCAGTTTCGCGGTGGTGTTTTTCTTTTTCAGAAATTTTTATGCCTTGGTCTTCTAAATATTTTAATCTCCCGAATATATAATCAGTAGAATTTATCCTGCCTTTCACGCCATTGCCTAAATTTTCGGCAAAATTTTCCGGGTAGTATAAATTTAATTTATCTTTGCGGGCGTGTTCGATTAGTGAGCGTGCGAAAATATGGCTGGAAAGCTGGTCTAAAGATGCGGCAAAATGCAAAACATCTTTCTCCTGAAAGCCATTGAACGCTTTAACTCCCACTACACGGGGGGTGCCTAAGGTCAAAGTACCTGTTTTGTCAAAAACGAAAGTCTTGGCTTCGCCCAAAATTTCCAAAGCCGAGCCGTTTTTTATTACAATCCCCCGGCTGGCTGCTTTGCTTATGCCCGACATCATGGCAATGGGTGTGGCAAGAATTAAAGGACAGGGCGTTGCCACAACCAATACGGCCAAAAATCTTATTGGTTCCTGCGTTAACAGCCAGGCGCCTATGGCAATTACTAAGGTTATTGCGGTAAACCAGCCGGCGTAGCGATCGGCAAGCCTTACTACCGGCGATTTTTCTTCCTGGGCTTGCTTAACCAAATTTACAATTTTTTGGTACTGGCTTTCTTTTGCTTCATGCGTAGCCCACATTATAAAAGCCCGATCTTTGTTTAAACTTCCGGAAAAGACCACGTTCCCGGTTTGTTTTAAAACCGGCAAGCTTTCGCCGGTTATGGCGGCTTCGTCTACGTTACTTTCGCCTTCCGCGACTATACCGTCGGTCGGAATAATTTCTCCGGGCTTAACTACCAATATATTTCCAATTTTAACCTGACCGGCTTCAATGTCTTTTAATTCGTTGTCTTTTTTTAAATGCGCTACTGAAGGCGCGCGGGAAAGCAAATTGGTCAGTTCGCGTTTAGCGCGGTTAAGAGCATAAATTTCCAGCGCTTCGCCGCCGGAAAGCATAAGCAGTATTACGCAGCCGGCTAAATATTGGGCCTGAACAAAAGAAGTTACAATGGCTAAAATGGCAATTAAATCCACCCCAAATTCGCCTTTTAAAAGAGCTCTAAAAATTTTTACCGCAAGAGGGATGGTTCCGATTGTTAAAGTGACCATTAAAATAATATGGTCAGCGTCTTTGTGGCCCAATAAATATAATACCCCAAATATTATTAATCCGGACAAAACCAAAGCCGGAATAATATATTCGTAAACTTTTTTCATAGCAAAAATTTTAATTTTGGGATTTTAAACCAAAAAGTTTTTTGATTCCTAAAATTAAACTATCACGTGTCGGCTTGTTTCGCAAAATTTGCCAAATGTTCGGCGCTATGGAAAGGATTATTATCCCAGCTACTATTGGTAGTAAGTAGCGGTCTATATTCGGTACCGTGTGGCCGAGTATGTAGCCTAAAAAAGTTAAGCCCACGGCCCATAACAAGCCGCCTATGACGTTAAAAAATAAAAAGGTTGGGTACTTCATTTTTCCTACCCCGGCTAGAATTGGGGCAAAAGTGCGCACCACGGGCACAAAGCGGGCAATAATTATGGTTTTGCCCCCGTGCTTTTCAAAAAATTCTTGCGCCTTTAAAATGTGGGACTTGTGGAAAAACAAAGAATCTTCTTTGGTAAAAATTTTTGGGCCCATTCTTTGGCCGAACGCGTAGCCTACGCTGTCGCCCGTAACGGCCGCTACAAACAAAAGCGGCATTAAAACCCAAATATTTAAAAATCCCTGCGAGGCCAAAAAACCGGCGGTAAACAAAAGGCTGTCGCCCGGCAAGAAAAAGCCAATTAATAATCCGGACTCTGCAAAAACAATGGCGAATAAGCCAATATACCCGGCAGTTTTAATTAAAGAAATTAAATCAAACATAACCGTAACAGTATAGCAATTATTTGCTTATTTAGCCATATATTTAAGTTTTAATTTTTGATCTAATCTTTCTATAGAGTACCGCAGCATGGTTCTCGGCATTCGATGCGCATTTTGGTCTAAAAATTTAAGCAATAAGGTTTTTGAACAACGTTTGCCGACTTCCCTTAGCATCCAACCCGCTGCTTTATGAATAAGGTCGTGCTTGTCGTTTATTAATAGTCTTGATATTTTTAATGTCCAGGCGGGATCGCCATAATAAACAAAATCAAAAGTAGAAAGAACCGCAATTCTGCGCTCCCATAAATTTTTTGATTTAGCAAGTTTTAATAAAACGGACTTATTTTTATTTCTCAGGCATGCCCCGACAATTTTGGGAGCTGTTAAGTCTACTAAATCCCAATTATTAATATATTTGGTGTGGTTTAAATAAAATTTATAAATATCCCTCGGCGTCATTCTGAGGCCAAGGGCATCCGAGGCCGAAGAATCTTTGCCAAGGACATCAAGCCATTTGACTAAAATAAGTAATCCAATCAGCCTTTCTTCGTGCCAAGGGCTTTTGATTAATTCATCAACTTCTTTAAGCGAAAGGTTTTGCCAGTACTTTTTTATTAAAGCACGGGACTTTGGTACCATTATTCCTAAAAATTTGTCGCCTTGGGCATACTCCCCTTTCCCGGTTTTAAAAAACCGCTGTAAAAGTCTGGCCTTAACAGGGTTTTTTAATTTATATAGATCTTGCCGAAGCTGAGTTAAGCTCATTTAGTAAAGGTAGTAACAAGCATTAAAGCAAAGAGAATAAGGAAAATTAAAAGCAGGGCAAATACTACTGCGCTGGAAACCTCGGGTTTGTTAAAGTTTCTAACCAGCTCATTGCCGACCTTTTGCAAGAGGTTTGGGCTTGATTTTTTTGCTTCATCTGTTAAGGCATTTATTGAGCCTGCCATAGAAGGCAGCTTGCCGCTTAATTGGCTGATTATAAAATTAATATATTGTTTTAATTGCTCTAAATTCCCCTTGTTTTTAATTATATTGTTGCTATAAATATAGAGTTTGGTGCCTACAAAGTCTAAGTTGTAGTTTTTGTAACTCTGGTAAATTTTATTTAAAAATTCCGGGGTAAAAATTTGCAGGGCTTCGATTTCAAACTTGTTTTCCGCGTACAAAGAAAAATGCTTTTCTAGTTCTTCCGGCAGACTGATTTTGCTTACCTTGTTAATATTGTTGTTGGAAAGGTCGTCGCCAAAATATTGCCTATCGACCAGCAAAACCATGGAGGGTACGGCTGTTTTAAAGTCTATACTCCAAACCGTTGAACTGTACGACCTAGAGCTTTTTCCGCTGCCAACAGTGTAGTAGAAGTTAAAAAGTGAAACCGGAAAGCCGTTTATTTCCCCTTGTATATAGTCGTTAATTTTTTCTGAGTGACCGACTTTAAACAGCGCGCCGGTTTCTCTGTCCGGCGAAGAAGTTGGCTTATAGCTAAAGCCGTTTGCAGTGGCAAACTGTTTGTAAAATTCCTTTAAAAGCTTGTTTTGAATCCCCGCCAGCAATCCAAAATATACTATAATCGGTAAAAACAAAATAAATAACGACCTCGGTTCTTCCGCAATAATTCCCTGGCCAAATATTAAATACAAAGCAAAAATATAAAAAGCCGCAGTTATAAAAACTGCCGGCCGATAATAATTTTTATATTTTATTTTAAAGTATTGTAGCGCGCTCTGGTCAACATCAACAATATTTTGGGGAATTATAAACCCGGCTCCGTCCTGGTAATTTTTAAACAGATTTTGTTCGTTTGATGTCGCCATATTATGAAAACATTTCGTTGATTAGTTCCGAAATCCCTAGTCTGTCTTTTGCTGATAACGGAATTATTTTATAATCGCCCGCTGCTTCTCTTATGCCTTTAAGCTTGTTTGAAACCTCGTTCTTTTTTAGTTTGTCTATTTTATTGGCGACAATTATAACGTTTTTCCCCTCCTGCTCTAAGCTATGCAGCATTTGAAAGTCTGTTTCCGTTATGCCAACAACGGAATCAATAATTAAAACCACTTTTTTTTGCGCGTAGTGAGAGCCAAATAAATACCAATGAATAAGCGTTTGAAGCCGCGCTTGGTCTGTTTTAGAAGCCTTGGCGTAACCATAGCCCGGCAAATCCAGCAAATAAATTTTGTTTTTGCCGGAGACGCTTAGTAAAAACAGGTTAATTTGCTGTGTGCGGCCGGGAAATGAACTGGTTTTTGCCAGGTCTTTTTGCCCGGTAATGGCATTTATTATGCTGGATTTTCCAACATTAGACCGGCCAATTAAAGCTACTTGGGGGGTTTGGTCTTCCAAACTTTCGTCTTCGCTTACTAGCCCTTTCAGAAATTTAGCGGAAGTTATATACATTTAGATTATATGGTTACCGCTTGTCTTAAAATATTTTTGCGCGGCAAGAAACAGGTGTTGCAGCAAATTACTTTGGTCGAGGGTCTGGTGGAATCATCGTTGTAAAATTCTTCACAAGGGGTCTGGCAATACAGGCATTTGCCTATAATTTCCCTATTTTTGACTTTTGTTACCGTGGTGGTCATTCGGTTGTCAAAAACAAACAGGGAACCTTTAAAATGCTTGCCCGGATATTTTTGCATATAGGTATGTATCCCGTCTTTGAGCTGGTAAAGGTTCTGAAAGCCTTTTTCTTTTAAAAAGCAGGTGGCTTTTTCACAGCGTATGCCGCCGGTGCAGACGGCGACAACTTTTTTATTTTTTAAATGCCCTATGCTCTTAAGCTTTTGGGGCAACTCCCT
This sequence comes from uncultured Candidatus Saccharibacteria bacterium, assembly GCA_964483665.1. GTDB lineage: Bacteria > Patescibacteriota > Doudnabacteria > UBA920 > UBA920 > JAEUSF01. The sequence goes on from CAZACP010000001.1 coordinate 87,824, forward strand.
AAAGTTTTGCAAATTTGGATGTACGGTTTTTTCAAATTGCCCGACATTTATTTCAAAATCGTTGCGCAAGTCTAAAACCACAAAATCTTCATTTTTTGTGTATAATTTTTCCAGCTCCGAAGCGGTCAGTGTTTTGGCAGTCTGTTTTTTAACATTGTAGGTTTTGCCTAAAGTCACCACCTCGCTTCGTACCTTTACCTGAAGTTTAGTAAAAGCTTTCCCCGTGCCTTTGCTTTCTTTAAACATAACGTCTTTAAAAAGAGGTAATTTTCTAAAAGCCCGTTTAAATTTTTTTATATTTCCATCAAGACCTTCCAAGGTTGCGTTTATCCCTTCTTTGGCAATAAGCACGCGTCCTTTTAAGTTTAAAGAGCCGCACAGCGCTTTTTGGGTTTTAAGCAGAGCTTTTGGGTTTTTAATTGCAGCGAACTTGTAAAAGAGTATAACAGTGTAGTTTTTTTTAGGTGTAGCCATTGAATTATTAAAAATTTTTACTTAGTAAATACAACAGAGCGATTTGCTGTATTAGCATAAGCCCTATTCCGACCGGAAAATACACCTTGCGGGTTTTGTGGTGAAATACGAATATGCCCAAAAATACGCCTAATGAGCCAAATAGCACGGCCAGTAAAAAAAATAATACTTCCGGCGACCGTTCGCCCTGTTCAAAACTTTTTTTCTTGTCAAAGCCGACTAAAGCAAAGGAAAAAATGTTTATTGCTGCCAAAGCCGGCCAAAGTAGAAATAGCGGATTTTCCATATGCAAGTTTAATATTTTTGCATCTTAATTATACCACTTTGGCGTAATCTTGCTGGCTTTTTCAAAATAAAATCCAATAATCTGGGGCCCCTACGCTTTTACTTGTCTATTAACAAAAGGTCGGGGCAGGCCGTTGTCCGGGATTGAACCGGAGACCTTCTCCTTACCATGCCCCGACGCCTGCGGGTCGGGGTAAAGAGATGCTCTACCAGCCCCGACGCCTGCGGTTCGGGGCTCCGACTCCCTAAAGGGGCGTCGGAGCTGAGCTTTAAGTAATTAAAATAAACATTTTCCTGGAGCCGTTGTCCGGGATTGAACCGGAGACCTTCTCCTTACCATGGAGATGCTCTACCAGCTGAGCTACAACGGCGTGGGGAAAATGTTTATTTTAATTGAATCTTTATAAAGCCATCACAAATTATTTTTTCTATGTAGTCTTTTCTTTTTAACCTTTTTAATTTGAGTTCTATTTTTCTGGCGATTGCTAGTGTTGGAAATTCCTGTGAAAATACAAGTTTAAAATTTTTAAATCTTTGAGTTGACCATGTATGACCATGTTTATGCTGATCGTACCGACGAACTATATTATTTGTGCTACCAATATAGAATTTGCCATTTTCAGATTGTAAAATGTAAACAAATCCCGTATAAGTAAATTTTATTTATGTGATTTGTTTTTTGGCTTTTTCTAAGGCAGTTTTGTACTTTTCATTTTCCGGCTGCATTTCCGAAGCTTTTGAGAAACTGTCTAAGGCATCATTCCACTTTTCCTGGCATTCTTGGCTAAGGCCCAAGTTATAATAGCGATTTGGATGCATTTTGTCGAGCTCAAGCGATTTTTTAAAATGATTTTCAGCCAGTTCGTATTCTTTTAAATGAAACGAGCATTGAGCCAGCTTGGCATGAAAATTAGGGTTTCCTACCTCGTGACCGACTAAATATAGGTAAATATCTTTCGCGTCCTGGTACTTGTGGTTAGCTATATAATATTTGCCAAGTTCATCATAATTTTTTCGTTCTTTGGGCTCTTTTCGTATTAACTCTAACAGTTCTTCTTCTTTGCCGTTTTGCATTAAGACAGCCGGAGTGTCGGTTTTTTGTAGGGTGATGGGTTCTTGTTTAACTTTTGTTCTAAACAAGAACAGCTTTTTTAATTGGTAAGCTTCGGGTTTAGGTCTTAAATCTTTGGCATCTAGAGCAAGTCGCCAGAGTTTATGAAGCCAAAATTTAAGTTTGGACCAAATTTTGCTGTAATTTAAGGCGGGAATTCCCTTTTCTTCTAGTTTTGTTTGGGGGGTTTCTTTTTTTAAGGCCTCGTCGTTTATATTTTGCGCTTCAGGCAAACGCCGAAGGATTAAAATAATAACCCCCAAAATGCAAACAAAAAAAATTAAATTTGGAAGAAGTTGATAAGACAAAATAATTGGAATGACAAAAATGACAAAAACGACGTAAATGACAAAATTTAAAATGCAAAATTCGATCTTATATTTTTGTCAATATTTTAGTTTCCTAACACAAACCTGGCGAAACGTTTTATTACTACTTTTTCACCCATTTTGGCCACAGCGTCGGTTACAAACTGCTTAATTTTAATGTCCGGGTTTTTTACGTATGGCTGTTCCATCAAACAGGCTTCTTCGTAGTATTTTTGAATTTTCCCTTCCAGCATTTTATTTACAATTTCTTCCGGTTTACCGCTGTCTTTTATTTGCTCTTTGTAAATTTCTTTTTCCTTTTCCACTACTTCGCTCGGAACATCTTCAATATTCACATAAAGCGGATTTGCTGCTGCAATGTGCAGAGCCAATTCTTTTGCTAAGGCTTTAAAGTCCTCGGTTCTGGCTACAAAGTCTGTTTCGCAATTTATTTCTACCAATACGCCAATACGGCCGCCGCCATGAATGTAGGCTTCCACAATGCCTTCTTTGGCAACCCGGTCGGATTTTTTACCAAGTTTAAGTGTGCCTTTTTTGCGTAAAATTTCTATAGCTTTTTCTTTGTCGTCCTTGGCTTCAATTAAGGCTTCTTTAATGTCGCCCATTCCGGCGCCTGTCAGTTCTCGGAGTTCTTTAATAAGATTAGTCATAAAATTATTCTAATTATTTTAATTATACTAATTAGTCTAAAAAAATCCTAATGACCAAATGTCTAATGTCTAAGCGAAAGATGATGATTATCCACATCAGTAACTTAGCTATTACTCATTAGACATTATTTAGGTCAATTAGAATAACTAGGTTAATTAGAAATTTAACTTTTTGTTTCTGCTTTAACAACCGCAGGGGCTGTGGAAACCGTAATTTGGGTTTGTCTGCCCTCGTTAATGGCCGCGGCCATAAAGTTTACGACTAATTCGGTGGCTTTGGTTGCGTCGTCGTTGCAAGGTATAACGTAGTCTACGCCGTCCGGGCTGGTATTGGTGTCAACTACGCCAATGGTTTTGACTTTGGATTTGTTTGCTTCTTTTACCGCAATGCCTTCGTGCTTAACGTCTGTTACGAATATAGCCTCGGGCAAGCGCTTTATGCTTGATATGCCTTCGAACAACTTTTTTAACTTTTCAATTTCGCGCTCTATCATTAAAGCTTCCTTTTTGGTGTACTTGGTTTGCAAATCGCCGGAAGCCTTCAGGCTTTCTAACTTTTCAAGCTTTCTAAAAGTTTTTTGAATGGTTTTAAAGTTGGTAAAGGTGCCGCCCAGCCAGCGCACGTTGACAAAAGGCATTCCGCAGGAAACGGCAGCCGCCTTAATTAGCTCCCGGGTTTGTTTTTTTGTACCTACAAACAAAATTAACCCACCCTTAGAGGCTGTTTCTTTGGCAAATTCCGCTGCCTTTAAAAGGCCTTTGCGGGTTTTTTCCAAATCTAAAATATGTATATCGCCCCTGGAGGCAAAAATATACTGTTTCATTTTGGGGTTCCACCTAGAGGTGTTATGGCCAAAATGCGCGCCGCTTTTAAGCAGCTCTAAAAGACTTATGTCTTGCATATACTTATCCTTATTCTTCCATCCCTTTGCCCCCACATCTCTAATGGAGGAGGATAAAACGGGATGTGATAGATTAATATTAGTCCGTATATTATAACAAGGCTTGACGAAATTGGCAAGTCTTGGTAAAATATGTGAGTTAACTTATTACAATCAATTATCAATTAAATCAGATGAAACCTACGATTCACCCCCAATATCACATCGGCGCAAAAGTTTCTTGCGCGTGCGGAAATAGTTTTGTTACCGGCTCCACCAAACAGGAACTCCACACGGAAGTTTGTTCGAATTGCCATCCTTTTTATACCGGCAAGCAAAAGCTCTTAGACACCGCGGGTTCGGTAGACAAGTTTAGAAAACGCGCTGCCGCAGCCGCTCAAATTAAGGCTACAAAAACTGTTAAGAAACCCAGAAAAACCAGAGCCGCAAAGTAGTTATTTAAAATTTGTAACTAAACCGCACGTCTATGTTAGGCCTGCGGTTTTGTGTTAGAATTAAACCAGAGAAAAGAGAAGAGCGAAAAGAGAATAGAATAAATACAATTTTTTTCCTATCCTTTTCTCTAATCTCTATTCGCTAACAGCTAAAATGGAACCAGCCTTTCAAAAAATTGTTGACGAGTATAATCAGCTAACCGCGGAAATGTCCAGCGGCAGGGCGGATTTAGATTTGGCTAAATTGGGCAAAAGACAGGCGTCGTTACAGCCTTTGGTTGAAAAAATAAACCGTTTAGATAAAACAGAGAAAGATTTAAAAAGCGCGGAAGAACTATTAACATCGGCCGATAAAGATATGGCGCAAATGGCAAGCGAAGAAATTGCCCCTTTGAAGCAAGAAATTTTAAATTTGCAATCTGCGATTGAGGAAGCTTTGCTTCCTAAAGACCCCAACGACGAAAAAGACTGCTTGGTTGAAATACGGGCCGGCGCGGGCGGCGACGAAGCCACGCTTTTCGCCGCGGAATACTTTAGAGCTTTAGGTAAATTTGCTGAGGAGAATAGTTTTAAACTACACATTGTTTCAACTTCAAAAAGCGAAGCCGGGGGTTTTAAGGAAGTAATATTTGAAATATCTGGCACTTCGACCAGCTCAGTATCTAATGGCGGCGCGTTTGGAATTTTTAAATTTGAATCCGGCGTGCACCGCGTTCAGCGCGTTCCCGACACGGAAAAAAGCGGCCGGGTTCATACCTCCACAATTACAGTTGCGGTTTTGCCGGAGCTTGAGGAAAATGATTATAAAATTGACCCTAAAGATTTAAAAATTGAAGCCACTACCTCTTCGGGCCACGGCGGGCAGAGCGTAAATACCACTTACTCGGCTATACGCATAGTTCATATTCCGACCGGCATAACCGCCCAGTGCCAGGACGAAAGAAGTCAGGCGCAGAACCGGGAAAAAGCTTTGGCGGTTATACGCTCGCGCGTGGCCGCGCATTTTGCGGAAATAGAAAATGCCAAAATTAGAAACATGACCAAAAGCCAAATTGGTACCGGCGACCGAAGTGAAAAAATCCGCACCTATAACTTCCCGCAAGACCGCGTAACTGACCACCGCATAAACCAAAACTTTAACCAAATAAACCTTATAATGGAAGGCAAATTCTCCCCCATTATAGCCGCTCTTCAAAAAGCGGATTTGGAATTAAAAAAAGACGCGTTAAAAAATGAACCCTGATAATTTATTCGAAAAATATTCTAGTAGAGATACTTCGGAAACGGATGAATATAACAGTGAATATTTAACAGCTCTATTAATATTAGAGGATTTTGGCATATTTAACACCGATCTTAGTCCAGCGGATGCAGCCTTGCTAAGATTTTTTATAAAACGATGCTTCGAACAATTCGAAAGAGATAAACAAGATAAAAAGAAGTATGCTTATTCCTTCGGGAGTTTTAGTGGCGAAGCTGTTGTTATATGGTTTTCGCACTACGGTATAGATCTAAAAACTATTTTAAAAATATCTGGTAAAATGTCTAAAGAAGTTAGTCCAGCTTTGAAGAAATATATACTTAATGAATGGAAAAAAGCTAAAGCAAAAATGGAAAATGACAATTAAAGAAGTTTTAAAAAAATATAATAAAGTCGAAATTGAACTCCTTTTGGCACATATATTAAAAAAGCCCAGGGAGTTTTTGTATTTGAATCCAGAGCGCAAGTTAACAAATAAGCAATTTGGCAATTTAGCAAAATACATAAGGCGCAGAGAGAAGGGCGAGCCTATTGCTTATATTTTAGGCTATAAAGATTTTATGGGTTTGAGGATTAAGGTAAATAAAGATGTGCTTATACCAAGGCCGGAGACGGAAGGAATGGTTGAATATGTAGTGCAGGCCCTCGGCCTGCCTGCGGTTAAGACAGCAAAACAGCAGGCCACGGGCCTGCCCTACAAAAACACGGTTTCTATCCTTGATATTGGCACCGGCAGCGGATGCATAGCAATTGCAATCGCAAAACAATTGCAAAATTTAAAATTTCAAATTTCTAATTTAAAATTAACTGCAATAGACATATCATCAGCCGCTTTAAAGGTCGCCAAAGCTAATGCTAAATATCATCAGACTAAAATAAAATTTATTAAGTCTGACCTGCTAACAAACATTAAAGGAAATTTTGACATAATTGTCGCTAATCTTCCCTACGTTCCGGAAACAGACTATACAAAATTAAAAAATAATTTAAATTACGAACCAAAAAAGGCTATTTTTGCAAAAAACAAAGGATTGTTTGTTATTGAAAAATTTTTAAAACAGCTACATAAATCTAAAATTTTAAATCAAAAATCTAAAATTTACTTGGAGTTTGACCCTAGGCAAAAAAAAGAATTAGCAAAATTAATAAAAAAAATCCTGCCAGGGTATAGAGCAGAATTTTTTAAAGATTTAAATAATTTTTGGAGGTTTGTTAAAATTAAACATTCCAACATTCTGTAGAATGTTGGAATGTTGTAAGGCTATTCTAAAAGCATTTTTTTAAATCCTACAATTGTGGTATTGCCGTTAACTCTAAGTCTAGGAACTTCAAAAAGCTTGTCTAGGCTTATGGTTTTATGGTCGTTTATTGCCACCCCCATTAAAAAACCGGCTTCTTTGGCTAGTTTAATGTAGCGTTCGTTATAGTGCCCAAACGGGTAAATTATAATTTGTGTGTCTATCCCCAAATTGTCCTTTATATCCTGTCTGGATTGGCTTAGGTTTCTTAAGATGAAGGCATCTTCGTATTTTGGGTCAATCCCGTCAAAATGGTCTTGGGTATGCGAGACAATTTCCATCCCCTGGTTTTTTGCCTGTTTTATTTCCTGCCAAGTTGCGTAACGGTTGGTGCCGTATTTAATTCCGGAAAACTGGGTAATTATGGCAAAGCTGCCAACAAAACCGTACTTTTTTAAGATTGGCGGGGCGTTTAGTATGGCGTCCTGGTAGCCGTCGTCTAAAGTAATTATGACCGGATTTTTCGGCATTTCAAACTCGCCGTTAGTGTAGTCAAGTAAATTTTTTAAAGTTATACTGCTATACCCGGCGGCTTTAAGCCAAGCCATTTGCTCGTCAAAACTTTTTTCGCTTACCGTTAAACCTTTTCTTAACTGGTCGTTTTCCGCGCCTTTAGGCACATCGCCAATATGATGGTACATTAAAATCGGCAATTTTATGTATTTGCCGTGGAGATTTTTAGCTTTAAGTTGAGCCTGGCGCGCGTTGGTTTGACCTGAAAGTTCACTGGGAAGATTTTGTTTCTGCATCTGCTCCCAATTTTCGCCGTATTTATTTGCCAGCATTGAGCGGTAAATAACCGAAAGCGTTACCAGCAAAATAAACAAGACGGTTAGGGTTAACCAGCTGTTGGGAATGGTTTTGTTTTGATTCATTTCATATATTATAGCAAATTAAATCCCCGCCCCAACAGATTGGGGCGGGGATAAATACTTTAAACTATTTTTCTTCGGCTTTTGCTTCTTCTTTTTCAGCAGCGGCTTTTTGTTTTTCGGCATCGGTTGCCGCAACTACCGCTTCTACCGCGGCTTTTTCGTCAGTTACAGCCGGGGCTAATTCTTTTTCAACATCTCTCGGAGGCTGTACTTTGGCTACTACTTCTTCTTCGCTTGAAAGCACCTTAACTTTGTCGCTAAACTTTAAGTCTTTTACATAAATGGCATCAGCGAAAGTTTTTAGGCTGGAAATATCAACAACTACGTTATGAGGCAGGTCAGCAGGCAAACACTCAACCTGAATTTCCGAGATTTGTTTAAACAAAACTCCGCCTAAGGTTTTTACTGCCGGTGATTCGCCCACGAATTCTATAACAACATTAGCCTTTAGTTTTTCGGTCATGCTGACTTGGTAAAAATCGGCGTGCATGGGCCTGTAAGACAAATTGTCCAGCTGTACGTCTTGAATTAAAACCGGGTGGGTTTTGCCGTCGACTACTAAGTCAACAATAGTGCTTTCCCCCGCCAGCTTTAGGGCCTTTTCAAATTCTACCGCGTTAACGGAAAGGTTTTGATTTTTTACGTTATGGCCGTACAAAACAGCCGGTATAGTTCCCTGTTTTCTTAAAACTTGATTCTGCTCTTTCAAGTCGCGAGACTTGGCGTTTAACTGAATTTTTTGCATTCTGGTCCTTTAAATGATTTTGCCCATAAAAAGTCTTACCATATAAATCTCTCCAAAACTTGGAGAGATGTCTCGAGTGAAATCGAGGGATAGAGAGGTTTGTTCTAAAAAACAACCTCTCCCCAACCCTCTCCAAAGCTTGGAGAGGGAGACAATAAGGAAATGACTTCTTTACTCACAAAATCTTAATATGAAGCTTATTATAACAAAAAGCCCTGTTTTTGGCAAGCTTGGATCTAAAACAAAACCCCAAAACCATAGAAGGCTTAAGGGGTTTTTAAAATAAAGTTTAGATAACGTGTTTTTGGGTCAGGGCTGCGACAAAGTCGCCGTTAAACCGCTTTAAGCCCTGGTGGATTTTAATTATTTCACCCGAGGCAATAGGTCCGTAGCTTTTAAATTTAAGCGTGTCGCTTTGGGTCAGGTCGGTTATCATGCCGACAGAAAACACATCCGGACCTTTAATGTCAACGCTAAAAACTATGGAACTTTTGCATTTTTGGCAGTCAGAATGAATGAGTATGTAGGCTTCGCCGTAAACTTTGTCCTGTTCGCTTTCTATAACCCGGGTACCGTCTTTTTTGTATTTATTCCCGCAAATCGGGCAACGGAGCATTGTGTTGAGCATTTCCATAACTTTCTGGATGTCCAAATTTTTTCCGCCGAAGTCAAAACCTTTTTTGCCGGGTGTTGTATTCTTCATAAGTAATTTTAAAAGCTAATTTAGGATTTACGCACACTGCGTTAGTCCTGTAAAAATCTGTCAGCTAATATGCTTTATTGTACCACAAAATTTAAAATCTTAAAACTTTGGACTGAATAGCTATGTTTTGCACTATTCCAAAAGCCATAAATATAACCAAAAGTCCGCTGCCGCCGGCGCTTAAAAATGGCAAAGGGATTCCGGTAACAGGCAAAAGCCCCATATTCATGGCAATATTTACCAGGGTATGTATGCCGAGCAAAAAGAAAATTCCCAAACAAATATACATGCCTAAGTCGTCCCTGGCTTTTCTGGCGATTTTTAAAATTCTGGATCCGCAGAAAAAAAATAAAATTAAAATTCCCATAGAACCAAAAAAACCGAGCTGTTCTGAGCCGGCGGCAAAAATAAAGTCAGTTTGCCTTTCCGGCAAAAAGCGGTTTTGGCTTTGAAGCCCTTTGCCCAAACCTCTCCCCCAGACGCCGCCGCTGCCTATGGCAATGCCGGCTTGCTTGACGTTATAACCCCTTCCTAAAGGGTCGAGTTCCGGGTCTAAAAAAACTTTAATTCTGTCTTTTTGAAAATCTTTTAAGCCAAATTGCCAAAATCCTCCGGCAACAACCATAGCGCTTAGAGACAAAATTAAAATTATTTTTTTGTTTATAGGGCTAAGTAAAATTAATCCGACCCAAATTCCGCCAATCACCAAAGCCGAGCCAAGGTCGGGCTGGCTTAAAACCAAAAGAGCCGGCAACCCGGCAAAAACCGCTGACCAAAATAGAATTTTCCAGTCGTTAATTTGGCCGCGTTTTATGTATAAAAGCCTTGAGAGGCCTAAAATTACCGCCAATTTTGCGAATTCAGAGGGCTGCAAAGTACCGAGTCCCAAGTCAAGCCAGCGCCTGCCGCCCCTGACTTCTGAGCCAAGCAAAAGTAAATAAATTAGTAGCAGGATTATTGCCAGGTAGGCTACCCGATTTTGTTTGCTGATTGAATGGTAGTCAATTAAAGTCAGAAAAATAAAAAAACCCAGGCCAATGCCGGCAAATATTAGCTGCCTATAAAAAACTTCAGTGTTGTCTGAAGCGGTTGTGCCGTACAATATTGCCAGGCCGGAAATTTGCAAAAGCAGCATGGCAATAAACAGCGGCCAATCTACATACTTAAGTTTTGAGAACACGAAAAAAAGTTAAATTATTTGAATTGAATCAGAATCCCCAATTGTTTTCAGTTTCCGGGGTTTGTAAATCCGAAGCATTGTTTTGGTTTTTTGGCGCCACTAAGTTTTGTGAAGACAGCGTGTTGGTTTCAGCCAAAACTTCTATTTTGGAAGGAGTAATAAACAATCCCGGCCAAAGTTGCTTAAATGCCCGCTTTTCCAAAGGTCTTAAGTCATTTTCAGTCCTTTGGCTTACCGCAACAATTTGATTATTTTGGCCGTAAAGCAAAAAAGTTAAGTTAACTTGCCTGACTAAATAAGGGCTGTTATTTACTACGCTGCTCTCAACTGAGAAAATTAACGGGGAGGTTTGTTGGTTTGAAGTTGCGGGCGACACGGACAGCAGAACTGTGGGATTTTTGAACCTTTTTTGCCATTTAACTTCATTGGTTAAATTCAATTCTGTTTTGGCTATGGGTTCGGAACTTAAAATTTTTGGAGCAATTATGTACTTTTCGCTTTTTGGTAAAATGTAGAACGAGCCGGAAACTGCTTCGCTATTTTGCGGGGTAATTTTTTGTCCGGAAGCGTTATAGTAAGTCCAGGCGAATTGAACATTTTCGGCGGAAAGGTCCGGGTTTAAATTACTAATTTTCGCCACTGCCCCATAGGTGCCGTCTGAGTAAGTTAAAACTTTTGGATCGCCTATGCTTAAATCTTTAAATTCCGAAAAGCTGGGCTTGGCTTTGGCTTGGTACGGCTTATATTTACTTTCCCAGTATTTATAAGAAATAGCCTTGGAAATAAAATAACTCGGAACCAAACCGACAATTAGGGCTACTAAAACCCATTTTAGAACCGGCGGAAACCCGGTTAAGGCCCTTTGAGCGTTAAACTCCGCTTCCTCAATTTTTAATTCGAGTTTTTCTTTAAAAAGACTCATATTTTTATGTTGATTTTCTTATTTTAATTATAGCAAAGACCTGTGGATTTTGGTACAATCAAAATGACAAAAATGAGCAAATTTTAAATAACTGACAAAAATTGATATGCCTATGTAGTACTAATTTTGTCATTTTCGTCGTTTTTGTCATTTTTATTATGAATTTTACCCATTTACACTGCCATTCGCACTATTCGCTTTTAGACGGTTTGTCGAAAATTGACCCGCTACTTGAACGTGTGCGGGACTTAAAAATGGACAGTTTGGCTGTTACTGACCACGGCGTTATGTATGGAGCCGTAGAATTTTACTCCAGAGCCAAAGAAATGAGTATAAAGCCGATTATCGGGCTGGAGGCTTATGTCGCTCCCCGCTCCATGCTCGACAAGGAGGGTAAAATTGACAGCGACTACTTTCATTTGACGCTGCTTTCAAAAAACCATATTGGCTACCAAAATTTAATCAAACTGACAACCGAGGCGCACTTAAACGGATTCTATTACAAGCCCCGAATCGACTTGCAGATTTTAAAAAAGTATTCAGAAGGTTTAATTTGCCTCTCCGGCTGCCAAAGGGGCGAAATCGCGCGGGCGGTTATGAACAACGGGACTTTAAAAGCCGAAGAGGTTTTAAAAAAATACCTCGCGATTTTTGATTCCGGGAATTTATATATAGAATTGCAGCGAAACGCCCGCGAAAAAAGCCCGGAAGAAACGGAATTAAACGGCCGGCTGCTGGAACTTTCAAAGCGCCACAATTTGCCGACTGTGGCCACGGCCGATTGCCATTATATTTACCCCGAAGATTTTGAAGCTCAGGATGTTTTGGTCTGTATTGGAACAGCTAGAACAGTGGGCGATTCAGACAGGCTCGATATGCGCAAGTACGACCTTTCTTTAAAATCGCCGGAAAAAATGCACGAAATATTTTACGACTTGCCCGAGGCTGTAGAAAACACCCAAAAAATTGCCCAAAGCTGCAATTTAGAAATCAAGCTCGACCAGCGCTACTTCCCTTCCGTAGAAATTCCGGCCGGCAAAACTTCGGGAGAATATTTGCGTGACTTGGTTTATGAAAAAGCGACGCCGCTTTACGGCAAAAACGGAGAATTGCCGGCGGAAATTAAAGAGCGCATAGATTATGAGCTGAATATTATAGTAAAAAAAGGTTTTGACACCTATTTTTTAATGGTGGCGGACGTAGTAGAAGGCGCGCGCAACATTGGCGCTATTACCAACACCAGAGGCAGTGCCGCCGGCAGCATTGTCGGCAGAATTTTGGGCATTACCAATGTAGATCCGCTTTACTACGAACTTCCCTTTGAGCGTTTTTTAACCATGCATAGGCCGACCCCGCCCGATATTGATTTAGATATTGCCGACAACCGCAGGGACGAAGCCATTGCCTACATTACCCAAAAATACGGCAGCGAAAAAGTTGCGCAAATTATTACTTTCGGAACTATGATGGCCAGAGCCGCGGTTAGAGACGTAGGCAGAGCCTTGGGCGTTTCGTATTCTAAGTGCGACCGCTTGGCTAAAATGATACCCATTGGCAAACAAGGTTTTCATATGACCATAGACAAAGCTATGGACATAAATAAAGAATTAAAAGAAGCCGTAGACCTGGATCCTGAAACCAGACACATAATTGAAATTGCCAAAAAGCTGGAAGGCTGCGCTCGCCACGCCAGTGTTCACGCCGCGGGTATTGTTATTACGCCCACTCCCCTCACCGACTATATGCCGCTTCAAAAAGAACCCGAAGGCGAGCGCATAATTACCCAGTATGATATGTACGCGCTGGATGTTAACGCTAATTCTAAAGCCATTGGCGTAGTAAAACTTGATTTGTTAGGCATACGGAATTTATCTATTTTAGAAGAAGCAATGCGCCTGGTTAAGCTGCGCCATAACATAGACATAGATATTTACAACCTGCCCCACCCGGACAAAAAAACTTTTAAGCTTTTGTCTGACGGCTACACTTTTGGCGTTTTTCAATTAGGCTCGGCCGGTATGACCAGATATTTAAAGGAACTTAAGCCCAGCACAATTTTTGACATTATGGCCATGATAGCCCTCTACCGCCCGGGGCCTTTGCAATTCATACCCGAATATATTGCGCGTAAACATAACCCCAAACTTATAAAGTATTTTGACCCGGCTTTTGAGAAAATTTTAAAGCGCACCTACGGCATTTTAGTCTACCAGGACGACCTGTTAACTATAGCGCACGATTTGGCCGGTTATACCTGGGAAGAAGTCGACAAATTTAGAAAAGCGGTGGGCAAAAAAATTCCCGAAGAAATGGCCAAGCAGAAAATAAAGTTCATTGAAGGCTGTATGAAAACTTCCGGGTGGAGCCAAAGCAAAGCCGCGGAAATTTGGAACTGGATAGAGCCTTTTGCCGCCTACGGTTTTAACAAAGCCCACTCGGCTTCCTATTCTGCCGTGTCTTACCAGACCGCGTATATGAAGGCTAATTTTCCCGTGGAATTTATGGCAGCGGTTATGACCGCGGAAAGCGGAGACGAAGACAAGATTTACGAAGCTGTGGAAGAGTGTAAAGAGCTGGGCATAACCGTGCTGCCGCCTTCGGTTTCAGAGTCTTTTTCGGACTTTACGGTGGTGGACGAAAAAACTATTCGTTTTGGTTTTAATGCCATAAAAAATTTAGGCAGCGATGTAATAGAAAGGATAATGGAAGCAAGAGAATTACAGAAAGAGAGAATAAGAGAATTAGGTGAAGATACAAAACTTTATCCAAAGTTTAATTCACTGCAAGACTTTCTTCTTAAATGCCATGTTAAAAATTTTAACAAAAAATCTTGGGAAGCTTTGGTTAAGGCCGGGGCTTTGGACGAGTTTGGCGAACGCGGACAGCTTTTGGCCAATACCGAAGAAGTCTTAGATTTTGTTCGCGAGCATTTTAAGGCTGAACTTTCCGGCCAGTCCTCTTTGTTTGGCAAAAGCCTGCAGATAGGTAATTTAAAACTCAGAGAAGTTGAACCCGTTACAAAAGAGCAAAAGCTGTTATGGGAAAAAGAACATTTGGGAATGTATGTTTCCGCGCATCCGCTTGACGCGCATAGGCAGGTGCTTTCTAAAATGACTTCCATAAAGTCGGTAAGCGACGAAAGTTTGGGCGGCAATTTAACTTTGGGCGGCATAATAACCAAACTCAAACGAACCATTACCAAAAAATCTGAACCGATGGCATTTTTTACGCTTCAGGATTTAACCGGCTCTATGGAAGTATTGGTTTTTCCTAAGGCAATGGAAAAAGCCTTACCGTATTTGGACAATGACAGGCTGGTTTTAGTCTCCGGCAGGTTGTCGTCTTCCACCCGAAAAGACAAGCGTGTTTCTTCCCCTCCCCCTTTGGGGGAGGGTCAGGGAGAGGGTGCTGCCAAATACGAGGACGAAGAGTTAAAGCTAATAGCCGAAGAAATTAAAGAACTGCCAACAGACGAAAATTACGACAGCGCATTAAGGGAACTGCAGAAAACTCAAAAATTGGTAATTTTTTTGCAAGAAATGCCTCAAATGGAAGTGTTAAACCAAATTAAGCAGGTTTTGGAAAGTAATTTGGGGCAAGCCCAGGTGTATTTGTCTGTGGGTATAGGCGCTAAAGCCAAGCTTATAAAAACCCAAACTATGGTAAAAATTTCTGAGGAGTTAGTTCTTCAATTGAAGGGTATTAGCGAGGTAAGTAAGGTGGATGTGGAGTGATCACAGATGCACAGATAGGAGAAAGATTACACAGATAAAAAAGTGAAGAGCCCACAATCTTAGAAAGATCGCGGGCTCAAAGCTCATCGGCCGCTGGCCGAAGACCGCCGAAAGGCGGGTTTTTTCTTAGCAAGCATTAAGCTTGCTGCCCACTGGCTCCCCCGGAACCAGTGCTGGGCGGCGCCGGAGCGCCGTGGGTTGGTAGTTACTGCGACATCATCGCCCGCTCATGCGCGGCTCGTCGCTGGCTGTTTTATGGTTTCCTCTGTGGTTTATCCGTTCGGTGGCTCTTGCTTAGCCTTGGACTAAGCTGTCATCGCCCGCCGATCGGCAGAGGAAGTTGTATTCACCTTTTTGCGGCCGGTTTGTCGCCGGCACAGGCTTTGGGGCAATCGCGAACGGCCCGAAAGCCTTGGCGACTTGGCCGTATTAGGTGTTCGCGCTATTCAAAATGCCAAGGCATTTTGTTTGCCGGGCGCGCCGCCGGCGCCGGTCAGATGTCCCGGTTCAGAATAAAATTAAGAGGGTTCATCGCCGCCGGCATTTGCATTGGGCTAGCCATCTCATTTCTCCTTTCTTCAAAAATTCTCGAACATTGGGCGGCACTCGGTGCCGCCAGAAAATGAATGTTGGAAGGACGGCGGTTTAGGACTAGTTCGAGGTTTTAAGTCGAAAGCTAGCCCTGGTTCGTGACGCCCATCGTTTGGGGGTCATAAAATCCTCCAAATTCGATTATTGTCTAATATTATACTCCTTTTTATTCATTTTGTCAAGGGTTTTTGGAGAAAAGGTTTTAATTAAGCGGTTTTAAACTGTGGATATAATGGGTTGTCAAAGTTTATTAATTTTGTTATAGTTTGTTTAGTTCTTCAAACATTGATCCGGACAACCAATTCGGGGAGTTTGGAACAATTAGAAATAAATCTTTTTTAGTTCTAGAGCCTAAAAAAGATGAAAAGTTATTCTGGGACGGAAACGTCTCGCAAAGCGAGACCCCAGGGATTGGTTGGTCAAATATTGTTTTTGACCGACCGCTCCCTGGGGTTTTGTTTTAATATAATAAAAAAGCGAAACAAGTAAAGTTTCGCTGGAGGGCGGGAGGTGGCGCGGCATGCACCAAGTGTATGTTATCCGAAAAACAGATAACCAATGGTGAATTGGTGATCGCGCCAGCCCCTTTAATCTTAAAAACCCTCCAGCTCGTTTTGTGTATAATAAATTAAATTTTTAATAGTGTAAATACATGGACCAAAAAGAACATTTGCAACAAATTAGACACACCTTAGCCCATTTAACTGCCGCAGCGGTAAGGGAACTTTGGCCTGGCAGCAAAAACGCTATCGGTCCTGCTATAGAGAATGGATTTTATCAAGACTTTGAAATTGCCGGACATATTTTAACAGAAAAAGATTTGCCGAAAATAGAAAAGCAGATAAAGAAGCTTTTACCTAAATGGACGCATTTTGAAAAAAAAGAAGTTTCCAAGGAAGATGCGTTAAAAGAATTTGCCTGGAATGAATATAAAAGCGAACTTATAAATGAATTTGCTGAAGAAGGAAAAAAACTTACCTTTCATAACTCCCCTGGCTTTATTGACCTGTGTAAGGGCGGGCACGTAGAGAATCCTTCTAAAGAAATTAAGCCAGATGCTTTTAAGTTAACTAAAGTTGCGGGCGCTTATTGGCGGGGCGATGAAAAAAACAAAATGTTAACCCGTATTTATGGCCTGGCATTTGAAACTAAAGAAGAATTAGAAAGTTATTTAAAAATGCTGGAAGAAGCCGAAAAGAGAGACCATAAAAAATTGGGCGTGGCTTTGGATTTGTTTGTTTTTTCTGAGTTGGTAGGGCCGGGATTGCCCCTTTGGACGCCTAAAGGCACATTACTTAGGAATTTATTGGACGATTACGTATGGAGTTTAAGAAAGCCTTTGGGTTATGAAAAGGTAGAAATTCCCCATATTACCAAAAAAGAACTTTACGAGAAAAGCGGGCATTGGGAAAAATTTAAAAACGAATTGTTTAATATAAAAACGCGCGAAGGCCATACTTTTGCCATGAAGCCTATGAATTGCCCGCATCATACGCAAATTTACGCGCGCAAGCAGTTTAGTTACAGAGAGTTGCCGCAAAGATATGCAAACAGCACAACTTGTTATCGTGACGAACAAACAGGTGAGCTTTCCGGCCTTTCGCGAGTGCGCGCGTTTACGCAGGACGACGCCCATGTTTTTTGCCGCTTTAGCCAGGTCAAAAGCGAACTTGCCGCTGTTTGGGACAAAGTTGTTGAGCCGTTTTATAAATCTTTTGGCTTTAATTTAAAACTGCGCTTGTCTTTGCATGACCCAGGCGCCCTAGAAAAATATTTGGGCGGGGCGGAGAAATGGCAAGAGGCGGAAAATATTTTAAGGGAACTGGCAAAAGAAAGGCAAACTGAATTTTTTGAAGGCGTGGGCGAAGCCGCCTTTTACGGACCCAAGTTAGATTTTTTGGCAACCGATTCTTTAGGTCGGCAGTGGCAGGTGGCAACTATTCAGTTGGATATGAACCAGCCGGAGAGGTTTGACTTAACCTGCGTAAACGAAGAAGGACAAAAGGAAAGAATTGTTATGATTCACGCCGCAATAATGGGGTCTATTGACCGTTTTCTTTCTATTTTAATAGAACACACTGCCGGCAGTTTCCCGCTTTGGCTCTCCCCCACCCAAGTGGCAGTTTTACCTATTAGCGACAATCAGAAAGCTTATGCGGAGAAAATTGCTAACGACCTAAAAGCGCAGATTTTAAATTTAAGATTGGAGATTGATGGCAGGGCCGAAAGTATTGGTAAAAAAATCCGCGAAGCCACCTTACAAAAAATTCCCTACCAAATAATTGTCGGGGAAAAAGAAGTCGCTGCTAATTTAGTTGCGGTTAGAACCAGGGAGGGAAAAGATTTAGGCCAAATGAGTTTGGAAGAATTTACAACTAAATTGTTAGAAGAAATAAAAAATAAAAAATAAGTTAAAATTTATCCCCCACTTCAGCCCTTGGGCTGAAGTGGGGTTTTCGGTTTTTCTGTTTCAGTCGGATCGCGCCACGCATGTGGCGTACTTACTGAACAACAAACAAGTGTGCCCCACTGTGGGTGGGTGGCAACAATAATTGTGCCTTCACACCCATCAACGGGGCATGGCTGACCCACTCTGAGACCATGTATTTTCATGGACACTCCTTTAATAGGAGAATACAGCATTTATGATTTATGTCAAAACCCTTGCACCATGTTTAGTTATAGCCACTGTGTGTTCAAAGTGGGCGGAAAGGCCGCTGTCTTTGGTGGAAATTGTCCAGCCGTCATGTTCAAATATCACAAAGTATTCTCCTTCGCAAAGCATAGGTTCAATAGCAAGCACCATACCTTCTTTAAGTTCTGGTCCAGTCCCCTTTTTACCATAACACGGTACAGCCGGGTCTTCGTGCACGTCGTAGCCAACGCCGTGGCCAACTAAATCTCTTACCACAGAAAAACCTGCGTCTTCCGCGGTTTTTTGTATAATGTGGCTAATATCTCCAATTTTATTTCCATTCATAGCCTGTTTAATTGCTTCGGTCAGGCATTTTTTTGTGGTATCAATCAGCTTTTGCACCTTTGGAGAAATTGTGCCAACTGCTACAGTTATAGCCGTGTCGGTGTAAAGGCCTTTGTACTCCATGCCAATGTCTAGGCCAATAATATCGCCATTTTTTAAAATAACATCCTTAGAAGGTATTCCGTGAACCACTTGGCTATTTACCGAAGTGCAAAGCCCGGCCGGGAAAGGGTTCTTTTTTGGTCCGTAGTTTTTAAAGCTGGGTCTACCGCCTATTTTATAAATTTCATTTTCCGCAAATTCGTTTAATTCCCAGGTCGAAACACCCGGTTTAACCAGGTTAGCTGTTCTATACAAAATATCGCGAATCAGCTTTCCGCCTTCCGCGATGGTGCTAATTTCTGCTTCGGTTTTAATGAGGCCGTGTTTCATAAATATTGAATCGGTCACTGTAATCTTGTGGTCTGGATCCTTCGGGCTTCGCCCTCAGGATGACGTCAGAGAGGAAAAGTTTTAATTAATCCTTTCGTCATAGTCGGAAATTATTTTAACTAATACTTTTCTAACCTTAGGCACCGGAGCGTTGGAAGATATTTTTTTAAATTTATAAAGAGTTTTAAAATATTTTACCACCTCGGTAATGTTGTTTCGGTAGTATTTAACCCGGTTTTGCAAAGCTTTTATATCGTCGTCCGCGCGTTTAGAAAATTTGCCCTTAAAATCTTCTTTTCGCTGGGTCATTCTGCGCACGGTTTCAGCCATTGGAATGGACATATATACCACAATAGGATTAGTTCTTTTTTCTTCACGCAGCCATTTAGCAACCAACTTAGCTTCCCCTATCATTTTAGGAGTGCCGTCAAAAAGTATGCCCTTGCTTTTGGGCGTCGCCTTAATTTTTTCCTTTAAAATTTTTCTGACTATTTCGGTGGGCGTTAGTTTTCCCTTGTCGAGAGTTTTGTCCAGGCCGATTTTTGTTCTTAATTCTGTGTTCTTAATTCGCCTCAGCTCTTTCCCCATATCCAAATCGTACATATTAAAATGCCGGCACAAATAGGCAGCGTGAGTTGCCTTGCCGGCAGCAGGGTCTCCAAGGAGGATTAAATTTATTGGTTGATTTGTTTTCATTGTGCATTTAATACCCCATATCTACAATATCTCAATATCGTGAAAAGATATTATTGATATTAGATATTCACAGATTACTTTTAGATCCCCAAAGATTTATTTATAGAATCAGTTACTTCTTCTACCGTCTTTAACCCGTCGATTTGTATAAAGCTGGTTTTTTCTTTTAAGAAGTCTATAACCGGCAAGGTGTCTGTATAGTATTGTTTAAGCCTTAATTCTATTTTTTCCGGCGTGTCGTCTGCCCTGCCCTCTTTTTGAGCGCGCAAAGAAAGGCGTTTTAAAGATTCTTCTTTTGGCACGTCTATAAACAGAGTCGTGAAGTTTGTACGACCCTGTTTTTGCAGAAAATTCATTAAAAACTCGGCTTGGTTTATGCGTCTTGGAATGCCGTCAAAAATTACTCCTTTGTTAGTGGAAATTTCCGAAAGCCTGGAGCTTACTACCTCGTAAAGTTTTTCGTCAGGCAAAAGTATACCTTGGTCCACCATAGCTTTTACCTCTTTGCCTAAAGCTGTGTCTGATTTCGCCACCTCGCGTAAAATTCCGCCCATTTCCCAATAAAAAAAGCCAAGACGCTCTGCTAAGACACGCGCTTGCGTGCCTTTGCCGCTGCCTTGGGGACCAATTAAAAAAATAGTATTTAATGACATCTTATTGTTTATTTTACAATAATTTTGGTTTATTTGCAACAGTGTGATAAAATAAAAAAAAGCGACCGCAAGGTCGTCCCGAGCAAAGCGAGGGATCTAAACCCATTAAGAAATAAACACCAAAGTTGGACTCAAGTCTTTTTTATCAAATCACAGCTGTGCTGGTTTTGGCCGGATTAATTTCTATAATAGTCAGCCTGCTAAAACAGCCAAGCATAATCGCCTTTATTATTACCGGATTAATTGTCGGGCCTTTTGGTTATGTCCAGCTTGAGCACAAAGAAGTTTTGGACGCGCTTGGGCAAATTGGCATTACCCTATTGCTGTTTATGGTTGGGTTGGAGCTCGACTTAAAAAGGGTTAAACAATTGGGTAAGACCGCTGTCTATACCGGCGTGGGCCATATGTTAGTTTCGGCTGCGGCCGGCTATTTTTTGTCCAGGTTTTTAGGTTTTAGCAATACTGCCGCCTGGTATATTGCCGTGGCTTTAACTTTTTCTTCCACAGTTGTGGTAGTAAAACTGCTTAGTGAGAAAAAAGACATGCAAAGCTTGTATGCCCGAATTACGGTGGGTTTTTTAATAGTGCAGGATTTCGCGGCCTTAATCATTTTGTTATTTTTAGGAGGCTCTTCGGGCAGCAGCGATGTTTTTAGGGCGTTACCCGGCTGGCAGTATTTACTCGCGGTTGTTGTTAAGGTTTTAATTATGGTTTTGCTTTTAACCTGGGTCAGTAAAAAAGTCTTTCCTAAATTTTTGAGCCGCTTTGGCCAGTCCGACGAACTTTTAATGATTTTTTCGCTGGCTTGGGCTTTGGGCCTTGCGGCCTTTATGTCGCTTCCGGCTGTGGGTTTTTCCCTGGAGGTCGGCGGTTTTGTCGCGGGTCTTGCTTTGGCTAACAGCCAGGTGCACTACGAAATTTCAGCGCGCATAAAATACTTGCGCGACTTTTTTATTATTCTATTTTTCATTGTTTTCGGCACCAAACTGGCTTTTGCAGGAATTACGGCCATGCTGTTGCCGGCCGTTATATTTTCAGCCTTTGTAATTATTGTCCAGCCGCTTTTAATGATGCTAATTATGGGTTACTTAGGCTATACACCCCGCACTTCTTTTTTTGCAGCCGTTACCACGGCTCAGGTTTCTGAATTTAGTTTTGTCCTGGTTGCGCTAGGAAGCCGCTTGGGACATATTTCCGACCAGATTTTGGGTCTTGTCACCATGGTTGGCATAATTACCATTGCCGCGTCTTCTTATATGATTTTATACACCAAACCGCTTTATAGAATTATGCATAATTTTTTAAAGAAGTTTAATTTTAAGCACGGAGCCGCGGAAAAAGGTTTGGGAGACGAGCAATTCAAAAACCATATTATTTTAGTCGGCGCCAACCGCCTGGGCAGCAGGTTTTTAAAAGAACTAAACAAAGACAAACATAGGCTTTTAATTGTGGATTTTGATCCGCATGTAGTTTTAAATTATGAATTGCTGGGTTATTCGGCCATATGCGGCGACGTAGCTGACCCTTACATACAGGAGCAAATAAATTTGCCCGGCGCAAGATTGGTTATTTCCACCGTGCCTGACTTAGATGATAACTTAACTTTGCTTTCTACAGTCAGCGAATTAAAAAAACGCCCAAAAATGATTTTTGTGGCGCAGAATGATTTTGAAAGCAAATATTTGTACGAACAAGGCGTGGACTATGTACTCTCCCCCCACTTTATAGGGGGCTTGCATTTGGCAAAAATTCTGGAAGAAGCTAGCACATTAAACGCGCTAAAAAAATTGCGCAAAGGGCATTTAGAGGCTATAATTTAATTAGTTTCTTAAAAAGTGCGGCCGTTACTGACGAGAAACTTTTCAATAATTTAAATTTATTTATGCCCAGACGCTATGGGACTTTTTTTAGCTTAATATTTGAGGCTTTGGATTTAGATGTGCCCATAATCCCCTTAGAAAGTCCTTATGAATTTTTAAAACGAAAAAAGAAAAAAGATCTATTATACAAACGCTACCAGCAAGAAATTTGGAAGATGAGACGAAAAGGATACTTAAATGTAGTTGAAAAAAATAGCATTAAATTTATTAAACTTACCGAGAAGGGTCAGTTAGAACAATTGCTTCAAAAAGCAAATGTAAAAAAAGAGAGGAGCTGGGATGGAAAATGGCGAGTATTAATTTTTGACATCCCGGAAGATTCCAGACTTAAACGTAACCAATTCCGTTCCTTGTTAAAAAGGAATAATTTTACCAAGCTGCAAGCAAGTGTCTTCGTTAGTCCTTATGCACTAAATCGGGAAGCCTTGATCTATTTAAAAGAAACCGGATTAATGCGCTATATAAGAATTTTAAAAGTTGAAGAAATTGATGATGACGAGGATTTAAAAAGAAAATTTGGTTTCTTAAAAACGACGGCCGTTTCTTAAAAGAAACTATTTGACTCTTAAAACATTTAACAGCTAATATTGTTCTATGCTTAAACTTTACAATACTCTAACTAAAAAAGTTGAGGAAATAAAAAAACCCGAAGGTCGTAGGCTGAATATGTATTCCTGCGGACCGACTATATATAACTTTGCGCATATAGGAAATTTACGCAGTTTTATTGTTGCCGATTTATTATACAGAACTTTAAAATACGACGGTTACGAACCGCGTTGGGTTATGAACCTTACTGACATTGACGACAAGACTATAAAAGGCACAATTGAAAAGTTTGGCAAAAACGCGGGTGTGAAAGAGTTGTTTAATTTCACTGAGGAGTATAAAAAAGCTTTTATAGAGGATCTTCGCGAAGTTAATGTGTTAGTAGATGAAATAGAATTCATTCGTGTGACAGACAAAATGCCGCAAATCCAGGAATTTATTTTATTGCTTTTACAAAAAGGCTACGCTTACAAAGCCGAGGACGGCAGCACTTATTTTAGCATTGAAAAATATCAGCAGGATTTTGGCGATTACGGCCAGTTAGTGGGAGAAAAGTTTATAGAAGGTAAAAAAGTTGGCGCGCGTGTGGCGGTCGATGAATACGAAAAAGACAATTTAAGCGATTTTGCATTGTGGAAAGCCCATAACCCAGAAACTGACGGCAATATATATTGGGACCACACAGATTTAGGCAAAGGTAGGCCGGGTTGGCATATTGAATGTTCCGTTATAAACCACGCGGCATTCAAAGGCGAGCCGACGGACATTCACACCGGCGGCGTAGACTTAATATTCCCCCACCATACTAACGAAATAGCACAATCGCAGGCCTTACTGGGTAAGGGTAATTTTGTTCACCATTGGTTTCATTCAGAGCATTTATTGGTGGATGGTAAAAAAATGTCAAAGAGCCTTGGAAATTTTTATACACTAGATGACTTAAGATTAAAATATTCTAAAAATTTTAAAGTTGGGTCTGTTCTTAGAAATCTTTTTACTGAAGTTCCTTATAACTCGGTTCAGAACTTTACGTTCGATGTTTTTGAATCAGCAAGTAAAAGTTTGGAGAACCTAGAAAAAAAGGTCGAAGAAAAAGTAATAGAGGATATTGATTCCCAAAATTACAAACAAGATCCCGCCCTGTTAAATAATTTAAATGTCTCGATTGCCAGAGCCTCTATTTGGTCAGAGTTGAAAAGTTCCCAGCCTCTAACCAGCATTATCGTAAGTAGTATTGTTGGTACCGCTACGGCGATGATCGGATCTGATATTAAATCGAAGATTATTCGTGAAGTGGATTTTAATGAAGATCCCCTACCAGAAAAAGTTGAACAATTACTTGCGGAGCGGCAGGCAGCTAGGGATATGAAGGATTTTCAAAAGTCAGACGAACTAAGGCTTAAAATAGCTGCTTTGGGCTATGAAGTTAAAGACACGAGCGAGGGTCAGGAAGTAAAAAAGAAAAAAAGTCTATAATCCCCTTTTATTCCCCACGTTATACAAAAAAGCCCAAATTTTGGGCTTTTTTAATGGTTTTATCTTATTTGATTTTTCGGTATAATGAAATAACCTTGACTCCTAATAAACTAAAAGTGCCTTCTGACTAACTACTAACAACTGAAAATTATCAACTTTAATATGGATTCCCCTATTACCCCTCCCCAAAATTTGGAAGCCGAAATGTCGGTTTTAGGCTGTATTATGCTCGACAACGAAGCTTTGGTTAAAATTGCCGACTTGCTTACAGCCGAAGACTTTTACGACCCTCGCCATCAGGAAATATATCAGGCCTGTGTCGAGCTGTATGAAAAAAATATGGCTATAGACGTTTTAACCGTGACTAACCGGCTTTCGGAAAAATCTTTGGTAGAAAAGGCCGGAGGCGCTTCTTACTTAAGCCAGTTGGTGGCTGCGGTGCCGACAGCCAGCCATGTGGTTAACTACGCGCTTATAGTCAGGAAAAAAGGTTCCTTAAGGCGCTTAATTCAAAGCGCTTCAGAAATAACCTCGCTGGCTTATAAGGAAGAAGGTGAAATAGAAGACATTTTGGACCACGCGGAACAAAAACTTTTTAATGTTTCTCAAAAACATTTGCACCAAAATTTCCAGCCGATAGTTTCTATTTTGCATTCTACTTTTGAACGCATAGACGAACTCCACAGAGACAAAGGCAAGCTGCGAGGTGTGCCTACAGGTTATATAGATTTAGATAATCTGTTGGGAGGTTTTCAGAAATCGGACTTAATAGTCTTGGCGGCCAGGCCTTCTATGGGTAAAACTTCTTTGGCTTTAGACATAATGCGCCAGGTAGCGGTTAACCAAAAACAGGGCGTGGGCATTTTTTCTTTGGAAATGAGTAAAGACCAGTTGGTGGACAGGCTCCTTAGCTCTCAAAGCGATGTGAATTTGTGGAAAATTAGAACCGGACATTTAAAAGACGACGACTTTGAAAAAATCGGCGAAGCTATGGGCGTGCTTTCCGAAGCGCCAATATATATAGACGACTCAGCCGGCAGCAACATTATGGAAGTTAGAACCAAAGCCAGGCGGCTGCAGTCCGAACATAATGTCGGCCTTATAGTAGTAGACTATTTGCAGCTTATGGAAGGACGCAGCCAGGACAACCGCGTGCAGGAAGTTTCGGAAATTTCCCGCAGCCTTAAAATTCTAGCGCGCGAATTAAATGTGCCGGTTTTGGCTTTGTCGCAATTATCTAGAGGAGTCGAAAACCGCCCGGACAAAGTCCCCCAGCTTTCCGACCTTCGCGAGTCAGGCGCTATTGAACAGGACGCGGACGTGGTTATGTTTATTTACCGCGAAGATATGTACAAAGGCAAAGACAGCAAAAGGCCCAATATTGCCGAAATTCACGTTAAAAAGCACCGTAACGGACCAACCGGGCAGGTAGATTTGTTCTTTGACGCGGACAAAACTTCGTTTAAAAATTTAGACAAAACATTCGATGTAAGCCCGCAAAATGTTATGGCGAGTGTAGTGCCGGAAGAACAAGGGTAAAATTATCCTAATTAACCTAATTGACCTAATTTCTAAATAATATCCAATGACTAATTTCTAATGTCCCTATTCGGTGGTTTTAGATATTTTGATATTAGGTCTTCAAATTTATTTAGGTCAATTAGAAATTAGAATAATTAGGTTAATTCAAAATTGTTAAAAGAGACAAGCAATGACTAAGTTACCAAACAGTTTAAATAAATTAATTAATGAGTTATCCAAATTACCCGGCATTGGTCCCAAATCTGCCCAGCGTTTGGCGTTTTATTTATTGAAGCGCGATAACATAGATATTAATTTTTTGTCATCCGCTATTTCCAACTTAAAAGACGGCGTTACTTTCTGCAGTGTTTGTCACAATATGGTGGAAAAAGACCCGTGCGATGTATGCACAGACCCAAACCGAGACCAAGCGCTAATTTGTGTGGTTGAAGAGCCGCTTGACGCGCTTGCTATAGACAAAGGCGGCCAGTTTAAAGGCGTATTTCATGTGCTGGGAGGCGTACTTAACCCGCTTGAAGGCATAGGGCCGGAGCAGCTTAAAATAGATTCGTTAATTGAGAGAATTAGAAAAATAGAGAATGAGAGAATTAGTGAGATTATAATTGCGACTAACCCCTCACTAGAGGGCGAAACCACGGCAATGCATTTGTCTCGAATTTTAAAACAAGCAGCGCCGGCAATAAAAATAACCCGCATAGCTAGAGGGCTTCCTAGTGGTGGCGATTTAGAATATGCCGATGATATTACGCTAATGAGGGCAATGGAAGGGAGGAGAGAATACTAAAGAAATGACAAGAATGAACAAGATTGACATAAATGACAAAAATTTAAAACCCAAGTAATAACTTGGGTTTTAAAAACTCTAAAATATTTTACCAACTAGATTTTCGTTATTTCAATCTCGGTATAATGTTGACGGTGGCCTTGAGTCCTTCTGTATTTAGACTTTGCTCGGTATTTAAAAACGCGGATTTTGTCTCCCCTGCCCTGTTTTACCACCTTGCCTTCAACTGTGGAAGTTAAGTAAGGCTTGCCTAAATTTAGGTCAGTACCTGACGCGGTAAGTAAAACCTTGTCAAATTTTACGGTGGATCCGGCTTCGCCTGTCAATTTTTCAACTTGGATTTTAGTACCTTTTTTTACGAGGTATTGTTTGCCGCCGGTTTCAATGATTGCGAACATAGAAATGTATTAAGTATTAGGAATTAAGTATTAAGGAAAATAACTGTATTATTTTATCAAAATTTATTAAAAACGTCAATGTTTGTTAGGTTGGTCAAATAAATCGGGAATATGGGGGTGTTTTTGCTTGTAGACCATAACCGCGGAAATGGCTAAAAATACCATTACACAGAGTAAAATTATTAAAGCTATAAGTTTGCCTAAGGTTTGTAAAAAGACCGCTGAAAAGCCAAAAAAAGCGCTTAAAGCCCATAAAACCCCAACAGTTTGGCGCTGAGTTAGGCCAATGTCGAGCAAGCGGTGGTGCAAATGCAGGCGGTCAGCTGAAAAAGGACTTCTATGGTACCAAAGTCTTCTCGTTATAGCCCAGGCAACGTCTAAAATCGGTATCCCCATAACCAGCAAAGCCGTGGCGATTTTGCCCCCTAAAATGACAGACAAAATGCCTAAAATAAAGCCTAAAAATGTACTGCCTGACTCACCTAAAAATATGGAGGCAGGATGAAAATTAAAGATTAAAAAACCTAAAATACTACCCGAAAAAATAATTGCCAAAGAAGCGGTTATGGGCTGGTTTATATGCGGCAAGAGCGATAGCGAGAACATAGTCAGTCCGCCGATTAAAGCTATGCCTGAGCAAAGACCGTCTAAGCCGTCTAAGAATTTTGTGGTAAAAATCATGCCCATAAGCCAGAGCCAGACGAAGAGCGAGGAAATTGATAATTGATAACTGATAATTGATAGCTTAAAATCCAGGGGTATTGGTGAGCCTAACGGGTTCGAAATTTGGGTAATGCCAGAACCTATTCCGGCCGTAACTGCAATTAAAGAAGCTAGTGCGGGAAAAAGCCACAAAACTTTTGGCGGCAAATTATATTTGTCGTCCAAAAAACCTCCTAAGGCTAAAACCAGGCCGCCGAGTAAAATAGCTACAAAAAATTTAAGCGGAATAACGCTAAAATTTGGCTGGGAGATTTTTAAATACACTATTACCGACAAAGCAAAAGAAAAAAATATAGCCAAGCCCCCAAGCAAAAGAGTCGGCGCGGTATGAATTTTTCTTTTGCCGGGCAGGTCAAAAATTCTTAAACGCAAAGCAAAGCGTTTTGCTAAAAGTGTAAACAAAACGGAAAAACCGAACGCCAAAGAAAAGTAAAGTAAATATTGCATAATTAATTTTTTCCCATCCCCTTCATTAAAAGCCCGGTGTGTTCGCCTTTTCTGGCTTTCGGAGTTACCCAAAATTCTAAATATTTACCAAACATAAGTCGGGTTTGCGCTTCAACTGCCGGCAGGCTGCCAAAAACCACTTCCGAAACGGGAACAAAAAACCATTGCAAATACATAGAAACAGTTTTCCATTTGCCGTATTTGGCCGGCCTTTTGGGCAAAAGCACAAAGTTAATGTATACGCTAATTATTAAAAACAAAAGTGCAATATTCATTAAGGTCTTGGTGACGGTGGGCAAATTAAACGCGGCCACTGAGTTAATAAATTCATTTCCGCCAATAACCAAAGGCAGCCAGCCTAAAGTGGCTATCATAATACTGGCCGTGGCCCAATGGAAATTTTGCTCCCAGTACTGGAATAGTTTGTAGACTTTGTCATGCAAAGGCGCTTTGCTTTTTATAACCGGCCAAATTAAGTGCGGCCAGTATTCCACATTGTAAGCCCAGCGACGTTTTTGTTTATACTGATTTTTTAAGGTTTGCCAGGTTGTTTCGGCCAAGCAGGTATCTAAGCTTACGGGTATAAACAAGGGCGCGACTTTGTAGTCGCCGTTGTAATGCAAATAGCATTGCCAATACACAAAACCGTCTTCGTTAACAATGTCTTTTTTCCAAAAACCAATATCCATTAGCGCCTTTAAAGTCATAGTATGGGAAGAAAAAGTCCTTAAGCGGTCGGGGCGGCTGCTTTCAGAAAACTGCCAAAACGAATTGGAAACCGAAACTAAACGCACTATTGCGGGGGTGTCCCAAATATTGTTGTTATAAATGGCAATGGGTTGGTAGCTGGTTTGGTAAGGTTTTTCTGCGGTTAAAAATTCGTACATAACTCGGGCAAAGTACTGAGGATGCACAACGGTATCTGAATCAAAATTTGAAACCAAAATTTGATCCGTGGTTAGACTTAAATTTTTTAGCTCCGGCAGAATAGATTCAACCGCGTAACTGGCATTGGCGCTTTTGCCCTTTATTTCGCCGGGCAGTCCGTCCGGGTGAACCGTAATAAAAATTTTGTAAAAGCTGTTTGAATAATTTTGTTTTATTTGGTCGGCAATTTTTAGGGCATTTTCCCCGGCTCTTTCTTCGGCTGCCAGCAATAAAATAAGCTTGTCTTTCGGGTAATTCGCGCCGGCTAGGGAGGCAATGCTTGAATTTAAAACTTCGTAGCTTTCACTAACAAACGGAATTAGAATTAAATGAAAAAAATGCTCGTAGTTGCCCGGATTTTTTTTTAGGGCTTGTAATTTTTCAAGCTTAATAATTTCTTTTTGAATAAATTTTGTAGCGGCTTTGCTCGGAAATTTTTGTTGTCTTAAAAAGCCGATAAATTTTTCCAAATCGTCCAGCTTTTTGACATAGGTTAACCAGTCAATTTTTAAGCAGGCGCGGAATTTTTTATAGCTGGAAATTAAGTGGCTTGCCACATTTATTGCTTTCAGTATCCAGTAAATATCAAAACAAATTATAAAGACCGCGGCCCAGGTGGGTTTAAAATACGAAAGCAGCAAAGCGCCAATAAAAACACTCCAGAGCTGAAGCCCCGGAATTATTTCCCAAAATCTTTCTGCTGCGGTTCTCTGCCTGAACATATAAAATTTTAATTCGCCCTAATAATTAATATTAAAGCAAATAAAAGCACTAATTGAATTATTAGGCTCATACCGGCTAAAAGGGGGGAATAAAACATACGAGTCATTTTTGTCAGTCTGAAAAAAATATAGTTTAGGGAGCATAAAAAAAACGCGGCAGCCGGTATTATGTATAACTTATTCGCCTGACCGTAATTGTCGACGCCCAGTATTACGTTGTAGTGAAGTACTATAGTTTTTTCGGGTTGTCCGCCAATTTTGAAATAAACCAACAAAAGTGCTATAATATTTACAATAATACTCAGCGCCCAAAGAAACCAAACTTTTTTAAAAATTCCTAAAAACATGGTCTAATTATAGCTTTTTCCGGCTTTTTTAACAATGCCGGATATAAGCCTTAAGGCACTTAGCTTTTTTGCAAATAAAGCAAATAATCCATAATTCGAGTCTGGAATGTCGCCAAAACAAAAATTTTTACTTTTTTTAATTCTGCTTTTAACTATATTTTTTAGGTTTTTCTTAATTCGCCAAATGCCGGGCGGACTTTTTCCTGACATGGCTGCGAATGGTTTAGATATAAACCTAATGCAGCAAGGGCAGTTACAGCCTTTTTATGAGCGCGGCAATGGCCGTGAAGCCCTATTTTTTTATATGGAGTGGGCCAGTGTTGCTTTGTTTGGCAAAGGCGTGTGGCAATTTAGCATAGTCCCCGCTTTGGTTGGCACGCTTTCAGTTTTAGCTTGTTTTTTTGTTACCAGGCGGCTTTTTATGATTGGCAAGGAAGAAAATAGCACTCTTAAATCCCCCACAAACCCAAGCGGGGCTTTTGCTTACGACTCGCTTGTTCCAAAAGGCCTTTCTTCGGCCTTTAGTCAGATACAGGGCAAGTTTGCGGTTTTTGACCCAAGTGAAAATTTAAAAAATCGGGCGACGAACATTGCGTTACTGGCATCTTTTTTAATGGCAGTTTCATACTGGCATATTGTTTTGTCGCGTACCGCGTTTAGGGCGACTTTAATTCCTCTTTTTTCCGCGTTAACCATATATTTTTTGCTACGCACATATCAGGCGGTTAATTCTGGCGACCGGGTAAGAGCCGCTTTTTTTAGCGGCGCGAGTTTTGCTTTGGGTTTTTACACTTACATAGCTTTTAGGATTATGGCGCCTATTTTATTTATGGCTTTGCTCTGGCCGTTTTTGGCGACCCTTAAAACCAAAATGGTTAAAGCGGCTTTATTTAGGTACTTTATGCCCGGGTTAGCGTTTGTTTTTGCTTTTATAATTTTTATTTTCCCGTTGGCAAAATATTTTTATTCCCACCCCGGTTCTTTTGTCGGCCGAAGCGGACAGGTTAGTATTTTTAACCCAAGTTTATATCTGGTAGACGGCCAACAGCTTTCCGGAAATCAGCCCCCTGCGGTTGCCCTAAATGTGTTTTTTGAAGTTGCCAAGGTTTCGCTCCTTGGATTTTTTACCCAGGGAGATTTAAATTGGCGCCATAATATTTCGGGCGCCCCGTTTTTGTCCCAAATCGTGAGCCCGTTCTTTGGACTCGGGCTAGTTTTAGTTACTCTTATGGGTATTGGTTACTTTTTTATGCCAAACAAAAGGGCGGATTGGTGGAAATATTTTTTGCTTACCGGCTGGTTTTGGGGTATGCTTTTGCCGGTTGCTACGACCGCGGAAGGCATCCCGCATGGCTTAAGGGCTATTGGGCTTATTCCCCCGGTGTTCATAATTTCAGCCTGGGCAATTTATAGGTTTGCCGAATACATTAAGGCTGCCCATGAAAAAATTTGGCATCGCTGTGAAAAATGCCACGAAGAACACCTTGAGTCAGTTTCGCGTTTTTTTAGAAAAACGTTGGCGACCTGGGGTTTAAAAATTGCAGCTGTTTGTTTTTTTGTTGCTTTAATTTTGCAGAGCTACTTTTTGTATTTTGTTTACGCCTACAATAGCCCTGAAAATTTTTATTTTTTTAGAAGCGACTTAACTCCGGTGAGCGAGTATTTAATTAAGGAATGCAATAAAGACAAAACTTATTTAGTTTTAGACAAATTTTCAGTTCAAACCACCGACTATTTAACTTCGGACAGGTACGGTAATTTTAACTCCCCTTGTAATGTACCGTACAAACAAGTTGACCCGGAAAACTCTTGGAAGCTTTCGGGACTTAAAAAGGGAGATAAAATAGTTTTTACCCAAAGCTCGATTTTCGACATTAAAAAATTTAAACAATACCACCCTAACACCAGCTTAATAAAAGAAAGCAGAAATAAATTTGGCCAGGCTGTTATGGCGGTTTATGAAGTAAATTAATATGCAACCTCTATCCCCCCGCACTAAAACTTATTTAATGGTCTTAGGTGTTACTTTAGCAGGAGCTGTAGCCTGCTTTGTTTTGCTTGGACAAATAAACAAGCTGCAGGACGACAGTGAAGCTGTGGCAAATTTGCCGTTTAGAAGAAAAGAAATTAAAACGCCTGTCACAAATCAAAATGAATCGTTCATTAACGAAAGTCTTTCTTTAAAAGTAGGACAATCTTACATATTTGGCAAAAATGGCAGCACATTTAAACTGGTTTCGGTTAACGATTCCCGCTGTCCGGCAGACCCTAAAATTGCCTGCGTGTGGGCAGGTACGGTAACTGCTAAGGTTGAAGTTTCAAACAATAAAACCTTGGTCGGCATTAAGGAAGTTGAAATGAACAAAACAAGCATAATTGGCAATTACAGCATTAATTTGGTTGAAGTTATTCCTAGCGTAAAGAATACCGACACACAAACGTCAGAATATTTGTTAAAATTTAAAATAAAAAATTAAAATATGAATCAAAATATGTCCCGCGGAGCGGGGTCTGCCTTTGGCGGAAAAAAATATTTACCTTTGTTTGTGATTTTAATTATTGGAACAGTTTTAAGGTTTTACCATAACCTTGACATTTCCATTTGGCATGACGAAGCTTTTTCAGCATTGTTAGTAAAATATAATTGGAGCGAAATGCTTTACCGAATAGGTCTAGACGTACACCCGCCTATGTATTATATTTTTCTGAAACTCTGGTCATATTTATTTAACAACGGGGCTCTGGCTTTACGCGGGTTTTCTATTTTCTTCGGTGTGGCAGGAATTTGGGCTGCTTGGCTGTTTGTTAAAGTCGGATTTAAAAGTGAAAAAGCCGCTAACTGGTCGGCTTTGCTTATTGCTTTAAACCCATATATTATAGATTTTTCCACAGAAGCCAGAATGTATACCTTTGGAGCCTTCTTTGCGCTAATGGCCGCTTATTTTTTGGTCAAAGCCTTAGAAGAACAAAAACAGTTTAGCGACGACCAAGGTTTGCATATGCCCAATTTGCCGAAAGACATTAGCTTACGCCGCCACTATGTTTGGCATTACCTAGCTTTTGCAATTTTTAGCGGGGTAGCCATTCTAACTCACTACTATCTGCTTTTCACTGCCGCCGCTTTGTGTCTTTATGGTTTAATTTACCAAATTTACCATTATAGAATCAAAATAAAAAAATATTGGGAATTTTTAGCTGCTTGTGTTTTGATTGCGGTTTCATTTTTGCCCTGGCTAAAAATATTTATCTTTCAGGTGCGCCAGGTAGGTCAGGGTTATTGGATTCCGTCCATGACTATTTGGAGCATACCGGGAACTTTGTGGACAATTCTCCTCGGAGTTTACCATAACGATAGCGGCTACTATACTCAAAAAATACTTATAGCGCTTTTTTTATTCAGCATATTTTTCTTTTGGCGGTTTTTAAAAAAAACCGGTTCATGGGCGAAGTGGCTGGTCCTGCTGGCTTCCGTCTTCCCTTTTTTGGGAGCTATTGGATTTTTAATTATCGCTCAGCTTAAAGGCAGCGGAACCTCGGTGTTTCAGGAAAGATACTTTTTATACGCAGGCATATTTTACTTAATTGCTTTGTCGGTTTGGCTGTCTGAAATAAAAATAAAATGGCTCGCAGCCGGACTTTTTGTTTCTTATGCGCTTTACAACCTATACGCTTTTAACTATCATTGGCAGGGCTTGGACATAAAGAACAAGCCGGGCATGAAAGAGGCCGCAAAGTATTTGTCTGCCAATGTAGAAGCCGGGCACCATGTTTTTGTCGGAACTTCCTATGAATTTTTTAATTATAAATATTACGCCTCAACAAGCGCAAAAATTCCTGTTCGTCCCCTATTGTATACCGGCGGCAGGTCTGACATAAGCCAAATTTCTCACGTAGAGGGCGTGGCAATTTTAACCAATCAAGACTTAGCGCCGGATTTTAACGCCTTAGCCAATAAAGGCGACACAGTCTGGCTTTTATGGACGTATGCCTTTGGTTCTAAAAGGCCCGAAGTCCCCGGTAATTGGGTTGTTATCGAGCAGGCGGAACAAAATCAAAAAGAACAGGCAAAAGAGTTTCCGGACGTCAGACCCTGGATAGGTAGCAGCATATATATTACCCAGTACAAAGTTAACTAAGTATGAAAAATCCTCCGAAAATCGGAGGATTTTTATTAGCTGATTTTTGTTCCCTGGAAACTCCTATTTTCCAGAATATTTTTTAAATTTTCTAAATTTTTGCCGTTCGCGATTATCACCTTAAGCTTATTTGTTTTTGCTAAAACCGCGGCGGTCGGGTCAAATGGGGCATTTAGACCCGGACTCCATTTTTTTCCGGTTATTTTTAACAGACCGTCCCAGGAAATGCCGTGTATTTTTTTGGCGTCAGCAAATTTTTTTGGATCCTTGTCATACAAAAAGTCAATGTTGCTTAAGTTTATAACCGTATCCGCCCCGTAAGTTTTGGCCAAAATAACCGCGTCTTTGTCTGTGCTGCAGCCCGGTTTCCATCCGCCGGCCAAAAGAATTTTTTCCTTAAAATTCAATTTTTTGGTTGGGTCGGAAACGATTTGCGAATTCGCTAGTTTACCAAACATCATTCTTATAAAATGTGCGTTGGTATGGGTGGTGTAAATGCCCATCATGTCCAGGTCCTTGTGGCTTATGGCTGTAAGCTGGTTTAAGGCGCCCTGGTATTTGCGGCAAACTTTCCCCCCGCCGGTTATTAATATAAAACGGCGGCCTTTTTTTATTTGGGATTCAATGAGTTTTTTAAAGTTTTTTAAAAAACTTACGTCAATGTCTTCAGGGAAAATAAGCGAGCCACCAAGCGAAATAATAATTGGTTTGTTCATATTAATCCCAATGGTTTAAGTTAATTTTTAATGGGGTTTTCTATAGGGGTGGAAGTTGCAGTCCCGGCAACTTGTGTTTGCTTTTGGTTAGCGCAGGCCGTATTTCTGTAGCAGACATAGGCTCTTTCCGGGACTCTTAGGTCAATGTAGCCCAAGGTTTCACCGGGTGAAATTTTTGTGAACAGCGTGCTTAGCGAATTTAGGCTTTCTTCCCAGGTTGTTTTAACATCAAATTTTATTAAATAATTTTGCTGCGTTTCTACAATTAAATCCTGCTCGTTCTTAAAATCAATTTGAAAGTTTTTTACTTTTTGATTACTTACTTCGACTAAGTTCGAGCTTATTTTGTTTAGCAGACTAGTTTGGTCTTCCGAAAGCACTTTTTGGCCTATAACCCAATCCCCTGTCTGAGAAAAATTTATTTGGGTTAAATTATTCTTTTCGGGCATAGGATCTAAAGACGTAATAATTCCGTCAGAGGAAATTTGGTAGCTAAAAGGGCCGCTTTGAGAGACATATTTTGCGTAGCGAGGGTTGATATTTAAAGTAATAGATGCGGGTAAATCTTTTTCTATGCTTGAAATTTCTTTAATGAATAAATTATTCTTTTCCAAACTATTTTTTAAAGCCGTTTTATTTAAAAGCAAAATATTTGTTTGCGGAAACAGGCTTCTTTTTTTTAAAAAAGTCTGAATCTGCCCTAAAACTTTTTCCCGTTCCTCAATTTTTAGCCCGTTAACCTCTATATTTTTAATATATAAGAAATTGGGTATGTAGGTTAAGTAGCTTAAAAGGCCTAAAACAAAGACTAAAGCCAGTTTAGACGGCCAAGTCTCAAGGCCGATTTTGGCAAAAAAAATCTCCTTGCTGGTTTGGGGGATTTTTCTTGCATTTCTTTTATAATGCCTGGCGCTGTCCAGTTTGTGCTTAAAATTTTGGTTTTGGTAACGAAACTGCATATATGACAAAATTAAAAAACTGCAAAAATTTTTGTATCAAGATTTACTTCTGCTCTTTCTTACTATTGCCGTCGGTTTTGTCATTTTTTATTACGTCTTTGCCAACATAAGGTCTTAAAATTTCCGGCACTATAATTGAACCATCTTTTTGCTGGTAGTTTTCCCATATTGCTATTAAAATTCTGGGTGAAGCTACCACGGTGTTGTTTAAAGTATAAACGTGCTTTGTTTTTCCGTCCGCTGTTTTGTACTTTATGTTAAGCCTTCTGGCCTGCCAGTCGGTTAGGTTTGAATCAGAATGAGTTTCGCCGTAATTGCTTCGGGCCGGCATCCAGGTTTCTACGTCGTACATTTTGTATTTGCCCGCGCCCATATCGCCGGTACAAATATTAAGGACGCGATGCGGGAGTTTTAAATCCTTTAACATTTCTTGGGCAATTTCCCTCATATTCTCCAGCCATTGGTCGCTTTCTAAAATATCGGCTTTGCAAAGTACTACCTGTTCAACTTTCATAAATTCGTGAATCCTGTAAATGCCTTTTGTGTCTTTGCCGTAACTGCCGACTTCTCCCCTAAAACACGGACTAATTCCGCAAACTTTTATGGGTAAATCCTTTTCATTTAAAGTTTTGTCCGCGTAGTAAGCTAAAAGCGCGGGTTCGCTAGTACCCCCAAGGTAAATTTTTTCAGAAGAGCCGCTCTTAATTTCTTCTTCGGTTAAAACCTGGTACTGTTCTGCTTTGCCAAAAGGAAAATGGCCGCTGCCGTAATAGGCAAAGTCTTTGCCTAAGGCCGGCGGAATCATAAGCCCGAAGCCTTTGGCCTGCATTTTTTTAATAGCGTGCCAAATAAGTCCGTACTGCATAAGCACAGCCTCATTTTTTAAGTAGTAGCCTCTAAAGCCGGCGGTTTTTACTCCGGCTTCCAAGTCGAGCATATTTAAACTGGCGCCGAGCTCAATATGGTCTTTAATAGGAAAATCGAATTTCGGCGGAACTTGCGCGGCTTTGTCCACGTCTTTGGCGTCTAAATCGCCTAAAGTAGGCGACCAATATCTCCAGGGCACATTTGCGCTGTCATCCGGCCCTACCGGTGTTTCCGGGCTTGGAATGTTTGGAACTAAGTACATTAGCTGGTCGTACTCGGTTTGGATTTGATTTACTTTTATTTTAAGCTCATCGGTTTTTGCGTCTACTTCCTTCATTTCCAACAGCTTGGCTTTTTTATCTTCGCCTTCAAGCTTGGGTATTTCCTTGGAAGCCTGGTTTTTTGACGCCTGCAAACTTTCAAGCTCAGTTAAG
This sequence comes from uncultured Candidatus Saccharibacteria bacterium, assembly GCA_964483665.1. GTDB lineage: Bacteria > Patescibacteriota > Doudnabacteria > UBA920 > UBA920 > JAEUSF01. The sequence goes on from CAZACP010000001.1 coordinate 124,986, forward strand.
AAAGTTCTTCTTTGGGCGTCTAGGTCTAAAAGCCGGTCTAAATCTAAGTTAATGCGCTTGTTTTTTATGGCTTCTTTAAGTTTTTCCGCGTTCTCGCGAATGAATTTTATGTCTAACATAAAAAATAGTGATTAGTGCTAAGTGCTTAGTAATTAGTTTAAAAGATCAACAGTCTTTTGAATATTTTTGAATGTGTTGTAGTTCTTTACTTCTTTTAATGGTACGAATTTTAATTCTGCGATTTCCTGGTCAAGCCCGGCTTTTAATTCCCCGGAAATAATTTTACATTCGTATGACATTACAATAACCTGTGTTTCTTTATTTAGCATTTCCGAAAAAATTTTTGGTAGTAGTCTAGTTATTTCAACTTCCACCCCGGCTTCTTCCAAAACTTCTCTTTTTAATGCTTCTTCCGGATTTTCCCCAAACTCTATTCCCCCGCCAACAAACTCCCATTTGTCGTGCGCATCTTTTAAACCAGGCTCGTTTCGTCTTGCCAGTAAAACATCGCCATTTTCATTTCTAATTATTGCCACAACAATAGTTATTTGATTTTTTCCCATAATATCCAAATATCTAATTTCCAATATCTGTTCCCGATTTTTCCTTCATAAGCGGAAATACAACTGTCTCTCGTATAGATTTACCCATTAAAACTGAAAATAGCCTTTCAGAAACTCCAAATCCGGCAGCCGGAGGCATACCGTATTCCATGGCTTCCACATAAGCTTCGTCCAGCATTTGGGCTTCTTCGTCCCCTGCCGCCCGAAGCTTCATTTGCTCGTCAAAACGGGAACGTTGGTCAATTGGGTCGTTAAGTTCGCCAAAACCCTTGCCTAACTCCGTGCCAAACGCTAAAATCTGCATCCTCTGAACAATTTTAGGGTTCTTTGGGTCTCTTTTGGCAAGCGGTTCTAATTCTACCGGCTGGTCTACTAAAAATACAGGCTTATTGCCCGGAATATTTTTTCTGACTTCCTTAAAAATAATGTCTATTAACCTGCCTCGGCCAGCTGCCGGTTCGTATTTTAAATGATGTTTGTCGCAGTATGCGCGCAGTTCATTGTCATCTGCTTCCATTAAATCCAGCCCCGTATGTTTTTTAAAAATTTCAATATAGCTAATTTTTTCCCAAGTCCCCGAGAAGTCCACTGTTTGTCCGTGGGCAGTTATTGTTAAGTCGCCAAAAACATCCATAATAATTTTTTGGTACATTTTTTGACAAAACTGCATCATTTGTTCAAAACCCGCGTATGCCCAGTAAAATTCCATTTGGGTGTAGTCCTGCAAGTGTTCGGTGTCTATGCCCTCGTTCCTAAAAATGCGGCCAATTTCAAAAACTTTCTCATAGCCCGCTACCAGCATTTTTTTTAATGGAAGCTCTAAGCTTATCCTAAGGTAGAAATCACGATCAAGCGCGTTATGGTGGGTTATAAACGGTCTAGCTTCCGCTCCGCCGGGTATGGGTTCGAGTATAGGCATATCTATATGCAAGAACCCGGCGTCCTCCATAAATTTTCTCATACTATTCCAAAACTTGGATTTCTTTACAAAAACTTCTTTGGCCTCGGGGTTTAGTAAAATATCTAAGTATCTTTTTCTTAGGCGGGTTTCTTCATCTGCCAGACCAAAATGTTCAGTCGGTAGAGGCAGCAGGCTTTTTGCCAGCAGTTTATAGCTTAGGGTTTGCAGAGTTTTTTCTTCGGTTTTGGTTTTAAACAGTTTGCCGGTAACCTGCACAAAGTCTCCGGTATCTAGGTTTTTTAAAGCAAACTTAAAAACATCTGCTCCTAAGTCATCGCTCTTAAACAAAACCTGTATTTTGGCAGATCCGTCTTCTATATGGACAAACATAATTTTGCCCATATCGCGAAAAGAACGGATCCTGCCGACTAAAGTAATTTCCTGATTTTGTAAACTGTCAAAGTCATTTAAAGCCTGTAGATTGGTGTGGGTACGCTCGGTAATGGAAGGATACGGGTCAACTCCCGCGGCTTTAACAGCCTCAAGCTTGGTTTTTTTTGCTTTTATAATATCTTCTAGTCTTTCTGACATGGTGAATTAAATTGTATTTAAGCCATTCCGAACGGAGTGAGGAATCCCTTCTGGGTTGTTTAAAAAGCGATTCTTCGCTACGCTCTGAATGGCTGAATGTTTAGGTGATTAAAATCTTTAATTTATTATAACAAAAAACCGCCCCTTTGGGCAAAGGGCGGTTTAATTTCGTCGATTTCGTCAATTTCTTCTATTTTCTTGTTATTCAATAGAAACTATTTCGTATTCAGTTTCTCCTGCCGGGGTTTGGATTTTTGTTTTGTTCCCGGCTTTTTGGCCTAAAAGCGCTTTTCCCACAATGGACTCATTGGAAATCTTGTTTTCTTTTGGGTTAGCTTCATTGCTCCCCACTATAGTGTATTTTCTTTCATTGCCGCCTACCTTTACCGTAACAGTTGAGCCTATGGTGACTGTGTTGTGATTGCCGCCGGACTGAATAATTTCCGCATTTTTAATCATGTCTTCTATTTCAGCAATCCTGCCTTCTATAAAACTTTGCTCTTCACGGGCTTGGGCGTAGTCGGCGTTTTCGCTTAAATCGCCATGAGCTGCTGCCTCGCGGATGCGTTCAATAACCTCTTTGCGTTTTACTTCAATTAGGTTTTTGAGTTCGTCGTTAAGTTTTGTAAGCCCTTCCGGGGTTAAAAGATATTTTTTAGCCATGTTATTAAAATATTCCCGCGCTATGCGGGAATTAAAATTGCTTATTTATTATGGTTAGTTGATATATCTTACAACTATTTTATTTTTGTGTCAATGTTCACAGATACACAGATAAAATACAGATAACACAGATTTGACTTAATCTGGTTTTATGGCATTTCTCAATTTGTGATATTAAATGAGTCTGTGGTATCTGTGTGCAGCAAAGATCTGTGAACTATATATCTAAGTTCTTCACGTTTTTCGCGTGCGTGGTTATAAAGCGCTTTCTGGGAGCGACTTCGTCGCCCATTAGCACTTCAAAAATTTCCGAAATTTTTTCTGCATCTTCAATTTTAACCTGAAGCATTACGCGATTTTTTGGATCCATTGTGGTTTCCCAAAGCTGGCCCGGGTTCATTTCACCCAAACCTTTGTAGCGCTGTATAGTGTACTTAAAACCTTCCAACTGTCCGCCGGTTGTTTCTTCCACAGTAGAAACTTCGCCTGCTTCCTCGGCCTCAACCGGCTCCTCGTTTTTACCTTTTTTCTTTTCGCTTTTAGCCTTTTTGTTCGCTTTAGCTTCGTCTACAAGTTTTTTTAAAACTTTGTCGCGTTCTTCTTCGGAAAAAGCGTATTCCGCGTTTTTTCCGACCTTAACCTGAAACAAGGGAGGCTGGGCAATATACAAATGCCCGCGCTTTATAACTTCCGGGAAATAGCGGAAAAATAGAGTTAGTAAAAGAGTGCGAATGTGCGCTCCGTCTACGTCGGCATCGGTCATAATAATTATTCTGTGGTAGCGCAGTTTTTCCATATCCAGCAAGTCCCCCACTCCGGTGCCAAGAGCAATAATTAAATTTTTTATTTCCTGGGAAGACAGGGTTTTGTCTAACCTGGCTCTTTCCACGTTTAAAATCTTGCCTCGTAAAGGCAAAATAGCCTGGTTCCTTCTGTCGCGGCCCTGTTTAGCGCTGCCGCCGGCTGAGTCACCCTCTACAATGTATAATTCGCATTTAGCGGGGTCACTTTCTGAGCAGTCAGCCAACTTTCCCGGTAAGGCCAAGCCTTCTAAAACTCCTTTTCGTATAACCGAGTCCCTGGCTGCTCTGGCCGCCATTCTGGCTTTGGCGGCTAAAATAACTTTTTCTACAATTTTGCCGGCTTCCTGAGGGTGTTCTTCCAAATAGATTTCTAAAGCTTCGCCTACCACGGTTTCTACCGCGGTTCTAACTTCCGGGTTTCCGAGCTTAGCTTTGGTTTGTCCTTCGAACTGCGGGTTTGGCAGCTTTACCGATATAATAGCTGAAAGCCCTTCGCGCATATCTTCCCCGGTAAGTTTTTCCGACTCCTTTACATATCCGTTTTTGGTGGCGTAAGAATTTATTACGCGCGTTAGAGCGGTTCTAAGCCCGGTTACGTGCATACCGCCTTCCGGGTTGTACACATTGTTGGCGTAAGCTAGAATCCTTTCGTCAAAATCGTCTGTATACTGCAGTGCCAGTTCCACAAAAACATCTTCCATTTGTTTTTGTATGTATACCGGCTGGGATTTGGTTTTTTTGTTGCGGTTGATCTGCCTAATGTAAGAAAGTATGCCACCTTCAAAAAAGTATTGGTAGGTTAACCCAATTCTTTCGTCGGTGATTATGAAATGCAAACCTTTGGTAAGGTAGGCCTGGCTGCGCAAATGCTCTAAAACCGTTTTAAAGTTAAACTCCAAAGTTTCAAAAATGCTGCCGTCCGGGTAAAAAGTAGTAGAAGTGCCGGTTTGTTCAGGATCGGCTTTATCTACCTTGCCAACAACTTTAACCGGACCCTGAGGCTTGCCGATTTTATATTTCTGTTCGTAAATTTTTCCGTCACGCTTAACTTGCGCAACCAAATTGGTTGAAAGCGCGTTTACAACCGCCGCGCCAACTCCATGAAGACCTCCGGATACCTTGTATCCGGAAGCGTCACCACCGAACTTGCCGCCCGCGTGCAAAACTGTTAAAACAGTTTCCAGCGCGGATTTTTTGGTTTGTTTGTGAACATCAACCGGAATGCCGCGGCCGTTGTCTACCACCGTAACGCCGCCGTCCTTTTGTAAAAGCACGCCAATTTTAGTGGCGTGTCCGGCCATGGCTTCGTCTACTGAGTTGTCTACAATTTCCCAAATTAAGTGATGTAAGCCCGTGGAAGAGGTAGAGCCTATATACATACCCGGACGCTTACGCACTGGGTCAAGTCCTTCGAGTACAGTAATATTTTCAGAAGTATATTGTGATTTAGGTTTAGTATCTTTTGGCATTATTGTAATTGAATAAATTTTTTTATATCATCTAACAAATGTGAATCAATATTTTTTCGTATTTTTTTAATATCTGTTTGATTTTCGACTTATAATTTGGCCCGTCGTATTCTTTTAAAAGTTTAATAGTTGATTGAATTTGACTATAATTCGCATCGGTACCCGCGTAAATAAGCTTATTTCTTTCGAGTTCAGACAAGCCTTTAACACCTTCTATAAATTCTTTGGGTAAATAATTAGTACTACTAAATAAGTTCTCCAAAGACAAATAGAGGTTATTTATATAGATATCAATGTTTGGATTAGCCTCAGCAAACATATAATTAATTTTAGCAAATTTTAAGGTAAAAATCCAGTCAAAAATGTGTATAAAAATATATAAAATAACGCTTAAATAAGCGCTATTTTAGGTATCATACTATATCATACTTTTATCTGAGCTCGGCATTGTAAATTCTTTTGGTTTCATCGTAAAGTTTGTTGTGAATTACGTCAACTTCTTCACTTTTTAAAGTCCTTTCCGGGCTCCTATAAACTATGTGGTAGGTATAAGACATTCGGTCTTTGCCGAATTTTTCGTCGTTTTCGTACTTATCCATAAGTTCTACCTGCTCGACTAAGTCCCCTCCAAGTTCCCTAATCAAATCAAAATAATTATTCGGTACAAAGTTTTTATTTACAATAAAAGAAATATCCCTGGGTACAGGTGGAAACTTGGAAACTTCTACGTACTTTTGGCCTAAAACAAGTTGTTTTTTAATTCTCTCATCTGTAGACCACAAAAGCCTTATGTCTGGAAGTTCCATAGAAATCATTGCCAATCTTTCAAGTCCAAAGCCAAAAGCCCAACCATGGTAACCCTTCAGACCCATGTTTTCGAGGCAAGATTTTCTAGCCATGCCGCTGCCAAGCATTTCAATCCATTGGCCCTTTATTTCAGCCTCCATTTCAAAACTGGGGTCGGTGTATGGAAAATTATGTTCATAAAAACGAAAGTTGGCATTTCCAAAAACACTTTTAGCTACTTCTGATAAAGTGTTTTTTAAATCATCAGGAGTTATAGTTTGCTTGTCATCTGGCGCTACGTATAAACCACCAAACTGATGAAAAACATTCATGTGTTTACTATCGATTTCATCTTTCCTGTAAACTTTACCATAACAAATTGCGCCAAGTGTTTCTTTATTTTCAATACGCTTTTTTATTTCTGGATGGTTTAAATAATAATACCAAAAGACAGTATCATGTGTTCTGAGCACATTTTTTTCATTTACATAGTAGGTATCAGATTTTGAACGCGCCGGGTGTTCCGGCCCCATATTAAATAAATCAAACAAAATATTGGTCGGGGTAATTTCAGGAATTTTTATATCATCAAAGCCCTCAAGATTTTTAACTTTTTTAGCTCTCTGAACTATTTCTGCCAAAGGACTGTCTTTGCTTCTGGATAAGTCAGGCATGCTTAAATAGCGCCTTATTCTAAGCGCTTCAAAGTCGGTTCGTTTTTCTAACTCAGCTTTTAAGCTATTTTCTTCTGAAGTATCTATTACTATGTTCATAGCTGTTAGTTATTTATTGGTATTAAGATATCGGGATATTGCTTAATATTCTCAATATCTGCCTAAGATTTTATCATATCAGCTTTAAATTCGCTACCAGGTTTTACGTCTTGCTTTAGCAGCATTATTTCGGGTTTGTCGCCGGGGGTTTTAGACAAAACAAGTTCAAAAGCAGCGCAAATCATACCCTGGCTTTCTATGCCGCGGATCTTTGCTTTTTGCAAAATGAAAGGCTCATGGGTTTCGGAATGAATGTTTTGGACAATTTGCGCGCCTGGTAAAGCTAAGGCTACTATATCCCCTTCTCCAAAATTAAAAGCCCCGCAGACAACTGGTTCTACTATTCTGTCTCCTATATCTAGCTTAATAATTCTGAGCCTGTCGGCATTGGGGTGTTTCTCCACTCCCGCTACCTTTGCCGCAACCACTCCCGGAAAAGTTTTCACTGATAATGAAGACGAGAAAAATAATTTTTTGAAAAAATCTATTATTCCCATAATTATGTCAATTTGATCAATTTTGTCAATTTTAATAGTCCCTGCATTCTTCCTGATTGCACATATACCCGGTTTTGCCGCTTGGAGGGGCGTCGTAAATAGCTTTAAGGGTAAAAGTGTCAAATGTTTCCGAAGCCTGGTATTCATAGTCTGCACTTGTTTTTGGGTCTTTGGGTATATTGGTCATGTATTTGGGAACAAGCGCGGTTTTATATTTTTCTTTGGACGGGAAAACATACTCTTGGCTGCCTGCTATATTGTCAGCGGAATAAACCAGCAAGGCAGAACGCAAGCTATCTAAGTCAGTTCGTCTTTGGTCGTCCGACGCGGCTGCTTCCAAATTCAACTTGTCATTTTTTGCATCTTTGGCAGTCTTTTTTATTAATTGATTTAAGGTTTCGCTGTAATAGCTTAAAGTAAAGTCTGTTTTAGACGCATTGGCCGCGTAAGAGTAAACGTATTTGTCTAAATTTATAGGGTCATTTGGATTTAGCGCAGTTTTTATATAGGGCTTAATTGAATCGTACATCGGTTTAAATTCGTTGCCGGCCGGGTAAGATTTGTTGTCATCAAAATATTTAATTAAGGCAATACCTACGGTTTTTATGGTCAAAGAGCGCTGGGTGTCTCGGTCTTGTTTGGCTTCCGGAGTCATTTCTATGTCTTTGGGTAGTCCGGTCTGAGTTGTGGTAGCTGTTGTAACCAAAGTGCTGCTTGCCGTACTACTTGCAGAGGGGGCGTTTGAGTCAAATAAATAAATTTTGCTTAAAGCCTCAGTTAGAGCCGTAAGTGTCGGCTGATGCAGGCCAAACTGCCTCATTTTTTCATTGAGGTTTTTGATTTCTTCAGACGTAAGTTTTTTGTCGGTTTTTGGATCGTAAGCGTTTTTAGCGTATTCGGTATCGGTATAATTTTTATTCACTCCGGAGTGGTCAGCCAGCGGGTCGGTGCCGAATACATTAATTTCGTCTCCGTCAGCCAAGCTGTCTTTGTCAGAATCGGCGTTATTTGGATCTGTTTTTAGAGTATACTCCTGCTCGTTTACCAGACCGTCCCTGTCCGGGTCTGCCGGGTTGCCGCAAATAGCAGGGTCGCAGTCGATTTTGTTGAAATATTTTACCAGCCAAGCATCTTTGGTAAAACCGGATTCGCCTTGGGTTTGCTTTTTTGGCTGACTAACTACAAAATCTTCAGTTTTGTATTCGTTTAAAAAATATTTGGGTACAATAAAATACCCGGCTGCTCCGAGCACTGCCAAAATTATGAACAAAATAATATAGAGTTTAAATCTGGCAAAAAAACTTTTTTTCACTGCGTTTGCGGCAGGTTCCCCCGGCGCTTTTTGGGCGCTAATGTCAGGGGCTTTGGGTTCAGGTTTTGTTGAGCTAGTAATATTGGGCATAACCAAAGAAGAGTTTTTAATTTTAGGCATTACATTAAAAAAAGTTAAACTCTCTGTCTCTTCTTTGTGCTCTGAAGATTCGATTTGTTTTTTTTGCTCTTCCATAGTTAGCTTAGATTTTCAAATTCAAAAATATTTCTAAAATAGCAAAAGGCAGAAAAACGCTTAACATTACCCACCAAAACAGCAACCCATGAGCCGATAAAGTTAAGCAGATTATTAAAAAAATACTAAGCAGAAGCGCTTGCCTAAGACTGTTCGAAAGGTTTACGGAAAAAATCCCCTTTGAGGCAAATTTTCTGAATGTTACCCCTAGTAAGGTAAGCAGTCCGGTTGAGAAAAGAAAAATACTTATATAGAGAGATAAAATTATTAAGTAACCGGAGTTTTCAGGGTCTGTATAAAATAATATGCTAGCAAGCGAAAACCCGGAGAGAGCTGTCGCGCCTATTATTGTCAATATGAATTTTTTGGCTTCAAAAAACATTTTTATTATATCACGAATTGCAAAAAAATAAAAATTTTGTAGTTTTTGATATTAGAGATTATTTTTTGCTTTAACGGGCTTCTAAATATTCAAATTCACAATTATGATCCTTGCATTTTTCATGCTCTTCTTTAAATAGGTCAAATTTAATAGTTTTGGTAATTTTGTCCATCAGGCTTAGTAATTCTTTTTTTAATTCGTTTATTTTTTCTGAGTCAGCAAGTTCTTCGGTTAAAAATTGCTCTTCGTTTTCCCTTAAAAACCAATATTTTAAACCCGAAACTTTTTCTTTTAAGTATTCTTGGGCAGCCCATTGGTAAATATAGAGCTGGTCAATATCGCGCTTTTCGTTTTTTCTTGGTTTTTTGCCGGTTTTGTAGTCGTAAATTACTAGTCCCTCAGGCGCTTCGTCCGCCCGGTCTATACGGCCAACCAGCTTGTAGTCGCCTAAGAATAGAAAGAACGATTGCTCTATGTATTTGGGTTTAGGTAGATTATGCTGGCTAAGGTCATAAAATTTTTTTAACATTTCTTTGCCTTGCTTATAAAACAGCTCCTTCTCTTTTTTGCTCGGATACCATTCATCGACCCAGTTTTTTTCATAAAGTTTTTCTAAAACTTCAAACTTGGGAAGCGCGGGCGCTTTTTTGCTTTGCCCAAACAAGTCTTGTTGGCTAAATTTTGTTTCGCTTATGAATAATTTTAAATATTCTTCAAAAACTTTGTGAACCGTGTTCCCAAAGCTTAAATATTGACTGCCCTTAACCGGGAGCTTTAAATAGTATTGGTATTTATATTTTAGAGGACAGTTCTCAAAATCTTTTAACTGGGAATAGGAAAATTTGTCCGGTAAAATTTTAAACACTTCACTACTTTTGGAAATTTTTGGCCTGTTAAAAACCACTTTGCCGGTTGCCCTACTCAATTTTTCGCTGGGGATTAAGCCCGCCTCGACTAAAAATTGGGAAGGCTTTTTTTGTTGCTTGCCCCCGTAGTCTTTTGCCCAGGTTAAATATAGGTTAACCTTTGCCCGAGTCACGGCCACATAAAACAACCTGCGTTCTTCCTGAATATGAAAGTCGCCTTCAGGTAATATATCCTTTATTAATTTTTTGGGAATCTCAATCGGGTCTTTTTTGCTTACGCTTGGAAAACGTTTGTCCACTAAATTTATTACAAATACATTTTCAAATTCGAGCCCTTTGGCGCTATGAATAGTCATTACCTTAAGGCTTTCCGGGCCTGTATCTGGATTAAAGTTAATTTTTCCTTCATCCCCCGCTTCTTCTTCCAGGCTAAGCTGTGTTAAAAAGTTAAAAAAACTTTTGTCGGCATTTTCTTTTTCAAAAGTTTCGATTTTTTTATAGAATTGCTCAATTAGTTCCCTATTTTCCACATTTTCTGATGTATCCTCTTGTACTTTTTCAGCTAGGCGCAAGTCATTAATTATTTCCACAAAACATTCAGCCGCGCCCTTTAATTGGGCTAAACTATGGTGCCTTTTAAGGTTTTCTAAAAGAGTTGATACTTTTTTTAAATTCTCTTGGCTAAGTATTTTAGAAACCTGTATCTGCTCCAAAGTTTCGTAGAGGCTTAAAGTTTTCTTTTTTGAGTATTCAAGGATTGTGGCAATTTCGTGAACATCCAGCTTAAAAAGGTGCATATTCAATACCCTATACAACGAGAAAGAATCGTGGACATTTGTTAGAAGTTTTATGTAAGCCAGTAAATCTAAAATTATGGGCTTTTTGTAAAGTCCGGTGTTGGCATAAAATGTGTGAGGGATTGAGTTGGCGGCCAAAATTGGAAGCACTTCTTCGGCCGCCGAGTTGCTCCTGACTAAAATCGCAAAATCATTCCAGGTATTTTTGGTATTTTTTAGTTCCAAAATTTTTTTTGCCACAGCGTTTAGTTCGCTACTTAGGTCTTCGGCTTCTATTACCTCAATAATGCCGTTTTGGGCGGTGTTTGATTTTAATTCCTTATTAATTTGAAGTTTAATTTCTAACCTGTCAGGATTATTTTGCTGAATAAATTTGTAAGACAAGTACAAAATGTCTTTGGTTGAGCGGTAGTTTTCAACTAAGGTGATTTCTTTAAGTTTTGGGAAATTGTCTTTGAATTTTAAGATATTAGAAAAGCTCGCGCCACGGAATTTGTAAATACTTTGGTCGTCATCGCCAACTACGGCTATATTTTGGTTTTCACCGGCGAGCATTTTAACCAGTTGATATTGCGCGAAGTTGGTGTCCTGAAATTCGTCGACCATAATGTATTTAAAGCGATTTTGGTAATACTTTAAAATATTCGGGCGTTTTTTAAACAGTTCAAGAGTGTAATTTATTAAATCGCCAAAATCCAAACAGCTATTATCTAGCAGAAGTTTTTGGTAAACATGATACGCGTTGGCAACTTCTTGCAGGCGGGAGATTTCTATTAAGTCTATTTTTGGAACCTCTCCTGGCCTCTCCTCAAAAGGAGAGGAGCTTGATGCAACTGCATCGCCCCCTCCCTTTTTAAGGGGAGGGTTAGGGAGAGGTTGTGGGCTATCTGAGAAAAGCGTAAGTTCCTCCGCGTGCTTTAGGTATTCTTCAGGTGTAATGACTTCATCTTTGCATTTGGAAAAATGAGAAAGCAGGGCGGAAATAAATTTGCTCGGGTTTCCAAGCGGCCTGTAGTAATCCAAGTCGAATTTTTCAAAATTTTTATGAACCAGCATCCACTGTTTTGTCCCGTCCAGCAGTTCAAAGTCGTTTGGCAGGCCAATGTCCAGCGCGTGGTTTTTTAAAATTCGTTCGCAAAAGCTGTGAAAGGTGGAAATCCAGGTGTCTACATAACCTATTGGCAAAAGCAGGTCCACTCTCTCTTGCATTTCGGTCGCGGCTTTGTCTGTAAAAGTTAAAGCCAATATTTCTTCCGGCTTTGCTAAATTTTGCTCAATTAAATGCGCAATGCGCCTGGTTATTACCGTGGTTTTGCCTGTACCGGCCCCGGCCACAATTAAAAGCGGTCCGTCTGTGTATTTTACGGCCGCAAGTTGCTCGTTGTTTAGGTTTTTTAAAAGCGAAGACATTAATTTATTTAATTTGATAATAAGTTTGATTTTTTGACGCCGTTTTGGTTATTTTGCCTTGCCCAATAAGTTTTTTTAACACTTTTTTTACTAAGACCTGACTGCCTGTTATAGCCAGCTCAATTTCTTTGGGGGTAAAAGTTTTTTTTGGCGAATAACTTAAAAATTTTAAAACTGTTCTTTCTGCCCCTTCCGGACCGTAGGTTTCAATAAGGTCTTCGGGATTTTTTACCACAAACATGTTATTTTGAAAATCGTAACATTTGGTCGATAAAAAAATATTTATAGCAGCTTCTTTTGCGGTTTCTGGTTCAAGTCCTGCCAGGTTTAATGTTGCTATGGCAGCGTCTAAAGATAAATTTAAATTTAATGTTGTGTCTAAATTTTTTGTATTCAATAATTTTCGTCTTAAAAAAGCCGCGAATATAACCTTGGCCTGATCTATGCGGGCCTTTATTTGTTCCGGGTCACTCAAAATATTCCTTTGTTCGGCCCCGGCCTTCATTTTAAGCAACCTGGGGTCTTGATATTCGGTCATGGCTAATTTTTACTTTTTACAAAATTTGTCATAGCTTTCCACCAGTCCATACCTTCGTCTTTATATTTTACCCAAAATTCAGCCGGTCTAACAATTTTTACATTTTGATATTCGTACAGCTGCAATAAATCGTTGTCGCTTGAAATTAAATACTCAGCCCCTGCTTCAACCGCGCTTTCTAGAATTTTATTGTCTTCCTCGTCACGTACTATTCGGATTTGACGCTTGTTGACTACCCAGTTAATTTGACCGAATAAATTGTTTAATTCGCGCTGGTATTCGTCGTTGTCTATTAATTGCCTTGCTATAAGCTTGTTTTCGCGCAAAGTCTGCCTGTTAGCATAGGCTTCAATTTCTCCGGCAATAACAGCGTCAATAATTTTTTTCTCGTAAGAATACTCGTCCTTAAAGCCGTTTATTAGTACGTTGGTGTCTATTACAATTTTCATTACCGATCCGAACTATCCGAACTTTCATCCGAATGACCCGAATCAGCAGAGCTGTTAAGCACACGTTTGGGTTTTAGATGAGCGTCTCGGAAATTTACTATTAAGCCTAATTCTAATTTAGCTGCGTCTAAATATCTTTGCATTTGGTAATAGTCTTCTTTAGTAATAAAATTTTTTGCTTTACAATCTACAACAACCCTACCTTCAACTAAAAAGTCAACACGATTACCTTTGGGTGATTCTGAAACAAATTTTGTTAGAGTATATTCTCTTTGGTATTTAATTTTTGCTTCTTTAAACCTATTTTCTAATTCATCACAATATTGTTTTTCTCTAGCAAACCTACCTAATTTGTCCTGCACTTTAAAACAATGTCCAGTAATCTCGTATGATAGTTCTTTTTCAACAATGTTTGCCATATAGTATTCGGGTCATTCGGATTTGTTCGTAGATTCGGATCGGTTATTTCCTTATAGGCATTAAATATTTTTTTGGGTTCTCGTCTAAGTCTATAAAATAGTCGGTAAGTTCTTTAACTTTTGCGCTGCAAGATTTACCAAAAGCCAAAGTTTCTGTAAACTGGCCGGACATTTGCAAGTACTCGAGTAAGGGCACATAGTCGCCGTCGCCGGAACATAAAACTACTACATCTAACTTGTTCATAAGCTTCACTATGTCCATAGCAATGCCCACGTCCCAGTCTCCTTTTTGGTGCCCGCCCGCAAAGGTTTGGAGTTCTTTTCTTTTTACTTCAAAACCTGCTTTTTCTAAAGCCTCAAAAAAACTTTCTTCTTCCGGCATATTGGCTTCTACCACGTAAGCAATAGCGCGTATTAGTTTTCTGCCGGCCACGGCCGCGTTTAACACCTCGTTAAATTTTACTCTGGCTCCGTATATATTCCGCGCGGAATAATATAAATTCTGCACGTCTACGAACACGCCTACTCTTTGGTCTTGGTTTCTTATGGACATATATTTTTTTAATTTTCAATTTCGGGCTTTTCCAAAGCCACGGTTTCAATATTCAAAGCCTCGCCGGTTATTCGAAGAATGTCCTTATCAATTTTTTTAAATTCTTTTCCGGCAAGAGTGTATTGGTTCACTGTTGTGGAAATCGCATTGCCAAGCTTGTCATAATACCCCTCGTAACTTTTTAGATGCTTGCCCAGTTGCTCTACGTTTTTAATTATATCTTTTGCGGTTTCTTCAATTTTTAGCGCTTTCAGTCCTTGTAAAACAGTTTGTAAATACGCTAAAAACGAAGTTGGCGAAACTATAATAACTTTATATTTACTTGCGGCTCTTTGAATTAAGTTTTCGTCTTCGCCTGAAACGCCTCCAATTTTATTGGTTAATAAGTCGTAATAAATAGCCTCATGAGGTATGAACATAAAAGCAAAATCCATCGTACCCTCGTTTGGCTGAATATATTTGGAAGTCTCAATAATTCTGAGTTTTAAGTCATTTTCAAAAATTTTTTTTAATTTTTCACGTTCGTTTTCGTCTCTGGTCTCCGCCATTCGGTTATAATTTTCTAACGAAAATTTTGAATCTATTGGAATGATTTTATCTTTTACAAATACGGCGGCGTCAACTATGGTTCCGTCTCTAAAACTTTTTTGCATTTCATAGCTGTTTGGGGGCAGTACATTTTTTAGCAAAGTCTCCAGGTAATATTCGCCTAAAACTCCTCGTTGCTTGGGATTTTTTAATATATCTTGCAGTTGTCTTAATTGGTCTGCGAATGAAACGACTTGTTGGTTAGTTTGGTCAAGCTTGGTTAATCCCTCGGTTACGTCTTTTATGAGTTTTGAAGACGCGGTAAATTGGGCTGTCATTGAATCGCTCATATGTTTAGTGGTTTCTGACATTTTTCTGTCCACGATGCCTGAAAGTTCGTTCATTTGTTGAAGCAAAAGCCTCATGGCATTTTCATCGGCAGGTTTTTCGCCTTGTTTTTTTAGAGAAAAAATAAGATACAATAAAATTCCAAAACCGGCCAGTAAAATAACTATAATTATGTACAAAAATTGTGTATTCATGAAGTTATTTTAGCACGAAAATTATTACTGGACAAAAATTGGAATTTATGGTAAAAAGATGGTGTCCGAACAACGTGTTTGGAGGTCTTATGTCCTGGCAAAAAGAAGGCGAAGTTCTATTAGTGTCCGATGATGTCCTAGAGGAAAAACCGCATCTTCGGGTTGATATTAATCAGCCGAACGCAGCGATTCCTCAAGGACTCGGAGAGTTTGTTCCTCAGTCTTCTGACGATTAGTCACTGTCTATCCGCGAGCCGCGAGGCCCGGTTTGTCACGCCGGGCCTCTTTTTTTTGTGGAAAACCTAGCTTGACAAATTATCACTCTCTCGTGTAGAGTGATAATAGAGTTACGCTGTAATATTTATATACGTTATATGTAGTAATAAGCGAATTAAAGCTGTGGGCTGGGGTGGGGGCGGGATTACCCAGGTGTACATGTGGGAAAAGAGGGCCCTCCCCCAACCTATGGCTTTAAAGGCCAGGTTAATAATTATTAATTTCCGCCAAAAGCGGATCATATAACTTATAACATTTATAGGTTATCTAATAATTGTTATAAGCAAGGAGAAACTGTTATGAATAGTTTAATCCCCCGTTCTTTCTTTATACCTTCCCTTTGGGACGAAGAAGATGATTTCTGGAGTATGTCGAGCCAGCCTTCGGGACTTTCTGTTTCAGAAGACAAAAATAATGTCTACGTAGAAGCTCAGGTGCCGGGCGTTGACCCCTCCAAAATTGAAGTTACTTTTGACAAGGGCATGCTCTGGATAAAGGCTCACCAGGAGCAGGAAGAAAAAAGCGAAGAAAAAAAATATTATAAAAAGTCCGCAAGCTCTTTTTCTTACCATGTTAGGCTCCCCGAAAGCGTAAATTCCAGCAAAGAGCCGGAAGCTGTTTGCAAAAACGGCGTAATGAAAGTTACCTTTACCAAAAGTCCTGAGGTTGAGCCAAAAAAAATAGCGGTTAAAGCCGAATAAGGATTTAAACAGCCCAAAATTAATTCGGGCTTTTTAAATTACAAAATTCACGTTTTTATATTTTAAAGTTATGAATAGAAATTATTTATTAGTAGAGTTATATAAAGTTGACTGCGGCTATTTTAGAGATGTGTTGTTTGTTTAAAAAAAATACCACTGGCTGTAGGTACTACAGCCAGTGGCCACGAACCCTCCTCTATCGGGGGTAAGATATTACTTCCCCGTCGTCTGCGAATTCGACAGAGAAGGATGAGTTTTCCATTGTGTACGCATATCTGTGTACCCTCTGGATTTGCTGCTCTATGTACTGCAGCGCAGTTAGGGAATGACGCTTTTCCATCTCTTGATGGAAGGCCTCGTCTTCCTCGGGGGTATAACCCTTTACCTCCCCAAGGCAGATTAAGTCGATAAGGTCGAGGGACCCATTTTTATTGGGTACCACTACCTCAACACGGGGCCAATGGATTTGTTTGATCGGGCGGGTTTTAACCGCTTCGATCAATCTTTCTTTTAACGAAATCGCCTCTGCTATCAGCTGCTCCAATGTCTTTGGGACAATTGTAGGCAAATCTACCCGCGGAGCATACGGATTCAAAAACGACTCCGTGAGCTTGTCCAACTCTTGATCTGTCATTTCTTCTCCTTATTAGATCCCCTTCGGGGACTAACCGCAACGCTGCGTACATTGTCATCGAACCTTGGCAACCTGCCGTTTGACAATGCAATAAGGAGTTTTCCTTCAACCCTCCGTTTGGGTTGTGGGCTTTCTCAGATTTTGGAAAGCTGAATGCTTACTTGTTATTTTTGAAGCAAAAATTCAGCTTTCTAAAATTAAATATAATTATAACATTTTTTTAATAAAATGTCAATACCAGAAAACCACAGTAGAAACTGACTTTTTTTGAGCCAAGACTTTTTACTGTTTATTTTTTAGGCTAATTTAGCGATTATACTTATTTTGAAATTTAACTGAGAAACCCAAACAAAATGTACAGGTGAAAGTTTTGTATTTCATAGTGGAAAAGAACAGTCGAGAACAAAGCGTTATATAGGTGGTTTTACTGCTTTTAGTGGTTAATAAAAACGATTGACATAGAAAAACCCAGAATTTTAATTCTGGGAGGAGGTAGTTCTGTAAAAATTTTTCAAATACTCAATTATCGCGGCTGAGGCCGGGACTTCTGGCTTAAGTTTAATTCTTGCTAAGGCTTCAGAATAAATTAAAATTATAGTTTCCCGGATTTTTGCGATTGTTTGCGCGTCTATTCCGTGCGTGTTTTTTTTAAACATCGCATTTACTAAATTTAAAGCCTTTTCTTGGCTAAATGTTTGGTCCCCGGCTGAAAGGGCGGCAAGGCCAAGGGCTATATCCATAACCACATGCTGCTTGACTAGCAAAACCGATTCTAAAATTCTTACGGCTTTAATAAAAAGCGCGTTAATAATTGGCTCATAAAATCCGCTATCTTCCTTTGAATGCTTTTTAATTATTTCCGTTATTCGCGAGAAAGTATGAGCCGCAACTTCTACATGCAAGCTAGGCGAAGCGTTTTTGCTTGAATCTATAAAATGAAGTAATTTAAATTTCAAACCCACGGGCTTTCCCCTTTCGAAACTAGTTTGTGCGGAATTGTATATTACTGCTGCTTGCGGGTAAAATTTTGCCATATCTGACAAAAAAAGTACTACATCTCCTTCCGCTTTTTTTCCAAATTCTTTTTGCACAAAGTTTATTCCGGCTACCCAAAAACCCACAAAGCTCATATAAGTACTTAGCTCGTTTTTTTCAAAGGGGATTTTTTTGTCTATGGGCAATTCGACGTTTATTTCGTTCGGGTATATTTTTCGGTTTGCTTTGCGGTAGTCGATTAAATAACCGTTTAAAATTCCTTGCACGCCCTTTCTAAAATCCTTTTTTCGTAAAGAGGGCAAGATTTTGGCTAAATGTTTAAGTTGCCAAGAAAGTTTTGTGGAAGTGTTTTCAATCTCAAAAGCAGCTTTTTCTATGCGTTTAAGTCTGTTAATATGTCCTGCTGTTTTGTTCATTAAATTTGATTAATTGTTTTAGTGTAATTTTATAAGTTTGAGCATCTTTGCGCAATTAATTTAAAACACCAGCATAACTGGTGTTTTAATGGCGGGACCGGCGGGGCTCGAACCCGTAACCTCTCACGTGACAGGCGAGTGCTCTAACCAATTGAGCTACGGTCCCATAATGTATTTTACTTTGGTAGCGGAGAGTGGAATTGCACCACTGACCTTGGGCTTATGAGTCCCACGCTCTAACTAACTGAGCTACTCCGCCAAAAATACCTTGTATGATATTTAAAAACCTGCGTACAGCAGGAAAAAGCTGTCACGTAAATTTTGTCGCATTCGCAACCACGGATCAACTGTGATGGGGTAAGGGGCATTGTCCTTAACGTGTGAGGAATAGACTTCTAGTCTATTTTCAAAGGAGTAACGGACAATTGACCCGTGGTTGCGGGACCCGGACTCGAACCGGGAACCTTCAGGTTATGCTTGCCACTACAATTTTCATTGCTCCCTAAATTTAGGGATTTGGGGTCTGGACTTTCTCTTCACCCTCGTGCAATAAACTGATTTTCGCTCATTCCGATTTAAAAACCGGCGTTCACTCAATTCGTTTTTGCTCTTTACGGTGGGGTGCCTACCATTAAGTCTCTACACCTGCCTTCGTCAAGACTTCGGCAGGCAGGCCTTCTTAATTAAATAAGAAAAGGCTGCTTTCAATCCGAAGTTTTGGCGTAGGATTGGCTCGGGATTACCACCGCCAGGAGGCTTCCCCGAATTTGATAGGTTTTCATACCGAAGTTACCTTCGGTATAGCCCATTCTGTTATTAGTTCAAACGCATTTCGATAGTCGGCGGATTTTGGTTTTCTCTGACGCTTGTCAGATTCAACCAGGCTAATCGTACTACCGAACGATATAAAAACATCAAGCGGAAACACATAAAAAATATGAGTTTCTGGAATATATACAACCGCAAAATCAAAATCATTAGCTTTATAGGCTTCCCGGCGCATAACGCGTCGGTTTGTCTTGGTTCGACGCACATCCACAAAATAAGATTTGTATTTGCCGTCGTACCAAGCGCATTTGACTTGCAATTTTACAAGCTTTCCTAACACATCGGCTATTAGGTCATAAGGCATTCGGTCGCCAATGGGCTTAGAAACACCCCGCCTAATTGCAAAAGCTTTAGAACGGTAGCTTGTTCAGCTATATCCCCTTTCGCTTTCGTTATCATAAGTAGCTAATAACAGGAATTTGAGCCTGACGAGCTGCCAATTGCTCTATCCCGCGATATAACTAACCAACATAAATTATATAGAATAATGTCCTTTTTGGCAAGTTTTTTAATATTAGGCCGGTTGTTGCCGCAGCGCTTAAATATTTTAAGTAACCAAAAACCGTCCTGATTTTGGGACGGTTTTTGGTATCCTCCACCTCCATCAGATGACGGAGGGCGGAGAAAGTTTTTTTAAAGAAGACTAGCGGCGCTTCTTTTTGCCGCCTTTTTTCTTTGCAGTCTTCTTTGCAACTTTTTTCTTCTTAGCCATTTTGGGCTTTCTCCCTTGAAAGTACTTAACGAAAATTTTTGGCTAAATACTTTCTTAATTTTCTACTCCCCCAATAATGGGGATTAGTAGTATGGTTTTATTTTCTTTCTGTTTTTCTACAAAATTTATTTTCGTTTCAGTAAAACTTTTACATTAATTTTATTTTAACTAGTTTTAAAAAATTTGTCAAGATTTTTTTCGTCTTGTAGGGAAAGCAAAAGCTTTTTTTTGTTTTCCAAATTTTGTATTTTTTCCAATTCAAAATGTAATCTTGATTTGGTAATAAGTTTTGTTTGCGAAAGTTTGTTTTTAATTGCTAAAAAGGACTGATTTTCAATTTTGAAATTTAGCTCAAGAGCAAAACGCAGAGCTCTGACTATTCGTAAAGGGTCCTCATTTATTTTTTCTTTCGCTTCACCTATAAATTTAATGCGTTTTTTCTTTAGGTCTTCCACGCCCTCATAAAAATCTAATATTTTGTTGCTTTTTAAGCTTAAATATAAGGAATTTATAGTAAAATCTCTTCGTTCGCTGTCTTTTTTAACTTCTTTAATGTAAGTGATTTTAGGGTAGCGGGAACCAGTATACTTTTCTGTTCTAAACGTGGCTACGGCAGCAATTAAATTTTCTTTTAAGGCTAAAATCACGCCTAAATTTTTATAGCCTAAATTAAAATCTATAAAATGATTTTTGAAAATTTCTGCCACTGCCTCAGGTTTTGCGCTCGTTGCAATGTCTATGTCTTCTACTTTTCTCTTTAATAAAATATCCCTCACTGTTCCCCCAACAAAATAAGTTTCGGGAAAGTTTTCCACAAGCAAAAAATATATTTCTTGTCCAAATTTTTCTAAACTATTTTTTGGTTGATATTTTATATTCATAAAAAAACCGATATAACTATCGGTTAGTTTAAATTATTGGGTAAAAGTTTCTTGGCCAACAATAGAGCCTTTTGCGCGAGCTCGCTTTCTGGCAACTTTTAATCTGGAAGTGCTTCGTTCCAGAGCCGCGGCAACTTTTGCGTATTCGCCCGCGGTAACTTTCGTTTCCCGCAAAGCTTTTTCAGCCCTGTGTTTTGCTTCCTCGGCTCGCTTTTCGTCTATTTCAAACGAGTGTTCGGCGGCATCGGCTAAAACTACAACACTGCCGGCTCTGTTCACCTGAACAAAACCGCCGGAAACATTTAAGTATAGCTCTTCGTCACCTGTTTTGGCCTTAAGTTCTCCCGGTACCAAAGTTGCTACAAGGGGTTCGTGGTTAGGTAAAATTGTTATTAGCCCCATTGTGGTAGGGCAAGTTAAACTGACCAATTCTTTTTTTAGAACGGTTTTTTCCGGGGTTACTAGTTGAAAGTGTATAGAGTTCATAGTTTATATAAAAGCGCCGTGCTCGAAGTTATTCCGATTATGCGCATCCTGATTGTCTGTACCCAATTTTGCCCAAATTCTACCTAAATCTGTTTCGTGATGAATGTTAAGCTTTTTAAATATACTAGCCGAATGAGCGTCAACAGTTTTTTCAGAAATTCCTAGAATCTGAGCTGTTTCTAACCTTGTTTTTCCAGATGCCCGGAATTTTAGAACTTGTTTTTCTGCCGGCGTTAAACTTTTAAAACCCCCAGTCTCTTCTTTAGAAATAAAATTATGCGGATGTATTTCGAAATTAATTTTTTTCATGAAAGTTTATTTCACTTGTTCTATTCCACCTTTCATATAAAAGGCGCTTTCAGGTTTTTCGTCGTGCTTGCCTTCTAAAATTTCCTTAAAAGCCTTAATGGTATCTTTCAAAGAAACAAAAGCTCCGGGTGTGCCGGTAAACACTTCGGCAACGTGGAATGGCTGGGAAAGGAAGCGCTGGATTCTGCGAGCCCTGCCTACTATAACTTTGTCTTCTTCCGGCAATTCTTCCATGCCTAAAATAGCAATTATATCTTGCAAGTCTTTGTAGCGCTGCAAAACTTTTTGCACGCCTCTGGCAACTTCGTAGTGTTCTTTGCCGACAATGTTCGGGTCTAAAATGGTAGAAGAAGAGTCAAGCGGGTCAACTGCGGGGTAAATACCAAGTTCTGTTAATGCGCGTGAAAGTACAACGGTTGAGTCTAAGTGGGCAAAAGTTGTAGCCGGTGCAGGGTCAGTTAAGTCGTCCGCCGGTACGTAAACTGCTTGCACAGAAGTTATAGAACCTTCTTTAGTAGATGTAATACGTTCCTGAAGTTCGCCCATTTCTGTAGCCAGCGTTGGCTGATAACCTACGGCCGAAGGAATACGGCCCAAAAGGGCTGATACTTCAGAGCCAGCTTGAGTGAAGCGGAAAATATTGTCTATGAACATTAAAACGTCTTGTTTTTCCTCGTCTCTAAAATATTCAGCCATAGAAAGTCCGGTTAAAGCAACTCTGGCTCTGGCTCCGGGCGGTTCGTTCATTTGGCCGAACACCATAGCTAGCTTGTCTAAAACTTTCGCGTCTTTCATTTCGTGGTAAAGGTCGTTTCCTTCGCGGGTTCTTTCGCCTACTCCGGCAAAAACACTTACGCCGCCGTGTGCCTTGGCAATGTTGTTAATAAGTTCCTGAATAACCACAGTTTTGCCCACGCCTGCGCCACCAAAAAGACCTACTTTACCGCCTTTTAAAATAGGACAAATTAAGTCTATAACTTTAATACCGGTTTCTAAAATCTCAGTTTTAGTATTCTGTTCGGTAAATTTAGGGGCATGTCTGTGAATTGGGTATTTTTTGTCCGATTTAGCCTCTGCCTGACCGTCTACAGTATTGCCCAAAACGTTAAAAATACGCCCTAGAGTAGCTTTTCCTACAGGAACAGATATTGCAGCGCCGGTGTCCGAGACTTCCATTCCGCGCTTCAGCCCGTCGGTGCTAGACATGGCAATAGCTCTAACTACATTTCCTGGTAGTTGTTGCTGGACTTCAAGGGTTAGTATATTTTTATCTAAAGTTATCTCAAGAGCGTTAAAAATTTCAGGCACTTTGCCCTCGAATTTTACGTCAACAACTGGTCCTATAACTTGTGTAATGTTTCCTTTGTTCATAAAAATGAATATTAGTTACTTTTTAACGCTAGGCATTTCTCCAGGACTTGGGTCAATGCGATTTATTATTGATTTAATAAATATTTTCCTGTCTTTAGGCGGGAGTTCTATTATACGGTTAATGAGGTTATTAAAAGCAGTTGTTCCTGGATCCATAACTATGCCAGTTCTATCGCCAAGCTCTTGGCACATTCCAGACAGTTCAGATCTAAATTCCATCCAATTTTGAGCCTCATTTCTTATGCTCTCATATTGAGATTTTATTTGTCCTTCATATTTGTCTATATATAATACAATTTTAGCAAGCTCGTTTAAAAAAAATTGTCTGCCTTTTTCGTGTATATACTGCAGAACTTCGTCTAAAATTCCTAGCATTATTGTCTCAATATTTGGCTCTCCTTCTCCGTGTTGTCTCATAATTTTATTCAAGGGCAATTTTACCAGCTGTTATTTCTGCAAGTTCGGTTGTTATTTTGCCCTGCCTTAGCTGGTTAAAGGTTAATGTATAGTCGGCTATTAAGTCCCCGGCGGCTTCGGTTGCATTTTTCATCATAACCATACGCGCGGAGTGTTCAGAAGCGTCGCTTTCCAGCACAGTTTCGTAAATCTGACTTTCAATAATTCTGGGCAGCATATGGTTTAAAACTTCCCCTATTCCCGGTTCAAATAAATAGTCAGAGTCTGTGGCTAAAGGCTGGTCGTTACTTTCAGTAAGCATAGTGCGGATTTCCTGGGAAAAAGGCAGTAGCGGCCTAATAGTTGGCTTTTGCAGCAAAGTAGAAACAAAATGGTTGTATGCTAAATATATTTTTTTATACTGACCACTAGAATACATTTCAGAAATCATATACGCGAGCGGATATATTTCTTCCGGCAAAATGTATTTTTCAGGCTTAGAAAAATCCGCCTTTATATTTTTACCTAAGCGCGCGGAAGTTTGCGAGCCTTTTTTTCCGTAGGTAATCAATTCAACTTCTTTTTGTTCAGCCAAAGCTTCTTTTTCTATTTCCCTGAGTTTGTATAACAAGTTGGTATTAAGGCTTCCCACCATACCGCGGTTAGAAGTCAGTAAAATTACGCCAATTTTTTTTGCGTTCGGGTATACGGAAATAAGCGGGTGGTTAAAACTGCCTTTTCTGGAAATATTTTCAATTAATTCCCAGGCTAAATGCGCGTATGAACGGCTTTGCAAAACCGAATTTTGTGCTTTTCGCATTTTGGCAGCCGAAACCATCTGCATCGCGCGGGTAATTTTACGAGTGCTTTGTACGCTTTTTATTCTAGTTTTTAAATCTTTTATTCCGGGCATTTGAATTTTTTATTCAATAACTAAATAATTTGAATATATATGATCGGCATCGCTATCACCGTCACTGTAATCATCGCTAAGTACTATTGCTCTTTCACCTGATATTTTGACTACCTTACCCCTATATTTAATAGGGACATCTTCCATTTTATCATTCAGTCCTAATTTAAATCTTAAGTGCATCTCACCTTTGTTATAAGCCTCTTTTCCTTCTTCTGATAGACGGACCGAGTCGCCAATTTTAATAAGTCGGCCTCTTGCATCCTTACATTCAGGGTCCCGATACTCCGTTTCTTTTGTAGCTTCGTTGTAATGGAAGGGCATAAATTTATTTTACTGACTGTACAAAATTCTCAATCGCTTTCTTTAATTTATTTTCCGTATCCTCGCTAATTTCCTTACTGGACTTTATTGCATCTAGTACATCCTTACCCTGCACTTTCATATACTTATGAAAAGCGGTTTCGGTTTCCGCCATTTTTTCCACCGGTATTTCGTTAAAGTAGCCGTTGTTAACGGCATAGAGAATGGTGACTTGTTGTTCAAGCGAAAGCGGGCTGTATTGCGGCTGCTTTAGAATTTCCGTCATTCTTCGGCCTAAATCTAAGGTTTTCTTTGTAGATTCGTCTAAGTCGCTGCCAAACTGGGCAAAAGCTTCCAGCTCTCTAAACTGCGCAAGTTGAAGTTTTAATTTGCCTGCTACTTTTTTCATAGCCTTGGTCTGAGCGCTACTTCCTACGCGGGAAACGGAAATACCAACGTTTAAAGCCGGTCTTATACCTTTGTAAAACAAGTCGCTTTCAAGGAAAATTTGTCCGTCAGTAATAGAAATCACATTGGTCGGAATATACGCCGAAACATCGCCCGCTTGGGTTTCAATTATCGGGAGCGCTGTCAGTGATCCCCCGCCAAAATCTTTGTTTAGTTTAGCGGCGCGTTCCAGCAAGCGTGAGTGTAAATAAAATACGTCTCCCGGGTAAGCTTCGCGTCCCGGCGGTCTTCTGAGCAATAAAGAAATTTCGCGGTAAGCCACAGCTTGTTTAGAAAGGTCGTCGTAAACAACTAATACGTCTTTACCCTGATCCATAAAGTATTCGCCCATAGCAGTTGCCGCGTAAGGAGCAATGTACGAAAGAGCGGCCGGTTCAGAGGCGCCGGCAGAAACTACAATTGTGTAGTCCATGGCTTCATTTTCCTGAAGTGTTGCTACAATTTTAGCAATCTTGCTTTCTTTTTGGCCGACTGCGACATAAATACAAATCATGTTCTGGCCCTTTTGATTTATAATTGTGTCTATTGCCACGGCTGTTTTACCGGTCTGCCTGTCACCAATTATAAGTTCGCGCTGACCTCGGCCAATAGGAATAAGCGCGTCTATGGCTTTTACGCCGGTTTGAACAGGTTCTCTAACTCCTTGACGGGTTATAACTCCCGGAGCGATTTTTTCCACCGGGTAAAAGTTAGCAGCTTTAATATCCCCCTTGCCGTCTTTGGGTTCGCCCAAGGCCGAAACTGTGCGGCCAATTAAGCTTTCGCCGACCGGGACAGACAAAATTTTTCCGGTTGCTCTTACCGTGTCGCCCACGCTGATTTTTTGGTAATCGCCCAAAATAATGCTACCGATTAAATTTTCTTCCAGGTTTAAAGCCACGCCGGTTACGCCCTTGCCAAAATCAAGCATTTCCATACTGGCTACCTGAGTTAAGCCCGACACGCGCGCAACGCCGTCTGCTACTTCTAAAACAGTTCCGACTTTTTCAACTTTAACAGTGGCCTGGAAGTCTAGGATTTTAGTTTTAAGTTGTTGTACTATATTTTGATTAGCCATATTAATTAAATTAAGAAGTATGAATTAGGAATTAAATTTTTAGAGCAACTGAGTAATCAGTGCAAATACGTATAATATTATTTTTTCAAATCCATGTTTAGATTATTTAATAAGGTTTTTACGCTCGCGTCTATTAACGTGTCGTCCGCGCGTATTACCACTCCCCCGACCAAGCCTTCATCAATCTGTGTTTTATATTCCGTTTTGCTTAAAACAACTTTATTTAATTCATTTAAAACCTTTACGTTATGCTCCATGGCGAAAGTTGCGTTGCCTTGGGTTACCCCGCTCTGTTTCTGCTCAAGGTTTTTGTACTCAGCTTCAATTTCTGAGAATTTACCTAAATCGCCGTTTTCAACCAAGACTTTAACAAATCGTTCTAAAATAACGTCGTAATCTTTGGGCGCAGTTTCAGACGCGGCTTCAAAGAGCGCCTGCGCGTATTGTTTGGGGCTTAATTTCATTTGCTTTTTTTGGTACTTAGTTCTTCTAAGGTTTTCTTAATTAGCTCCATATCGTGTTTGTCGTCCAGTTTTTTCTTTAAAACTTTTTCTGTGGCAGAAGTTACTAAATCCGCTACCTCGGACTTAATTTGGGCCAAGGCTTTCTTTTGGTCAGAATCTATTTGATCTTTTGCCTGCGCAACAATTTTTTCCTGGTCAGCTTTAGTCTTTTTCATTAGGTCGTCTCTAACAACTCCGGCGTCTGCTTCAGCTTTTGCCAAAATATCGGCGGCTTCCTGCCTGGTTTTCGCTAATTCTTGTTTTTTCCATTCTTCAAACTCTGTTTTTTGCTTTTCTACCTCTTCCGCGTCTAAAAGCGCTTTTTCAATTTTTTCAGACCTTTCCTCTAATTTTTTTGAAATTGGTAAAAAGACAAAACGTCTTAGAATATAAAGTATTATTCCAAAGTTTACCAGCTGAGCTAAAAACAGTTTCCAATTTATACCTAATGTACCGACCATGCCGGTATCTTTTTCCGCCTCGGCTACTGCTTCCGCAGCGTGCGCTACTCCAATTAATATGTTGAAATCCATGATAGTTAAATTAATTAATTTCTTAATATCTACTAATATCAATAAACATCCTGTACTATTTACTAGTATTAGTAGATATCTGCGGAAAAAATCCGCAGATATCTATAATTTTACAGGGTAAACGAAACAACAAGCGCGTAAATCGCAATGGCTTCCGCAAAAGCCAAAGAAAGAAGCATTGGAACGAACAATTTGTCGGCTGCTTCCGGGTTTCGGCCTATGCTTTCCATAGCCTTGCTGGCTGTTTTGCCAATTGCGTATGCCGGTAGCGCTCCGCCAATGGCTATTGCGCCTGCTTTTGCTAAAGTTGTGACTGCTTCGGCTTCCATATATTTTTCCTTTTGACGTTTTTGTGGACTATTTAGTTTAGAGTTTAGAGTCCCAAAGTTTTCGTCTTAATTATTAATAAATAAATTAATGACCTTCTGCGTGGTGGATTTCGGTAGTAGCTATATTTAAATATACCAAAGTCAGCATAGAAAATACGGTTGCCTGAACGAGTCCGACTATAATTTCCAAGCCCATAAATGGCAACGGCAGAAAAATAGCAAGCATAGAGGCCAGTACGGTAAGCAAAACTTCGCCGGCAAAAATATTGCCGTAAAGCCTAAGGGACAAAGAAACCATTTTTGCTACCTCTGAAAACACTTCAATTAAACCAACAAAAAATTCAATTATCGCAACAAGTATTTTTACCGGGTTAAATGAAATAATCGCTTTATATAAGTCTCCTAATTTTATAAATTTATTCGCGTATTTAAAAAACCCTATAGCTGCAATACCCAAAAAATGTGAGCCCATAACTGCCACAACTGCCATTGAAAGAGTCATATTTAAGTCGGTGTTTGCCGGCCTAAACAGGGGTATTAATTCTACGCTGCCATGGTGCCAACCCCAAATTCCAATAGAACCTGTTCCCGGCATAAGTCCCATCCAATTAGAAACTACAATAAACAAAAAGAAAGTTCCGACTATAGGAAGAAATTTATAGCTTTTTTTTCTGTCCCCAGTTACTTGGTCAAAATATCCGAGCATAAATTCCAAAAGTCCTTCGGTAAAATTCAAAATCCCTTTCGGCGCTTTTAAACCCGAATAATATTTTTTTACGCCTTTTTGAACTAAAATAGCAAAGACTAAAAAGCCTAATAAAGCTAGGCTTGAGTTAATGTATGAGTTAGTAACTGGGAAGTTACCAATTTGGAACATTGTTTCCGCAGCTAGCGGAGGTAAGACTAAATTCATTTTTTATTGAGGTGTTCTTTTAAACGCTTAATTTGTTTATAGATTCCCATTACGCTTATAGATATGGCAAGTGCAAGCCCGATTAGAATATAATGTTTGGTCCCGTATTTGGTATCAAGCCATTTGCCAATGTAGGAAAGTACTATTAGAGGAAGGGCAATAATAAGTCCAAAATCTGTGGCTATGCTAAACATAGACATAGCATTTATTACCTTTTTGCTTTTTGGGACCATTCTGGCAGCATCTTTGGCCTCTTTTAGCTCTTTTTGCTCTTTACGTACCTGCTCAAGGCTTATTCTGCCCGGAACCAAATATTCTTTTTCGTCAAATTTTTCATCAGCCATAAATTTTGTTTAAAAAACATCTTAAATATAGCGGATTTTTACGATTTGTGTCAATCCTATAGGGTCTTGACATATTACTAAATAGTGTGTATAAAACGCTATTTTAGTCGGTTTGTTATTCAACTTTATTGAAATTAAGTATTTTTTTTGCTGCTTCTAAAACCGGCACAATTGTGAGGGAAAGTATTATTATTGCTAACCAGTATTCCGGCTTTAATTTTGTGGTAAAAAATACTTTTTGGAAAAAATCAAGGGAACTGATTGCCCACAATAAGGGAATTTGTCCGATTACCGCCCAATTTAGCCAAACATTGTTAAACATATTGGAATAAAAAGGCAATCGATCGCTTTTTAAGGAGAAAGCCTTAAAAAGTTGAATAATAATTAATGATAGGAAAGTTGCAGTGCTGGCTAAGCGCAAATTATTTGTTGTTGTCCAAAAACCGAAAAAAACCAAAAAATTTAGCAATGTGGTCCAAATAGCGGCAACTAAAATTAACGAAGTGGTTCTTTTGGTGAAAACTCCGGATTTAAGATCCCTAGGCTCTCTAAACATGTTGTCAGGACTGCCTTTTTCAGCCGCCAAAGCAAGAGCCGGAGGGCCGTCGGAAGCTAAGTTTACATACAAAATTTGCACTGCGGTTAAAGGCAGGGGCCATCCAAAAGCCACTGCCCCCGCAATAAGAAAAACTTCTCCTACGTGAGCCGACAATAAGTATATTAAATATTTTTTAATATTTTCAAAAATTATTCTACCTTCTTCGACTGCGGCGACAATTGAAGCGAAATTGTCGTCAAGCAAAGTCATAGCCGCGGCTTCTTTAGAAACATCGGTACCTTTTATTCCCATTGCCACGCCTACATTTGCTCTTTTTAATGCCGGGGCGTCGTTAACACCATCACCTGTCATGGCCACTACCTGGCCTTGGTTTTGCAGCTCCTCAACTATTCTTAGTTTATGCTCGGGCGAAACCCGGGCATAAACATTTACCTGGCCAACTGCTTCTGAAAATTCTTTTTCCCCCAGTGACTCAATTTCTAATCCTGAAAGAACTTTTTCTCCCGCCTGAATAATCCCGACTTCTGCCGCAATAGCCGCAGCTGTTGCCGGATGGTCGCCGGTTATCATAATTGTTCTAATGCCGGCATTTTGACAGACATTAACGGCCGCTTTGGCTTCTTCCCTGAGCGAGTCAGCCATTGCGACTAACCCCAAAAAAACTAATTCTTTTGGCGAATTTTTTAAGTTAGCCAGAGTATGATTTTTAGCAAGCGCAATTACCCGCTGACCTAGGCGGGCATAACTTTCTGCAAGATCCATAAAATATTTTTTATGGTTTTCAGTAAGCTTTTCATGCTTTGCAGACTCAAAAACTAAGTTTGATAAGCCCATAATAACTTCTATAGCGCCCTTGGCATAAACTACTGTACCACCTGAGTTTTTATGCAAAGTTGCCATATATTTTGCCTCCGAAGAAAACGGTATCTCTTCCAGCCTCGGCAGTTTGTCCTCTAGGGCTTCTTTTGAAAGTCCGGATTTAAGACCTGCTACCAGCAAAGCGCCTTCGGTTGCATCACCTTGAACTCTCCACTGCCCTTCTGTTTCCACCAGTATGGCATCTGAGCATAAAATTCCTGCGCTTAATAATTCACGCAAATCCTCAGGAGTATTTTTTAAAGTTTGTTTATCAAAAAAAACTTCGCCTTTTGGCTCATAACCACTACCTTCAAACTTATACTTTCCTGCCAGAGTAACCGCAGACTTAACTGTCATTTCGTCCTTAGTTAATGTTCCGGTTTTGTCCGTGCAAATTACAGTTGTGCTGCCCAAAGTTTCAACTACAGGCATATTTCTAACCAAAGCATTTCGTTTAGCCATTTTTGTAGCGCCTAAGGCTAGCGAGACTGTGACTACTGCCGGCAAAGCTTCTGGTACAACCGCAACTGCGAGTGAAACGCCGAATAAAAGCATTTCGACCAAGGATTCCTGCCTAATAATCCCCAATGCGACAATTAAAGCCACTACCACTAAAGCCACAGCGCCTAGCTTTTTAGCCAAGGAATCCAAGTTTATTTTTAGAGGAGTCTCCTGCTGCTTGACCTCTGAAAGCAGGCCTGCAATTTTACCCAGTTCTGTAGACATACCGGTTGCCACAACTAAACCCAACCCGCGTCCATAGGTGGCGGAAGTGCCGGTATAGGCCATGTTTAAGCGGTCGCCCAGCGCAGTTTTTTCCGCCAATACTTTTTCGGTTTCTTTTTGTGAGGGTAAAGATTCTCCGGTTAAAGCTCCTTCCTCAATTTGCAGGTTTACGCTTTCTAAAAGTCTGACATCGGCGCTAATTTTGTTTCCGGCGGAAATTACTAAAATATCCCCGGGCACCATTTCTGAAGAAAAAATTTCAACAGTTTTGCCGTCACGAACAACCAGGCTTTTTGGTAAAGCCAGATCCTGCAACGCTTCTAAAGATTTTTCAGCCCTATATTCCTGGACAAAACCTAAGACAGCGGAAAAAATAACAATCACAAAAACCGCGAAGCTTTCTATATAATGCCCCAAAAAGGCCGACAGAAACGCGGCTAAAATTAAAATAATAACTAAAATGTTTTTAAACTGCGCGAAAAAAATTTTTAAAGTAGAAATTTTTTCCTTTACAGTCAGTTTGTTTTCTCCAAAGCGCGCAAGCCTGTTAGCGGCTTCGTTTGGAGAGAGTCCTAACGAAGTGGTTTCTAAAAGCTTTAACGCTTCCGTTTTTGTTAAAGCATGCCATAAGTTTTCTAATTGTTTGGAGTTTGAATCCGGCATTTGGAGAGGTTGTAATATTTTTATTTGAGCTTCTAAATCTATAAATCGTATTTTAATCGAGCTGCCTGTTTATTGCCCGGAGCCGAAGAATGACTTAAACCCTTATAGCTTGCGATTTACCCGCCCGACTTGGCAATGACCTATGTATTTCAACTTTTTTCAGTCTCTAGTGGAGCCGGCTGCCAGACTTGAACTGGCCACCTGCGGTTTACGATACCGCTGCTCTACCAGATGAGCTAAGCCGGCATCACTAAGTACCGATTTTGTTTGTCTAGGTTGTTTATAATGTGATTGAATTTAGAACAAGTTTTTTGCCAAACAGCCTTTTTGCGACTGCTTCAAAATTTTTATTGAGTTTTGTGACATAAAAATCGCGGCTCGAATTTTTTGCTAGCGCCCTTTCCATTTCTGAATGTTTTTGTAAGTAGCTGGTAAGTTTGTCCGGGATTATTTCATCTTGAGAAATTACATCTACACCTCTGCCAATTACTTCCCTAATCTCTTTTTTTAACAAAGGGTAATGGGTACAACCCAAAATTAGCGCATCAATATTTTTATCTTGAAGCGTTTTCAAATATAATTTTAGAGTTTTTGCTGCGTTTTGTAAAGAATTTTTTTCTATTAAAGGCACGAGTTTGGGGGTTGCAAGCTCAAAAATTTTTGCTTTTTTGTCGATTTTCGAAAGTTCTTTTTTATAAATATGCGAATTTATAGTAGCTGATGTTCCGATAACCCCAATTTTTTTACGTCGATGCTTATTATAGGCAACCTCTAGTGTGGGCACTACTACTCCTAAAATCCGCCTGTTCGGATAATTTTTAGGTAAGTATTTTTGCTGCAGCCTTCTTAATGCCAAAGCTGAAGATGTATTGCAAGCGACTATTACTAATTGGCAATTTTGTTTAAACATAAAATCTACCGCATTTTTTGTATAGCGGTAAATTTGGGTAGGTGTTTTTTCGCCGTAAGGCAAATTTTTTGTGTCACCTAAGTATATATAGTCGTATTTTGGCAGACGTTTCAATATAGATTTCGCGATTACCAAGCCGCCTAAGCCTGAGTCAAAAATTCCTATTTTCATTGTATAAGTATACAAAAATCCCGCCTGTTTGAACAGGCGGGCCGCATTTAAGCCTATTGAATGCCTGCCGGTGTAAGCAAATGTTTGCCGGAATTATATCCCCCGGTATTTTCCCCTAGACAAAAGGTTAGCTGATAGTGCAAACTGTCCTGTCGTTTATAGCTGTATTCATTGTCTGAGTTTTGACATGTACCGTCTGCGGGTAAAGGAGCGGTTGGTATTAAACCAATGTAAGTTGGAGTTATGTCACTTAAGTTTTTTGGATATTCGCTACTGTCGTTAAAATAAAGTTCAAGCGCCGAAGCTATTTGCCTAACGTCTGCAAGTCTTTTTGCGTCGCGAGACTGTGACCTGGCTGAGTTTAATATCGAAATCATATCCAAAAATTCTTTGGGCTCTTCTATGGCCAAGATTTTTCCATACTCACTGTATTTTGAAGTAATACTAATTTCAGCGCCGAAATCAATTTTCGAAATTACTTCGTCTATAGCTATTTTTCCTGCTTCAAGCTTGCTTGGGGCCGGTGTGTTTGAAGCTTTACAAAGTTCAGATCCCCCGTTACAAGGAAGGCCGGATTCAATACCATTTTGCGTAAGTTTGCCTATTCCAGGTTTGTAGCCTCCGGTGCTTTGTCCAAAACAGAAAGTGTATTCAAAGCCTGAATAAATTGTCTTGCCTTCAACAACTTTTTTTTGACCTTTTGGCGTATACCAGTAAGTATTGTAGTACTCGCTGCACTGACCTTCTGCTTTGGGCGCCTCTGGTATTTGAGTTATATAAGTCGGAGTTAACTCTAAAGGTTTTCCATCTTTTGCTTCTGGGTAACCTTCCATGTCGTTCTTATATAACTGAAGCGCGGTAGCTATTTGTCTCATATCTGAAAGTCTTTTCTGGTCCCCGGACAAATTTGCTGAGGAAAAACTTTTGCTGCTAATGGCATTTAAAAGGGATATAAACGAGGGGGCGTTCGTCCAAACTTTTACTTGGTAAAGTTCAAAGTCCTTTTTTCCTATCCAGACTTCAAACTGTTTTATTTCTAACTTGTCAATTAAAGCCGATATCGCGTAGGTTGCTAATTCTAGGTTTTCTTTGTCGTTGGAAGCGGTTACAGAAGCCTCGCCTGAAACAAATTGGTTGCCAAATTTGTTTAAGTAAGCCGTTAAGACTTTTTTTAATTCGGATTTGTCAACTTGGGCTTCAAAATGCTGAGTCATTACTTCACCCAGTTTTTCGTTTCCTAAATTTTTTTTCATTTTGACAATTTTTGCCTCTTTCCATATGTTTTCCAGAGCGCTTTTAAACTCAGGGTCAGTAAGGGCCTTAAGCTGCGCTGCATTTTCGGCTTCGGCCGTGGTTTTGTCTTCGGCTATTAGCTTTTTTATTTCGTTTAAATCAAGCTTGAGCCATTCTTGCTTTTTGGTTTGCCCGCTTTGCGTCATTAAACCCTGCGAAAACATTTCTAAAAATGGATTACTCCCGACATTTAAATAAAGAACCTGGTTTTTGAGTTTATATTTAAAACCAGTGGAGAAACTTGTTCCGCTGCTTCCAAAGGTATAGTTTACATCGGCCGTTGATTCGGGGCTTTTTGGGTCAGCTGAGTTAATGTAATAATTCCCATTAAATTCAAGCTTTAAATTTTTAAGGCTAGCCTGAAATGAAGATTTTTCTTGTTGTTTTGGTTCCGTATTATCTGTGTAGCTAAATGTAAAATCTGTTCGCATTATGTCCGGCTTTTTAACTTGGGTAAATTTGTTCCAAATTTGAGACGGGGTATAAAAGCCGTAGGTATAAACATAAAAAGCCGCTCCTCCCAGGAGCAGTAAAACTATAAAAATAAACAGCCATAGGCCAAGGTGCGACTTTTTTACTGGCTGAACCTGTCCTTGTTCAACAAAATTTTGCGTTGTTGGTGTTTGGGCTTTAGCCTCGTTTCTGCTTTGCATTAAAGGGGAAAGTAAGGAGCTTTCGGTTTCCACCGCAGTTTTTTGCATGTGAAGACTGGCTACAAAATGCGCAAAAGTATTTTCAATATCCTCTGCCTCCCAGCCGGCGTTAAGCAGGTTCTGTTTAATTTCTGAATCAGCCAGCCCGTGTTCTTTAGCTGATTTAACATAGTCAAGCAGTTCGCTGTTTACGCCAAATAAATTGTTGTTGCCCATATTTTTGAGCTTAAGGTTTAATAAATACTTTTATTTTTATTTCTGCTGCCGATGCTTTTAGCCATGCTTCAAAACTGGAATTTTGAAGGTAGATTTGTCTGACAGTATTGTTTTCCGGGTCCCTTAATATTATATGCAAACCGAGACTGCTTGGAATTATGTCTGGTTGGCTGTTTGATATTTTTGAAATTTTTTCTTCTACTTCCGGTATAAATATGTTTTCTTCATTGCGCCCTGTTAACCCCCCAAAAGATTTAGAATATAAGTCCTGGCTGTAGGTTTTTGCCAAGCTCTCAAAACTTTCTCCTTGTTTTAGCCTTGAAACTATATTGTTGGCTAACTCATAGTTTTTTGAATTTAGACTTTGATTTGAATTGTAGTAAAAAGCCAAGCCTTTTTTTATTCCGTCGTATTTTTCTAAAAGATTTGTTGGCTGCTTGTTTCCGTAAATAGGTTTTATGTTCAGCTCGTCTTGCAAAGCCGCGTACTGTTCGTTAAGTAAAAGCGCTGAGTAAATTTGTCCGTCTGAAAGGGTTTTTTGGTCTCCCAACAGATGTTTTATATCAAAAAAAGTATGTGCAAAAACCGGTCTTCCTCCAACTGTTGCTATAGGTAACGGTAAAAAGTTTAAGATTTTTAACTTTGTGCCGCTTAAGCCTGGTTTGTATAGCCAAATAGAACCTAAGAGTAAAGCTCCTAAAAATACAGTCAACAGCAAGGCAGTTAGCTTAATGTTTTTTTTCTTTTTTACCATAATCAATTGCTTCTGCCCGAAAAGTATTTAATCCATTTTTCTGGGTTTGAAAGAGTTGTTTTTAATTCTTGTGCGTCGCCTGCTCCCATATTTTGATTAGATGTCTTAAAACTAAAGACTTGCTCGTCAGGCTGCTTTAAATTTAACTGCTCCCTCGCAACTCTTTGCTTAAAGCTTTCAGACTTAAAATATTCCAAAGAAGTCGAAATTTCTTGGTTTTTCTTGTTTAAATTCTCTATTTGCGCAAGAATTTTTTTCTTTTCCGCTTCAATTTGCCGGTTTTGTTTAATCTGATAATATTTTTGCCTGCCCAAAAACAACGCTAAAATTAGCAAAAATAAAAATGTTATTTTGGACGAAAAAACTTTTTTTGATTTCACTTTGTAGCATTGTTATTTAATTTATTTTAACATAAATCAGTAATTGAGGCAAAATCAGCTCGCTTTAATTAAAGTAATAGTGTCGTCTTTAATGACCGAGGGTTGGGGCAAATGTTTTAAGACAACCGGATTAGAAATACTCTGTTGTTGCACAACAACGTTTCCGTAATCAAACAGTGCTGCAAATAAGCCTTTTTTTTCATAGGCAATGTTTACAATTTTGTCTTTGGGTAGGTCGGTAACTATTTTGTGCAAAAGGTTATGGTATTGAATAATAATTAACCGGTTGTTAGTTACTAAGGTGTAATTCATTTTCCAGAGCAAAACCTGGTTTATAAAGTAAATTGCGGTAAAAAAAATCCAAAATTCCGGAATTTTCCCAAATGTTTCTTTTAACTCGTATTTAGTTAAAAAAGTAACCGGGACATAAGCCGCTAAAGAGCAAGCTAAAAGATACCCGACCAAAATTGCTTTGGTCTGCCTATACTTGCGCAGGATTTTTTCGCCTGGTGTTAGTTTCATTTTGGTATTACGCTCTGACCTAAAGTTAGTATTACCATGCTCAGAATCATAAGTATTGCTATAAGATACATGATTCTGTTGAGCAGTTTTCGATTTTGGAAGATATTTTTCATATATTATTTGCAGGAAAGCGCGGCTTTGCATTGAGTTTGTTCTTCGCCGCTTAGGCTGTTACACGCTGCGCATTGCATAGCTTTAACGTCTACGGAGCCGCTTGCGCCGCCCTGGACGCCCGTGCCGCCCGATGCGGGAGCAGTTTGTACGCTTTTCATCATTTCTGAATAATCGGTGAATTTGATGTTTGTTGGGACGCTAAAACTTGAACTGTCTTCGGTCCAGCTTGTGCAATTATAATCTCGTTTAGTTTCCAAATCAATTGTTTGATTTTTCGGCTGATTGGCGCTTTGGGTGTTTTGCTCTAAAGCATCAAGCGAAATTTTAAAAGCCATTTCACTTGAGCCTTCGGTCCATACATACTGAGTTTTTCCGTCATTAATCATATGGGTAATTTCTGTTTTGCCATTAACTTGGCTTTTAAAATCACCCCGCATTTTGCCCCCGGAAATATAAACCGTGCCTTGAGTTTGAGTATTTTGGCTGTCTAAGCCAACTTCGCATTTTTGAGTTTTTCCCATCATTAACTCTTTTAGCGACATTGGGGAATTTTCGGCAGCGGCGGTTTGTTTATTTTGGGTGCTAGACTTTAATTCTGTTTTGTTAGAACTTTTCAAAAAATACCAACCTGCTAAAAGCAAAACAATAACCGCTATAATTATTAAGCCTAGCTTATTGCCCTTTTTTTCTTCTTGGCCGCTTTGCGGCTCTTGATTTGTTTCCATAAATATTTATTAATGCTTTAAATTATTTTTTAAGATCTCTTTCTCCACTTGTTTTAATCTGGCTGCTATTTCATCTAGTTCTTTTTTGGCCTCGGAAAGTTCTCTTTGCTCGTTTTTCAACTCTATTTCTGTTTTTTCCGCCATTTTTTTGTCTCCCTTAAGTCCTGATAATATAATTTCGTTGCCAATAAAATTGGAAACGAAAACGCCTATAAGCAGAAGTATAACAGTACCTAAAAGCAACGAGAGCGGGCCGTCCCACCACAGTTCATTGCTTAGGTCTATCCCCCCTTCCGTCGACTGCCAGGAAGTGATTTTAAGTATTATAAAATCTGCAGTATGCCAAACTCCGCGCCAGAATAAAACTACTCCCACTCCTCCAATTAGCGCGTAAATAATAGGGTAGTGACTAAAGTAAGCGCGTATTCGGTCTTCTAGTTTATCACCGATGTTATATAATTTTTTAAATAAATTCATTAGAAATATTATATCAAATTTTTCTTGAGTCGTACGCCCAATGTAAAATTGCCTGCCTTTGTTTTGGCCTGCATTTAAAGTCGCCTGTTTTACAATGC
Source organism: uncultured Candidatus Saccharibacteria bacterium (assembly GCA_964483665.1). Lineage (GTDB taxonomy): Bacteria > Patescibacteriota > Doudnabacteria > UBA920 > UBA920 > JAEUSF01. The sequence continues at coordinate 162,511 of CAZACP010000001.1, forward strand.
CTCATGACTTGCGCAATATGCCTTTTTATAGCTTTCCAGCGCTTTATTTGCCTTTTGTCGTCTTCGCTCCGTCTGCCCAAATAGTACCTGCAGTACCATAAAAACCAGCCGCGCGGATCCTGTTCGTGTAGCCAGCCCTTTTGCTTCCAATACTTAAGCGGCTTGGAGGCGTTAACTCCAAAAAAATTTAAATTTTTTTGATGGTTTGCTTCCACTGTTACGTCAGCGTTAACCATTTTGGCTTTTTTAAACCACTCTTTAGGAAATTCTTTTTGACAGTCATACAAATATAAGCCCCCAAATACACCTAATTCCAACATTTGTTTGGGAGTTAGCTCGGGTTTGAACTCAGGGTCGAAATTTTTTCCGGTTGGTTCAGTTAAATAGTAGGAATAGCCTTTTTGCAGGCTATCGTTAACTTTTATTTTTTTGTACTTCATACATTAACTATATCAAAAAATCCCGCCCTTTTTAAGGGGCGGGATAAAATAGCTTTAAGCTTTTTGTACGTTAACAGCGTTAGGACCTTTTGGAGATTCTTCGACTTCAAAAGATACAGTGTCGCCTTCGTTAAGCTCTTCAAAAGTAACTCCGACTAAAGATTTGCTGTGAAAAAACAAATCTTTGTCCTGGCCGGCTACTGTAATGAAGCCAAAACCTTTGTCGGTTTTTTTCTTAATTACACCATTCATGGTAGTTTAAATTTAATTGTTTAAGTGCAAAATTTGCACTGCCTATTAAGGCAAAGTGTGTTATGTTAGTGAAATTCGACTAGGTTTGTGACATAAATGTTTGCGAACTAAGTATGACACAATTTGGAGGGTTTGTATATAGTGCGGCTTAGCCTTCTAAAACTCTTAAACTTAATTTTACCGTGCTGTTTACTTTAATGTTTTCTTTTTTTCGAACTTCTGACTTTAAGGGTAGTAAATAAGTTCCGGACTTTTTGTCCGGGAAAATTGAAGTTTTCCAGGTTGTTTTGCCTATGGTGGCTAAAACCGGCAAAGAACCCCAGCCTCTTTTTAAATCGCTAAAGAGTTTGTCTATTTCAAAGGCGGTTTTTTTGGACAGGCTAACAAAATGCCAGGCAGCCATGCCCGGGTAAAGCCAAATTTTTGCTTTTACTTTAAATTCGTTTTTCAAAACAAGTTTATGTAAGGAATTAATTACTTACATACAAAAAATTACTTGTTATATTTTTTCGGCAAACCCCATTGCCAGTGCGGCTTTTCTCCTTTTTTGTAGCAAATTCGTATTAAAGTTGCGGTAAGTAAGACAATAGGCAAAACAAAAGTAAACATAACTTCCCGGTCGGTAGATTTTTCATCAAGTGTTAAACCAAAAGCCAGTATAAGGATTAGATACACTAAAACCACTGCCCAGCCTTGCCACTTAACCGGCACCCAGCCCCATCCAAAAATTTTAGCTTTAAACCAATACCCTTGGGGGTTGTCTTTTAAATAATTTAAATAATCTTGAAACATACAACTCGATACTTATTTTTTTATTTATTTTTCGCATTTACTTCTGACTTTAATTCATTGCAAACTATTTGCATTCTGTCTAAAATACCTGTTCCGGCAAAACTTGGCCGTCATACAAAATACCTGCGCCGTAATGAACGAGCGTCGGAAATTCGTTATATTTTGAAAAGTGTAAAGACCTTAAGCTAATTTGATCGCGTTTTAATTTTTTTGTTTGCCAATTATCTATTTCTAGCTGCCATAAAGAAAGTGTTCGGTTAATTTCGTACGCATCAAAATATTTCCAACTTTTTAAAATGTTTTTTGCGTGCTGCCTAGCAATTTCTGCTGCCCCGCCTTCAAAAACCTCAAATTTTTGCGTTTCTCTATTCATATATTTTTTAATTCTCTGGGTCTATTCTCTCAAATGAAACCAGTAGTTGGGCTTTTTTAGCCGGCTTGCCTTCATTTCCAAATTCGCCGTTTTCTAATTTATATTTGACATCTGTCGTTCTTACCTGCAAATTTTTACCGGTTCTGTTTGGATCGATGACTGTAAAAATTGTACCAGGCTGGTACCTATCTTTATATAATGCGGTTCCCATTGGGAAATTGATAATTTTACCTGTACGAACTAATTCTTGATACTTATTGGATTTAGTCGAAACATAAAGTTCATTTGAATCTGGTAATTTTTTATTTTCATTTGAACTTTTAACTCGAGACGTTTGGGGAGCATAATTATGAAGAGTGGTAATAGTATCAGAAATTCTATTATGCCGTTTAAAATATATAGTTTTTTTAGATGCCTTTATTTCTTCGTTTCTTATACCGCTGGCAAACGTATCTTTTTTAGATTCACTCATATTTTTATGCTTAATTTTATTTAAGCTCTTTAAAATGAGCTCTTATTGCCTTGTTTACTCGTGAAGCCCGTATCCTAACCGCTCCTGGGCTCTTTCCTATTAATATGCCGACTTCTTGTGGATTTAGATCGTCTAAATATCGTTTTTTCCAAACCAATATATCTTCGTCAGTTAAGCCAGGAAGGATGTTTTTTAATACAATATCCAAATTTTTTTCACGTGATAATTTTTGAATCAATTTTTCTTCTTCGTTCAGATTTTTGTTTGGAGCATCTCCCAAAGTGTCTAAAGAGTCGTGTGGTCTATTCTTTTTGCTTTTTATTTTGTTCAAATAATAATTTTTTGCTGTAACCAATAACCACCAAAAAATATCATTTGGATTTTTTATCTCGTCACGCTTATTAATTGCTTGGGTTAGAGTAGTTGAAATAATATCTTCAAGGTCAAAAGAGGGCTGTCCTTTATAGCCTAAGCCTCTTAAATAGCCAAGAAGCGCTGCAGAAATTTCTTTAACCTTTTGTTTGTCTTCTAAATCAATTAATTTAAAAATTTTACGCTCCCTGGTTGTTTCTATATCATCACTGCCGAATTCAAGATTTTTTCTCATTATAAGCTAATTTTTTAATTGCATATTTAACATTTACAGTATAGCAAAAAACCGGCAAATTGCCGATTTTAGGTTTTGCGTTTATAATCTACTTTTAAACGTATCGGCCTAAATTAATTAATAAATAATGTGGGAATTTTGCACATTTGTACAATTTTCCCACATTATACTTTTTTACACTAATGAGTTTTAAATCGGTAATCAGTTAATAAAATCAAAAATTCAATACAGGCTTTTTCCCATCGTTATATTTGATATAGGTAGTTAATATACGAATAATGGGTCACGCCCTTGTTAACTCTTACGTATGAAAAAATTATATTTTGAGTATAACAAACCCTTCAACAGCCTTCGGCTTGTTTAGAGAATTTTTAAAAATAAATCCATCCTGTTTGAATTTTTTACCGTCTTCGGTGTAACGTACGCTTTTAAGCTGTTTACGGTCATAAAGAATTACTAAATCAATTTTGGCAGGTTTTAGTTTCTGTAGTTTTGGGAAATGATAGAATGACCAAAAAAACTGCCACATTATTTTGTTTTTCAGAGTCACTGTTCTATCCAGTGCAAAAAAATCTATGCGCTTATTACCTACGTTTTTATAGTTTGTATATTTGACTTCTTGAATATATCTATCTGTTCCGTTTTTGCTAATAATTTTTATGAGCTCGTTTACGGTTTTGCCTTTATGTTCGTTTGAACTAATACACCTAATTGCAAGTCTCTTACCAAAAAAGTGCTTTTTTAACACAGCGTCTACGCTCTTCCCCAAAGCCTTATAATCCGGCATTTGTCTTATATTATAATTCGATAAGCTAATTTGACAGATTTTCATTAGTTATTATTGGGTCATGTCCCCATTTCTTTTTGATTGGGATTAATATCCACTTTATCAAGCTCTTATTTATAGAGCTTTAGCAATTCTTTCGCGTCTCTAATAGCTTCCTGCTGAAGTCCTTTTTTTAGTAAAATAAAATCTGTTTGTTTAAACTCAATACTATCTAACTTTATCAAATTTAATAAATAAAACAGGCCGTCCATAAGTTCTCTTATCTCCTTTCTTGTAAGGTCAAGTTTTTTGTAAAATTTTTCCGCGTCATTTAAATGTGCATTTGCACTTATGTGCATTAAAAAATTATTTCTCAATTCCTTTAGCTTCATAACTGTTCCTTTGTAAGGATTCATTTTTAAACCTAACAGGTAATAAATAGAAGCCACTTCTTGATTATCACCCATTTTTATTTCTGTGAGCTTTGCTAAATGGCTCAAAACCGTATAAGTTAAACTAACTTGAATAGTTTTCCATGTAAAATTATTAGCTTTTAATAATTTTACATTATCATTTTCAGAGAAAAGAGCCTCTTCCAACTCTAAACACCTGTAAGCTGTCTGCAGTTCGTTAACAAAAGCATTTATAAGGATATCGGGACTATGCATTCTATTATTTTTTTAATACGGCTAAGAACGCTTCCTGGGGGATATCTACCTTCCCAATTTTCTTCATTCTCTGCTTACCCTTTTTTTGCTTATTTAAAAGCTTCATTTTTCGAGTTACATCCCCACCATACAAATATCCTGTAACATCCTTTCTTAAAGCTGAAATGGTTTCCCGAGCTATAATTTTTCCGCCTATGGCTGCCTGAATAGCTATTTCAAACTGGTGCTTGGGAATTAAAGTTTTTAGCTTTTCAACTAGTTCTTTGCCTTCGGTGGGGGCAGTAGAGCGGTGCATTATGGCTGAAAGTGCGGCTACCGGCTCGCTCGCAACTAAAACATCTACTTTAACCAAATCCCCTACTCTTTCTTCTATAAAATCATAGTTTAAGCTGGCATAACCTGAAGACACAGACTTAAGTTTGTCGTAAAAATCTATAATAATGTTGGAAAGCGGCATTTCAAAAGACATATCTACACGCGTAGCGCCAATATATTTTATGTCCTTGCTTATAGCTCTTCTTTGATTAGCAATTTCCATTATAGGGCCTATGTATTCGCTGGGCGTTAATATATTTACTAACATCCATGGTTCCCAAATATTTTTTATAACGCTTGGGTCAGGCATTTCCGCCGGGTTGTGAATGTAAAATTCTTTGCCATCGGTTTTTTCTATGCGGTACGCTACCGAAGGTGCTGTTAAAATAAGGTCTAGGTTATATTCGCGCGTAAGGCGTTCCTGCACAATATCCATATGCAAAAGGCCTAAAAACCCGGTCCTAAAACCAAAGCCTATGCTCGGAATATTTATAGGTTCAAATTCTAAAGCAGCATCGCTTAACTTTAACTTGCCCATACCTTCTCTAAGTATTGGGTAATCGTCCCCGCTGACCGGAAAAATGGTTGCGTAAACCATTGGCTTTACGTGTTTGTAGCCAGGAAGAGGCTTAGCAGTTTGCCTGCCTTCAAAAAGAGTTATTGTGTCGCCTACCCGGGCTTTAGAAACATCCCTAAGACCTGTAACTATATAACCAACCTCTCCGGTTAAAATTTCCCCGCCCCGTTCCATTTTTGGTTTAAAATAACCAATTTCAAGGCTCTCGCTTTCCGTGTCGCTGCCCATCATATAAATTTTTTCCCGCGGAAAAATTTCGCCGTCAAAAACGCGGACATATGCTACCACGCCGCGGTGAATGTCGTAAATTGAGTCAAAAATTAAAGCAGTAACCGGTTTGGTAGGGTCGCCTTTAGGGGGCGGAACTTTTTTTATAACTTCTTTTATTATGTCTTCCACGCCTTCGCCGGTTTTGCCGCTGGCGTATAAAATTTCTTCGTCCGTAAAACCAAACGCAGCCTTTAATTCTTCCGCGGTTTTTTGTCGGTCGGAATTTGGCAAGTCTATTTTGTTGACCACCGGAATTATTGTTAGGTCGTGTTCGAGTGCTAAATACACATTGGCCAAAGTTTGCGCCTCAATGCCTTGGGTTGAATCTACTACTAAAATCGCGCCTTCGCAGCAGGCTAACGAACGACTGACCTCGTAAGTAAAATCAACATGGCCGGGGGTGTCTATTAAATTTAAAACATAATCATTGTCGCCAAGTTTGTAATTCATCCTTACAGGCTGAAGTTTTATGGTAATTCCACGTTCTCTTTCCAGGTCCATTTGGTCTAACAACTGGGCTTTCATGTCGCGCTGCTGCACGGTTTTAGTAATTTCCAAAAGCCGGTCCGCGAGCGTGGATTTGCCGTGGTCAATATGAGCTATTATACAAAAATTGCGTATGTTATTTTGTTCTGACATAGGGCTATTTTAACATAAAAAGGCTTTATAAATAAAGCCCGGTAAGATCTTCGAATCTAAAATTTTCCTGTTAACACTATTTTCTAAAAATGTTTAATATATTTTTAGACTCTGGAAGCTTTAATACAGATGTCAAAGCAACATAACTTACTACGCCCAAAAAACCGGAAAGGCCGGATTGAATTAGTATGCCAATAAAGGTCTGTGTGTTTACCAAGGGCTCAAAAATTCTTAAGGCAATATAGCTGACCCCGCCTGAAACCATAGCGGACAAAAAAACTTTTAAAAAATTGTCCCAAAGCGAGTTTTCCGCTGCGCTTATAAGCGCTTTGCCGCATTCTTTTATTAAATTTCTTCGTAGGACTACAAGCAAAAACCCGGCGTTAAAAAAGCTGGCTACAACAAAACTTATAACTAAGCCTTCGGCCTTTAGGTATTTAAATAAAAATATCGACAGTAAGACGTTTAAACCAATTGACCATAGGTTAGCTATAACCGGGACCTTGGTATTATGTCGGGAGTAAAAAGCTCTGGAAAATAAAGTGGTTAAACTTTGGCTAAGAAGCGACACGCTAAAAATTCCCAAAAAAGTTAGGGTTGTGATGGTGTTTTCCCAAGTAAAATTGCCCGAGCCTAAAATCAAACGTACAATAAACGCTCTAAAAACTATCATAAAGACTGTTACGGGTACCATCAAATAAATTATTTGCCTTATGGTATTTTGTAGGCTTTTTACAAAAGACGGCTCGTCGTTTTTTGCGTACTCTTCGCTAAGGACAGGAAAAATAGCCGAAGCGAGGGCGTAAGCGAAAATTCCGACCGGGACTGACTGTAAATTAAACGACTGGTTAATTGCGGTAATTGAGCCGGAAAGGGCTTTGGAGGCCAAAATTGTGCTAAGTATGAGGGTTACGTTAGCAAGGTCAAAAGTTAAAATCCGCGGAGTGTACAGCTTAAGCATATGCATAAAGACAGGGGTTTTAAAATGCGGATTCCATTGCCATTTAAAACCCGAAGCCAGTATGCCGGCCAGCTGAATTAAAAGCTGCGCTAATCCGCCTAGCAATACCCCATAACCAAGTCCCATAATGCCAAACTTTGGGTATAAAAAAACAATGCCCGCAATTATGCCAAGGTTGTAAAGCAGCGGAGCAAAACTGGTAATTAGAAATTTTTTGTGGGCGTTAAGCACGCCGCCAAAAACGGTTGAAGCGGCAAAAATTATTGGCGTAATTAAAAACAGCCTGGTAAGCTGTAGCGTGCTAAAAAATTGTTCACCGGAAAAACCCGGAACTAAAAGTTGGGTTAAGGGCCTAGAAAAAATTAGCAGTAAAAGACACACAAGCGAAATAAAAATTAACGCAGCATCTAAGGTGGTATTTGCAAAAGCGTTCGCGCTAGCCGGGTCTTTGGTTTTTTCTTTTGAAAAAACAGGCAAAAAAGCCACGGAAAGAGTGCTTAATACAAAAAGGTTGGTTACAAAATCAGGCACCCTAAAAGCCGCAAAGTAACTGTCAGAAATTTGTCCTTGTCCGAAAGCAGCTGCAAAAAGCCTTTCTCTAAAAAGGGCGGAAATTTTAGTTGCAAGTGTAAATAAGCCAATTATAGTAGCAGCTCTTGCGACTGTGAATTCAGAGTCCCAAAATTTTAATCTTCTAATCATAATTTTTTTCCCACATTCTTGTCAATCTTTTAATTCTTGTCATTCGTGTCATTTCTTTACTACCATACCCCAAAACCTATCTTGATTCAAGTCTGAGTTTATTGTAGTTTTTCCGAAAGCGTCAAAATTTTGGTCAAAACTTTTCCATAAAATACCAAAGTTGTCAAAATTTAGATTATATTCAACTTTAAAAGTATTTGCTCCGGGTTGTTTTTGCAATAGCAGGCTAAAGCGGTCTAAATTTTGCAAAGCGAAGGGCAGTTTATAAACAATTTTAACCGATCTTTTTTGTCCTCCTTTAACTGTTAGCCAGTTGCCAAAAAAAGTTTTTCCCGATTCCTCGCCAATTAGCGTGCCGGTAATAACATCTTTAACTAGCCTTGAGTCCCACGCCAGACCGTCGGGATCAAATTTAAAGTTTTTGGAATCCAACGGTTCTATATTTTTATAGTCAAAACCGGTAACAGAAATTAGCTTTGAATTTTTTGGCACCAATACCCTTATAAACCTGGTATTATGAGTATGTTCAAGATCCGGCAAACGATTTTCAAAAGTCATAATTAATTCATTGCTAATACTGCCATCTGAATCTATTTTGCTGGAAAGTTTAAGCGTTTGGTCAACAAACAGGTCGCTCTTAGTGCCGCCTAAATTACTGGATACAACTTCCAAATAGTCCCTGTCTGAATCCAAAATTTCCCCAGTCCAGTTGAACTTTGAAAATTCGGTCTGCAAACTCGGGTGACGGGAGTAAAAAATTAATTGTTTCGACATTAAATTGTTAAAAACAATACTTAGCAAGCCGTCTAGTTTTTCAATATTTAAGGACCCGAGTCTTTGTAAAAGCACCGGCATTAAATCCGCTAAAAATTGTTTGGGCTGGTTTTCCGGCGTGTCGTTTGACATTGTGGTTAAAACTTGGGTTTGTTCTACAAAATTTTCCGATGTCAAAACTACCCCATATTTCGGCATATTTACCTCCCCTGTTAGTTTTAATAAATCAACTATAATATTGGGAGTGAGCGCAACAATAATGTCGGGGGTTTCACCTCCTTCTTTTTCATAAAACTCTGTAATTTTTTTAGCAGAAAAAGGAAAATGGGCAAACCAGTTACTGTCCCTTAAGTACCAGCGGTCATTAACAGCTAACAGCGGCAGTGGCGGAACAACTTTTTCTGAAAGCTGTCCGTCTAAATCGTAAATGCTGCCCATACGAGTTTTTGAAATTTTGCCGTTTGATTGCTTAAGCGCTGCAAAACTCCCAATAAACCCGCCACCCGGCCTTAACTCGTTGTTATTTTGCATTACCAGCAAAATGTCCGGTGCTTTTAATAGGCTTTGGGCAAATAAGCCGTATATTTCGTTTAAGGCGCTAAAAGTTTCAGCGCTTTTTTTAATTTGACCTGAAATTTCTAAAAATTGCGACCTGTTGTCTTTTGGAACGCTGTCTAAGCTTACAGAACCAATTAAATTACTGGCAATTTTTAAATTTTGAGAAGCCAGATTTAAATGCGAGGCACTTTCTAAAATTATAGTTTTATTTTCTTCGGAAGAAGAAATTCCTTCGGCGGTGAATTTAAGCCTTTTTAAAGCGTTATAAAAATTTAAAGAACTCGCGCCGGCCTGGGAAAGCTCGGAGGAACTGTCAATAATTTTTTTACCGTCAGAACCTTCGGGCAACAACGAAATTAATAATTTTAATTCTGCTCCGGAGTCGCTAATTTGTTTTTGCGCCAACGAAAAGCTTTTGTAAGCCTTAGCAAAATTGGAAAAAGCATTATTTGGGTCGCCTGAGCTAAGAAAGTTTTTAGCCTCGGTTAGGTCTTTTTGGCCTTGCCCAAAAAGACCCAGGACATTTTCTTTTAATACAATCCCTGTCGCAAAAATTTTAAAGCCGGTTAAAAGCAAAACAAGAAAAATACTGCTCAAAATTAAACCGAAACTATTCGTTAAAAAGTTGCGCGAAAAAAATAGTCTTGAACGCATTTTTAAATGCTTCGAGGTATTTAAAAACTCAAAACAAAGCATTTTATAAATCTTATGTATTACTAAAAGCAGCCAGTGTCCTGTTAAATAGCATAGCCCTATTATTCCGAAAACTAAAATCTCAAAAATTCTTACTAACTTCAGACGGATTTTTTTAAAAAGGCTGGTTTTAAAAGGAAGTTCAGGCTGGTGATAAAAATTTTTGTGAAAGTAAATTCTAAATTTTTTCATATTATTTGGACTGTTTGGCAATGTTTAGCAAAATACCCATTGCAGCCAAATTTGAAATCAAAGCTGTGCTACCGTACGAAAAAAATGGCAAAGGAATACCGGTCAAGGGCATAAGCCCGGTTAAAGCAGAAATGTTGACTATTGCCTGAACAGAAATCCAGGCGGTAAGCCCTACGGCAAGCATATGGCCAAACATATCAGGCGAATTTTTTGAAATTTTGAGACCCTTTAGGGCCAGTGCCAAAAATCCAAAAATAACAAAAATGACTCTAAAAAAACCAAGCTCTTCCGCAGTTACCGCGAAAATTGAGTCTGTGTAACTTGCGGGTAAATAATTGTATTTTTGCCTGGAGAGTCCGTATCCATAGCCCCATTCTCCCCCTGCGCCTATGCCTAAAAGCGATTGATTTACCTGATAACCTATTCCCCTGGGGTCAAAATCCGGGTTTAAAAATGTTAAAAGCCTTTCTGCCCGGTACGGCTCAAAATGAATGAATAAGTATAACAAAATAAATAGAGCAAAAAAACCGATAGTTAAATGTTTCCAAGAAAGCCCTCCGGCAAACAGCATAATACAGGCAATGGCAATAATCACAAACATTGTCCCAAAGTCAGGCTGCCAGAGTATTAGAAACGAAATTAAGCCTACAACTACCAAACTTGGCAGTAGCCCATGCCAAAAATCATGCAAAATTTCCTTTTTTCTCTCCAGCCAAGCAGCCATATACACAATTATGGTAATTTTAGCCAGTTCAGAAGGTTGAAAAGAAAACGGTCCCAGTTTTAACCACCGGCTAGCGCCTCCGGCGCTAAAACTTAAGTCAGAAAATTTAACCAAAAACAACAAAATTAAACTTGAGGCTAAAAGAATAGGTAAAAGTTTTTTAAATATATGATAATCAACCTTATACAGCACAAACATTGCTAAAAGGCCAATTACAGCTCCAAATTTAATTTGATGAATAATATACCTGGTTGTATCGCCAAAATTATTATAGGACTCGACAGTTGAAGCTGAGTAAAGCGTAATTAGTCCAAAACTAAGTAAAAAACCTATTATAAGTAGGAGTTGAAGGTCTATAGATTTTTTTGACTTGCTTAAGAATGAACGCATTAGTATGTTGTTACTAAATTTTTAAACTGCTCTCCCCTGTCTTTATAATTTTTGAACATTCCAAAACTTGCGCAGGCTGGCGAGAGTAAAACAACATCGCCCGCCAATGCTGAAAGCTTTATCTGGTCAAAAATTTGCTCCATGTTTTTTGCGCCCTCCAAAAAGCCGGAAAAGCTGTTGCCTTCTGCTGTAATTGCCGATTTTATTCGGCCAGCTTCCTCGCCTACCAAAATTATACTCTTAATGTTTTTTGCATTCTTAACGGTTTTGCCAAGCTCTGTAAAATCCGAATTCTTGCTTGAGCCGCCCAAAATAAGTATTAAGGGTTCCTTAAAAGAATTTATTGCGGCTACGGCAGTTTCGGGCGTGGTGGAAAACGAATCATTGTAAAATTTTACTCCGTTTTTTTCCAAAACAAATTCCAAGCGGTGTTCCAGCCCCTTAAACTCTGAAATTGCTGATTGTAAAACATTGGAATTTTTTATTCCCGCAGCTAAACAGGCGCCGATAGATGCCTCTATGTTTTCAAGGTTGTGCGCTCCTTTTAGTTGGTAGTTGTTAGTAGGCAGCTGGTAGCTTGCGCCAAGGACATTCTTAACAAAAATTTCGTTATCTTTAATATAAATCCCGCTTTCTAGTTCCTTTTGCCGGCTGAAAAATATTTTGCTTCCATTACCTTGCTGCCCAATAAAAACAGACGAGGGAAAATCTGCATTAACAATTGCAAAATCACTCTGCTTTTGGTATTTAACTATTGAAGATTTTGCCTCAATATATTCCTCTAAATTTTTATGGTAATCAAGATGCTCGCTCGTAACCATTAAGACAACTCCAATATGCGGGCTTTTTGTTAAATCCTGCAGTTGAAAGCTGGATAGTTCGTAAACCACCCAGTCGTCTGGCTTTAAATCATCAATAATCTCCAAGGCTTGTGTTTTGCCAATGTTGCCGGTCAGGTAAATTTTGGATTTACGATTTCCGATTTTAGATTGAGCCTGAAGAATTTTATAAATAAGCGAGGTTGTAGTTCCTTTCCCTTTTGTCCCGGTCACGCCGATAATTTTGCCGGGACAGTTGTCAAAAAAAAATTTTGTCTGACTTGTGATCAGCTGTTTGTTATTGGTTACCACTTTACTAAGCGGTATGCCAGGACTACGAAAAACCACATCAAAACCCGCCAATTCTTTAAACGCATCTGGTCCAAAAATAAAATTTATATTTAAAGATTTAATTTCCGATTGCTCTTTTAAAGACCATTCCTCCCACGGGCGCTGATCAAACAGCACGGGTTTTATGCCGTGCTTAAGTAAGTAATTTAGTGTTGCGCGGCCTTCTAGTCCAAAGCCTAATATTGCAACTTGCTTGTTATATAGTTCTGTGAGATTCATGCTTATTTTTTCTTTAGCGCTTTGCCCCCCATTTCAGAGGTTAGTTTACCTTCGACAACTTCCGCAATTCCGTTAACAAAAACATAATTTATTCCTTCTGAATACTGGTAAGGGTTTTCGTAAGTGGCTTTGTCGGATATATTATTTTCATCAAAAATTACCAAGTCGGCCTTGTAGCCTACTTTTATACATCCGCGGTCAGGAATCCCCAGTTTTAGAGCCGGGCCTAAAGTTAACTTATTAACAGCTTCTTCTAAAGTAAGTTTTTCAGTAGCTTTGGCTAGCTTTAAAAATTTTGGGGCGCTACCAAAACAGCGTGGATGAACTAGTTTGTTCTTTTGGTTAATTCCGAAACCGCCGCCGTCTGTGCCAACAAAGCCCAAAGGGTGCATTAGAAGTTCTAAAACATCGGGCTCGCTTAAATTCTTTTCAAACACTAAAATTTCGCTACCGGCATTTTCTAAAATATGCAAAACAGCCGCCTCGGAAGAGATTTCTAAATTTTTTGCAACCTGGCCAATAGTTTTTCCTAAAAACTGTAACCGGTTCCCGCTCGAAGCAATAATTATATCTGCCCACTTTGTCTCAGTGCTATTTAGGTAAGCTAAAATTTTATTTTTTTGCACCGAGTCGGAAAAATGCTTAAGCATTAAACTTCTTCCCCCTTCAATAGCCCATTTGGGCAAATACGAATACAAAGGCTGCCAAGTTGTGTCATACGGGTAAACATCAAAGTGCACCTTTAAGCCTTTGTGGTAAGCGGTTTCTAAAAGAGAAACCATATGCGCGTGGTTTTTCCAATTAGAAGCACCTCGGGTTTTTAAGTGGGAAATTTTTAAGTTTAAGTCGGTTGACCTGGCTATTTCCAAAACCTCTTCCAGAGATTCAATAATTTCAGCGCCTTCACCTCTCAAATGCACTGAAAACAAAGCTTTGTTTTCTGCCACTATTTTAGCGAGTTCTAAAAGCTCAATTTGCGAAATGATTATTTCGTGCGCGTACGAAAGTCCGCTACTTAGCCCGAATGCGCCGGCGGCCAAAGAATCTTTAAGTATTTTTTTCAGGCTTTCAAGCTCAGGCTTTTCCAAAGCCCTGACTTCGTCTCCGACTATTCCGCGGCGGAGAGTTCCGTAACCAACCAAACTGACTATATTGCAGCCAAACTTTTTTTGAGACAAAACCTGCAAAAATTCAGAAAAAGTTTGCCAATTAAAGTTAACCCCTTCTAAACTATGCCATTTTTGTATAGCTAGCAGGCTTTGACTGGAAAGAAGCGGCGCCAAACTGGCCCCACATTGTCCGACTGCAATAGTAGTAAACCCCTGGGAAACTAGGCTGTTCAGGCCGGGGTTGTCAAAAAGCTGCCAGTAACTGTCGCTGTGATTTTGAATATCTATAAATCCCGGGGCTAAAACTTGGCCTTTAGCATCAATTATACTATGTGCTCCGCCGGGAATATTTTTTGCAATATTTACAATCTCTTCTTTTTCCACCGCTACGTCTAACAATTGTTCTGAAGTTTTTTTGCCGCTACCGTCTATAACTTTTGCATTTTTTATTATTAGAGAATACATATTTGTATTTTAAATTTAACCTACAAAATAAATTATGACGCCGAGTATTCCAAAAACCGCGGAAAGGATCCAAAAACGCATGGTAATTTTTGTTTCAGGCCAGCCAAGGGCTTCTAAATGGTGGTGAAGCGGCGCGGACAAAAATATTTTCTTTTTAAAAAACTTTTTGTAAAATATTTGCGAAACTGTAGAAAATGCCTCAATTAAAAATATTAATCCTATTAGTGGGAGCAGCAATATTGAGTTAGTTAAAAAAGCCACAATCGCCAAAAGCACGCCCATTCCCATCGCACCCGTGTCCCCCATAAAAAAACGAGCTGGGTGAACATTAAACCACAAAAATGCTAAAAGACTTCCGCAAACAACTGCAATCATAGCCGCTAAATTTTCTTTTCCTTGAGTATAGGCAATGAGCCCGTAAGCAAAAAAAGAAATTAAAAGCGTTCCGCCTGCCAAACCATCAAGCCCGTCTGTTAAATCGACCGCGAAACTTGTCCCCACTACTACCAAAACAAAAAATGGGATAAATAACCAGCCTAAGTCATAAGTGCTAAAAAAAGGAACATGGACTGAGGTAAAATCTAGTTTATGATAAAACCACCAAGCTCCTATTAAAGCAACAGCCGCGTACAGCCAAATTTTGTATCGAAATCTTAAACCCTGACCGTTATGCCCAATTTTTTTAACATCCAGCCAGTCATCCAAAAGCCCAACTAGAGAGGCTCCTAAAAACGCTCCTAAAGGCAATAGGGTTTCTTTACGGGTCAAGAAATTTAAACTGTGAAAGTACGAAATCTTTAAAATCCTATCTAAGACCCAAAACAAACAAAGTAAAAATATTGTGGTCCCCCAGACCAAAATACCGCCCATGGTCGGGGTTCCCGCTTTAGCAGCATGCATTTTAGTGTAAAGAGGGGTACTTCCGTCACTGCGAATATTTTTTCCAAGGCGTTTTTTGTAAAGAAAATTGCTTAATATCGGGGTAGAAAGAAGAGCTAAAAAGAAACTGATGGTTGCGAGTGTTAAAATTTTTGTTAAAGCAAACTGATCCATTATATATGAGCAATAAAGGTTAATTCCGTAAAATTATTTTACCACAAAGGGCTTAAAAATCCAAATTTCGAATTTCAGTTTTTAAAGTACTGTTTAAAACAGCTTCTCTTAAATTAAGCGTATCTTTTTCGCGCTCCGGACTATGCAGAACAATTAAGGCTATTTCGCCTAAGCCGGAATCTATAACCGTAGCCATTGAGCCTAATGATTCCTTTGTGTAACCTGTTTTTATAGCCAAAATATCCTGATATTTGTTAAGCAGCTTGTTAGTGGCTTTAATTTTATAACTATTTCCGCTTAAAGAAGTAAACTCGATGCTGGTTTTTCTGGCTAGATTCTTAAAAGCCGGGAGACTAAATACTTTAGTTATAAGAATTTTTAAATCTGAAACGGTGGAAAAATTTTGCATGCTGTCAAATCCGGCCGGATTGCTAAACGAAGTATCGAGCATGCCCAATTCGGCTGCGGTTTTATTCATTTCTTCTATAAAATTTTTTTGTGTCGAATTTTCGTAAAATTGAGCTAACGCAAAAGCGGAATCGTTTGCAGATCCTATTATCATGGAGTCAAACAGATCCTGAACCAAAATACGGTCCTTGAAGGTCAAGTTGAGCTTGGGTGAAACTTGCCAAAAAGTTCTTGGGTAAACTTCCGCAGTTTCTTTAAAATTTAAGTTTTTATAGGCTACATAGCCGGTCATAAGTTTAGTAAGGCTTGCTATTGGGAGCTTTTCATAGGAATTCTTTTCAGAAAAGATTTGGCCGCTTTTTAAAGAAAATACCATATAACTTTTAGCTTTAATTTTGCCGGACAGATTCTCGGGCAGGCTTATTTCGTACTCACTAGCTAATTGAGGCTCGTTTACTCCGCGGGCATTAATTTGCGCGCCTAAAATTTGTCCATTGCTTGGACTTTGAGCCACCAAAGCTGGTTTAATTGGCCAATTTAGCCTAATAACAAAGCCTAATATTCCAAAAAGAACTAAAATGCCTATGTATTTAAAATTTGTTTGTTTTAGTATCATTGACTTGGTAAATTACCCTGAATTTATTATAGCAATTGACAGCATTTAATTTTGTGGATAATATTAATAAGCGCTTAAATCATTACTTACAATTAGCATTAACCTAAAATATATGAGCGAAATAAAAGTAGACGAACAAAATTTTGAAAAAGAGGTAATTAAATCAGAAACCCCTGTCTTAGTTGATTTCTGGGCCGAATGGTGCGGTCCTTGCAAAGCCCTGGGCCCAATAATTGCTCAATTAGCTGAAGAGTATCAGGGCAAACTGAAGGTTGGAAAGCTGAATGTCGATGAAAATAACAATTTAGCCATGCAGTATGGCGTTATGAGTATTCCCACAATGAAATTTTTTAAGAACGGAAAAGTTGTCGCCGAATTAATAGGCGCTCAGCCGAAGCAAAACATTCAGGAAGTTATAAAAACCGTAATCTAATTAAAAAACCCTCCTAACTGGAGGGTTTTAAAATATCTAAATACTTATTGGTTTGTTAGGAAGCAATACTTTTCTTTGAGTACTCTGCTGAGAATTTATGCTTGAGGGGCTCGGAGTTAGGGTTTCAGGCTTTGTTAGAAGGCTTTCCATAGCCTGCCCAACCTTTTCCCCTATTTCTGCATTTTTCTGGTTTTGTGCGTCAGTAACTGTTTGCCAGATTGGATTTTCCTTTTTATGTGGCTTTTCTTTAGCCTTGTGCCTAAAGATTTTTTCCCTATCGAAACGTTTTTGTTTCTGACCTGAATTTTCGTTTTTAAAAGAAGTTTCTTTTTTTTCAAAGCTGTTGGCTTTGACTATTTCAATGTTTTCATTTTGAGGTACAGGCTGTGCTGGCAGAATCTTTTGCGGAATTTCTTCTGCTACCGCCTTAATACTTTGGTTTAAAGCCGAAGAATTAGTTAAATCCTGTTTTGGGACCGAAAGTTCGTTTGTTTCGACTAAAGAGGTCTGCATGGCGGATTCTTGATGGAATTCGGCTCCCATCCACCTGCTAATTTTTTCCTCAACCTCAAAAACAGGATTCGCATATCTTTCCCTTGAAACTTTAATGACTTTTTCTGAAGCATTAGTCAAATAAGCGTCGTTGGGAGCTAAAGTTACTGCGGAAAACGGCTCGCTTGCCATTCCGTTTATCATAAGCCTTAAAACAATATGATACTTAGGCAAGTTAACCAGGTCATTTGGAGTAAAAGTCGGCTCAAATTCGGTTTCCATAAATTCAGCGTCAGCCGCACCAATTCTAAATACAACAATGGTTCCAACGTTGCCAAAAATTGCATCCCTGACTTTAGTATTTTTGTCTTGCTCAAGCTGGGCTATGTATTGATGCCCAACAATTAAATTTAAGCGGTATTTGCGAGCCTCACTTAATATGGTTGCGAAACTGTCGGTTGCAAAATTTTGAAACTCGTCTACATATAAATAAAAGTCTTTTCTTTCGTTTTCAGGAATGTCTGTTCTGGACATAGCGGCAAGCTGCAGCTTGGTTACTATCATAGCGCCCAAAAGGGCAGAGTTATCTTCCCCTACTTTGCCCTTAGAAAGGTCCATAATCAAAATTTTGTTCTGATCCATTATTTCTCGTAAATCTATAGTACTTTTTGGCTGGCCAACTATATTTCTAATTATTCCGCTGCTTAAAAATTGACCTACCTTGTTTTGTATAGGCGCGATTGCTTCTGTCCTGTATTTTTCGTTGTAATTTGCAAACTCGTCTACCCAAAAACTTTTTACTACCGGGTCCTTAATATTATCAACAATTTTTTTTCTATATTTTTTGTCAACATACATTCTGGTTATACCTAAAAGCGTATTTCCCGGGCTGTCGAGCAACGCCAAAACTGTGTTGTTTAAAATGTACTCCATTCTGGCTGACCAAAGGTTTGCCCAAATTTTGGTAAAAACACCCATAAGTCCGCTAGCGACCAAATGTTTATACTTTGCATCAACTGCCTCCAGAATATTAAAAGCCACGGGGAATTCCAAATCCGCGGGGTTAAAATATACAACATCATTTACACGGCTGGGCGGGATGCAGTTTAAAATTCTTTGAACCGAGTCCCCGTGAGGGTCTAAAAAGGCAATGCCGTGTCCGTTGCGGATATCTTGAATGGCCATATTTTCCATCATGCTGGTTTTGCCCATGCCTGTTTTACCAATTAAATACATATGCCTTCTTCTGTCATCGGTTTTTATGCCAAAAGGCACTTCCTTGTTGCGGAAGTTAGTTTTCGCAAATACTGTAATTTTGCTTTCGTGCTCACTCATATAAATATGGTATTATATTTCTGCTATCGGCAAATTCGAAGGCGGCCTAGAAGTCTTACTACTTACAGACTGAACATTAGCCGGCGCAGCGGCGCCTTCAGGGGTAATCGGAAAATGAAATAAGGTGGCGATTTCTTCGGTGCTTAATAAAAACTTAGGAGCCCCAACATATGTGCTTCTGGCTTTATAACCTCTTAAAAACCAAAATTTTCTGTCGTTTGTTATCCACTTTAAAATAGGTCCTTCCAAACTCTCAGAAAAAAGCGGATCAACCTTGGTCCAAATTTTCATATGGCTTTTCATAGTATTATGAATACCAGAGCCGCCTCCGGGACTAAATTGTCTAATTGCGCCAATTATCTCAAAGCGCCTGCCTTTGTCGTATTTGTCTTTTGGCGCGATATACAAAATTCTTATTTTAGTATTATAACAGGGTTTATTTAACTTTTTTTCTATTAAGCCAACGCGCGCTTTTTCCCCTTCACTCATATTGAGCCAGTTATTCCTGGGCTTGTTTTCCTGGTGACCATGGCTGTGCGCTGAACCAAACACAGCTTCCTTTAACCTAAAGTGCGAAAACCAGTCAATAGGCTTAAGAAAAAAACCTAAAATACTTGCTTCGTGGGGCATTTCCTCACCGGTTAGCTCCTTAATTTTTTTTACTGCCCTGTGTTCCCACTCGTTATTTTGAATAGGCTGAATTAATATTTGAAGGGCTAAAACTTCGTGGGGTAAGATTCTTTCCATTGTTTCTATAACATTAGACAAAGGGTCGATAATTTTTTCTTCAGCGGTCGGATGCTCAAAATCCACATAAGTTTTTATGGGTATTACGCTGTCATTAGTCATTTTAAGCTCAGTGCCAAAAAAATCGTATGGACTGTCGCCCTTATATACGTCGACATTAAAGTTTTCCATGTAATCCCTTACTTCCTGAATTTCGGCCGTGGGGTAATGGGAATAGAACGCCGACTCTACCAAATGCTGGCTTTTTTTCGGACATCGAATAATAAAAGAGACCTGGCCTCCAAGCGAAACTATCTCCAGGGAATACCAAAGCTGAAACTTTCCTTCCATATACACTTCGTTCCAGGTAAGGCCTCTATGCAAGGCGTGCATTTGAGAAAATATATTTTCAACAGCCATGGTGCTTACTCTGTTTTCTTTAGGGACTAAAATCCGTAAAAAAACCCATTCTGTGCTATGCAAAAAATGATGCTGGATTTCTTCCATATAAGAAAACTTGAACATATGGTAAAAGCCAAATATAAAAATCACCCATCCGTAATAGTCGTAAAAGATGGTCCAAATCATTTTGAGTATTTCTGGCGGGTGCGGAAAAAGCGCTGTTAAAAATTCCATTTTTTGTTTTCTTTATTTGTTATTTCTGACAAATACTCCGTTTCAGATTTTTTAGTTTCAGTATTTAGACTAAAGAGTATAAATTTCTTCCGACTTTAGTGAATAATTTTCTGTTTGAAAGACCGACAAGAATGGTGTTTTTCTTTACCATTCTGCGTTTTAAGACTTCTTCAATTATTTTATCGCGCGAAAGTGGTTGGCCAGAGCTTACCAAAACTTCCTTTATTACATCCGAAACAACGCCCGGTTTATAACCCCATTCTGAAAGAGCGTAAATTCCCCTGCCGACTAATACAAAACGACTGTCTTTTATAAGTTCGTTATGAACAGTTTCTTTAAAAGCTTTCCTCGTGTCAAACCCTGCCTTGTTTATAGCTTCGGTAATTTCGCCGTAATGCAAAGGTTTTTTGGTATTTTTCATAACCAAATACGCTTTGTCGCCAACATCTCTTGGTTTAATTTCCTTCCAGGTGTTTAAACCCCACTCTTCAAAAACGTTTTTTTCAATCTCTAGCGTAAGAGCCAAAAAATTTAGAATTATTTTGTCGGTTAACTCATTTTGGTTTTCTCGGTAAAATTCCGTTTCCTTAAAATGTTTAAGAAAATCTTCAGAGGCCATTGGCTTTTTGCTTGACTCTAAAATTTGCTTACTTACCTCAGTTGTTTTGTTTAAAAAATCTTTGTTAAAAAGCACGTAAACCCAGGCTTTTTTGAAATTTTCGTGAATAAAGTTATCTAGTTCTTCTACTAAATGCAATAAAAAAATAACGGCATTGCGTTCGGAAGTCGACTGTAAATTAAGCCTCAATAGCAAATTTTCTTCGGCTATTACCCTGCCATGCTCGGCTACCAAATTAAGCAAAAATTCTTTGGCTTTGTTAAAACTATCGCTTTTTGCCGCGTTTTTCTTTAAATGTTTTAAAATATCTTTCTCGATTTGCCTGACTCTTTCCCTTGTTAAATTATGCTCCTGGCCGATGGCTGCAAGAGTTTTTTCTTCGTGATTTTCCAGGCCGTATCTGTGTCTTAATATCTTTTTATCTCTCTCTTTTTCAACCAAATTTAAAATTTCCCGTAGAGTTTCTTCAGGTTTGAATTCCAGCAAATTTACGTTTTGCCTATTCGTAATAATTGTATCTAAAATTCCCATAAAATATGATTGAAATTTCACTTCGGATTTAGCCTAAACAAGCAATTATAAGAAGGCTAATATTTTTGATTTAACAGTATTCCAAAGCTCGGTAACCAAAGTATAGCATAAATCTTAAACCTTGTCAATAAATAAAAGCCCTTTAAAAAGGGCTTTTAAAAGTACGATTTTTGGCTTATTTTAAACCTTTTTTTTGAAAAAGCATTAAAACAGGGCTAGCAATGAATATAGAAGAGTAAGTACCGACTATTATACCCACAAAAAGAGCAAGCACAAAGTAGCGAATAGACTCGCCTCCAAATAAAAGGAGTGAGAGCAAAACAAAGAGCACGGTTAAACTGGTATTTAAGGACCTGACAATTGTTTGGGCTATGCTATGGTTCACTACAAATTCCAAACTTTGACCGGCGTAAATTTTTAGGTTTTCTCTTATTCTGTCAAATACCACAATGGTATCGTGCACTGAAAAACCCAAAACGGTTAAAAGCGCGGTTACGAACATGCTGTCAATTTCAACACCCCAAAAATGTCCTAAGATAGAAAAGAATCCTAAAACAAAGAGCAGGTCGTGTAAAAGAGCAATAATCGCAGACCAACCAAAACGCCACGAAGTCATGGGCTTTGGTACTTTTCTGAACGCATATGAAATGTATAAAATGATACCAAGTGAAACTAAAATTAACTGATATATCGCATTTTTCTTTAACTCTTTTCCAACCACCGGTCCAATAGACTGAAATTGGGTTTCGTTAAAATCGCCCGCCGACTCTCGGATTTTGGACAACATTTCGTCATGCTTTTCCTTTTCTAGAGAAGAAGTTTTTATAATCAAAGAATTATTTTCAGACGGCTGAAGCACAAAACCGGTTATATCGGTTTTCTCAATGGCTGTCTTAACGGAGTTTAACTCATAATTTTTGTTGAAACGAATTTCCGTTAAAGTACCGCCTTTAAAATCAATACCTAACTTCAAGCCAAACAATAACAAAGAAACAACGCCAAAAATTAAAATTAAGGCTGATGCAGAAAACCAAAACTTATAATATTTTAGAGTATTAAACATAAATGAATTCTAAAATGAATTAGGTGACTTTATACTTTCTTACTTTTGCTTACTCCAAAAAGCCAAGGATGGGTAAGAATATTATTTCCAATGAATAATTTAAGGAAAGTCTTGGTTACTGAAATTGCCGTAAACATAGAAATTAGTATGCCGATCGCCAAAGTTATGGCAAAGCCTTTTATTGAAGGCGAGCCAAAAAAATACAAAATTGCAGTCGTAATTAAAGAAGAAACATTGGAATCCCGAATAGAAAGCCAGGCTCTGGAAAAACCATCATCAACCGCTTTCTCGATGTCTTTGCCGGCTCTAATTTCTTCTTTCAGGCGTTCAAAAATCAAAATATTTGCGTCAACAGCCATACCTACAGAAAGAATAAACCCTGCGATTCCGCCTAAAGTAAGAGTAACAGGCGAAAGCGCGCCTAAAAACATTAAAACTATATAGGATCCGAGCGCAATAATACCGAATCTTCCGTCAACTGTCATACCTAACAGGAAAAAGAGACCCACTAAAGCCACGGCCGTAAAAGAAATACCGACTTTAAATATCGCCAAAGAAAGCATGGTGTAAATCAGCAAAGCACATACTGCCAAAAAACCCGGGAATCTGTAAAAAATTATCATAAAAATGACTATAAGCAATAAACCAATAAGTCCGGCCATTACAGATTTATGTACGGATTCTTTGCCCAAAGTCGCCCCAACATTCTGCTGGGAAATAAGCTTTATAGGAACCGGCAAAGCTCCGCTGTTTAAGCGGCTGGCTAATTGCTTTGCTTCGCCAACGGTAAAATTTCCGGAAACAATTGCCACGCCGTCAGTAATAGCTGTCTGCACCGTAGGCGCGCTAATTACCTGGCCGTCCAAAATAATTGCAACCGGCTTTTGCAAATTAGCTGAGGTTATTTCTGAGAAAAGTTTTTTGCCTTCTTCGTTAAATTCCAAACGAACCACAACTTCATTGGTTAAGGCTGATTGTCCCTGAAAATCTACCGTTGCTTTCTTAAGCTGTTTTCCGGAAAGTCCGGTAGGAAGCCACGAAGACAGTGGGTCAACTGTTATTGTCCCCTTTTCATCTGGTACAACTTCGGGCGCATTAGGGTTTTCAACCCTAAATTCCAAATATGGGGTTTGGCCTATTTGTTTTATAGCTTCATTTACGTCTTTTATACCTGGTAACTCAACAATTATTCTGTCTGTCCCTGAAACCTGCACCTGGGGTTCTGAAACGCCAAAACTATTTACCCTTCTTTCTATAATGTCTCGAATGGCTAAAAGAGCGTCGCTTTGGGACTCTTTTGCCACATCTTTAAAATCAGCCTGGTAGGCCAAATGACTGCCGCCCTGAAGGTCAAGACCAAGCCTAATTCTAAAATCCTGCTTATAGGGAATTTTTAAGGGGCTTAAATCAATTTTACTGCCCTTTGGATGGACAATAAAGGCAGCCACAGCTGCTAAAACCAACACACCAATAAAAGTAATAATTTGCTTAATTTTTGGGTTCATAATGTGATAAAACTAACTTTGCTGATTATATCAAAAGCCTAAAATTAGGGCAAGTTACTGCTCAATAAAAATCCGCGTACCGACATCTGCCCAATTATAAAGGTTTTCCATCTCAGAATACGAAACATTTATACAACCGTGGCTCATAGGTTGGCCAAACTTGTCGTGCCAGTAAGCCCCATGAATGTATAAATTGCCCCTGCTGCCATATTTAAATAACAGATTCCATTTTGTATTTGGGTAATAATAAGAGCCTAGTTTTGAGCCATAAGTTACGAGGGGTCTTTTGGTTAAAACACTAAACTCACCTTTTGGAGTGGGAGTTCTTTTAAGCCCGCTGGAAATTTTAAAGGTTTTTATGGCATATGGACCTAAAAAATAAGTTAGTTCCTGCTTTTGCAGACTGACTTTAATCTTTTTTACGGCCTTTTCGTCTGAAACTACATTTGGGTCATACCCGGCCTTAACTTCAACTCCGTCGGAATAACTATCGCCGTCCGTGTCAACCACTTGGGCGTTCGTTTTGTAAATATTTATTTCGTCGTAATCCGAAAGGCCGTCTGAGTCAGTGTCCATACCCATAAGCATTTCTTCGCTATAATGAAAAACCCCTATTTGGGTCTCCTGACCTTTTGTAATAATAGGCGCTAAAAAAAATATAGAAAAAACAATTAAAATTTTTCGGAATTTAGCCATTCTTCGATTTTAGTTTTTTGATTTTTTAGCCACCAAACATTGGATTCAACTCTTTCTAAAATCTGCTCTACGGTTCTGCGCATACCCAAAACAGGTCGTTTTTTAAAAAACGCTTTAAGTTCTTTATAGTCGCCTTGTGTGTTCATTAAACCCAAAGGTTTTAACATTCTGCCAAGCATATGCCCGCTTGGCGGATAGCGCTTGTTCAGCTCCTTCCAATTTGTTTGAAGAAATTTAAAAGCTAATTTTCTCCCCAAAGGATTTGCGAATACAGACGCAATAATCATAGGAGCGTCTTGCAATCTAACCTCCTTAGACAGAGCAAAATCCAGCGTTTTTTTGAGCAGATCGGCATCTGAAAAGTTTGCCAAAGCTCTTCCTAATCTGTTTTTTTCTTCGTTTAGCGTTTCTTTGCAATACTTTTCCACAAAATTATTATATTCGGCTCTATTGCCGTTTTCCGCCACTACCTGATATACCATTCCGCGCAAATCAGCCGGTATTTTTTTGCCTTTAAAAATTTTCCTTGCCTTTTCTATAACTTCCTTTCCGCCAAACGAGGCATAGTTAGACAAAACCAAGCTTCTTAAAAGACCCTGGGTATGGGCTTCGCCTTTGTGCGCTTTAAAACCTAAACGCTTAGCTTCTTTTTGAAAAATACTTCTCGCATACTCTTCATATTTTCTTTTAAACGACTCTTCAAAAATAAGCTGATGGACTAAATTTATACCTGAAGAAATTTCCGTCCAAACCGTATAATCTGTTTCGTTTTCGTAAGCCAAAGAAAGTTCAAGCGCCCGAGCCGTTGGAAGCTCCTGGGCTTCGGCTAAAGCAAACGCATCCCGAATAATTCCTAAACGGTCAATTGCCGGCAAGGACTTATTTTTTATCATCGGCTGCAGCTGTTTTAGCATTTGAGAAGGGTAATCCACCCTGTAAAACCCAGACTCCCCGGAGTTTATTTTTACTGGCGCGGATGAATTAAATTTTAAGATTTCTGACTTCCCTTCCATTAAACTTTGTATTTTTAACTTTCCGCTTTTTACTTTTAAAGGCACTTGCCAAATTGTCTTGTCTTTTGCCCTGCTCTTTGACAATGCCGAGGAAAAATACCTGGTTTGGCTAATTTGCAAGCCTTTGGGTTTTTGCGTAACTTTTAAAACCGGGTAACCCGGTTTTTTTGTCCAGGTTTCCATAATTTTTGCCACCGGCTTTTTTGAAACTTGTTCAAAAGCATTCCACAAATCAAAAGTTTTAGTATTCTGGTAGGCATGCTTTTTTAAATAATGCCTAAGTCCGTCTCTAAAATTTTTCTCTCCCAAATAATCAGCCAGCATTCTTATAACGCTTGCGCCTTTGCTATAGCTTACTTCATCAAAAATTTCACCAATTTCGTCAGGGTGCTTAACTTCTACCTCTATTGAGTGGGTATTTTTAAGCCCATCTAAACGCAAGGCTATTCCCAAATCTGCATAGGCAAATTGTGTCCATATGTCCCATTTTGGAAACAAATGGTCAACTGCCAGGTATTCTATATAAGAGGCAAAACCTTCATTTAGCCACAAATCTGTCCACCAGTGCATAGTAACCAAATTGCCAAACCATTGGTGGGCAAGTTCGTGAGCTATAACCAAAGCTACCCATTGTTTGTTGGATGCCGATGAATGCTCAGGGTCTACCAAAAGCGCGGATTCGCGGTAAGTAACCGCCCCCCAATTTTCCATTGCTCCGTGGGAAAAATCCGGTATTGCAACCATATCCAAAAGCGGCAAAGGGTAGTTTATGGCAAAATAACTTTCATAAAAATCCAAAGTTTTAACTGCGCAATCTAAAGCGAATTTTGCTTGATGTTTTTTTCCGGGCGTTACAAACACTCTTACCTTAACTCCGCGGTTGGTATAGCCTTCTAAATATTCAAATTCCCCTACTATAAACGCCAACAAATAGGTTGACATTTTGGGAGTGGGCGCGAATTGAACCATTTTGTAACCCGACTCATGCTCTTTTATGGAACTTTCCACGGTATTGGAAATAGCTGTAAGTCCGGGCGGAACCATAATAGTCACGTCAAAAATTGCTTTAGAGCTAGGCTCGTCAAAGCAGGGAAAGGCTCTGCGGGCATCTGTAGCTTCAAATTGAGTCGTGGCAAGGTGCTTTTCTTTGCCTTGGTGCATATAGCGGCTTCTGTAAAAACCGCGCATATAGTCGTTTAAAACGCCCTTGAATTTAAGTGATATTTTTGCAAGTCCCCTCGGTAGTTTTTTGTTTGATGATAAGGTAACTGTCTCCGCTTTCGTATTGTATTTTATGTTTTTAATCTGCAAACTAAAATCTGCACTCTGAAATTCTACGTCCCATATCTTAAGCTCTTTAGAATGAAGCGTGATTTCGTTTACCGCCTTTTCAAGGCGCAGCTCAATAATTTCTTCGCCTTCAAAAGTAAAACCGTCTAGGTCGGGTTTTACCATTAATTGATAGCGTTCTGGTTTTATGTAGGGTGATAATCTTACTTTATTTTTCATGAGACAGTAGATAATTTTTTAATTTTTTTGCGGCTATTCCGCGTGCGCTGAATTTATAGTAACCCTCGGATTTTAACTCCCCTAAGGTAAACTTTGAATTATTTGGTAAAAAAATTGGGTCATAGCCAAAGCCATGTTTTCCCCGCGGCATTACTACTCTACCTTTTATTGTTCCTTCAAAAAACAAAATGTTTTTTTTGTTTTTTGCATATGCAATAATAGTTCTGCCTTCCGCTCGTTGTTCATTAATACCGATAGCTAATTTTGCCAAATTTTTTGGTCCAAGATATACATTAAAAAACTTAATAAAGGGCCCGGGCAATTTTCCCCCAAAAGCTCTTAGAACTAAACCGCTGTCTTCTACTATAAAAGGTCCTTTATGATGCTTAAAAGCTTCGTTGAGCTTATGCTTAATAATTTTATGAGGATCGATGTCTTGTATCTCGTCCAAATCAATATTCATTTGCTCAATTTTTATGGGAGCAAGCAAAGCTGAGATTTCGGCCAGTTTATTTTTATTGCTGGTTATAAATTTTAAAATTTTATTTTTTTCCATGACACTCGTTAAATATTTTACCACTCTTACAAAAACACTTGGGGTTACGTTTAAAAAAATTTTGCGTTGGTTCTAGCAAGGGACTTGGTAGGTTGTTTAAATTAAACCATGCAATTTTTTCGCACTTTTCCGGTTCTAGGTTTTGCGGCTCACCACTCCACTTGCTTGCAAAAAAATCTAAATTTACATAATGCCTATCCGGCATTATGTTGTTGTTAACCGCCCACATTTCCGCTTCTTCCACCTTTAAACCCACTTCTTCCATTGTTTCTCTTTTGACTGTATCTATAAACTCTTCACCAATTTCCAAATGCCCACCAGGGGGACACCACATACCCGCGCCGGTAGTGTTTTTCCGCAACATTAGCAAAATCTGATTTTCAGCATTTAAAATATAAACCCCAATGCCAATTTTAGGTCTTTGTTTTTCCATAAATAAAATGCCTTATTAAGGCATTTTATTAAACTTTTAAGTTTTGAGCAAATTTATGGGTTATAAGGCACGCCGACTTTTGGCGCTGCTTCTATCGCCCACTTTTCTAGTCCATCTACTCTAGATCCAACCACTAATGTCTCAGTTTCGTTAGTTTTGTCGCGTTTTGAAAAGCATCTATAGCTTGTAAAATACGTTCAATATCTGACTTGGTTGCAAATTTATTATCTAAATCAGCTTTTAAGTCTTCGATTGATTTGTCGATATAGTCAAAGATAGGTTGAAAATTAGTTTCACTCATATTTATATTGTGATGCAAAAAAACTAAAAGTCAAAGCTAATATCCACACTATGCTTTAGCCTCTTCTGTTCCGTGATCGTGGTTATGTTCGTGTTTTGAGTGGTCATGCCCGGCATGCACGTCCGACGTAGCTTTATGCGAAGTTAGATGCTCGTCTACGGCACCGGCTTTTTGCATAGCCTCACGCTTTTCTGTATTCAACTTTTTGATTATTTCGTTTACTTTGTCCGAGTACTCTTTTAATTGAGCGTCCCCGTTCACCATAAGTTCGGCAATTTCTTCGGGCTTTTGCTTAGTTAAAATTGCCAGAATCATAACCAGGCTGGAGGTGGACCATAAGCCATTTTCCATTTGCCTCTGAGCCATGGCTAATTCGTAAATCATGCTTTCAGTTTTTGTTGGTTGTTTTTTTAAGTAGTCTTTGGACATTGTTCGTTCTTGTTAATTGATTATTAAAATTATTTAGACCCCTTTAACCGCTGATGCTCAGGGTATTTAAAAGCCCGCGCTTCTTATTTTTTTCCACTTCCGTCCTCCTACGCTAAAGCTTCGGAGGACTTCGCTCTATTTTAGGTGATATGGGGCATTTATCATGCCACACTTTTTGTACTTATAAACTTTACCAGTTTCTGGATTTATCGCTCCGCATGGGCAAGGGTCGTTCCTGCCAACTTCCAATGAATCATTATTAGTGGACGATGATGTAACGCTGTCAGATGCAACAGAATTTAATACAATATTTCTTTGGGCTGGGGCTGTTCCGCCAGCTGGCGGATGTATTTGCGCCTGGATTTTAAATATCATATAGGCCATTTGCTTGTTTATTTCGGCCGTCAGCCTCTGAAACATTAAATGACCTTCTTTTTTGTATTCAACCAGCGGGTCGCGCTGGCCATAGCCTCTAAGCCTTACTGAGTCTCGTAAATGGTCCATGGTATCCAAATGCTCCATCCAGAGCTCGTCTATGCTTGAAAGAGCGACAAACCGCAAAGCGCCGTCAAACACTTCCGGCCCCATTTCGGTTTCCTTTTTAGTAAACAATTCTTCAGCTACTTTATTTAACTCATCTGTAATGGCAAACTCTTCGTCCGCGGCATTTTTTGAGGCTTCTTTTATTCTTTCTTTTAGCGAACTATCTACCGGCATTAACATGCCCGCGGATTTTATAACTTCTTCGTACGGATCTGAGTTATTTTCCCCGGCAGATTCATAAGCAAATTTTACTATATTTGCGATTTCGTCCTTTATTATATTTAAGTATTCATCCCTAAGTTGTTTTTCGTCTTCTTTAAGTTCGCTTTGTTTTACTAAACCGGGCAAATATTTTCGGCGAAGCTTGTAAATATGATTACGCTGATGGTTAAGCACATCGTCAAATTCCAGCACGTGTTTTCGGGTGTCAAAGTTAAGTCCCTCAATTTTTTTCTGCGCGGATTCAATCGATTTACTAACCATCCCTGCTTCTATAGGCTGGTCGTCGGGAAGTCCCAAGGTTGTCATTATAGACTTCATTCGTTCGCCGCCAAACAGGCGCATTAGGTCGTCTTCCATTGAAACAAAAAATTGGCTGCTGCCTGGGTCGCCCTGACGCCCGCTACGACCCCTAAGCTGGTTGTCTATGCGGCGCGACTCGTGCCGTTCTGTGCCTAAAACATGCAATCCCCCGGCTTTTTTAACTTCTTCGGCTTCAGCAATAACATCCGGGCCGTTAGGTCCTGAGCCTGCCGAAGGGTTACCACCAAGCAATATGTCCACACCGCGTCCGGCAATGTTAGTAGCGAGTGTAATTTGGCCTAAGCGCCCGGCCTGAGCTATTATGCTGGCTTCACGTTCATGATTTTTGGCGTTTAAAATTTCAAAAGGCAAACCCTCTTTTTTTAGGTAGTCTGCCAAAAGCTCGTTTTTGGCAATGCTAACCGTACCAATTAATACCGGTTGGCCTTTTCTGTGCCGCTCTTTAATTTCTTTGGCTATGGCCGTAAACTTCGCGTCTTCGGTTTTATAAACCATGTCCTGTAAGTCCTGCCTTTGGTTTGGCTTGTTAGTAGGAATTTGTTCAACAGTTAGCTTATAAATTTTGAAGAATTCTTCTTCTTCAGTTTTAGCCGTACCGGTCATACCGGACAGAAACCAATAGAGCCTAAAAAGATTTTGGAAGGTAATGGTTGCCAAAGTTTTGCTTTCGGCCTGAATTTTTACGCCTTCCTTAGCTTCTATCGCTTGGTGCAGACCCTCCGAGTACCTTCTACCAAACATCATGCGGCCGGTAAATTCGTCCACAATAATAATTTCGCCGTCCTTAACTACATAATCGCGGTCTTTTTTAAACAAAGTCTTAGCCTTTAAAGCCTGCTCAATATGGTGTATGGTAGTAACGCCCTTAGAAGTGTCGTAAATATTTTTCACGCCCAGAATTTTTTCTATTTTGGTAATACCGGCGTCAGTTAAAGAAGTGGCTTTCTTTTTTTCGTCTATAACATAGTCTGTGGCTTCATCTAATTTTTCCACTATTTTGGCAAAATCAACATACTTAGATGTCGCGTCGGTATCGGGCGAACTTATAATTAAAGGAGTTCTGGCTTCGTCAATTAAAATTGAGTCGACTTCATCCACAATCGCAAAGAATAATTCTCTTTGCGAAAGTTGCATGGCGTGCTGCGCCATATTGTCGCGTAAATAGTCGAACCCAAACTCGTTGTTAGTACCATAAGTAATGTCGGCTGCGTAAGCTTCTTTGCGAGAAACCTTTCTCATATGCTTCACGTCTAAAACCAAGCCCTGTACCTGGCCTTCCACAGCTTTTATTTCTTCTTCATCGGGCTGGTAACTAGGGTCGTAAAGGAAAGACGCTTCGTGCTGAATAGAAGCAACACTAAGACCCAGGTAGTGGTAAATAGGTCCCATTAAAGAAGCCTGCCACCTGGCCAAATAGTCGTTAACAGTAACTAAATGAGCGCCTTTGCCGGCCAAAGCGTACAAGACCAACGGCAAACTTGCGGTTAGAGTCTTGCCTTCCCCGGTTTTCATTTCCGCAATGCGGTTGTCAGACAAAGCCATACCGCCAACTATTTGGACATCGTAATGTCTTTGGCCAGTAGTGCGTTTTGCCGCTTCCCTTACAAGCGCAAAAACCCTTGGCCTAATTTCGGTTAATTTCTCTTTGATTTCTTCCTTTGTCTTTAAATCTCCAATTTGCAATTTAAAATCTAAAATTTCTTTCTTTATTTGGTCTTCTGTCAGTTTAGACACCTCATCGTTAAAAGAATTTACCAAGTCCAAATCGCCCTGGTACTTTTCCAAAGCTGGCTTTTCCCCGCCAAATAATTTGCTAAAAAACGACATAGTAGTTTTAAACAATATAACTCTCTCCAAGAATCCAAGAGATGTCCCGTATTTGCGGGACAGAGAGGTTGATATTAACGTCTTTAAATGCCTCGATATTATACTATATATACACCAATTTGAAAACCCTAAAAACAAAGAGAAAGGCCGCCGTCAAAACATCATGACGGCGCCGAGTCACCGGCCGATTTTAGCGAACATTTTTGCAGATCGCGCATAAAAAATACCCTAGTAACACGATTATCAAATGTAGCTGCTAAAAACGAGCAGTCGCCTACAAACACCACACGGAACTCCTGTCCTTCAAACTCAAAACAGAGTCCATTGTAAAGCATCATTTTTCCCCTCATTCTTCGCAGGCAAGTCCAGGCACTTGTCTTTCCTGCCTTGTGTATTTGCACTGGCAACTAGCCCCAAAATAACCAGTTGCCAATTCAAATTTCGAGTCCTTTTGCACTTGCGTACTAGCCTGCCCGCCGAAGCTTTAACGAAGGAGGGTACACTGAAACATAAAGATGGGCGGCAGGTTTCCTAGGCCTGCCGCAATTGTAAACGCAAGGACTTAATCTGTGATCCAGCCACCTTGCGCGACGTTTGAAAAATCGTAAACTTGTTGATAGTCAGGCTTATACTGAGCCAGCAATGGTTCTATTGTTGGGTAGAATTTTTCATCTACCATTGCACTAATAATTTTACTGCTTCCGTCCGCCTCGGAGCGCAGATCAATGTGCGCGACACTTGTTCCATTGCGCTTAAGTGTGACAGAAACATCTGCCAACCCAAGCTCAGTTCCTTCAAACAATAAAGAGCCTAAAATCTCAGAGATTTTTTCAAACACTTTTCCCTCTTTCCTTGCAAGCGAGTACCCAAGCGCTCTTACCGCCTGCATTGTAGTTTTGCGCTGGATTAAATACACATCAAGTAACTTAAGCACTAAGATGCTAGTACACTGAAGCAAAAAGATGTGAACCAGGCCAAAACAAAACCACCTTCCGCAAAGGAAAGTGGTTAGAAAGAAGATTAATCCGCCGATTGACGAAAACACTAAACCACGAACTTTGCGAAAGAAGGCAAAGTCCACCAAGCTGAAACTGTATATTTTATAACTGCTTTACTCATATTGCTAGTTTATAGCACAGCAAAACCTTTGTCAATAGCGTACTAGTACGCTGAAACATACAGTAAAAAAGATTTCACCTAATTATTCACAACCCGATTTACAAAAAAACTTTTATGTTCTATTGTACTAGTACAGTAACGTAAAAGGCTTATGCAATACAAACACGAGTATGGTATGGAGCTAGAAAAATTAATAGAAAAAATTGGGCAGGGTAAAGACAAAAAACTTATGCGTGAGTTTTTGTTTGACCTGCTCTCCCCCGCCGAGTACCGCGAACTTGCCGTCCGCTGGCAAATTGTTAAAATGCTTGAAAACAAAGTTCCGCACAGAGAAATCGCAAAAAAACTTAAGGTTAGCGTGGCAACCATAAACCGGGGTAGTATGGAACTGGCCAATAAAAAAGGCGGCTTTAAGGCCGCGCTTGGGAAGTATTATAAATCTTAGGTTTTGCTTGGTTTCTGGATCCCGGATATTTTTTGCCGATGTTAGCATAGTACAAAAAAATTCCGGGATGACAGTGTTTTGATGTTAAATTCTTAGATTACACACCTTTAGCCATTCTTCTGGCTTTTTTTATCTTACTCAATTTTTTTTCTTTTGCTTTAGCCAACTGCTCGCGAATTTTTGGCATTACTAAATCCATAGCCGAATAAAAGTCCATACCATAACTTTCCGCATAGCAGCCGTTGGGCTTTATATCTACTTCCGCTCTGTTAAACATGCCGTTTTTATGGCGCTTTGAAACTTCTAGTTCGACGTGGATTTTGTGTTCAGGTTTTAAAAATTTTTCAACTGAGGAAAGCTTGTCTTCTATAAATGCCTTTATAGCCGGGGTTAAGGTGGTATTGGTTGCTTTGTAGCTAATATTCATAGTTCACAGATGCACCGATGTCACTGATGACACAGGTGCTATAAATTATTATTCAGTTACCTACATTATATCACACTAATTCTTTTAAATCAGACTCAAAAAAACCTACTAATTCAGGCTCTATGTGGATATTAATTTGGAGTTTATCGTAAATGGTTTTTTTGACCATTTTTGCTAAATTTAATACGTCTTTGGCTGTAGCAAGACCATTTTTATTAATAATAACCAAAGGCTGATTTTTATTTATAGCCGCTCCGCCAAACTCCAAGTCTTTTATACCGCATAACTCAAACAAAAACGCTGTAGGAATTTTAATGTTTTTATCTTCAACAAATTTCCTGCTGTCCAACCCGTTAAATTCCGCATGGCCCCAAAGTTCCTTAACTTTTTCCGCCAATTCCGCGTAACCGTTTTCATTTGTGACGTAATTTTTAAAAAATGAGCCCGCGTTACCTAAAACAGCTTCGGTTGGGAAAGGAAATTTGCCGTCTCGTATATCTATAACAGACCGGCGAATTGATAAAAGGGAGGGGTTTGGAGTCCCGGAAAATCTTATAGCGAGGTCGCGATAATTTAAAATAGGATTTGGGTTTTTATAAAGTTTAAAAGTAATATAAAAAATTATATACCGGCCTTTTTGAGTTGTGTTAAAAATGCTCGAGCGGTACTCAAACCCGCAAGCTTCGTTTTTTAAATTGGTTATTTCGTGAGTTTTGGTGTCAAAAACCGTTACCGATTCAATAACATTTTTTGCTTCCTGGCCGTAGGCGCCAACGTTCTGAACCGCAATAGCGCCGGTAGAGCCCGGAATGTGCGACAAATTTTCTATCCCCCACCAGTTATTTTTAACCGCAAAAGCAACCACACTGTCCCAATTTTCACCGGACGCGACTTTAAGCAAAACTGAGTTTTTTTCCATTCCGAGGCTTTGCGAGGAATCCCTTTTTTTGATTTTATCATCATGCTTAAGGGATCCCTCGGCCGCACTCGGGATGGTTAATGCATCAGAACTTCCTATTACCTCAATCCCGCTATTTGCGACTCTTATCACTAGCCCGTTAAATCCACTATCGCTAATTAAAACATTACTTCCGCCCCCCAAAATAAACACCGGCAAATTTTTTTCTTTGGCAAATTCAAAAGCCGTTAAAGCGTCAAACTGGTCTTTAACTTCGCAAAAATATTTTGCCTCCCCGCCTATTTTAAAGGTGGTGTAAGGCGCTAATTTTATTTTTTCTATAATTTGCATCAACTTTTGATATTTTGCAAAGACTTATATTTTTCATCAAGCGCAGTAATTACCCCTTCTACTGTTGTCATCTCATTAAAACCCTCTTGTTTAAGCTCAAGCAGTGCTTTAAATAAATATATTACAGTTTTATCTTCAACATTAAAAGTAGTTTGCCGGTTTCGTAAAGCAGCAGAGCCTTATTGCCAAAAAATTTATACAGGGAGCCAAAAGTTGTTTCCGACTTAATTTCACCATTTCTCGTATTTATATCTAAGCAGGTCAGAGCCAACAAGAGCATTTCCCTCCTTTGCTTTATATTTTGCTCAACAGACTGAATAAAATCGGCAGTTTGTAAAAATTCTTCCCACTCTTTTGCTTTGTCTATTTCTCCTTGTGTCTTACCTGCCGGAAAAACCTTTCTAAATTCCTCTTCATCAAAATTAAATTCGGCGTTATTTTGCATAAAATCTATATTTCGTAACTTAGCCGGTTAAAATCCCCCACTGCCATAACAACTACCACATCCCCTTCCTTGGTTTCCTTTTTTAAAATTTCTAAAGCTTCTTGTTTGGTTTTAACAAGACGCTTGCGGTCTGCGGGCAGGCCGAGGGCCTGCACTACATCGGAAGACGATATTGTAGCTTCTGAAACTTTTTCACGCGCGGGGTAGATTTCCGCAATTAAAACTTGGTCTGCCGCACCAAAAGCCTTTGACAATTCATTTAAAGTGGCTTTGGTGCGTGAAAACGTATGGGGCTCAAAAATTGCCCACAACTTAGGCGCTTGGTTTTGACTATTCGCTTTTAGGCCAGAAAAATACTTTAGACGGGCGGCTTCTAGTGTCTCACGGACCGCTGTCGGGTGGTGTGCATAGTCGTCTATTATTGTTACCCCGTTTTTAACACCAATAACCTCGAATCTGCGCTTTAAGCCGGTAAAGGTTACTAAATCCAACGCAATCTGATCGGGCTGAAAACCCAAAGATCTTAAAATTGCCACAACTGCCAAGGCATTGTAGACATTTAATTTTCCCGGCAGCTGGATTTGATAGTCTTCAGTCAAACCAAGAGCCTTGGCGCTAAGGTTTTTGGAAAATTTATTTATGACTGAAAACTTGGTATATTGGCCGTACTGGATATTTTCGACTTTGTAGTCTGCTTCATTTTCTATACCAAAACTAGCGCTGGCCACATTAGACTCATTAACCAGCTTAACCAAATTTGGGTCATCAGCGTTGTAAATTATTAGCCCGTCTTCCGGCAAATTGGCAATTAACTGCCTAAATTCGTCTTCTAAAGCTTCCAAGCTTTCAAAAATGTCCGGGTGGTCGTATTCCAAGTTAGTTAAAACCAAAATATCGGGCTTGTAATAGTGAAATTTTGGCGCCGGGTCGTCAAACTGTTCTTTGTATTCGTCGCCCTCAAACACAAAATAGTGCCCGTTGCCCAAAGAAAAATTGCTATGATAATTTTGCAAAACCGCGCCGGCCATAAAACTGCTGTCGTCCAAATTTTTTAAGACATGGCCTAACATGGCGGTAGTGGTCGACTTGCCGTGAGTGCCGGTTACTACAACTCGCAAATTTTCCCTGCTTAATTCATACAGCAGTTCGGCCAATCCGGCCCTGGGCAAATTGTTTTGGATTATATATTTAGCCTCCGGGTTTTCCAAACCCTCTCCGGCTGAAAGAATATATAAATCCGCCGGGTGTTTTTTTATATTTTCTTCGGCGTAGCCTATTGTGTAGCCAATTTCATTGTCATCCAGCACGTCTTTGGCCGGCGAATATACGGATTTTGAATCTGAACCAAAAACTTCAAGGCCTTTTAACTTGGCCAAGTTCGCGCAAGCTGACATAGCGATTCCGCCAATGCCGACAAAATAGACTGAATTAACTTTTTCAAAATTTTCTAGCATTCTCGGTTATTTCCTTAATAATTATTTTAGCAATCTTTTCGTCCGAATTCCTAGGCATAATTTTAGAAATTTGCGAAGAAAGGGTTTTTTGAACGCTTAGGTTAAATAACAAATCCCTGACAACTTTGTTTAAAACCCGGGCGGTTAAAAGCGACTGCTCTATTACAATAGCCGCGCCCAGGCTGTGCATTAGCCAGGCATTTAACTGCTGGTGGCTTTTAGGCATTGGAACCAGTATGGAAACCTTTTTTAAATTGGACAATTCGGTTAGGGTAGAAAGACCGCAGCGCGAAAGCACAATATCGGCCGCGGCGTAAGCTTCACCCATACTGGCAGTAAATTCCATAGGAAAGTAGTTTGGCCGAACTTCCGAAAGACTCTTGCCGCTGCCGGCAATATGTATTACCTGAATGAATTTTGTAAGCTCAGGCAGGGCTGTAATTATAACCTTATTTAGAGCTTCCGAGCCAGTACCGCCGCCTAAAACCAAAAGCGTAGGCAATTCTTTTTTTAAATTAAAAAATTTTTCGCCGTCGGCTTTGGTAAAGTTTGCCAAATCTTTCCTAAACGGATTACCTGTTAAAACAACTTTGTCCTTAAGCTTTTTGTAAAATAAGCCGACGCCATTTTGAAAATCCGTTAGAGATTTTTCAAAAGTTACGGTAATTTTGCCAGCCGGGATTTGACAAAGCTTGTTTGCCAAACTCGGCACAATGTCTTGCTGGTGCAAAATGACCGGAATACCCGCAAAATACGCGGCCCAAACCACCGGCACTTGTACAAAGCTGCCCGTTCCAAATACCGCGTCTGGCTTAAAGTCCTTAATTATTTTTTTTGCCTCAAAAAATCCCGCAATGGTAAAAAACGGGCTTACAAAATTTTTTAGGGAAAAATATCGCCTAAACTTACCTGCCGGAATGGAAACAAAGTCTAAACCCGCGGCAGCTGCCATTTTTTGCTCAGGCCCTATTTTACCGCCGACAAACAAAAATTTAGCGTGCGGCTGTTCTTTTTTTATTGCCTCTGCCACAGCGAGCAACGGGCTAACGCTGCCCCCGCTGCCCCCGCCGGTTAATAATATTTTCACCCCGTTAAAAGTAGTCATTTATGAATTAAGTCTGTAAATTAATTAAATTGAACCCCTTTATATTTTACTACAACTTCAAACTGGGGGTCGTTAGAAGTTATTATTAATTACTTGTTTAAAATCTGATTGTAAACCTCCAAAGTTTTTTTTGCGGTTTCCCGCCAGGAAAAACTTTGCGAGCGCTTAAAACTTTTTTCAGAAAGGCTTTGATAAAAATTCGGATCTTTGGCCAACAGGTGCATTTTCTCAGCTATATCGCCCGGTTCAAGCGGATTAAAATATACCGCGGCGTTGTCATAAATTTCGTTAAAAACTTCCGTATTGGAAACCCCGAGCGGCAGGCCGAAATTCATAGCTTCCACGCCGGGCAGACCGAAACCCTCATGCAGGCTGGCTGAAACAAACGCGTAAGCGCCTTTGTACAAAGCAGAAAGCTCTTCGTCTTCAGGGCTAGTAACAAACACCAACCGATTTTTGTTTGCAATATCCATCGCGCTTTTTTTTATAAGCGGGTAATGCGGGTCGCTTTTACCGACAATTACCAGATCCATATCGAGTCCGAAGCTTTGCAAAAAAATATCAAAACCGCGGGTTAAATTTACAACATTTTTCTTTCTTTCCAAAACCCCGACAAACAGAAAATACGGTTTGTCCAAAAAGTAGCGCTTTTTTACGGCCAAAACTTGCTTTTCGCTAACATTAGCATTTAAGGAAGACGCCTCATAAATTACCTCCACCTTGCGGGGCAAAACATTTAAATGCTTAACAATGTCTTTCTTGGAAGACTCCGACACGGTAATTATAGCGCGGGCATTTTTCGCGGCTTTTTCTATAACTTTTTTATAGGCCAAAAAATGAAAATACCGGCTTTTTTTTGCCCCGCTGATTTTGTGGTGAACCATATCGTGAATAGTTACCACATATGGTTTTTTATAGAAAATGGGCACATTAAAATTCGGAAAGTGCATTAAATCGCAATTTTCTTTATTTAGCAACCCTAAAAATGCGGTTTGTTCCGAAATGGAATAATGGCGCGAAGTGGATGCAATAAATGTAGCATTTGAATATTTTTTCAGCTCACGCAAAATTTCCGGAGCAATATAATTTTGTCTATAAAATAGGCAGTAAGAATTTAGCGTATCCTGTTCTAAAATATTTTTAACCAATTCTAAAGTATAGCGCCCGATGCCGCCATTCTCAGTTCCTATTAATCTGCAGTCAATGCCTATTTTCATTTAAAATTTTCAAAAGCGGTTAATATTTGGCTTGCGCTTTTTTGCCAGGAAAATTCTTTAGCGCGCTCAAGCCCCTTTTGAGCGAGCCTGTCTCTAAACTCTGAGTCCGTTAATAAGTGCTGTAAAGCATGGGCAATA
This sequence comes from uncultured Candidatus Saccharibacteria bacterium, assembly GCA_964483665.1. GTDB lineage: Bacteria > Patescibacteriota > Doudnabacteria > UBA920 > UBA920 > JAEUSF01. The sequence goes on from CAZACP010000001.1 coordinate 201,504, forward strand.
TCTTTAGTATTATACGGGTTAACCAATAATGCCGCATCGCCGGAAACTTCAGGTAAAGCCGTGACCTGGCTGGCTAAAACCGGAGTGCCTAACGAAAAAGCTTCTAAAATTTGCATGCCAAAACCTTCATAAAAAGACGGGTAAACCAGCACCGACGCCATTTTAATTAAAGCGGGTTTTTGTGTTTCGCTAATATAGTCTAAATAAATAATTTTATTTCTTTTTTTGCTATTTTGAATTTGTTTAAAAATCGATTTGTTTTTCCACCCGCTTTTTCCTGCAATTACCAAAAAACTTTTAGAATCCAAAACTTCAAACGCCTTTATTAAACCTTCCAAATTTTTTCTTGGCTCAATGGTATTTAAAAACAAAATGAACTCCCCGGGTAAATTTTTTTCGTTCCGCAGCTGCCTAAGCTTTTCTTGGTTTATTTTTTTACTAAAAGCTTCGCTATCTACGCCGTGGTGTACAACTTTAATTTTATTTTCCTGTATTTGAAATAATTTTAACAAATCTTGCTTGGTATATTCGGAAACCGCAAAAATTAAATCCGCTCTTTCAAAAGCTTTTTTGTAATTTAAAAACCAGTGCCAAAGCCTTCTTTTTGAATCGTAAAATTCTGGCGCCACCACCGGGGAAAGGTCATGAACTGTTAGCGCTAGCTTGGTGTTGGGCAAAATATTAAATTGGTTTAAATTTGGCATAAAAAACCAGTCTAATAGATTTTCCCCTCTCCCTTTGGGAGAGGGGTTAGGGGTGAGGGTGTCAGAGTCCGATATAAACTTCTCGATACTGGTAAGTCCAAACTTAAAAGCTAAATTCAAAAGTTTGTTTGGAATTCTACTTAGCGCCATTTTTGAATTTACATAATGGTAGTCCGAAGGCAACCTGGCTTCGTAAGCGTTATAAAAAAGCGCGTAGTTATTTTTTTTATCCTGCCTAAGCAAATTCTCCACAATATTCATTGTATAGTTTTCCACGCCGCTTATGCTGCCGCTGGACAAACTTCTTAAATCAATCGATATTTTCATAGTTTACAAAACCGGCTTATTGACTCAATGAATTTTTTCTTGCTGAATTTCTCCGCCTGAACGCGTAAATTTTCTTGCGTGTATTGTTCCGGTTTCCAGTTCAAAATAATCTGCTTAATTTGTTTTTTGTTGGCGCTTTCAAACAACTCTCCTGTTACGCCCGGTAAAACTGTTTCTAAAGCTCCGCCTTTAGCTAGCGCTATGGTTGCCGTACCGCAAGCCGCAGCTTCCAGCGGCATAAGGCCAAAATCTTCCATTTGCGGGTAAATATAGCCCAATGCCCCGCTATACTCGTCTCTTAAAGTATTATCGTCAACAGCTCCTAAAAAGGTTATATTGGGCCTAGAAATGGATTTTAAATATTCTAGCTGCCTGCCGGCGCCAACCACATGAAGCGGTTTTCCAAGCTCGTTAAAAACTTGAATAATAATTTCATTGTTTTTATGCGGCTGAAGCCTTCCGGCTATTAGAAAATAGTCTTTTTTAGAAATTGTTGGCTGCCAAAAACCAACGTCAACACCCGGGTACACTACCGTACAGTTGCGCTGATACACGGACTCTATGCGCTTTTGCACCTCCTGGGAATTAGCAATAAATTGCGTGACCCGCTTGCTTCCTAACAAATCCCATTTGCGCATTTTAGAAAGCAAGTAGTGGACAATTGGCCTGAGTATAAAAGGTACTTCTTGCTTAACATAATTTTTGTCTATCCATAAAAACCTTGGGGGCGTGTGACAATAGCAAATATGCCTGGTATTTTTGGGCACTCGGATATTTTTAACAAACCCTGAAGATGAAGAAATTACCAAATCAAAACCTGAAAAATCAAAATTGTTTACTGCCCAGGGAATAAATGGCAAAAGATACTGAAGTTTTCCCAAAGCCAAATACAAAGTTTGAAGCGGTGATGTTCGAATCTCCCAATTTAAATATTTTACTTTATATTTTGGATCAAAAACCAAAGTATAAACCGGGGCATTTGGAAAAAGTTCGTGGAGATGATCAACCACTCTTTCCGCTCCGCCCATTTGTGTGAAACTGTCATGAACAATAGCAATACGCATAATGACAAAAACGACGAAAATAATAAAAATGACAAGAATTAAAAACCACAAATTTATTTTGGTTTCATATTTTTGTCATTTTTGATCATTTTTTTAAATTTTGTCATTATTTTAATAGTCGTCTTTCGGTTTCTTGCCAAAAAACAACAGCCAAAAACTTTTAGCCAAAATTTTTATGTCGAGTCCCAAAGACCAATTTTCGATATAGTAAGTATTCAACCGAATTTCCTCTTCAAACGGCAGGTCCGGAAAATTTACCTGCGCCATTTGAGACATGCCGAATATTCCCGGCTTTATGCTAAACATTCTTCTGTACCTGTTCCTATAGCGCTCAACCTCGTCTAAAACGTGGGCTCTGGGGCCCACCATGCTCATATCGCCTTTGAGCACATTCCAAAACTGCGGAATTTCGTCCAGTTTGCTCCGGCGCAAAAACTTACCAACCCTGGTTACTCTCGGGTCGTGTTTGATTTTCAAAAATGGGCCGTCTTTTCCCCCGCGGTCATTTTTCTCCCAAAGCTGCTTTCTGACTTTTTCCGCGTCGTGTCCGCCATATCCCGCGCCGACGGAAAGATGCTGGTACATTGTCCTAAATTTGTAGAACTTAAAATCCTTTCCCCGGCCCCCGCGCATAGCCGAATAAATGGCCTTGCCCGGGCTGTCTGACTTAATAGCAAGGTAAATTATTAAAAACAATGGACCGGTTAAAATTAAACAAATTAATGAGGCAAATATATCCACCAATCTTTTTATAACCCGCCCCCAACCGTCGAGCGGGGTATTTTTTAAGCCAATAACTGGCACGCCCTGCAAACTGGAAAGTTCAACAATATTTCGCTGGGCTTCAAACAAATTCGGCACAAAACTAAACTGCAGGCCTTTTCCGCGGGCAAACTGCACAAGCTGAAAATTTGCCTCGTCGTCCAAATTCGGATTGGCCTGTAAAATTTCGTCGATTTGGTTTTTTGAATACAACTCTTCCAGAGTTTGCAGAGTCTGTTTGTCGTAGCTAAATTCCGCCACCACCGAATAACCGTGCTTGCGGTTTTTATATATTCTTTCCAGTATTAAGGTTTCTTTCGCTTCCCCCCTAACCACGGCCAAACGGTGTAGTCCCACGCCTTTTTGAAAATAGTATTCCTGCAAAAGCTTTAAAAACAACCTGCCAAAAAATAAAAAAGTTATGCCCAAACCCCAGGCTGCTAAAATTATGAACCTAGAAGGAAAAATGTCCTGAAAAAAGTTTTTATTAAAAAAGAATACTAAAATTATAATAAGCAGGCTTAAAGAAATAGCCGCTATAATTTGACCCAATTCCCGCGCGAAATTTCTGGTTCCCCGCAAATTATATAAACCAAAAGCCGCCAAAATAAGTATTAAAACCGGTATAGTTTTAATACTTAAAAGAAAAAAGTCATGGAACTGCAAATTAAAAGCCAATGGGATTTTGGCGACTACGCTGGGCTGAAGTCGCAAGTAAAAAGACGCCACTGCTGCAAGTAAAAGCATAGCGGCATCTGTCGGAATTGCCACAATATTAAAGAGTAATTCAGAGCGTTTCATGAATTAATTATACCATTCAGGCGTATAAAAAAAAAGGGCCGGCAGACGTCCTGCCGACCTACGGATTGTCCCGGGTAGTAGTCAATTAGACGGGCTTTCGGTTGTCGAATCGTCATTGCGGATGGCAACCACATTTGAGCCAAAAAACTTCTTTAGCTCATTTTGAAATGCGTTACTGCCCATTGTGTTAGCCAGATACACCCAGGTAACCTTGCAGCACGCTCCGATCAATGACCAAAGAATTATCTTTTCCTGGGTCAGCATTTTGTGCTGGCTCAACCACAGCATACTTCCGACAGAAAACAAGGCCCCACTCTCAAAAAGCAAACTGACGGCGATCAAAAACATACTCCGCTCCTTATTTGGAATTGAATATCATTTTATCAGCTTACAAATAAAAAAACAAGTCTCTTTAAGAAGAGACCTGTTTTTATGCTTCAAGCAAACCCGTAAGCCGAATTCTGTTTTTCCGCCTTCGCATAAAGCTATGGCGGATCGCTGCTATTATTTAAAAATAATGTTAGCGAAAATAATCATCTATCTGCCTCGTCAATTACTTGACGGGTCGAGCAGCCTACCAAACTTGGCCTTGCACTCGGGTAAGAATTTAGCCGTTTCATCCTAATGTTGCCATTAGACAATCCCCATAAGGGACCCTAGCCTTTCGGCATTGGCGTTTCTGTTCGCATCTCGTGGATTGCTCCAGACGGGCGTTACCCGCTACCTGTTTGATAACTCTATAGAGGTCATCAATAAGTGTTCGGACTTTCCTCCCCGCTAATTGCTTAGCGAAGCGATTATTCAGTTTGCTTGAAGCAAAAGAATATTATCATAAATATGTATTTTGGTCAATAGTTACCTGGGTGATCTGTGCTATCCGCGCATCTGTGAATTATTTAACTTCAAACACAACACTCATTTGAGCTGTTATATCCTGGCTGCCGGGTTCAATGTTCGGAGAAACCGACTTGACCAAATCATATCCGGCTCCCCCGCCAATACCTTCCGCATACATAGGCATGGGATAACCGCCATATCCGCTTTCAGAAACACTCACAACTTTTCCCAAAGTTATGCCCGCAGTTTTTGCCAGCTCTTGCGCTTTAGCTTTGGCTTTTTCTATGGCTTTTTGCCTGGCTTCCTGCCTTAAGTTGTCCGGATCTTCAAAGCTTAAAGAAACACCCTGAACTTCATTGGCTCCGTTATTGGTCGAACCATCAATAATTTTACCAAGCTTTTCGTTAGATTTGTCCACACCTTTTACTTTAACGCTTATAGTTTGGCGCGCTTCGTAACCGTTTATTTCGTTCTTGCCGTTTGTGTAGTCATACCTGGGGTAAACATTAAACTGCGAAGTGGAAATGTCGTCTTTAGTTATTCCCTGGGCCTTTATAAAGTCAATAATTTTGTTGACTTTTTTGCTGTTCTGGTCTGTAACGTCGGCAGCATTTTGACCTTGGGACACAACTCCCAAAGTTACGGTTGCTAAGTCGGGCGTGGCAGAAACTTTGCCTTCTGCCGAAACAGTCATGGTATTCTTAGGATTTTTATTAGCCAAGGTGTCGGATAAGTCTTTGCCTTTTCCAACAACTAACAAAGCCACAAAGGCAATAAGCAATCCGCCTAAGCCTTTAACTAACCAATTGGGTAAATTTTGCATATTCTAAATTATTAATTATTCTACTTAATTATACGACAGTTTTTTTAAAAAGTAACGGTGGATAAAAAAATAGATTACTCTTAAGGAGAATGACGGTCATCCTCCCTGCTATTTTGTAAACAAAAACCCTTCCAAATCCACTTGGTATAAATGGACTTAGAAGGGTGGCGGAAGCATGTTTTGCTTCCGCCAAACGTAATTAGTGACACTTTCCATAACACCAGTGGAGCTCACCAACAGCGCGCGGTTGATGAATGGCGGTGGGCGTAACCCCTCCGGTATCATCACCGAACACAAAATCGAGCACTCTCTCCTTCGGCAGATTCCAGTTGACATAAATGCCGCCGAAGCATGCTTGAAAGTAGATATGACCCCCCGACCGACAAACGCAAATATCTAGGTTTTTTAGCCCACGCGAACTGAAAACTCCGCCAATGTGTTGAATCCCTAGTTTTAAATCAAGGGGGAATCCGCTACAGTAGGCTCCGCCTGTGTGTATCGCGGCGCGAATTGCATCGTATATCTCATACGCCAGCTTTATCCTTTCAGCTTGCTGACCAATGCCGAGATCTTGACTAAGCAGGTCAACAAGCTTCAGGTATGCTTCTTTATTTTGCGCCGAGGTTGGACTATTCATAAGGTAACTCCTTTTTCTAGTTATGTCGATGCCATGGTTTAGCACCTTCACTTCTAGCTTTAGAGCCACCAAAAAACGTAAAGGTGCCTGAAAAAAATATCAAGTACCTCTATCCAGTGTCCCACATAGGGCACCTCCTTATAGGGCTTTACCCTTCCAAATCCACTTAATGTAAATGGACTTAGAAGGATCGCAGAAAAATCCGCAAGGTTATCTTATGGTTAAAGTTACTTTTTTACTTACTATGGGTTTAGTGCTTATTGACGCGCCTAAAACCTTAGGGCGCGCTGCGAGGTTCTTTTTTGCCGCGTCTAAATTAATAATTAAATTCTTGCCGCTGGCGTTTTTATGAATCCGGCTTATAACATCGGCGGCTGACAAAGTATTGTCATACGCCATTAACTTTGCAACTTCGCCGGAAACAAAAGCCGTGGCAAAAGAATTGCCTTCTATTGTGCCGTAAAGTTTGCCGCCGCTAAAATCAGGATTAAAAGTGGTGTAGACGTTTGTGCCTTTAGCCGTTACATCTATACAGCCGCCATAATTTGCCCACGCAGGCCTGTTACCTTTGTCGTCTATGGTGCCCACACCTAAGACCATATTCTTGCCGTTGTCATTGCAAATTGGCGACATAGGCTCAAGGCTCAGGCTGTGGCCTACGCTTGCGCTGCCCGAAGAAGCCACAATTACCACATTGCGCTCAAACGCATAAGTTACCGCGTCATTGTAAGCGGTTTTATAACCGGAAGTGTCGCCTAAAGACAAATTTATAACACTAGCTCCGTTGTCCACCGCGTAATAAATGGCATTTATAATTGCCTGCTGGCTACAGCCTAAGGTTTCCGAACAAGCTATAAGCGGCATAATTTGTGCACTTCCAGCAATTAGCCCGGAAAGCTTGGTGCCGTGTCCGCCTTTGGGACTTAAATTGTTGTTGGAGTCTAAAAAATTCCAACCTTCAATGTCGTCTGTAAAACCGTTGTTGTCATCGTCAAAATTATTGCCAGAAATTTCTTTACTGTTAACCCACATAGAGTTTTTAAATTCCGGATGTTTCGAATACACACCTTCGTCAATAACCGCTACAACAACAACCGGGGTTTGCATTACCGGAGTCTGAGCGTAGGCTAAAGAAGGGTGCAGCGAAATAAATAGCAACGAAGAAATAAGCCTTGCAGCCAAGGAAATTTTCAATGAAAGCTTAAATTTGTGCAAAAGAAGGTTTTTTAGCATAACTAGTAATTATAGCACAAATTTGCTTTTTTGTCAATCCCGTTAGAGATAAATTCTCCTCTTATTTAAAACCGTTTATTGTTATTTTTTACCCATGGTATCTGAGAAATAATCTCTAACCGGACGTTTTAAAACCCCGCATTTTTGTACGGGGTTTTGGTAATTTTTATTCGATTAACGCTTGCTCCACTGTGGACTTCTGCGGGCTCTTTTTAGACCCGGCTTCTTTCTTTCTTTTCTTCGGTCGTCACGGGTAAGGAGGCCATTCTTTTTTAACACCTTTCTTATTTCTTCAGAAATAGTTCCAAGAGCTATGGCAATACCGTGTCTTAAAGCCTCAGCCTGGGCGTTAGGTCCGCCGCCGGAAACATGCGCGGTAAAATGATAATCTTTACCAAGACCGGTTAAGTCAAACGGCCTGTTAATGCTCTGCATGTAAAATTCGTAATTAAAATACTTGCCCACCGGCTTTTTGTTAACAATAGATTCATGTTTGCCGGGAAAAAGCCTGACATTGGCAATAGCAGTTTTTCTGCGGCCGGTAGCAAAAATGTAACGCCCTTTTTCCCCTGCAGGAGCTTTGTGTGCGGTTTCTTTGTGAGCAGGAGTGCTGTGCACAACCGGCTCATGGTGAACCGCCGCCTCGGCTTTGCCGGAGGTCTTTTTTACCGCCGGAGCTTTAGGCTTTCGCGGGGATTTGGCTGTTGCGGATTTAGTTGTAGTGTCTTTGTTAACCATATATATAAACTGATGACACTGATATTTACTGATTAACACGGATCTGTGATCATCCGTTTTTTTCAGTGTCAGTCGGTGAATTAAATCTTTTTATCTATCTTAAAACTGTGCTCGGTGCCTTTGACTAATTTTAATCTGGACAGTAATTTGTTGCGAAAACGAATTTCGTCTAACATTCTTTTAACCGCCAACTGTAAAACTTTACCGGAATTTTTTTGCATCAATGTGCCTAAAGTCTGGGACTTTATGCCTCCTAGGTAACCGGAATGCCTAAAATATTGTTTCTGTAAAAGCTTGCGGCCGGTTATTTTTAACTTGTCCACGTTTAAAGCCACAACATAGTCGCCCATGTCCATGTGCGGGGTAAAATTTCTTTTGTGCTTGCCTCTTAAAACGTTGGCTATTTGAGTGGCAACGCGACCCAAAGAATTCTTAGAAGCGTCAATTTCAATATATTGGCGCTTAATTTCGGAAACTTTAGGTAATGTTATGCTTTGAGATTTCATATATTCGATAAAGACTAATTATTCAACAAATTCCAACAACACTTTGGCGTTACCGCTTTTTGGCGATGTTAATTTAACCATTCTAACATAGCCGCCTTTTCGATCTTTAAATTTAGGTCCCAATACTTCGATGGCTTTCTTTGCGGCCATGGGAGAAAGTTTGGAAATTAACTGCCTGCGGGCATGCAGGGTTCCGGTTTTAGCCGAAGTAATGGCTTTTTCGGCGTAAGATTTTACAGCGCGGCCGTTTTGCAAAGAAGTCTGAATTTTTTCGTATAAAAATAAAGAACTACCCAAAGCTCTTAAGAGCTTTGTTCTATGCGCCGGGCCTTTGCCAAATTTTTTCTTTACTAAATGTCTCATAAAATTAAACGAATGTAACTGATTTTTACTGATTAACACGGATCCGTGTAGTCCGTTTTTTCCTCAGCGTCAATCCGTATACTATCTTTTAAGGAATTCTAAAATTTCTTTAATACTCTTTTCACCTAAGCCCGAAAGGTTGTTTATATCTTCCGTACTAAGAGCGTTTAAGGCAGACATAGTCGTAATTCCATTTTTTACCAATGCGTTCTTTGAGCGATTAGACAAAGCTGAGCTGGAAATTTCATTTTCTTCTGAGGTTTCCATTAATTCAGAATCTTGTTCTTCACCCAAAGCGCTAATTTCCGGAGTTTCCGCCTTGGCCTCTGTAAAAGCCGGCAAGGCGTCTGTGAACATCATAGTAAAATGGTCAACTAAAATGTGAGCAGTTACGTCTATAGCTTCTGCTCCGGTAATAGAACCGTCGGTTTCCAAAACCACTTCCAAACGGTCATAGTTGGTCATTTGGCCTACGCGAACGTGACTAACATCGAAATAAACTGACCTAACCGGGCTAAACATTGCGTCTATAGACATAACGCCAAGCTCGTGCTTTTGATGTTCTTTAGTTTCAACCGGCCTGTAGCCCCTGCCCTGCTCAACGGTTAATTCAACTTCAAAGTCTGAAGTTTTATTGTCCAAAGTGGCAATGTGTAATTCCGGGTTGATAATTTCTACCTGGTCATTAACTTTTATATCGGCTGCGGTTACAACTTTTTCTCCTTTTTCCTTAATATGAATTTTTACCGGTTCAGCGGAAAAACTTTTTACCCTAAGCTGCTTTAAGTTTAAAATAATTTGAATAACATCTTCCTTTACGTTAGGAACAGTTGAAAATTCGTGGTCAACGTACTTAATTTTAACTGCGGTAACCGCAGCGCCGGGCATAGAGGAAAGCAGCACTCGCCTTAAGGCGTTGCCAATAGTCGTTCCATAGCCGGGATACAAAGGCTCTAAAACAATACGAAATTTGTTACTGCCTAAATCTTCCACTTTGGGACGATTAGGTAATGGAATTGCGTCCATAGGTTTTAAACCTCCACTTTTATAACAATTAATTGATAACCGGAAAAAATTTACCGGCTATAAGTTATAAATAATTAGTAATTACTATCTGCTATAATGTTCAACAATTAACTGAGTGTTTATAATATTTTCTACCATTTCAGGAGTCGGTTCAGTTAAAAGTTTGCCGGACATTTTTGCAATATCGAGCGTAACCCATTCCTGAGGCTTATGAGCTTTTAACTTCTCTTTCTGTTTTTCCATATAAGCGCTCTTTTGCTTATTTTCCCTAACTGAAACGGTATCGCCAACCTTTACGTGAAAAGAAGGAATGTCGGTTTTTTTGCCGTTTACTGCAAAAAAACCGTGACTTACAAGCTGCCTGGCCTGCGCTCTGGTTTCAGCAAAGCCTAAGCGATAAACTACGTTATCGAGCCTGGTCTCAAGCAATTTAATTAAATTGTCGCCCGTGACTCCGCTTTTTCTTAAAGCTTTTTCGTACAAAGAAGAAAATTGCTTTTCCATTAAGCCGTAAGCGAGCTTTGCCTTTTGCTTTTCGCGCAACTGCATACCATATTCCGAAAGGCGGCTGCGGCTTTGGCCGTGAACACCCGGAGCACCGGGCCTTCTTTGCATGACTTTGGCCTGTTTTTGGGTAAACGCCTGGCCTAAGCGCCTGGCTTTTTTAGCTTTTGGTCCTGTATATCTCATAAGTTTAAAAACTATTAACAATTTTCCAGTAACGATTAATTAAAATTTGACTGTTAATTGTCAATTGTAAATCGTTAACTGTTTCTGCTTAAACGCGTCTCGGTTTCTTTGGCCTTACTCCGCCGTGAGGAATTGGAGTCGTGTCTTTAATTGCAATAATGTTCATTCCGCTGCCCTGAAGCGCCCTAACAGCTGACTCGCGTCCCGCGCCAATGCCTTTTATAAATACATCCGCTTCCGAAAAACCTCTTTCTTTTAGTCTCTGTAAAACATCTTCCATTACTCTTTGGCCGGCATAAGGGGTCGATTTCTTAGAACCTTTAAAACCGATTTTTCCGGCGCTGCCCCAAATAAGCACATTGCCAGTGGGGTCAGTTACCGAAACTATAGTATTGTTATAAGTAGAATTAATAAAAATCTTGCCTTTGGTAATTTTACCTTTGGACTTCTTTTTCTTTGATTTAATTTTTGCAGTAGCTAAAGCCACAGCGTCCGTAACCGGAGCTGCTTCTGCTGATTCTTCAGTTTTTATGATTTCTTCTGACATGAGAATTTAAGATTGTTTATAAAATTACTTAGGTTTTTTCGGCTGCATTCTTTCTGCCGCTGCCTGCGGTTTTTCTTACATTACCTCGACGGGTTCTAGAATTAGTTTTAGTTCTCTGGCCCCTCACCGGTAAGCCTCTCATATGCCGAATACCTCTGTAAGCTGCTATTTCTTTTAAACGTTTTATATTAAGCAATATTTGCTGCCTTAATTGACCCTCAACCTTAAAGTGCTTTTCTATGTACTCGCGAATACTATTAAGTTCGGTTTCAGTTAAATCTTTCGTGCGCTTGTTCGGGTCAACCTTGGTTGCCGCTAAAGTCTTTTTTGCCAAAGTTAAACCAACACCGTAAATATACGGCAAAGCGGCTTCAATTCTTTTTTCGTTTGGTATGTTTATACCGGCAATTCTAGCCATTTGAGTTTAATTGATAATTTATTATTAATAATTGATAATTACCCCGCTAGACGCGTTATCCTTGTCTTTGCTTATGTTTTGCGGTTTTACAAATAATATAAATACGGCCGAATCGCTTAACGACCTTGCAGTTTTTACATATTGGTTTTACGCTTGCTCTTACTTTCATAGTATTAAAGTCTTAAGTAAATTATCTTAATCTTCTGGTAATTCTACCTTTAGTTAAATCATAGGGGGTCATTTCAACCAAAACTTTATCCCCAAGCATAACTTTAATGTTATTCATCCGCATTTTGCCTGAAAGGTGCCCTAAAATAAGCTGTCCTGTTCCTAATTGGACGCGAAAAACAGCGTTAGGCAGAAGTTCTGTTACCTTGCCCTCGAGTTCAAGGATATTTTTATTTAAAGAGTTCAAACCCAAAATCTAGTTATTCGGAAAATTACTAAATTAAAGTCCCCATTATTCTATCAGAAAATAGAATTTTGTCAAATAAGACCTATTGAATAAAAAACCTTTTAATTATGCGGGTTTTTTACTTTAAACTTATATGAATGTTGTTGCTTAACCAAGGCAGCCATTTCTGCCACCCCGGAAGTAAGGTAATTTCAACTTTTTCGGCTTGCATGTTTTGTTTTATGTATTCTGCAGCTGAACTTTGGGTTTTTCCGGCTAATTTTTTGGGTAGACTTTCTAAATTTTTATTTTGAGCTATTGCCATCCCTTCAAAATGTACCTCTAACACAACTAACTCTTGGTTAAAATCTGTTGTTTTTACCGCCACAGACAACGGCAGCCTAAGCTGGATTTCAATTTCCTGTTCAGCGGTTAGAGATTTCTTTATTCTTTCCAAAACAAGGTTATTTAGCCCTTCAGAGTTGTAGGCAAAACCCAAAACCAAACCGGTCAAAGTTCCAGAAAATTCGGGTGTTTCCGTACCTATTTCGTGATTAAATTTAAATTCCGGGTTTAAAAGCTGAAAAGCTTTTTCCTGAATTACCAACTTGTTTGAATTAAGCTGGCTTGAAATTTGATTTAAAGCCTCTTTTTGTAAAGCTGCTTTAGCAGCTTCTATATCTTCATTCGAAATAACTGAAAGATACCTGGTTGTACCCCCGGTTATGGCAGTAGAAGCCTTTACGTACAACAGCTGCGGCCTGGAACCAAACACCTGGTTTGTTACTTCCAAACGCGTTCCTGCCGGAACATTGTAGCTTTCCCCTCCGGTCTCCGCCTCTATTTCAACCGGCGCAGACAAAGAAGATTCGTCTATTTCTTTTGTTTGAGAATTTTTGTAGCGCGTCGGCTTAATTTGCATGGCATCAGACTTCAGTAAGTAATTCTTTCCGTTAAGAATTACGGTTGTGGTTTTAGCTTTCAGGTTCAAAGGTGCGCCGGTAAAATTGTAAATTACGACCTTGCCCGAAGCTTTGTTGCCTATTTCTTTTTTCCCTTGGCTTTGAAAACTAAGTTTTGCCGATACCGATTGGCTAATTTTTTGAGCCGGCAAAATCAAACTTTCTGAATTAGCCGCTTCCGCGTGGGAGGACAAGGAAATTACCAAATCTCTGGTTAAATTTTGGGTCTTTGCGTAAATTATAACTTCTGCCCTGGGCAAAAAAATAAAAACTACAAAAAACACCAAAGCCAAAGCGCAAACAGCAAAAATTCCTGTTATTAATTTTAAACGTTTTTTTTGCTTTTTGTTTTTGTAGGAATTTTCTAAGTCAGCGGGAAAAATACTTTCAGTTTGCTTGTGTGACACTGGAGAATTTACTTTGTCTTCAAATTTTTCTTCCGAAATTTTGGAAAAATATTCCTCTGCACTGCTTGCGCTTTCTGTTTTGGGCTTTTCTTCGGGCTTGCTGTCTATTAGGCTATGTGCCAAATTTTGAATACCCAAAACGGCTTTTGTAACCGGGTTTTGGTCTTCGGACTTTTTTTCCAAAATTTTGGCTGGCTGTTTCTGACTGACTCGAATGTCGGAAAAACTTTTATTACCTCGAGCTTTTGGCAAATCTTTTAACTCAAAACCCGCTTCTTTTGCGTAAGCCTGCCCGCGCTCGTCCATTGTAAGTATGTGGACTTTTTTTGAAAGCATGTCTACCTGCTTTTTTAACAAACGCAAATTTATTGCGTCGTTAAAAAGAAAACAGCGCTTCGGGCACACTAAAATAAGTTCGCCGCTGCGTTCTTTTTTTATTCGGGCGACTATCTTGGAAACATCATCTTCTAGGTTTATATAGATGCTTGGTATTTGCATTTTATTCTTACATCTTATATCCTATATCTTAAATTTTTTAACGTCAATTATAACAACCCTTTATACTGAAGCCTTTTTGTAAAGCTAATTTTTTTGCTATTTTCCACTTCCGGCTGGTCAAAAGGGTCAACTTTTCGCAAAAGGGAAGAATAAACGGCAAATAGTTGCCAAAAAGCCGTAAACTCGCCAACCTCTTTAGCTGAGAAGTCAAAAACTTCCAAATGCACGGCCGGAATTCCTCTGATTCTAGAATCTTCTAAATTAGCCTCAGCTTCGCTAAGCAAAGCTTTTTCTAAAGGAACCTTGTTTATATCCTGAAGGTGATGGCCTTTTATTTGCACGCTATGCGTTTGCAATGGGTAAGTATTTATAGTCGGATGTAGAAAATTTTTCGCGGTAATAAACAACCCGGCAATATTTTTTTGTCCGCCATAATACCTTTGCATTGTATGGTGCTGAACCTCCGGCCCTTCATGGGCAAAATAACTTTGTCCTTTCCCGTCTTTGCCGAAACTTTCATGACACAACTGAACAATGCCAAAACTGGAAGGGAACAAAAAATGCGAGTAAAAAAGCAGTAACACATCGGCGAAGCCTTTTTTTTCCAACTCGTAAAATACCCAAGCGGCGCGCCAGGCAATATTATCTTTCTCGTATAAATATTGTAAATTCCGGGCGCCTTCAAACAAACTTTCCACGTCTAATCCCGCTATGGCGCCGGCAATTAGGTTTACTTCGGTAAGGCCCGTGTACCTGCCGCCAATTGACGGATGGTTAATAATTGGCCAGTTCATTTTTTCCGCTACCGCCCTAAGCGGACTGGATTTTCCCGTTACCACTACAACCGTATACTCTGAAAACGGCATTGTTTCTTCTAGTTGAGTGGTGTTTTCGCCCGACTTGCTAATTGAAAGAACTAAAGTATTTTCCGGGCTTAATTGTTTTTTTAGTTCGTAAATATAGTCCGGGTCAACGGTGTTTAAAAAATATACTTTCTTTTTTGCCTGGTACTTAAGCGCGTAGTAAAAACCGTAAAATGGGTTAATGCTGCCCCCGTGGGCAATAATAAGAATATTTTTATATTGTTCGTATTGGCTCGCTAATTTTTTTAGCAATTCAAAATCCGGCCTATAAGTTAAAAACTCGGGCTTTTCCTTGGGAAGAATTTTTGGATCAAATTTTTCTGGTTTGGGACAATTGTAGAATTCTAGGTTCATTTTATCTTATTATTCTAATCAACGATGCTTACAATTTGATAATTATGTAAAACCGTTCTTTCAACACCTCTTTTTATACAAGCTTTTAAATAATTAACAGCTCGTTCTTTAATATCATCATCAAGATCTTTATCTTTTTGGATTTGTTCAATTAAATCAGTGTGTTTAATTGTGTAGGCTAACGTATCATTTGGGTCGTCCTCATAGTACTCTTGAGTTAAGCCCGAATCCAGATTTACTAACGGACCATTATTTGCTTTTGTAGCCCACACCCTCAGCCCATTTATAGCTGGCCCTAAATTTTTAGCCTCATTAGAATTCTGGTTCTTATAAAGACCATTCAACTCTACCAAAAATCTTTTTTCCGCTTCTGTTTTATTTGAAAATTCCCTTTCCCATTTTATTAATCGTTGATCCATATTATTTTACAATAGCTTTTATTCGCCGCACGCCTGCCGAAGAAGCCTCTTCTTTTTTAATTTTAAACTGGCCAATAATTCCCGTATGTTCAACGTGCGGACCACCGCAGAATTCACGAGATATTACTTCATTCGTTGTTGGATCATAAACCGTATATATAGACACCGTGTCTGCGTACTTTTCGCCAAACACGCCAATGGCCCCCAAGTTTCTTGCTTCTTCTAAAGACATTGTCTCCCGCTTAACTTTTAAATCCCGTGCTATCCAGTCATTAACCAAAACTTCCACGGCCGCAATTTCTTCCGGCGTCATTTTTTTGTTGTGCGTAAAATCAAATCTGGTCCTTTCTTCGGTTATATTACTCCCTTTTTGCCAAACTCCTTCTCCCAGCACCTGCCTTAGAGCTGCATTCATAAGGTGGGTTGCGGTATGAAGACGGACGATTTTTTCTGAATGCGACGCCAAACCGCCTTTAAACTGCCCGGCGCTGGCGGTACGGGAAAGTTCCTGATGTTTTTTAAATTCTTCTTCGTATTCTTTTTCTTTTTGTTCGTCAAATTTTTGACCAAACTGAACAGAAAGCTCCTTGGTTAACTCTTTGGGAAACCCGTAGGTCTGGTACAAATCAAATGCATCCTTCCCGCTAATTCCCAACTCAAAATTCTTAATTCTTAGTTCCAGTTGTTTAAGCCCCTTTTCCAAGGTACTTTCAAATTTTTTCTGCTCGGCCAAAATAATTTCGTACACACGCTGGGATCCCTCGACAAGCTCGGGATAATTACTCGCGTAGCTCGTAATTACTTTGCCAATTAAGGCTTCAAGCCAATGGTGTTTTAAATTTAAAAGCCTGCCCATAACCATAGCCCTCCTAAGTAGTCTGCGTAAAACGTAACCGCGGTCTTTATTGGAAGGCTCCACCCCGTCTGAAACTATAAACACACTGGCGCGAATATGGTCTAAAATTATTCTGCCCTTTCTAATTTCGTCATTGGACATTACTTCCTGGTCAAGCGCCAAAACCTGCCACATTTCTTTAAAAGCTTCGGTGTCGTAAATTGAATTACTGCCGTTTAAAACCGTCAGCACTCTTTCAAGGCCCATACCGGTGTCTACATTGGGTTTTTTTAAAGGTATAAGCTTGCCGTCCGCGAGCTTTTCAAACTGCATAAAAACGTCGTTCCAAATTTCCACCCATTTAGGCTCATTTACATCATATTTTTCCGGTGCCGGAGTTTGGTCGTCTATCCAATAATGCATTTCCGTGTCAGGCCCGCAAGGCCCCGTGCTTCCGGCTATCCACCAGTTTTTTTCTTTAGGCAAAAAACTAATGCGGTTTTCAGGAACGCCCAAAGACTTCCAAATTTCCGCGCTTTCAACGTCGCGCGGCGCATCTTGGTCACCGGCAAAACAGGTAAAGGCTAAACGTTCTAAGGGTAAATTTAAATATTGCGGAGAAG
Organism: uncultured Candidatus Saccharibacteria bacterium; assembly: GCA_964483665.1. GTDB lineage: Bacteria > Patescibacteriota > Doudnabacteria > UBA920 > UBA920 > JAEUSF01. The sequence continues at coordinate 218,335 of CAZACP010000001.1, forward strand.
TTAAAAATTCAAAGCTCCAGGCAATGGCTTCTTTTTTAAAATAATCACCAAAACTCCAGTTACCAAGCATTTCAAAAAATGTAAGGTGAGTATTGTCGCCTACTTCGTCTATATCGCCGGTTCTTATGCATTTCTGAACGTTCGCCACTCTTTTGCCGCCCGGGTGTTCCTGACCAAGCAAATAAGGAACAAGCGGATGCATTCCGGCTGTGGTAAACAAAACACTGGAATCACCTTCCGGCACCAAAGAAGCGGAAGGAATTATAGTATGCCCCTTAGATTTAAAGAATTCCAAATATTTAGTTCTAAGTTCCTGAGCGGTAATCTTCATACAAATTAAATAAAATTTAAAGATTAAGTAAAATTAATTAAAATTGAAATGCATATCAAATTTTATTTAATTTAAAATTTTACTTAATTTTATTTAATAATTTCTCCCAATGCTTTTTCCATTTGCGGGTCTTTGCCTGCCTTAGCGTCTTCTTCTGTGAATTTAACTTCCGTATCCGGGACTAAACCGTCATGGTTTAAATTTTTTCCGCTTGGGGTTATCCATTTGGCAACTGTAACTTTTACCGCGCTGCCGCCGGCTAAGTCTACCAACTCCTGCACACTGCCTTTGCCAAAAGACTTTTCGCCCAACAAAGTTGCTAGGTTATGGTCTCTTAAAGCCCCGGCTAAAATTTCTGAGGCCGAAGCGCTGCCGCCGTTTATTAAAACAATTGTTTTAATTCCGCTTAAGCGGTTGTTGCCGGAAGCTTTAAATACTTGCGACAAAGAAGGGTCAGTATGCTGCTCAGTCACTATAATATCGTCTTTATTTACCCAGGCCGAAGCTATTTGCACGGCCGTCTGAAGGTAACCACCCGGGTCATTGCGCAAATCAAGCACGATTCCCTTAGCTCCTTTAGTTAGAGCGTCTTGTATGGCTTTGTTAAATAAATTTTCCGTATCATCACCAAAACGGGAAATGGTAATTACGGCAATTTTTTTCTTTTCCGCTCCGACTTCTTTTATTTCCCATTTAACGCTCTTTATTTCAATTTTGTCACGCTTGATTGTTAAATTAAAAACTGCAGATCTTCCTTCCCTAAAAATACCCAAAGTAACCTCGGTTCCCTTTTGTCCTCGAATTTTACTAACCGCGTCCTCAACGCTCCAGCCTTGGGTGGAAACCCCATCTACTTCTACTATTATGTCTTTTGCCCTTATGCCGGCTTTTTCCGCCGGACTGTCTGCCAGAGGGGCAATTATAGTTATAGCGCCATCTTTTTGGCCAATTTCCGCGCCAATGCCGTCAAAACTTCCGGCGAGGCTGGTTTTAAAGGCGCTATTTTCTTTTGGCGGAAAAAACTGCGTATAAGGGTCGCCCGTTGCCTCCACCGCTCCTTTCGCAGCGCCGTACAAAGTTTTCTGGGCATCTATAGGGCCTTCTATAAATTTGCTATTTACGGTTTTAATTGCGCTCCACAACAAATTATAGTCAACATTCTGCGGCTGGTCTGACTGATTAATAATTTTAAATTCTTTTGGGTTAAAAACATAGCCTTTTATGCCTTGCTTAAAACCCACATAATAGCTTGCAATAATTAAAATTGCTGCCGCGACTAAAAACTTATTATGCCCTTTATTTGCCTGGTTTTGGGGCGTTTGATTTTCAATTTCCATTTGATATTTAGATATTTCCTATTGAATTATATTCCTAACTATACCAAAAATTGGCATTTTTGCCAATTTTTTCTAGCCACTGACTTTGGGTTCTTTTTTAAAAGAATTAATAACGACTAAAATTATAAATCTTAAATAAATTCCTAAAAACACCAGCCAGTTAAAAATAAAAATATATTTCTTTGCGTAGTGCTTCTTGTAAAAAATCCACATTGCGTCATGAAACCATTTTAAGGCCTTAAACGGAGTTTTTTTGGAAGACGAACCTTTATAATGCGTAATAAAAGTTTTAGGGTAATACCAAACTTTAAAACCGGCTTCTTTTACTCTCCAACAAAGATCTAAATCCTCGCCGTACATGAAAAATGTTTCGTCGAAAGCTTTTTCAATATATTTCTCCCCCTCTGGGGGAGATGTCACCCTACGGGTGACAGAGAGGGTGCTTGATTTTGCCAAATCAACCCTTTCTAAAACCGTTCTTCGCACCATCATAAATGCTCCCATACAGGAATCTATTTCTTGCGATGCATTTTCGTTGGTATCTAACATATTATAATCGCGCTTCGATATTCCAACCAGCCGCAAAAAACTGTTCCAAGGATTTGGAAACCTGCGCCTACAGGCTAAGTCCAGCTTTCCGTTTGGTAAAACTACTTTACACGTGCTTATACCAACTTCCGGATTACTTTCCATAAACTCGTACATTGTTTTAAGCGTGTCTTTTTCTAATTTTGTGTCCGGGTTTAGTATGAGTAAATATTTTCCTTTGGCCGCTTTAATGCCCAAATTATTTCCATGAGAAAAGCCGTTATTCGTATTTTTTATGAGAGACAGATTTTCTCGGCCGAGAAAATCTGTCTCTAGCCATTTTACAGTTGCGTCTTTTGAATCGTTATCAACTACAATAACTTCTGCCTTTAATTTTCCGTTACTGTTATTCTTATCGTTACTGTCAAACCTCACTCCCTCACTCTCAAAAATACTCGGTAAAAGCCGCTCTAAGTCGGTTTTAGAGTTATAGGAGAGGATGATTATAGAAAGATCAACAAAATTGACATGAATCATATATATATGGTAAACTTATTTGTTCGCTACTGCGAGCGGAGGAAAAAATGTACTTTCCAGAACCTAAGGACGTCTTAGTCCTATCGCAACGAGGAAATTTTACCTTCAAAAGAAGACTTGCTGATGTTCAGCGGGGCACAATCATCGAGAATATATGCTCGGGAGAAGAGCATCCTTCAGGGGAATGTGACGAGCCGATGGGTACATGGGTTGCGCTGGGATACGGCAGGTACGCGAAGCTTCAAGGTTGTCCAGGTGACACTATGCAAGTGATAACCGGAAGAAAAATGCACAAATTTGTCCGTTTCTACCACTTCAGGGTTCTTGGTACATGCTTTTGTCAAACCTAAAGCCCCGAACGTACGTCATTACGAAGCCCGATGATCTTTAATCAGACCATCAGACGCTCGTAATGACGTGCTTTTATTTCTTTTTCTTTTTTTCCACATTTTTGAAAATAACCTAAACATTTCCGGTAAAACTTTTAAAGTTGAAATTTCAAACAACACTATATAGACTAGCATAAAAAACTCCCTTATAAAAAACTGTGGGTAAAACCAAGGAGAGTTTTTTATGTACATAAAAATGTGGTTTTTATAATTAAGCTGTCTTATGCGTTCTGGGAGTTGTTGATGATGTTTAATAAAGCTTATTATTTTAAAATATCCGCCCTTAGAAGACCCAGCCGTTCGGCCATGATATCCAACAGCGCTGGGTACAAATACATTTTTCCACCCGGCATTTTTCAAGCGCCAGCTTAAATCCACATCTTCCCAATAGGAATGAAAATCTTCGTCGAAGAATTCAAATTTGATATTTGATATTTGATATTTGATATTTTGCAAAGCAGCTGCCCTATACATACACCCGGCGCCACTAACCCCATCAACTTCTGTTAAATTATCATATTGATGGTTATCAATCTCATGCTGCCCCCTATCCCTAGCTCTTCCTGATTTTGAAATACTAACTCCCGTTGTATCTAAAATTCTCGATTTTTCAAAATTTGAAATTTGAAATTTGA
>CAZACP010000002.1:0-99751 GCA_964483665.1 uncultured Candidatus Saccharibacteria bacterium
ATTAAATTAAAATTTAGCAATAAATTTTAAATTAATTTCCTGTATTATAGGCGGGTTATAGGAAAGAATAATCACAGATTTGTAAATTAAAACATATAATATTTTTTTATGAAAAAAGCCGCAGTGGAACGAATCCAGAGCGGCCGGCTACCGAGAGCCTAAGGTTAAAAGCCCTTTTCCAACGCGCATAACCCACGACGGCAGGTACTCTGCCATCGCAGCGCCAATTACGCCGTGAGCAATACCGAGCGCCCAGACGCATCGGTATTTTTTAAATTGTGTTGCCGTGACCCATCCTACCCCCCAGCACAAAACTATCAGTACCGGATTTGGAAGGTGAGACAGGGAGAATGACGCGGCTGTGTACTTAACCGCGGCTTGAGGCCAAAGTTTTTGCAGGCGCACAAACACATACGACTGCATTAATAACTGCTGTGCTACAGCGCCGAGAATATAGCCGAACTTATGGTTCAGTATTGTCCCGGGCTGGTGACTAAACTGGTCTTGTGTACCGCAGAGCACCCCGACTACCCACACAAGCGCTATTAGAAACAGCGCCGGGTAGGCTAGCCAGTATGCCTGTTTGGAGGCCTTCCACGACAACCCCATCTCTTTCTGAGTGGTGCCGTCTAGGAGTGTGGTAAGAATGATCCACGCTATTCCAAACTTAACCGCAGCGGAGCGGGTGGGTCCGAGGTTCCAAATGCCAACCTGGACAAGTAGCGTTACTACGATCAGTTCGGCTTGTATCCATGCCCGGGATTCCACAAGTGCTTTGCGGCTTTCCGCAATGCGCGCAAGAGTTGGAATTTGGATAGTATGCGAGCCGATTCGGAGGGGTTGCTGTGTTACCGCCATTTTACGTCCTAAAGAGTGCCTCCCATAGCGCGTCTACAAAATCGTGTAAAAGGATAGCGTACAGAAGGCTACTGCTGTATTTGAAAACAAGTCCGTACGCGGCACCCGCTAGTGTAGCAAAGCCGGCGTATATCCAGTTCCAATCTGCCGGATGTAGACTTTTTGCGTTGTTGTCGAGATGCGACGCGCCGAAGATCAAGCTAGTAACCACAAGTGGTCGCCATTTGCTCTCCGAAGTCTTTTCCAAAAAATTCTGAAGCAAGCTGCGGAAAAGCAATTCTTCGGGGAATGCTCTTAGGAGCGCAATTCCAAAAAGCAGCCAAACGAATTTCCATGTTGCTAAATGAGCCCAAAGAACTTCAGGAACACTAGAGTTTTGAAGCTCTATCTTCCAAAAATCTCCCAGAACCAAAAAGCCGATGTGGACACCCGTTGGGATCAGGATTGCACTCAAAATGAGCAGGCCCGAAAACACAATCACAATGTCTCGTAGGCGAAACCCAAAGTCGAGTTTGATGCCTGACATTTTTCGTTGGCCGACCCAGCACACTATACATAGTATGCAGGCTGAAATTGCTATTAGCTGCAAATCGAGCGCGCCGCGAATGGCGTGGAAGCGTCTGCCGAAGAAATGGAAGTTAAATGGTAGCCATATTACAAGCAAAGCCGTTATATCCCACTTGGTTACAGAATCGCCTTTGTTTCTGGCGGGCCAGAGAAGTAAAGGGATTATGGCGAGGTATAAAAATACCTTTAGGGCCGAATTCCACTCAGTGCCGCCCGCACATTTTGTGTACAAAAGGTACACGGCAGTTAGTGGAACCCAACACCATAGAGCCAGGTTTGGGAAGTAGGCGAGAGCTTCTTGCAAAGACTCTCTGCCGTGTTTGTTGAAAACCGCGAGGATGAAGCCAAAGTACAAAATGGCAATCATCCAAACCAAAAACCAAGGTTGCATCGAGGCCTCCTTTTAGGTCTGATTGCAAAAGTTTAGCTTATTTAACCGCCACTAGTCAAAAATAAATTATTGACGTTTTGGGCTGAGTTTGTTATAATTTGTTTACTTAATTACAATTTTAAATTTACCCTTCGACAAGCTTAGGGTGAATTTTTCGGAGAAAAATTCATGGGCGTTCCAAAAAAACATAAAACCCGCAGTGGCCGCAACCAAAGACGCAGCCATCATGCTTTAAAAAAGACTTCTTTCGCAACATGTAAAAACTGCGGATCTTCTACAATGCCTCATTTGCCCTGCAAAAACTGCGGCTATTACAAGGGAAGAAAAGTAGTATAAAAGCATAAATCCGAAATTCTAATTTCGAAATCCGAAAAATATCTAAATTAAAATTTTCAATATTTAAACATTAGAATTTTTTCGAATTTTGCTGTTCGAATTTGGAATTTAATTTATTATGTCCAACCGACACCTTTCCCGACAAATTGCCATGCAAGCTCTGTTTGAGTGGGATTTTAACGGGCAGGCCGGGGATATAAAAGAAATTATTGAGCATAGCCTTGCTGAATTTCCGCATGCGGCGGAAGGCAAGGTTTTTGTTTTCGAGCTGTGCGAGGGCGTAGTTAGTCATATTAAGGAAATAGACGAAATTATTCACAAGCACGCTCCCGAGTGGCCAATAGACCAAACGCCTTTGGTAGACAGAAATGTGCTAAGAGTAGGGGTCTATGAAATGTGTTTTTTAAAAGCCGTGCCACCTAAAGTTGCCATAGACGAAGCAGTCGAATTGGGCAAAAGTTTTGGCGGGGAATCAAGCGGAAAGTTTGTTAACGGAGTTTTGGGGGCAATATTCGCTGAAATGAGCAAGAACAACGGAAATGACAAAAATGACAAAAATTAAAAAAATGACAAAAATGGAAATACAGAGGGGAAATTAGAAATTATCGTGAAGCTTGGGAAAACGAAATAATAAGAGCAGGAGATTGTAGAAATAGGCGAGGGAGTCACAAAAGTTATTTTTTTACGTTATATAAGTGGTAAAGAATTAACAAAGCTGGTATAATGACCACAGATACACAGATTGGGAAAGATAACACAGATATTAGTTAAAAAGATATTTATTTTTCTTAATTTTACGTATCTACGGCTTATTATTAAGGTCAGATAGTATTTAAATTCAGGTAAGATATCTGCGTAATCTGGATTTATCTGCGTATCTGCGAAAAAATTTATGAACAAATTAGAACTTATAGAACAACTAGCCGCTCGTTTGGGTATTACGGTTTCTGAGGCAGAGAGGTTTTTAAATACCTTTCTAAATATGATTTATGAAAAATTGCGTGAGGGCGGGAAAGTTAACATTTCGGGTTTTGGCCAGTTTTTGGTTTCGCATAGAGCTCCTAGAATTGGCGTAAACCCACGCAACCCCAGCCAAAAAATTACCATTCCTGAGCTTAATACTCCAAAGTTTAAAGCCGGGGAAGCTTTTAAGGAAGCGGTTAAACTTAGAAACAGCGGATCTGCACAAACAACGCCAGCTGATAACGCGGTCTAAATAAATTTGTTTAAATCCCCCCGATTTATTCGGGGGGATTTTAAAGTTGAAAAATACATAAAAAAAAGTTATAATCAACTAAATTTGTATTGCTAGTCAAAAAGTTAAAATTTTAAGTTTTCCCGCCCGCGCCTTTGGTGCGGGTATCGTATAGCGGTTATTATCTCAGTTTTCCAAACTGATGATGGGGGTTCGACTCCCCCTACCCGCTCCAGCGGCTTTGGGCGGGAAACTAACTGAGCGAGAGATTTTTATTTGACAGAATTTATTCAAAATCAAAATCTATGACAAGAAGGCCAAAAAATTTTGAGGATTATTATGATATGGTAGAGCCTGGAGCTGATGCCAAGATAACACAAGCAATAAACGAAATAGGGGAAAATACGCAAGCAGATATCATTCGAAATGAACAGAAAAGCGTGAATTCTGAGTTGCGGGAAAAAGAACAGCAAGCGGTTCGGGATTTTCATAAGAACTTTAAATTACAAGAACGTTTAAAAAGGTTTTTAGGTGAATTTTCAGCGTTAATTACATCAACAGGTGAATCTGAAAAAACCAAAGTTTCAGAAGTTTTGTCACGCCTAGAAAACGGGGAGTATGATGACGACTGTTTACCGAGTATCCTAAGCAAATAGGGGAGATGTCAGTCGTTATTCCGGAGCTTGATATAGAAGATTTTTTGGAAAATATCAAATTTTTGACGGTTAACGAAGCTTTTTTAAATTCTAATATGAAGTTGTCTGAAGTTTTTGAACGAGTAAATAGGCGGCTTCAAGGATTGGACGAAGATATTAAGCTTGCTCAGAAATGGTATGGCGAATACCAAAAAGGCATTAGATCTGGGGCGGCTAAACTTGAAGAAGAAATGAAAAAGAAAAAATAAGTAAAAGGGATTTTTAGAAATATGCTTTTGACGGAATATTTTTTAAGTATTGTTTTTATATATTTTTTGTTGGTATTTGTGGGGTTTAGGTTGGTTGTGCCGTTTATGGGTTTTAAACAGTACAGCCCGCCAATCGGTAATTTGCCCCAGGAAATTAAACAGGCTGTTTCTGATTTAGAAATTAAGTCACACGACCAAATGTCGTATTTAGAGGCGGCATATGGTTTAATTATGCAAAAAAATTTCCAGCAGTGGAAGCATTCTCGTTTTTATGCGGCTGTAAGACCATATCGCGCTTTTATTACCGACATTTCTGAGCTGTGGAATACCAATGAATTTATTTATTGCACTTCTATGAATTTTTTGCTTTACACGCTTTTGGCAAATAGTAAGTTTTTTAAGAGTTCTGATGTAAAGCTTTTTTACAGTTTCGCGAATATGATAATTCACCAGTACATGAAAATTAAAGTCGGAGACAAGTGGATAGATGCGGATCCTGCCGGAACAGGGATTAAGAATAAACCTTTGGGTACGCATTTAGCTGGATTTGGCTAAAATTTGACGGCAAAAGTTTTGTTTGCTATACTTCATTTAACTTAATATTTTATCAAGAGTCCAGGAAAGGGAACTAGCCCGTTATAATCCTGGCGGCAACCATCCTTAAAAAGAACGGTGCCAATTCTAGCCCTTTGCGGGGAAGATAATAAAATGAACTTTTCCGCGAAAGCGGTTTTTTTATTAAAATTATTAAATTTGTATAGTAAAAGTATGAAAAAATATAAGGCATTGTCTAAATCAAACAAAAAGCTGTTTACTTCAGAATCGGTGACTGAAGGGCATCCGGATAAAATGGCTGACCAAATTTCTGACGGAATTTTGGACGCGATTTTAAAAGAAGACCCGCGGGGGCGGGTGGCTGTTGAGACTTTGCTCACTAATGGCGTCTGTGTGGTGGCCGGAGAAGTTACTACTAAAACTTATGTAGATATTCCAAAAATTGCCCGCGGCGTAATTCGCGATATTGGTTACACTAACGCGGAATATGGTTTTCAGTGGGAAACTTCGGGCGTTATGGTGGCAATTAAAGAGCAGTCCAGTGACATTGCCATGGGTGTGGATAGTTTTGAAACCAATAAAAAAGGTGAAATTGTCAAAGAAGATTTAGAAAAAATTGGCGCCGGTGACCAGGGTTTAATGTTTGGTTTAGCCACAGATGAAACTAAAGAATTAATGCCGCTGCCCATTGTTTTAGCGCATAAGTTAACCCAGCGTTTAGCTCAGGTTAGAAAAAACGGCGCTATAAAGGGACTTAGGCCGGATGGTAAAAGCCAAGTGACGGTTGAATATAACGGGGACAAAGCCAAGCGCGTGCATACAGTACTTATTGCAGCCCAGCATGACGAAGGTATAGAGAGTGACAAGCTTAAAGCCCAAATTGAAAAAGAGGTTATAAAAAAAGTTATACCAAAACAATTATTGGACAAAAATACCAGGATTTTAGTTAACTCAACCGGCAGGTTTGTAATTGGAGGGCCCCAGGGTGATACCGGCCTTACCGGCAGAAAAATAATTGTAGACACTTATGGCGGCATGGGTAGGCATGGCGGCGGTTGTTTTTCCGGAAAAGATCCTTCTAAAGTAGACAGAAGCGGAAGCTATATGGCGCGCTACGTGGCTAAAAATTTAGTCGCCGCAGGACTGGCCAAAAAAATAGAGGTACAAATTGCTTACGCCATAGGAGTACCAGAGCCTTTGTCTGTTAGGGTGGACACTTTTAATACAGGCAAAATTTCTGAAGACTCGATTGTGAATATTATTAACCAGGTTTTTGACTTGCGTCCCGGAATGATAATAAAGAATTTAAATTTGAGGCGCCCGATTTATAAGCCGGTAGCTGCGTACGGCCACTTTGGCAGAAATGACTTAAAACTTCCTTGGGAGAAGACGGATAAAGTTAGAGAAATAAAGAAGATTGCAGGAATTCGAAAATAGGAATATAATTGGGGCGCATTAAAGAAAGGAAAAATTATGTGGTATATATTTTGGATAATAATAGTTTTGCTGGTTTTGTCCAGCATACGGATAGTCCAGCAAAATACGGTTTATGTGATAGAATTTTTAGGGCGCTTTAACCGCATAATGACTGCGGGGCTAAATTTTAAAATCCCGTTACTTGAACGTGTTGCGGAAAAAGTTACATTAAGGCAGCAAAATTTTGCCTTAAAAAACATTTACCCTTCTAAAGACAAAGTTATAGTGGACATTGCCACTAACTTAATTTACAGCGTGGAAGCTACGGTGGAAGGCGTAAAAAAATATACTTATTCTTTGCAAAACAGACAGCAGTCTATTGGCGCTATTATAGAAAACAGTTTGCGCACTTATGTGGCCAAAGAAACCCACGAAGGTATTTTGGAAAAGAAAGAAGAATTGGCCGCTCATATACGGGCAGATTTAGAAAGGCAGTTTTCTGAATGGGGTATGCTAATTAGCTCGTTTCAGATTACCGAAGTTTCTTTCCCGCCGACTATTACTCAGGCTATGAGCGAAGTTGTGGCCAGCCAGCAGCTTATGAAAGCCGCGGCTAACAAAGGCGAAGCTATAAAAATTCAGGCGGTTAAAGAAGCGGAAGCGGAAAAAGAAAGAAAGAGGCTGCAGGGTGAAGGTATAGCTTTAGAACGCGAGGCTATTGCAACTGGTCTTAGGCAGTCGGTGGAAATAATTAAACAAGCTACCGGCCAGGGTAATGTCGAAATTATGGCGATTTTAACTTTAAACCAATACTTAGACACTATGAAGAGTATTGGCGTTACTCCCAATACCAAAGTGCTGTTTCTAGATTCTAGCGCCGGTAAAACCACAGAACTTATGAAGCAGTTTATGGCCGCTTTTGAGGGTGGGGATAAGAAGTAATAGTAAGTAGTAAAGTAGTAGGTAGTAAGTAGCCAAAATAAAACCCTTTAAATAAGGGTTTTATTTTGGCTATATATTTACCCTATTTTAGATTTTATGGCTTAAATAAAGGTAAATTTGTGTAAAAGCATTGACTTTTACTAAAAAAAGTGATATAATATATTGTTATAGGTTATTGAAAGCAATTTGTCCATTTTTGTCATCCCGGACTTGATCCGGGATCTAAAGTTGGCAGCTTGCTTTCCGTAAGGAAATAAGAAAGCTAGTCTCAACTGGGTGACGAAATAAACTTCCAGGAAGGCGGAGTCTTGCCCACTATAAAAAAGGCAAAAGAAAGGAGGAGCAAAATGGATGCTCCGATGATGACCAACGAACAGGCGGTCGAAAAGATCGCCGAGGTTCTTGATAGTATGGGTTTGGTGTTGACGGTCGACGCTCTGGCGTCGGCTATGAAAAACTGGCGGCAGAAAATGGAAAAGGGGGAAAAAGACCCCCTAACCAACCGGCAGCGCACGGTAGCTGTTAATATTGTTAACAGCACAGTGCGCTCGGCAGAAAACCTGATCAAGCTAGACTGCGTCATCTAGGGTTTCATTGCAGGCCTCCTGGACCAGCGTTGTCATTCCCACGACAACCACCAGGAGGCTTTTTTCTTTGCTTATAATTTTAATTTTGCTATAGTATTGTTAATTAATGCCAACAAACCATATGACAGGAGAATTTGCATATAATCATGAGGAAGAACCTGAGTCTCAAAGTGAAAATCAGGAAAGCATTTATGAATATAATTTTTACCCCAATGAAATTCGAAGAATCCATTTAGGAGACATAGAATGGGGTAATGAAACTAGAGATTTTAAAGAAGGGGATTTGGTTTTATTTTTTGACGGAATGGGAAACGAACTAAGGGTTATAAAAAAAGGTAGTCCACATGGGGGTACGGAAGGATTAAGTTTTTTTGAACTTTCGGAGCCTGCAGTTTCCGATACAGATCATACATACGTTAAAAAAGCATTAGAAGAGTTAAAAAGCAAAGGGATTATTACCGGGGCGCAGCATAATGGCCAGAGTTCGGTTGTTGAAAGGAATTTTTGGTCTTTAGAGGGGATTCCCGATGCGCCTGCGCCTGTTTATATTATAAAAGGGGTGGAAGATGAAGCAGCGGTGGTGTCAGTGGATCCAGATACGTTAAATTATGATTTAAAAAAAGGAAACCTACAAATTTCAAAAAAACCTCTACAAATATTAGTTCCAGATCAAAATGCCATTAAAGAATGTTTTAATGAAGTAAAAAAACAAAGGCTTATAGAAGCCCAAGAGCTTTTAAATAAATACTTAGAGGTAGATGTAGACCCTGGCAAAAGGATAAAAGATGTATATGAAATACGAGAGTTTAACCACGGGATAGAGCATTACGCTATTTCTCAAGCTGAAGAGCCGGAAGAGGTTTTAAATAGAAATGATGGCACGTTGTCTGGCAGAAGATTAACAGGCAAATATAATGAATTTTATATTATAACTTACGCAACTACCAGAAATAACCAAACAGCTACTTTTATAAGGGTTGGGGAAAAAATAAGATGCCCAAAAGAATTAGCAGGAAGGGTGATTGGAAAAGGAGGTGTTAATATAAAAGCTATGCAAAAGGCTTTTAAATTAAATACAATAAACGTAGTAGAAGTTAGGTAAATTTTTTAGTATAAACTAGCCACCTGCTAAACACAGGTGGCTAGTTTATTTGTATGTTATGATAAAAAATAATATGAAACCAAAGTTATTGTTAGTAAATAATTTTATTGTTATTATTTTGTTACTTGGCTTTTTTGGGCTATTTTTGGCAAAGAAAATAGATTTAACTACCGCGGATTTGGGCAGGCATATTAAGAATGGGGAACTGATAATACACGGAACAAATACAGAACTTCACGGAGTGCTTTTTACGAATTTTTATTCGTATATAATGGCTGATCAACCTTTTATAAACCACCACTGGCTTGCGGGCGTGGTTTTTTATTTGCTTTACCAAACAACCGGTTTTATAGGCTTGTCCGTTTTTTACATTTTGCTCGGCTGTTTAACTTTTTTTATATTTTTTAGTATTGCGCGTAAGGCCTCCAATATATTTATTGCATCGACTTTGGCTTTAGCGCTTATGCCCCTTTTTGCCAGCAGGGCAGAGGTTAGGCCGGAAATGTTTTCATATTTGTTTTCGGGAGTGTTTTTGTGGGTGTTATCTACAGAATTACAAAAAGATACGAATCTACAGAAAACTACAGAAACGAGGATTAAAAGTTTGTTGTGGTTATTACCTTTGGTAATGCTTTTATGGGTGAATTTGCATATTGGGTTTGTGTTTGGGTTTTTGATATTGGGAGTTTTTATTTTTGAAGATTTAATAAAGTCATTAAAAACGCACGGCCGTGCGTTTTTAATGTTTGTAAATAAAAATTTGTGGGGTATTTTGGTTTTAAGCATAATCGCTGGACTTATTAACCCCAATTTTATAAAAGGATTTTTGTATCCGTTAACTATATTTAAAAATTATGGCTACTTAATTGTTGAGAATCAATCTATAAAATTTTTAGAAAACTTGCAGTTTACCCAAGGCCAACATTTTTTACTCTTTAAAATAGCTGTTATATTTACGCTAATAAGTTTTGTTTTAGCTGCTATGTTTAATCGGCGCAAAATATCAATCGCGCTATTCTTACTAACATTAGTCAGCGGCATTTTGGCATATAACGGCATTCGGCATTTTCCCAGTTTTGCGCTTTTTGCCCTAGTTGCTTTAGCAAACAATATAGGATCATTAATCCCAAATGTAGCGCAGGCCCCTGGCCTGCTTTCCGGAACGAGGCAGGCCGCGGGCCTGCGCTACAAGATCGCAAAATCAGTTTTTATACCAATTGGATTATTTATTATCACCATCAGCCTCTCTCAAGGCTATTGGTCCTTAAAAACAAGATCAGATTTTGGTTTGGGACTTTTGCCAAATGTTCAGGCTTCGGCTGAATTTTTTAAAGCGCAAAATATTAATGGGCCTGTGTTTAATGACTACGATATTGGAGGGTACTTAATTTATAACTTAGACCCCCTCTCCCTTAATCCCTCCCCCTCAAGGGGGGAGGGAGATTCTAATAAGTATATCTTTGTAGACAACCGGCCTGAAGCTTACAGCGCGGAGTTTTTTGAAAAAGTTTACAAGCCAATGCAAGCAGACGAGAACAAATGGAAAGAAATGGACGAAAAATACCGGTTTAACGCGATTTTTTTCTCCCACCGCGACTATACGCCCTGGGCGCAAAGCTTTTTAATTTCCAGGGTTAAAGACGAAAATTGGGCAGTGGTATTTGTCGACGGCTATAACATAATTTTCTTAAAAAGAACCGAGCAGAATGAGGAAATAATTAAGAAATATGAAATTCCTAAGACTAGGTTTGGAATAAGGTCTTAAATGGCTTGTAAATTTTCCAAAAGGGGTGTTAATATAGAAGAAGTTAAATAAATACTATTATTTTTATGTCAGAAATCCAAAATGCTGGGAAAAATGAAAGATTAGCTGAGCTTGAAGCTGAGTATTTTGAGCTTTTAAAATTGTATGATTTGCACTCCTCTGAATATGCAAATTTAAGTTTGAAAAGTGAAAAAGGTTCATTATCAGTTGAAGAAAAGAATAAAAAGATAGATTTAGGAAAAAAAATTAAAGAATTAATAAAACGCAGAGGTGAATTAGAGGCTTATAATTTGAAAATACGTGAGGCGTTGGAAGATTTTAAAAGTATTTCCAAGAAAGGATTGATTCAATAATGAAAAATAATTTAAAAGAATTAGCAAAATTGGTTAGGTATTACAGCTTGGTTTCTACCACCGAAGCGGGGAGTGGACACCCATCTTCTTCTTTGTCAGCCACAGATGTAATGACTGCCTTAATGTTTGGGGGAAATTTTAAAGCGGATTTGGAAAATCCTAATAATCCCAACAATGACCGCTTAATATTTAGTAAAGGCCACGCATCCCCACTTTTTTATTCGCTTTATGCTGCAGCGGGAAAAGTTAGTGAGACAGAAATGTTATCGCTTAGGAAATTTGGAAGCAGGCTTGAGGGTCATCCGACTTTAGAATTTCCGTATACCGAAGTGCCAACCGGTAGTTTGGGCCAGGGTCTTTCTGTAGGGCTTGGTATGGCTTTAAATGCGAAACTAGATAAATTAGATTTCAACACTTTTGTCTTGCTGGGCGATAGTGAATTGGCCGAGGGTAGTGTTTGGGAAGCTGTACAAGTTGCCATGCATTACCAACTGGACAATTTATATGCGATTGTAGACGTAAATCGTTTAGGGCAAAGAGGGCAGACAATTTATGGACATGATGTGGGAAGAATTGCCGCCATTTTTACCTCGTTTGGCTGGAATACCCTAATAATATATCCGGACTATTCAATAGAAAAAATTTCTGAAGAATTTGCAAGAACTTTAAATAAAGAAATCGGCCAGGTTGGTCCAACCGCTATAATTGTTCAGACTCTAAAGGGCAAAGGGGTTAGTTTTATGGAAGACAAGGACGGCTGGCATGGCCGGGCTTTGACAAAAGAAGAACTAAAGCAGGCATTAGAAGAATTAGGGCAGGTGGATAAAAGTTTGGTTGGGGAAATAGAAAAACCTAATGAAAATTCGAATATCGAAACTCGAAATTCGAAACAAATTCAAAATTCGAATGTTAAAATAACCGAATATAAAAAAGACAAGCCTGTTGCGACTCGCAAAGCCTATGGTAACGCGCTTGTAAATATTATGGAAGCGTATCCTAATGCCGTGGTGTTAGATGCGGAGACCAGTAATTCCACTTATTCGGAATTTGTAAAAAAGACGCATCCGGAAAGGTTTTATGAAATGTATATTGCGGAGCAAAATATGGTAGGTGCGGCTTTGGGTTTTTCTAAGCGGGGTAAAATTCCTTTTGTTTCCACGTTTGCCTGCTTTTTAAGCCGGGCTTTTGACCAAATAAGAATGTCGCAGTACGCGGACGCAAATATAAAGTTTTGTGGTTCGCACGCGGGAGTAAGTATTGGCGAAGACGGAGCGAGCCAAATGGCTTTAGAAGATATAGCAATGTTTAGGACGGTTTTGGGCGGCGTTGTTTTGTATCCTTCCGATGCGGTTAGTACTGAAAAGTTGGTAGCAGAAGCCGCAAAACACCATGGCAATGTTTATATTCGTACCACGCGTAAGGAGACACCAATAATATATACACCCTCTCCCTTAATCCCTCCCCCAGAGCGGGAGGGGAGGGTGGGGGTTGATCACCAATTTAAAATTGGGGGTAGCTGTGTATTAAAATCATCAGTTTCCGATAAAGCTACAGTGGTAGGAGCCGGGGTCACTTTGCACGAAGCTTTGGCGGCTTACGAACAGCTTAAAAAAGAAGGTATAAACATTCGGGTTATAGACCTTTATTCTATAAAACCTTTAGATTTAGAAACTTTACAAAAAGCCGCCAAAGAAACCGGGGTAATTATAACCGTGGAAGACCATTTTAAAGAAGGTGGCTTGGGTGAAGCCGTGGCCGCGGCTTTGTGTACTTACGAAGTACATCATATTTTAGAAAGTATGGCAGTAACAAAGTTGCCGAAGAGTGGAAAACCGGATGAACTGTTAGCGTACGAGGGTATAAATGCTTCATCAATTGTTAGTAAATTAAAAGATTTACTAAATACTAATTAGTACTAATATACTAATGGAAACCCAGGGGAAACGGATAATCGATGATTTATTATATCCCGAATTATGTTATAAAATTGTTGGGGTTTTGTTTGATGTTTACAACTCACTTGGCAATGGTCACCAGGAAAAAGTTTATCAGAGGGCGGTTGCTGAGGGTTTAAAAAACAGCGGCTTGATGTTTCAGGAGCAGCTCTATAGCACTGTTGAATATTTAGGCAAGAAAGTAGGTAAGAATTATTTTGATTTCCTGATTGAGGGTAAAGTTGTGCTAGAATTAAAGAAAGGGGATAAATTTTCAAAATCCCACATAGATCAGGTAAATGGATATTTGGTAAGTAAAAATTTAAAGTTAGGCATTTTAGCGTATTTTACACCTCGAAATGTTCATTATAAAAGAATTGTGAATATTAAGAATTAGTAAATTAGTACAGATTGGTATTTAGTAAATTTATGGACAGAAATTTAGCTTTAGAATTTGTTCGTGTAACCGAGGCGGCGGCTATTGCGGCAGCTCGTTGGGTTGGTAAAGGCGAGGCCAAAAAGGCCGACGGTGCTGCGGTAGACGAAATGCGCGACAGATTTAATCAAATAGATTTTGCCGGCACGGTAGTTATTGGCGAGGGCAGTAAAGACGAAGCGCCTGAGCTGTATAACGGCGAAAAGGTAGGCCGGGGTACATCACCTCATTTAGATTTAGCTATAGACCCGCTGGAATGCACGGACAGCGTGGCGTACGGCCGCTATAATGCAATTTCTGTAATTGCTGCCGGAACAAAAGGGAGTCTTTTAAACGCACCTGACACCTATATGGAAAAATTGGCTGCTGGGCCAAAGGCGGCTAAAGTTATAAAAATGGGCGCTACTCCAAAACAGAACATTGAACGCGTAGCAAAAGCGCTTGGAAAGAAGGTTTCTGATGTTACGGTCTGTGTAATGGATAGGGATCGCCATCGTGATTTAATAGCACAGATAAGAAAAGTTGGAGCTAGGGTGCGTTTAATTACCGACGGTGACGTAGCCGGAGCAATTGCCCCGTGTATGCCTGAAAGCGGTATAGATATGCTTATGGGCATAGGCGCTTCAGCTGAGGCAGTATTAGCCGGCGTTGCTGTAAAAATATTGGGCGGACAGCTATTTGCCAGATTTAACCCAATGAAAGACTCTCATCACCAAGAGCTTAAGAAACACGGGCTTAATGACAAAAAAGTTTATTCTGTCTCAGATTTAGCCAAAGGCAAGATTTTAACTTTTACAGCTACGGGAATTATAGACGGGCCGTTACTGCAAGGTGTTAGATTCTACGACGGCAAAATTATTACGCATTCTTTGGTTATAAGAGGGCAATCGGGAACGATTAGGTACATAACTACGCATCATAATAAAAAATAATATGTCACGATTTAGACCTGATGCCTTATCGGAAGGCTTAAGAAATTTTTTTAGCAAAAAGGAGTCAAATGAAAAAAAACCCCCAGCACAGCCGGTAAGACCTGCGGCCGAAGTTGAGCCTGTCTTAGAAAAGATTCCAATAACATCTATTCAAAACGAAAATGAAATACATAAACCCGAATATAGTCCTGAACTAACGCAAGAAGAGTTAGAAACTGTTAAACAGGCTTTGTCAGAAAGAATAGATTCAGGAGAAATACTAGTCCAGGTAAAAGCTCAAAGGTTTTTTGAAAATCGGCAAATGCAGGACAATAGGCAATTAAAACAGGCAGACTTGGTAGGAACGGGAATAAACCTAGAAGACTTATTATCTGAAACGCGGGGGGAACAGGCAGTATTTTTTACTAAACTTAGTAAAGGCTATAAGGAGTTTGCTAAAAGATTTGGCACAGAATTTACCAGAAAGTTATTAAGAGACGGTCATTTAAGAGGCGGAAATTTTATACCTTTAAGAAGCGCCGAAATTTCGGGCAAAGGCAACCTAAGTAAAAGACGTGATTATGATGCGGAGAATGTAGAAAAGGACAAAAGAGGTTTTGGGTTGAAATATTTATTTACGACAGAAGTAGGTAACGTCTATATGCCACTTAATGGTAAAAGTATACCAGTAACGTTTTTACACATAGAAATCGTCACCCCTAATGGAAAATCATTTAGCGCGGACGGTTCCGGCAGAGCAAGTTCCCTTCATATACACGCCTACATAGGGCCTTCTAATAGCCCTGGTATGTATAAAAGTTTTAATTTGCCTCCAATGAAGCAATCTCCGTTTAGTCTTGCAATGATATTTAGGGCGTTAAAAACGGACCCGGATTTTTTAATTAAATTTTTTAAGGAAAAATTGCCGGAAGCCTTTGCGCAGTCGGACAAAAAGTCTTACTACTATATGGGTAATAATATTAATATTCCGCCAGGCGGCCATAACTATTATCCAGAGCCGGGTAAAAATGCAAACAGGACAGTGGTTTTTACATTACCTACCAGAACACTAAAATTCAAGCAAGATTTTATAACAACAAAAGCTTAATGAATTAATTATTTTATTTATGAATACAGAAGAACTTTCAAAAATTGCAAAACAAATGGTGGCGGAGGGGAAGGGGATATTAGCCGCGGACGAAAGTATGAATACGGTGGGTAAACGTTTTTCATCCATCAACTTAGAAAATACAGAAGACAACCGAAGAACTTTTAGGGAAATGCTTTTAACCGCGCCTAAGGAAGGGCAGTATATAAGCGGGGTAATACTTTTTGACGAAACTATTAGGCAAAATACTTCTTCGGGCGAGTCATTTGTATCGGCTTTACAAAAAGAGGGGATTTTACCGGGCATAAAAGTTGACCAGGGACTTGTGGATTTTGGGGACAAAGGCTCCAACTTCGCCAAGGCTTCGTCGGATCTTCGAGAAAAAGTTACAAAAGGCCTTGATGGGTTATCATCACGCTTAGTTGAGTATGTGTCTTTAGGCGCGAAATTTTGTAAATGGCGCAGCGTTATAACCATAGTTGAGGGCGGTCCGACAGAAGAAAATATTAGACAAAATGCTAAAGATTTAGCGGCTTATGCTTTAGAATGCCAAAAGGCAGGTCTTGTGCCTATGGTGGAGCCGGAAGTACTTTTAGAAGGCAGTCATTCCATAGAACAGGCAGGAGAAGCCAGTGCAAGAATTTTAACCGCGCTTTTTGAAGAAATGGCCCAAATTGGGGTAATGCCGGAAGGCGTAATTTTAAAAACCAGCATGGTTTTGCCGGGCAAAAACTTTGGCAGTAAGGCTTTGCCGGCTGAAATTGCAAAGGCAACTTTGGAAGTTTTTAACAAAGTTTTGCCAAAAAATTTGGCAGGCGTTGTATTTCTTTCCGGCGGGCAGGGCGAAGTGGAAGCCACCGAGAATTTAAATGCTATGAACCAAATGGGCAAGCAGCCATGGCCTTTAACTTTTTCTTACGCTCGCGCGCTGCAAGACGGCGCAACTAAGACTTGGGCCGGCAAACAAGAAAATATGGCAGCTGCCCAAAAAGTTTTTATGCACAGAGCTAAGATGAACAGTCTTGCTAGCTTGGGAAAATATTCTTCTGAATTGGAAAAAGGCTTTGAGGCATCTGTTGGAGGAGAGGCAACCCAAGACTAAAATAATTGACCAAAATTGACCATAATTAAATAAAATTGATCAAAAATTAATAAAAACAAAATGTTTGCTAATATTAAACACTCAAACCATAGTCATCCCGACGACGTAGTCTGTTTTACTTCACAGGGAAGGGAAATATGTATTCCAGCTTCCGAATTGCCCCATCTTTTTAAAAAAGGCAACACCCGGGAAGTTTCTTCTTGGACAATTATGAAAATATTGTCCGAGTTTATTTCGGGTTTTGATTTTTTAAAAAAGTTTAAGAAATCGGTAAGTATAATGGGCAGCGCCAGGGTAAGTTTGCAAAATGGGGTATATAAAGAAGCCGAAGATTTGGCTTTTAAGCTTTCTAAGTCAGGGTTCGCGGTTATTACGGGCGGAGGACCGGGGATTATGGAGGCGGCCAATAAAGGAGCTTTTGAGGCGGGCGGGCGCAGTGTTGGCATAAATATAAAGCTTCCTTTTGAACAGCGAACCAATAAGTATGTGAAGGAATACGAGAGTTTTTCGTTCTTTTTTACCAGAAAAGTTATGCTGGAAACCGCTTCCTCGATTTATATATTTTTTCCGGGCGGTTTTGGCACTTTAGACGAACTGTTTGAAATGGTTACTCTAATTCAAACCAAAAAAATCAGGCCGGTGCCGGTAATTTTAATTAACAAAGAGTTCTGGACCCCAATGCTTAAGTGGGTAGAGGAGTACATTTATAAGCGCAATAACGCTATAAATAAAGAAGATATGGATATTTACCACTTAGTGGACAATGCTGAAGAAGCCTTTAGTCTAATTAAGGAGCTTTCTAAGAACAAACATCTTTTTAATTGAAATATTTATGCGCCGTAATTTTGTTGAGCGTGGAGATTTTAAAAATTCAAGTCTCGATCTACACGGAATGCGGGTTGAAGATGCAAAACAGGCTGTTAATAGCTTTATTGATCAGAATTTAGTTTCAAAAAATTTGAGAATTAAAATAATTTATGGTTGGGGAAAGGGGATTTTGAAGCAAGTTATTAAACAAATGCTTACGGCACACGAAGATGTTTCGTCTGTCGAAGATCCGCTGGATATTCAAGAAGCAGCTTATATTGTGAATTTAAAAGATTAGTAAAAAAAAGCGCAGCCTACGGCTGCGCTTTTTTCTTGGTCGGGCTGCTGGGAATTGAACCCAGTCTACCTGCTCCCAAAGCAGGCGTACTACCGGTATACGACAGCCCGTTATTTAATAACTTACAAAGTCTAGCATTAATATTTATTTTTGACAAATCTATGGCATTATATTATAATGCTGTTAAGTATGTTACTTTTTACAGTTTCTGCCGTAAAATTAAATGGCCAAGTAAAAGCTATAAATTTTGGTTTAAAGCTTATTTAAGCCTAAATTTGTATATTTTGCCTGGCTTTTTATATGGAAATTTCACTAAAAAGTTAGTGTAACAACCATAAATTGAGCCCGTCTTTATTTGTGAATAACATTTTATTGAAACAAATAACTAATAATTTATAACTTATAACACTGGGCGGTTTTTACGGAATTGTATTTAGTTATCAATTATTAATTATCAATAATCAGTTATTCTTTAATCCTTATTTATTGAACCTAAGAGGACTTAACAAGTCGCTTGGGACTATAATTTTATGTATCTAAGCAATAGCTTGGGGAAAATACGTAAAAACCACCAGTCTGGTCGATCTGGCGGCGTTTTCACCTTGTTAAATGCCTTTGCGGGCAATTCGCCTTTGGCGAATTATTTAACAGGGTTAAGTTAGTTTTTTTAGTGTTTCAATAAACATCTTTTAAATAAGCTTTATGGCGGCCTCTAGAACGCCGTTAAGCCGTGTTTAAAGGGTGCAAATTAATTTTTTCCATAACATTTGATTGTCTCAATTGAATAATCAAACATGGAAAATGAAAGTTTTACTAAACAAATGCAAACTTCTTTAGCAAAGAAACTCTTTGCAGCTGGTATGGCTTTGTCCACTGCCGCTATGGCTCTTGCTCCGTTTGCTGCTAAAGCTGCGGCTCACGCAGTCGGCACCAACGTCAAGACTTCTGACGGCACTGTATGGATGATTATGCCTGACGGCACCCGAAGGGCTTACACCTCCGGCGGTGCGTTCCTTTCCTATGGTTTCAATTCTTTTGCAAACCTAGTGGACGCTAACGCTGAAGACGCTGCTCTTCCTCAAGGTGCTTTTATTCCTCCGCAGGACGGAGCAATCTTCTGTGCGACGGAAACCAAAGCTTCCGATGTTAAGGGCGAATGTTCCTTAATAACCGGCGGCCAAAAAGCTGCTTTCACAGCTGAATCTGTCTTTACTGGCCAGGGCTTTTCTTTTGCCTATGCCCAGTACGGCGATTCTTCCTTCTTAACCAAAACCTCCAACATTGACAATGCTTCCATGGCTCACCGCCCTGGCGTGCTTGTAAATGACAATGGAACTGTTAAACTCGTTGGCAACAACGGCGTATTAGGTATTCCTGATATGGCTACCTTCAACTCCTGGGGTTACTCCTGGGCCAAGGTAGTACCGGCCAATGCGGCTGACAAAGCTCTTCCAATGAGCGGTGTTATGGCTGCAAGACAAGCTGGTCAGTTGTCCCCGACAGCTTTAAGCAGCAATCCTAACAATCCGCCTGTAGTATCCGGCAATGTCACGGCCTCTTTGGCATATGACACCCCGGCTGCTCAGACTATTGCCATTTCTTCCACAGTGAAAACTGTGGCTACTTTGGCTAAGTTTACCTTTAACGGTTCCGGAACTGTTACTCAGCTTGTCGTTAAAAGAACCGGTGTTTCTGCTGACACCGACTTATCTAATGTTTTCTTGTTCAATGGCGACACCAGACTTACTGATGCTGCTTCTGTAGGTGGCACTAGCTTAATTACTTTCAATAACCCAACTGGTTTGTTTACCGTAAATGGTAGCATGACCGTAAGTGTTGTTGCTGAAATTCCGGCTGGTACCACCGCAGGCAAAACCATTGGCGCTCAGCTAACTTCGTTTACTGTTGCTAACGGTTCTGCGGCAAGCGTATCTGTTTCTGGTAATTTAATGACTACTGCGACTGCTTCCGACTTAGCTTATGCTGACTTTGGTACGGTAACTCCGACCGGCGGCAGCTATGAACCGGCTAACGACGTTGAAGTATTCCGCAGCAGCGTTACCATCAATAACCGCGATATGAAATTATCGCGCATGATTATCCGAAATATTGGCTCCGCTCAACAGGCAGATATTAAAAATTTCCGCTTGCGCGTAGACGGCACTCAGGTTGCTGTTAATCAAATGATGGATTCTAACGGCTATGTATACTTTAGCTTTAGCCCTGCAACCTTAAAAGCAGGTACTCGCATTGTAAGCGTGTTGGCTGATGTAGTTGGTGGTTCTTCCAGGAACTTCCAATTCCAAATCCGCAGTGCGTCCGATGTTAACTTTATGGACGTTCAGTACGGAACCAATACCGCTTCTAACGATACCTACCCGGTTGGCAGCGCTTCTTCTAACAGCATCACTTCCGGCAGCTTGACTATCCAAAAAGCAACTGATTCTCCGTCCGGCAATGTTACCGACGGTACTTCAGATGTAACTTTGGCTAAGTACACTATTACTGCCTATGGTGAACCGATGAAGATTGAAACTTTGTACGTTGGCGCGACTTCTTCCGACGCAACTGTTGGATCTTTGCGCAACGGCCGAATTTTAATCAATGGTGTACAATATGGCTCAACCGCTACTTTGGCTAAGACCACTAACGGTTCTTACAGCGCTGGCGGTACCAGCTTTACTTTGAACTACACTATTCAGCCGGGTACTTCCGTTACAATGGAAGTACATGCTGATATGTATGACAATGATGGTACAAATAACTTAGGTAACAATGATACTGTTACTGCAGTTATTCTTGGAAACGACACTTCTACCATTAACGAAAACAACGTCCAAAGAATGGTTTCTTTGGGATATGTTGACGCTCCTTCTACTTACGTAGCAGGTAACGCCATAACCAACGTTAGCGGTTCTGTTACTTTGTCTAAGAACAACACTTACGCAAACCAAAGCATTCCGCTTCCTCAGACTAACTACAAACTGGGTTCCTTTAACTTAGTAGGTAGCAGTTCTGAGAATGTGAACATTTCCAGCATTGATTTGGCAGTCGTGGCTTCCACTTCTTTAACCAGTATCAATGACGTTAAATTAATGGTTGCCGGCAATATGTTTGGCACTATTAAATCAAGCGTAACAGTAAGCAGCGGCGGCACTGCCACTTCTACTTACTCTGGAAACTATACTTTGGCTAAGGATTCAACTGTTTCAGTTGAAGTCTGGGCTACCATAAACACCCCGACTGTCGGTTACAGCTCCGACACCTTAATGGCCAGGTTAGTATTAAGCGGTACAACTGCAAATTCATCCGCTTCTGTGACTTCTGGCGCAAGTGGACAAACCATTAGCGTAGGCAGCGCTACAATTACCGCAGCTCAAGACCCGTCTACCCCGGTAGCGGCTATTACTGCTGGCAATTCTACTAAGACAGCGGCTGCGTTTAAATGGACCACCACTAACGACAGCTTCACAATTTCTGAACTTGTAATTAGCGTTCCGAACAACACAACTGTTCAAAATGTAGTTTTGAAGGATGGCAGCACAACCTTGGGCACTCAACCTGGTATGGCTTCCACCACCTTTAGCAACTTGAATATTTCTGTTCCGGCCAACTCCACCAAAATTTTAACTGTTGAATTACAGTTAGGTTCTGTTGGAACCGGTGCAGGTACTTCCGGTGAAAACACTCAGGTTATCTTGCATTCTTACAAGAGCGCCCCGTCTTCCACCGGCAGCATTAGCACAACCACTCACGGCACAAGTGTAGCCGGCAATAACTTGTATGTTTACAAGACTATTCCGACTATTACTAACGTTGCCTTGCCTTCAAGCACCTTGTCCGCGGGTTCCAACACCCTTTACAAGTTTAGCTTGTCTTCCGGCGGCAGCGGTACCATTGGTTGGGCTAAGTTTATGTTCACTATCGCTACTTCCAGCGGCGTGACTGTAACCAGCCCACAACTCTGGGATGCTGATACCAACACACAAATTACCGGTAATGCTAGCACCAGCTACGCAAGCGGTAACTTAGTCTTTGAATTCCAGCCAACAACCGAACAACAGGTTAGCGGTACAAAGACTTATGTTGTTAAAGGCACAGTAGCCATAACCGGAACTGGCGCCAAGACGGTTTCTACCAACTTGACCCAGCCTTCCAGCTTTGTAGCTCCGGCAGCAGCTACTTCTGCTACCCCGACCCCAGCCACCTTTGTGTGGTCTGATGTTTCAGCTCAAAGCCATGGATTTACCAGCGCTGACTGGAACCGCGATTACTTAGTTAAGAATCTCCCGACCGACTCACAAGGTCTTTCGGCCTCTTACTAAGCATTGCTGACAGTTTTATTTGCAAGTTAGCGAATAAAATATACCCCCTCTTTTGCCTTATGGCTAAGAGGGGGTTTGTCTTTTTAGCTTGAAAATAACTTGAGTTTTTAGTATAGTCAATATATGACTAAATCTAAAAAGTATACTATTTATATTTTAATTATATTAGTTTTGTCTGGCTTAGGTATTCTGTTTTTACAAAATAAAAAGATTTTTTTTATTCCGGGAAAACCTGAAAATGCTTTAAGCAATGTAAACAGAAGCTTAACAAAGGAAGCTGAAAAAATATATTATAGCCGCATAAAAATAGCAGAAGAAAATTTAAAGACTTTAAAACCTGAAGATAAAGATTATAAAACTCAGATTCTTAATGATTATAACTTTTTAGCTCAGCAATATTTTGGTTTGGGGAAACTAGAAAAATCTAGAGAGTATTATATGAAAATTTTGGAAATGGAACCGAAAAGTGAATTTGCCGCTGAAGGGTTAGCCTATATTTATTTGGAAGTTAAACAATATGGTAACGCAATTAAGTTGATTGAGGCAGCAATAGAAAATAATCCCCAAAATTTTAATCTTTGGATTAAGTTAATTGATTTGCAAACAGCCGCTCAAATGAATAATTCAGATTTAGATAAGATATTTATTTCAGCTTTGGACAAAACCGGCAGACATGTAAACATAGTAACGAAATACGCTATGTTTCAGGAGAGTTTAGGAAAAGTTAAAGAAGCAATAAAGCTTTGGCAAGAAGCATCTAAATTGGCGCCTGAAATGTCTAGTCTATATGACTTGGAAATTGCAAGACTAAGACAATTAAAATAAAGTTTATGAAAAACAAGTTTGCCCGGTATATTTTTTTTGTTTTGATTGCGCTTGTTTCAATAACACCGCTTTGGACTTTTAAGGAGTTATTTTATCCTTATATTACAAGCAAGGCATTTTATTTCCGTATACTTATTCAGCTTGCGGCCCCTTTTTATTTGTATCTCTTAATTACAGAGCCCGGTTTAAGGCCAAAAATTAAAAACCCTTTAAACTTATCTATACTTGCCTTTTTGGCAGTTAATTATTTATCGGCTATTTTTGGGGAAAATATAACGAGAAGCCTCTGGGGCAATTATGAACGTATGGGGGGAGTATGGTATTTTACCCATTTGACGGCACTGTATTTTTATTTTTTGGCCGTAGGGCAGGCAGGCTTAAAATATTTGAAATTTTTTTTTCATGCATTTTTGCTAATTTTAGCAGTTTTGGTTTTAAATGGGGTCTTTGGGAAACTTGGCGGTCCTGTTTTAACCCCAGATCCTTCTCTACCTCAGCGCGTATCTTCTAGTTTTGGCAACCCGATATTTTTTGCTAGCTATTTAATAATTCCATTTTTTTTGAGCGTGTATTTTGCGTATAAAGAAAAGAGTTCTTTATTAAAGTGGCTTTATATTTTGTCTTCATTTTTATGTATTTTGGGCATTTTTCTTTCAGCCACCAGGGGAGCTTTGGTTGGGCTTGTAGTGGCTGGAATAATTTTCGGTTTTATTTATGTATTTTTTTCCGGTTATTCCAAAACCCGCAAGTTAGGTTATCTGGTTTTGGTAACAGCGGCGGTTTTTATAATTACTATTTTCTTAATCAGGGTAAAATTACCAGAAGAGTCAAGTATTAGGCGGCTAACTAGTTTAAGTGATACTAATTCGAAAGCTAGATTGATTCAATGGAAAATGGCTTATTTAGGTTTTTTAAAGTATCCTGTTTTTGGAGTTGGCGCAGAAAATTACTATGTCATTTTTAACGAATTTTACGACCCCGAAATGTACAAGTATGACGCTTCTTGGTTTGATAAGCCTCATAATTATTGGCTTGAAATTTTAACTACCAGTGGTATTTTAGGTTTTGTTTTTTATTTAGCAATTTTAATATTTTTTACAGCTGCTTTGTATAGGGGTTTAAAATCCAAAATTCTTAACCCTTTTGAATTTTCTATACTTTTAGCGGGTATGGTTGCTTATCAAGTCCAAAACTTTTTTGTATTTGATACTGTATCGGCAAGTATGGTTTGGTATATATATTTAGCGGTAGGTGCTTTGTATGGTACAGCACCTAGGCAAACAGATCAGAACAAGGAACAAATAGTAAAAAAAAATGAGTACGCACCCTATGTTTTTGTTTGTATTTTTGCTGTAGTTTTGTACGTGGAATATATAACTAACATTATTCCAATTAAGTCTTCTAGAGCTCTAAATTTTGGACAGGTTTATTCGCAAGCCAACCCTCAACAGGCAGCGGATTATTTTGATCAAGCATTGAAAATGAAGGATAATTTAGATCCTGGCGATACGGCTAATTTTTTTGCACGTTTCGCAGCAAGTTTACCAGGTTCTGATTTGGGACAAAATAATCCGGCCTTTGTAAAAGAAGTTTTACAAAGTGCTATTAAGATAACAAAAGAGCAGGCAGAAAGAACTAAGAACGACCCTATTTTATGGAGCAGTCTGTCAACTTTAGAGCTTAATAATGCTATTTACAATAATCAGCAACCTCTAGCGGCAAAAGAAGCAATAGACAAAGCTCTGGCACTGGCACCAAAAAGGGTAGAAATTTTACAGATTAAGTTGCAGTACTACGGCTTTTTAAAAGATTGGAAAAACGTGGTTTTGGTAGCGGAAGAAATAAATAATTTAAACCCTAATAAGCCAGATATAAAATGGCAGCTTGCAATGGCGTATTATTTAGAAGGTTCTCTTAGCAAAGCTGTAGCAGCGGCTGATGAAGCTTTAGAGTTAGGATTTAAATTTAAACAGCTTCAGCAGTTTGCCTGGTATATAGATTACCAGCAAAAACAAACTAATTGGGAAAAAGTGGCTGCGCTTTTAGAGCAGGCAATAGAACTCGAGCCAGGGGACATTGGATTATATACTGAGTTGGCAAAAACTTACGCCAAGTTAGGTAATAAGGAAAAAGCTCAAATGTTAGCAGATCAAATTATAATAATTGACCCTTCGCAAAAAGCGGCAATGCAGGCTTTTGTAAATTCATTAAAATAAAATGCTTGATTTTTTGTTTATAATCAGGTATAATAATATTTAGTCACTATTCTAATATATTAAGCAATGCAAATTCCTAATTTATTCAAGAAAAAAAAGTTCTGGGCAATTTTTGTTTTAATCCTGCTGGTTTTATGGAGGGTTTTTTCCGGAGACAACAAGGCAGATTCGGTGCAAACCGAAATAATAAAAAAACAAGATTTAAAGCAAACAGTTCTGGCTACCGGCCAGGTTACCAGCAAAACCGATCTGTCTCTAAGTTTTAATTCCAGCGGCATAGTCAGTCGCGTGAATGTTAAAGTTGGGGACAAGGCTAAACAAGGCCAGGTTTTAGCCAACCTTAGCCAACAGGATCAGGTTGCTCGCTATACTCAAGCACAAGGCGCGCTTGCTCAGGCAAAAGCTAATTTGCAAAAAGTAGTCGAAGGAGCTTCTAGCGAAGAGGTCAGGGTTGCTCAGGTCGCGGTAGACAACGCCAAGGCCAGCTTAGAGAATACTAAAGCTCAACAGGCAAATTTGGTTGCTAATGCCTACAAGGCCTTGCTTAACTCGACTTTGTCTGCCGATCCGGGTTTGGGAAATACAACTACAATTACATTAACAGTGTCCGGTGCTTATAACTCTACAGGGCAGGGTCAGTATAAAATCGGTATTTATCAAACTGTTGGAGGTATAAAATTCCAATATAGTGGTTTGGAAACAGGCTCTGGTATTATTAGCACATCGCCCCAACCGTTAGGAACCAGGGGGCTTTATCTGAGTTTTTCTTCTACCACGGGATTAGGTGAAAACGATTCTTGGACAATAGATATTCCTAACACTCAAGCATCAACCTATGTTGCTAATTACAACGCATATCAGGCCGCTTTGCAAACTCAAAGTTCTGCCATCACAACAGCGGAAAACACCTTAGCTTCAGCGCAGGCAAATTTAGACTTAAAAAAAGCAATGGCCAGACCGGCCGATTTGCAAGCGGCTGAAGCTCAAGTTTTAAGCGCTCAAGGGCAAGTCCAGGCTGCTTCTGCGGCTTTGGAAAATACTATTATTCGGGCTCCGGCAGAAGGAACTATTACTTTAGTAGATATAACCCCAGGGGAACTTGCTACCGCCTTAAAACAGGTTATTGTGCTTCAGGATGTAGAAAACTTGCATATTGAGGCTAATATTAGCGAAGCTAATATAGCTGCTGTGAGAAATAATCAGTCTGTAGAGGTAACTTTTGATGCCCTAGGCGCTGATAGAAAATTTAATGCAAAAGTCCAAGGAGTTGACCCTGCTTCAACTTTGGTTTCCGGAGTTGTGAACTATAAAGTGACAATTAGCCTTGAAAAGTTAGAGGAAGTTAAACCCGGAATGACCGCTAATATCAGCATTCTGACGGGTGAAAAAAGTGGGGTTTTAGCGGCACCATTAAGGGCGATAATTAGCCAGGACGGAAAAAAGTTTATCAGAATAATAACTGATCCTAAGAAAAAAATATTCGAACAAAAAGAAGTTATAACAGGAATGGAAGGTGACGGGGGGCTTGTAGAAATTGTTTCAGCTTTGGAGGAAGGCACAGAAGTTGTAACATTTATAAAGAAATAAAAAAAATGCCCAGTAAAATGGGCATTTTTTTTTATTTTACTCTATGGTACAATATATAAATGAGACATTCAGGGTTTTTTTCTTTTTCCAAATATGCATTATTGCTTATAACTGCTCTTAGCTTTTTAACCCCATTTTGGGTTTTTAAAGACCTTTTATTTCCTTTTATAACCAGTAAGGCTTTTTATTTGCGAATTTTGGTCGAAATGGGGTTGCCCTTTTTTATTTATATTTTGTTTATTGAGCCTAAAACGAGACCGACCTACAAAAATCCCCTACATATTACCGTAATTTTGTTTTGGCTCATTAATATTGGCTCCGCTTTTACCGGGGTGGACCCACAAAAAGCTCTATGGGGTAATTTTGAGAGGATGGGTGGCGTTTTTTATTTAACACATTTAATACTTTTGTATTTTTATATTGTTACTTTGGCTAAAATAGAATTTTCTTTACTAAAAGTATTAGTATACTCAAATATTGCTATAGCTACTGTTCTTAGTATTTATGCAATTTTTGTTCGTTTTGGAATGAATCCTTGGGTACCCGATCCTTCCTTGCCGAGAGTATCAGCTACTTTCGGAAACCCCATTTTTTTTCCAAGTTACTTAATACCCATAATGTTTTTGACAATATTTTGGGGTACAAGAAAAAAAGAGTTCGGGAGATATTGGTTTTATCTTTTATCATTTTTACAATTTGTCGCAATCTTTTTGTCTGGTACACGAGGAGCAGTCGTAGGTTTAGTTTTGGGTATTTTTATTTCATTGATAGTTTATGTGGTACTTAGCTCTTCAAAAAGACTAAAGGCATACGGAGGAGGAGCGATATTGTTGTTACTTGTAGCTGGTTCGGGGTTGTATTTAAATAGCGACAAGTTACCACAAGGTAGTATGTTAAGGCGCGTGTTTAAGTTACAGGACAGCAACACTGAGGCAAGGCTTATTCAATGGAGGGTGGCTTTAAACGGCTTTAAAGACTATCCTATTTTTGGAACAGGAGCTGAAAACTATTATGTGACAGGCAACAAATATTACAATCCGGAAATCTATAAATACGATCCTTCCTGGTTTGATAAACCTCATAATTATATTTTAGAGGTTTTGGTAACAAATGGAATTTTAGGATTTATTTCGTATTTAAGCATTATATTTTTTTGTGTTGCTTCTTTTTATAAGTCCTGGAAGCTAGAAGCTTTGGGTTTGATAAGCTCAGTTTGTTTACTTGCAGGATTATTAGTTTATCAAATTCAAAATCTTTTTGTATTCGATACTGTTTCAGCAAGTATGTCATTTTTTATTTTTGTTTCGTTCGCAGCATTTTTGTGGGAAAAAATATTAAGTCCGGAAGATAAAAAAAGGAAAACTAAACAAATGTCGTTGGGTATTTTTTTGCCAGGACAAAGTATCTCTTTAGTCGTTTTTTTTGTAGCGACGGCATTTTCAGTTTATCTGGTTTGGGCTGGTAATATTATGCCTTTAAAGGCTTCCTCTGATACTAATTATGGTTATGCTTACGGTGGAGTTGATCCTCAAAAAGCTCAGAATTATTTTCAGAAGGCAATAAATAATCCTTTTAATTTTGATCAAACCGAAACCGCAAGCAAATACCAAGAGTTTGCGCTTAATATATTGAGGAATCCAGGAAAAACAAATCCCCAATTAGTTGATTCGATAGCACAGCAGGCAATCAATGCACTTTTAGTTGTTACGAAAAAAAATCCTCATAACCCGATTATTTGGCAGAAGTTGGCAAGTTTGTCCTTAAATTATTCATATTTAAGGCAAGGCACTCTTGATCCACAAGTTGCTGAGGCCTTTAAAAAAGCTATAGATTTAGCTCCCAAAAGAACCGAAGCTTTGTCCGGGTTGTTTCAGCTACAAATGATTCAGGGAAATTTTTATGAAGCGGCAAAAATAGCAAAAGAAATGTCCGAGCTAAATCCAACTAGTCTTGAAATTAAGTGGCAACTTTCTATTGCAGAAAAAGAAATTAATTTAGAGCAAGCTGTTAAGATTTCAGAAAATTTACTAGATAATAATTTTCAGTTTCCTAACCCTGATTCGCTCAAATGGTTGCTGGAGTATTTTTATAAGAAAGGCAACGCTGACCGAATGGTGCAGATAGGCGAATTATTTATAAAACAAGATCCAAATAATAAAGATTTTTATTTACAAATGGTGCAAATTTATTTGGCAGTTGGACAAAAGGAAAAAGCTCTGGAATTGGCAAGTAAGCTAGCACAAGCTGATCCTGGCTTAGGTGAAAAATTACAAAATATAATTCCAAAATAAATATCCCTTATGGGGTACTTAAAATATATTCGTAAATTTTTTTTGTATCTTTTAGCATTTTTTCTTGAGTAAATAATTTTGATCTTTCTTCTGCTTTTTGTGACAGAAATGCGGCTCTTTTTTGATCCAAAAATTCTTTTCCTATTTTTTCAGATAGGGTTTCGGTGTTTGCGTTGTCTATTAAAACCGACGCAGCGTCAGTTAGTGCTTCAGGGATTCCGCCAACTTTTGTTGCTATAATTGGTAATCCCGCCTGCATGGCCTCAAGAGCAAAATATGGAAAACCTTCTTTTTTTGAAGGTATGATGGCTCCATCGAAAGCTTTTAGGTATTGTGAAGCGTTATGTTTTTGGCCTAAAAATTTTATTGCTTCAGTAGAGTGTCTGTTCGGGGTATTGCCTATCACTATAACCATAGTTCCTTTAGCCGGTTTAAAATTATTGTATACATCAAGTCCTTTTGACTTGTAGTCATTGGCTATGGTGACCCAAATTTTTTTGTCTTCAGGTAGGCCCAATTCCTTTCTTGCAGTATCTTTGCTTAAAAAATTAATTTTTTCTAAGCCACTATAAACTGTTTTGATTTTATTTTGATTAATTAGTTTGTATTTCAAAGCCGAGTTTTTGTCGGCCTCAGACACTGTGATAATAAAGTCCCGAAAAAAGCTGGCAACTTTTTCTAAAATAATATAGGAAAACTTTTTCCATTTCGGCATAGGCTCGTTAAATATAAACCCATGAGCCGTAAAAACAACTTTGGTATTTAAAAATATAGCCGCAAGACTACCTAAAAATCCCGCTTTGCTGGAATTTAAATGCACAATGTCTGGCCGGTAAGTTTTTATAAGCCTACGGATTTCAAAAATCCCGAGTAGGTCTGTAAAAAGATTTATTTCGCGTTTTAAGTACTTGAGGCGATAGGTGATTATAGAGTAGCTGGAAGCTTGGTTAAAAAGCGTTTGAGCTTCTTGTCCTGCCGCGATAATACCTTTAAAGTGCTTTGCCAGGGCTAAAACATATTTTTGTGCACCGCCGCCGTCTGCTTGGGTAATAATGTATAAGATTTTCATTTAATATCCAAATATATTAACCTGCCTATAGCCTTATTTTACCTCAAGGGCAGGAGTAGTACAAATCTTGCAGCAGAAACTTTTAGGTGCTATTCTGAAAATGAAAGGAAATTTTATGAAAATATATTTAGATTCAGCTAATTTGGCGGCCATAAAGCAATATCCGTTTATAGAGGGCATGACCACTAACCCGACAATTATGTTTAAGGCCGGTATAAAAGATTACGAAGCATTTGCCAAGGAAGTTTTGGCGGCTATTGGCGCTATGCCTATTTCATTTGAAGTCTTTGCCGATGAATTCCCCGAAATGGAAAGGCAAGCAAAAAAAATAGGTCAGTGGGGAAATAACGCTTATATAAAAATCCCAATAACCAACACAAAAGGCCAAAGTGCTTTGCCCCTAATAAGAACCCTGCTCGATTTAGATTTAAGAATAAATATTACGGCGATTTTGACCAACGAACAAATAGACGAAGTTTACAGTATTTTAAAACCGGAAGACATTGTTATAGTGTCTATTTTTGCCGGCAGAATAGCCGATACTGGAGTTGACCCGATGCCGACGGTTAAGCGAGCTGTAGAAAAATATAAAAATTTGCCTAAGGCTGAAATTTTGTGGGCCAGCACCAGGGAAATTTTTAATGTTGAACAAGCTGAAAGCGCTGGTTGTCATATAATTACCGTGCCCGAAGATATTTTAAAAAAGTTTTCAATGCGTGGAAAAAATTTAAAGGAAATGTCTTTAGATACTGTAAAAACTTTTTACACAGACGCCGTCGAGGCAGGTTTTAGTCTGTAAGAGTTTAAAAAACCGCTTGTCTTTACGCGGTTTTTTATTTATAATTACAGCAATATGAATGATAATAAAAAAGTCGCTTTAATAACGGGAATAACCGGGCAAGACGGTTCTTATTTAACAGAATTGCTATTATCTAAAGGCTATGAAGTTCACGGCATTATACGGAGAGCTAGTACTTTTAATACCGAAAGAATAGATTCGATTTACAGAGATCCTCATGATCAAAATATAGCTGGGCAGAAATTTGTTCTTCATTACGGAGATTTGGCTGACGCATCCAACATAAATTATTTACTCAGAAAAATTCAACCGACAGAGATATATAACCTGGGTGCTCAAAGTCATGTAAGGGTCAGTTTTGACATACCAGAATATACTGCAAATATTGTTGCTTTGGGCACCTTAAGGCTTTTAGACGCCATAAAAGAAAACAAATTAAAAACTAAATTTTACCAAGCTGGTTCAAGCGAAATGTTCGGCGATGTTTTAGAAATTCCTCAAAAAGAAACCACACCTTTCAATCCGGCCTCGCCATACGGGGTGGCTAAAGTTTTTAGTCACCAAATTTGCAAAAATTACCGGACCGCTTACGGCATGTTTATTTGTAATGGTATTTTATTTAACCACGAAAGTCCGAGGCGAGGTAAAACGTTTGTTACCAGAAAAATTACTCGGGGTGTTGCTGCTATTTTGGCAAAAAAGCAGGAAAAAATATATTTAGGAAATTTAGAAGCTAAGAGAGACTGGGGTTATGCGCCGGAATACGTAAAAGCCATGTGGCTTATGATGCAGGCGGAAGAGCCCGATGATTATGTTGTTGCAACGGGAGAAACCCACACGGTAAAAGATTTTGTAGTCGAAGCTTTTAGATTGGTAGGAATTTTAAATTGGCAAGATTATATTGGTGTTGATCCGCGATATTATCGCCCCCAGGAAGTAAATCTGCTGAAAGGGGATTACGGTAAAGCAAAAAAAAATCTGAACTGGCAACCAAGAGTAACTTTTAAAGAATTAGTGCGAATTATGCTTGAAGCAGATTTAAAAGATGCCGGTCTGGACCCTTCAAGTCTAATTGTTAATAGTTAATCGCAATATGCTGAGAGTCCTGTTTTGTGGTCTTAAATATGAATATGGCAAACCTTCTTGGGGGCTTTCTTTTGAATACCAAAATTTTTATGAAGTTTTAAAGAATATGCAAGGGGTTGAAGCGGAAGGGTTTTTTGTTGACGAAAAAATTATGGAAAGCGGGCGCGATGTAATGAACCCCATGCTTATTAAAACTATAGCAGAAAAAAACCCCGATTTATTGTTTACCTTTTTGTTTACCGAGGAAATAAAAAAAGAAACAATAGAGCACATAACAAAAAAGACCAAAACAAAAACTTTTAACTGGTTTGCTGATGATCATTGGAGATTTCCGGTTTACTCTAAATATTGGGCACCTTTGTTCACCGCAGTTTCCACAACTGATTCAAAAGCCGTAGAAAAATATAAAAAAATCGGAGTTAGGGTAATTAAAACTCAATGGGCGGCTAATACAACTTTGTATTTTCCGAAAAAAGTCACAAATAGCTACGGAATAACATTTGTAGGTAAAAAATACGGGAGTCGGCCAGATTATATTTCTTTTTTGGAGTCCGCGGGATTGTCAGTTGAAGCTTTTGGTAGCGCCTGGCAGAACGGCAGGGTAGAATTTGAAAAAATGTTGGATATATTTTCAAATTCTAAAATCAATTTAAATTTTACCGAAAGTCCTTATGTAACCGCTAGAGAAAGAATGAAGCTGCTTGCTAAGCTGTTTGTAAAAAAGGAATTGGGCAGTTACAAATTTAGCGGGCATAATTTTATAGCAAATTTAAAATCCGCTTTTGGAGCACAAAGAAGGCAAATAAAAGGCCGTACCTTTGAAGTTCCGGCTTGTGGTGGGTTTTTGTTGACCGCGGATGCAGATAATTTATCTGATTATTATGTAGATGGAAAAGAGGTTGTAATTTTTAAGTCAATGAATGAAATGATGGAAAAAGCTAAATATTATTTGGAACATCAAGAAGAGCGTGATAAAATAGCTAAGGCTGGTTATGAGCGGACAATAAAAGAACATACTTATGAACAAAGGTTTAAAGAAATATTTAGTAAATTATTTTAATTATATATGTTTAATCTAAAAAATTCTAAAATTTTATTAACCGGGGGGCACGGGTTTGTGGGCACGAAAGTCACTGAAGAGCTTTTAAAAGTCGGGGTAAAAGAAGTCAATATTTTTCGCCCCAGAAGCAAGCAATTGGACCTAAGGAAAGCGGCTGATGCGCAAAAAGCTGTGAGGGGTGTGGATTTGGTCATCCATTTGGCTGCGGTGGTAGGAGGAATAGGTTTTAATAGGGAACATCCGGCTGTGTGTTTTTATGATAATGCCGTAATGGGAATAAATTTAATCGAAGCATCCAGGATTGAAGGCGTAAAAAAATTTGTTCAAGTAGGAACAGTTTGCGCGTATCCAAAATTTCCCGAACACATTCCTTTTAAGGAAGAAGATTTATGGAAAGGTTATCCTGAAGAAACCAACGCGCCTTATGGAGTAGCAAAGCTTATGTTACTTCAAATGCTACAGGCATACAGAACCGAGTATGGTTTTAATGGAATATATTTATTGCCGACTAATTTGTATGGCCCGGGCGACAATTTTGATCCAAAATCTTCCCATGTTATACCAGCTCTAATAAAAAAATTCGTGGAAGCCAAGGAAAAAAAAGAAAAGGAAGTAATTGTATGGGGAACAGGCAAAGCGAGTCGAGAATTTTTGTATGTTGATGATGCGGCCAGGGCAATTGTTTTAGCGGCTCAGAAATACGATCAGCCTGAACCTGTAAATATTGGTTCTAGTAATGAAATAAAAATAAAACAGTTAATCACCCTTATAAGCCAGATTACGGGTTTTAAGGGTCAAATAATCTGGGATAAAAGCAAGCCTGATGGTCAACCTAGAAGAAAATTGGATGTTAGTAGGGCAAAAAAGTATTTTGGTTTTGTTTCTAAAATAGATTTTTTAACAGGCCTGAAACGCACCATTGAATGGTATTTTGAAAATAAATAAGAAAATTTGATTAATTTTCCCAACAATCTTGTGAGCAATATAACTTTTATAATTTTTACCTACAATGAAGAAAAACGTTTGCCATATGTTCTAAAAAACTTTTCTAGATATGGGCAAATTTGCTTAATGGATGACGGTAGTACTGACAGGACCAGAGAGATTGCAGAAAGTTCCGGAGCCCTATATTTTAGGCGACCCGTAAGCAATAGTGTTAATGTGGAAACAGTAGAAAATTTTAAATTTATAAAAACTTTTTTAAAAACAGAATGGATCTACTGGGGTTATGCAGATAACATTGCGCCAAAAAGCCTTTTAGAAAAACTTACCGAGGTTTCAAAAGAGGAAAAATATAAACAAGTTTTCATTCCACTTTATACCTACTTGTGGGGCAATACTAAAAATTACACCCTTAAAGCTTACGCCCCGTTTTTTTTTCACAAAGATTATATTGATTTTCAAAAAAATCATATCCATGGAATCGGTAAATTTTTAGGTTCTAAATCACAGATTTTAAGGTTGCCCAACAAACCAGAATTTGCTTTAAGACATTTTAGCACTTATAATATTGAAAAATTTGTCCGAAATCATTTTAGATATAGTGACAAAGAGGCGCAAGAAAAATTTTTTCGGGGGGAAAAATTCAGCATTCTTAAGTTGCTTAGGGCTTTAGTTGCCTATGCCTGGTATTTTACCAAAGATAATTACAAAAACGGCAAATTAGGATTTTTAATTCTACTCAATTATCTGTCCTATAGAATAATGACTTATACCAGGTTGTACGAAATTGAAAATAATATAACTATTGAAAACATAGAGAATAATTATTCAAAAAAGAAAGCAGAGCTATTAAAGGATTTTTAATGTTAAGTAAAGTAATTGAATTTGTAAGAAATAACACGCCCCTTTGGTTACACCGGGCATTAGGCCCAATTTTAGCCAAAATCTTTTACTTTTTTCGTATTTACATACTTGGGAATAACCATACGCCAACAGTTTTGTCAATTATGGAAACTCTCAAGTTAGTAGAAAGAAATGGTCTGTCCTTTGTTCGTTTTGGTGATGGAGAGATTACTTTAATTGAAGGTAAGGATTTATTATTTCAAAAAGCCGACCCTAATTTAATTTTAAGATTAAAAAAGGTTCTAAAAGCAGATTTACCAGGATTTCTAATTTGTCTGCCTGATTTATTTGGCAAGTTAGATGCTTATGTGGCTGAGGCCCATAAATTCGCTTTGCACCACCAATTTCATTATAGACACCAATGGTTAGAGCTGCTTTCCTTAAAACAAATTTATGGGAATACCTTTGTAACCAGGCCTTATTTGGGTTTTAAAGATGATGAACGAAAAAAAAATAGCGCAGCTTTCAAAAAACTTTTTTCATTTTGGTATGGAAGAGATGTGATTTTAGTAGAAGGCCTTAAGAGTCGTTTGGGTGTTGGAAATGATATGTTTAAAGAAGTAAAATCATTAAGAAGAATTTTATGTCCACCGGAAAATGCTTTTGAAAAATACACTCAAATTTTTGAAGCAGTAAGAAAAAAAAGCAAAGATCATTTGATTCTCCTATCATTGGGTCCGGCGGCTAAAGTTTTGGCCTACGATTTATTTCTGGAAGGTTTTCGGGTTTTTGATATTGGGCATATAGATATGGAATATGAGATGTATTTAAAAAATGAACCAAAACTTACAAAGGTAAAGTACAAATATTTTAACGAAATAAATGAAAGGAATCCTGAAGATTGTAAAGACCCTGAATATTTGAGTCAAATCACAGAAAAAATTTTATGAAAAAAATAAGATTAAAAATTTGCGACAAAAATTTAGGACAAAAATTTTCTTACGGAACCTTTTTTTTAAACCTTCTGAAAAAATATTATGAAGTTGAGCTTACTGAAAAACCAGATTTTGTAATTTACAATGAATCAACTTTTGAGTATTTAAAATACGGGCAAGATCCTGTGCGACTTTTGTTTATAGGGGAGAATGTTTCTCCTGATTTTAATTTATGCGATTATGCGATCGGATTTGACTATCTTACTTTTCAGGATAGGTTTTACCGGATGCCTTTGTATTTAATTGCACAATTTTATTCAGACGCTGAAATTGAGTTGGCGGGGGGGATGGATTTCACCTTCCAAAAGCCCTTTTTAAAAGAAGAATTGGCAAAAAAAACTGGATTTTGCAGCTTTGTTTATAGTAATTATTTGGCAGGTGGCCAACGTGAAGAGATATTTTATAAATTATCTGAGTATAAGAAAGTTGATGCAGGGGGTGGCTATTTGAATAATGTGGGTGGTAAAATAAAAAATAAATTAGCCTTTGAAATGCAGCATAAATTTTCAATTGCCTTTGAGAATTCTTCCCGAAGTGGTTATACTACAGAAAAATTAGTCAATGCTTTTTCTGCAAGAACAATTCCAATTTACTGGGGTAATCCGGATGTTGGCCTTGAGTTTAATGAAAAGCGTTTTATAAATTGTCATTCTTATAAGAACTTTGGGGAAGTGGTAGCTCGCGTTAAGGAAATAGATCAAAATGACGAACTGTATTTGAAAATAATCAACGAGCCCGTGGCTGCAAGCGGTATGGAATTTAAAGTCTTAGAAGCAGGTTTAGAAAAGTTTTTGTGTCATATTTTTGACCAGTCTCCAGAACAAGCAAAACGACGAACAATTAACGCAGCCAGGGCGACAAATTTAGAACGACAAGAAAAGTTGATTGCTAAATATATGGCAAGAAATTTACTTATCAGGAAGGCTCTCGCTTTTTTTTACAAACCTTTTAAAAAAGTGGTTTTTATGGAAAATTTGAAACAAAGAATTTTTGCGAAAAATATTTATAAAAAATAGAGTATTATATTTATTTTACCTAAAAACTACATTCAATTAGTCTTAAGTCTAACAAATAAATTATTCAGAGAATTTAAATGGTAAATAAAACACCTAAATATTTAATTGGCAGGGCATTGGTAAAAGTAATGTGTTTAAAGGGTTTTTCGTATTCTTCTTTAAATGAAGATAACATTCTAGATTGGCTTACTGGCTATAAAGAAAAGGGGGTTTATATAGATATTGGGGCTTATAATCCTGATCATATAAACAACACAAAGCTCTTTTATCAAAGAGGTTGGAGGGGTATAAATATAGAGCCAAATGAAGAGGGTTTTAAGAAGTTTTTGGAAAAAAGACCAGAAGATGTGAATTTAAATTGTGCTGTTGGCCTAGGGGAAGCGGATTACTATTTTGCCGAAGGTGGTAGTGGTAATACTTTTGTTAAGAATACCGCGGAACAGAGAGGAATAGACAAAAAAATTAAAGTTAAGCTTAAACCCCTGTCAGAAATTTTTAAAGAGAACAACCTAAGCGTTGTTGATTTCATTTCAATGGATGTTGAAAATTTTGAACATGAGGTTATAAAAAGTAATGATTGGTTTAAATACAAAGCAAAAGTTTTGTGTTTGGAGGGTTCTGGTTACCCGGAGTTAAAAAAGTACGGGTATAAGTTAGTATTTTGGGACGGTGGTAACTCCTACTTTAAGCTTGATTTATAGTATATAGGGAGTAGTTTGGTACCTATTGACACTTTTTGACACATAAAAAAACCTTTGATATGCTTAAATCAAAGGTTTTTTACTCTATACTAGGAAGTCCTGAGGACGGAAGTCAGGGTAAAAGAGTGCCCACAAGTAGTCACACCCTGGCTTGAGTCCGGGGTAAATAGTATCCCTGAGATGAAATAATTAGCGTTTAATTTGATTGTAGTTGGGTTACGATCACTTGCGATCGTCACCAACAGAAAACTCGCCCTTTAGGCGGGGAGGAGGTCATTTTATGGAAATAAATCCCCACGAAATTTATACAACCCAAGAAACTCAAAAATTGCTTAAAGTAAGCAATAGTACAATTAAACGCATGCTAAAAAATGGTTTATTAAGAGCCAATAAAATTGGCAAGCAGTATCGGATTTTAGGCCATGAAATTTTACGCTTGGTTTCCCCGGAGGTTGAAAGAAAAGCAGTACAAGCCTATCAGGGAATAAAAACCAAAGCTCGAGTTAAGTTAGAAAATTGGTAATTTTATGATTTTATATTTTGATACTTATATTATAGACCGCAGTTTAAGCAAAAAAAATCCTTTTGCAGAAAAAGATAATATTCGGGGAAAATCACCTGTATACCGAATGCCAAAAAAGATTGAAATTGCAAAATACACATTAGCCAGCTACGCTACTTACCCATGGTCGCACGTTTTGATTAGATATGAATTAGCGGAGGGTGATTATAATGAGTTAGATGATTTTATTTACTCCCTGTTTCCAAAAGCTCAAATACTTCATACCCGAAGTGATAGTCAAATTGATTATTTAGATTCAATAAAATTGCTAGATAATGTGACTGATGACTGGGTATTTTATTCGCCCAATAACGACCATCCCCTGTTGATTAGCCAGCCATCAGATATTGCTTTTATAAACAGTTTAATAAAAAAAGGCGATGAGTATTCTGAAAAAAATAATTTTGTTTCGATTGCATATTCTCATTGGACTGAGTATATAAATGGGGTCAATAAAAGATTTGGCTATTTTCCAAAGGGCACACAGAAAATTGAAGACACAAGAGATTGTTTAGTTTTCGACGTACCGAAAGGTGATTATAGTTCAATCCAAATAGTGAATAAAAAACTTTTTAAGGATTGGTTTACTTTTATGGATTTAAGCGGTCGTTTAATAATGCGAGCCGAAGATCTAGCGGCTTTACGGGACAAAAAACAAATAGAAATTGTACCCAAGAAGGAGTTATGTTCACATTTTGATGGTTATGAGCATATGCTGGGGTATTCAAAGGAAATTTTTACCGATTTAATACCGCCTTTGTTTATACCGTTTGGATTTTTTGAAAAAAAAATAAAAATTGCCTACGGATATGATACATATCGCCCGGGTTGGACAAATATTAATCCTCTGGCGAAAAATTACAGTTTTCGCGATTTAGTCCACGGTACGGATTTGAAATTAAACATCGAAGATATTCCTCTTTTCTGGAAATCAAGAATTTTGACCATAGATGTTAATCCAAAATTCAACCACGAAAAAGCAAAACAATCCAAAGATCTTAAAATGCAAATTCTACTCAATCCCTGGTCACTAAAAAGCCAGGGCTGGAGTTTGAAAACCGCCAAATTTCAGGTAAAGCAACTTTTGTATCCTTACCGTAATTTTTTTGAAGCACTTGGTTTAATTCAGTTGTTAAAAAAATCTGGTAATTAATTATGAAAAAAAGTGTTAACCATAAACAAATATTTGCCATCATTCCTGCGGCTGGCAAGCCGAGTAATTTAATTATCCAACACTCGACCTTACCTGACACAATGTTGCCTATTAACGGCAAGCCAGTAATAGGTTATATTTTGGAGGATTTGTTAAGTAGGGGGATAAAAAATGCGGTTATTGCTTTGCATCCTGCGGATTCTCATACCCAAAAGTATGTTGAGCAAAAGTTTACAGATAAAATGGGAATTAAGTTTATAAGAACTAATCCCGACAGGGGAGTGGGAAATTCAATTTATCTTGCCAGTAAGTTAGTCGAAAAAAATAATAGAATTTTATTGTATTTGGGAGATACAATTTATAAAGGAAAATTAAATTTTGGTAATGATTTTTTAGTGTTTTCCAACCGATATGAAAATCCTGAAAAATGGTGTTTTATTGAAAAACACCACAACAGAAATTTTCTTTTTATCAATAAACCCGCAGAATATAAGTTAGGAGGCAAGGTTTTGTGCGGTGTTTATTATTTTAAAGATTATAAGAATTTTATTTTAGCAACTAACCGGGCAGTAAACAAAAATAAAAAAGTTGAAATTAGCCATATTTTAGAAGCTTATCAAAAATTTCATAAATTTGATTTAATAAGTGCTAATCGTTGGTATGATTGTGGAAATATTGAAAATTACTATCAAGCCAAAGTTGATTTTTTACGGACAAGAAGTTTTAATCGGCTTAGTTATAATCCGCAATTCGGAATTATCACAAAAACTGGGACAAATATTCAAAAAATTAACCAGGAAATAAACTGGTATTTAAATACTCCCGACCCGCTAAAAATATTCTCACCAAGGTTATTTGACTACAAAATTGGGAAAAAAATGTCTTATTACAGTATTGAATATTACGGGTATCCGACCTTAGCTGACATTCATATGTTTGCGTACATTAACCAATCTGTTTGGCAGTCAATTATTAACCGCTTGCTCGAAATCACAGAGCTTTTTAAAGGTTATCCAAATCATTTACCTAGAAGTTATTTTTCCGATATGTACGAAAAAAAAGTAGTCTTGCGATTAAATGATTTACAAAAACATTTTTATTGGAAAAAGGTTTTAAATAGGTCGACAATAAGCATAAATGGGGTTGAACACAAAAATATAAGCTATTTTTTAAACAAGTTTGAAGAAATGACCGGCTTATTGTATGAAAAAAAAGATATGAGTTTTATTCATGGTGACTTTTGTATGGGAAACATATTGTATGATGTAAATAGCAAACTGCTCAAATTTTTAGACCCTCGCGGTTATTTTGGTAAAATGTCAATTTACGGAGATATTAAATATGATATAGCAAAATTACGTCACAGTTTTTGTAGTTTTTACGATTTTATTGTTGCTGATTTATTTAAAATCATAGAGCCAGCGGAAGGTCAATATTTTTACAATGTATATATTGATGATTATCACAGATTAATTGCTAATAAATTTGACGAGGTG
This sequence comes from uncultured Candidatus Saccharibacteria bacterium, assembly GCA_964483665.1. Classification (GTDB taxonomy): domain Bacteria; phylum Patescibacteriota; class Doudnabacteria; order UBA920; family UBA920; genus JAEUSF01. Next base: position 40,534 of record CAZACP010000002.1, read on the forward strand.
CTTATAAAAAAAGGTTATAATTTAAAATTAATAAAATATGTGGAAGCTTTATTGTTTCTTTCGATGGCTTCTTTGCATTCAAATAGCTTGAGCCGTCAAAAAGCTATGTATGTTACGGGAATTAGACTTTTAAATGAGACATTTAAATAATTTTATGAGAATAATGTTAGATTTAGATGGGGTGATTTGCGAAATCCGAAAAGAAGGCCAAGATTATGATCAGGTCAGGGTAAATGAGGGAGCAATTGAAAAAATTAAGGAGTTAAAAGCAGCAGGCCATTATATTATTTTGCAGACCGCAAGACATATGAAGACCTGTAAGGGAGATCAGGGTCAAGTCGTGGCAAAAATTGGCAAAAAAACTTTGGATTGGTTGGAAAGGAATACTATTTTATATGATGAAATTTATTTTGGAAAACCGCACGCGGAAGTATATATAGACGATTTGGCGTACGAGTTTAGAGGATGGGACAATATTTTACCTGATAATTTTGATTCAAATAAAGTCAACATACTAATTCCGATGGCGGGCGCTGGCTTGCGTTTTAAGCAAAAAGGTTTTGTCGATCCGAAGCCATTAATAAAGACAAAAGGTAAAACATTGGTAGAGTGGGCAGTTAGGTCCTTCCATTTTTTAAACAAGATAAAAACTTACCGTCTAATTTTTATTGTTTTAGATGAACATGTTAAAAAATTTCGGATCGATAAGCAGCTAAAAGAATTATTTGGAAATGAAACTGTTGTTATAACGCAATTTGGCTTGCTTTCGGGTCAGGCCAAATCAAGCTATTTGGCAAAAGAATACATTGATAACTTTAACAAATTATTTATATTTAACTGTGATACTTATTCGGAAAGTGCGATTTGGGAATTGATTGAAAAAGAAGACCCGGACGGAATTTTAGAAGTTTTTGAATCAAGCGAGCCTCGGTATAGTTTTGTAAAGTTAGATGAATTTGGTTACGTTACTCAGACTGCTGAAAAAGTGACAATTTCAAATTTAGCTTCAACCGGTATGTATTATTTTAAAAGGGGTACAGATTTTGTTCGAGCAGCCGAGGCTCTTTTTATGCGACAAGAAACCCAAAATAACGAGTTTTATATAATACCTTGTTATAACGAAATGTTAAAATCTGGTAAAAAAATCAGGGCTGTGAAAGCTCTAAAAAATTATATACTTGGAACCCCCGAGGAATTAAAGGCTTTCGAAAAAAATAAGGAATAATGAATGGAAGAAACTTCTTTTTCTTACAAAACCCTAAAGAATTCAAGCTATTTGTTTGCCGGCTTTTTGTTGCCGATGGTTTTTACTATATTCGTTACCAGAGCGTTAGCTCTCAAATTAGGGAGTGTTGATTTTGGAATTTATTTGTTAGTAAACGCAATAAGTTCATTTGTGGGGTTTGTTGATTTGGGTTTAAGCAGCGCCATAACCAAATACGCTTCGGAATATTTAGCTAAGGGTGATATTAAAGCTTTACAAAACTTGTTGGGTTCAGCTAGAAGCTTATTTTTAGCCCTGGGGTTTTTGGGTGTTTTGGTTTTTGTAGTAATTGGTAAATGGTTCTTGCCTTTATTTCATGTCACGGCCGAAAGTCAGACACATATTTTGATTGTCTTTTTACTTGCTGGAGCGGCTTTTTTGTTAAATACTTTTGGCTTGGTTTACGGGTCAATTTTAACAGCTTTGCAAAGATTTGATATTTCTACCAAACTTTCTATGACTAGTTTGATAGTTACAAGTTTGGGCTCGATTTGGCTTTTACAGAATAGTTATCAATTAAAGGCTGTAATGGCCCTTAATGTTTGTGTGATTTTATTTACAATCGTTTTTACAATGTATTATTCCAGAAAACTTTTGCCTGATTTGCGATTGAAATTTAGTTTCAACAGGACAGAAATGAAAAAAGCCTACAGTTTTGGTTTTCAGACTTTTATTTCAAATTTAGCAGCAAGTTGTTTGCAATATTTGGATCGCTTAATAATCCCATTTTTTTTAGGACCGGCAGTTTTGCCTTTTTATAGTGTGCCGGGTAATATTGCGATTAAAATTGTTGGAGTGACCAACAGCCTCTCGGGTATGTTTTTTCCCATGGCTAGCAGTTTGTCAGGTTCGGGAGAAATGGAAAAATTAAAACAAATTTACTTAAGAGCTTTTCGAAATTTAAGTGTAGTAGCCGCAGGAACTACAATAGCCATAGTATTATTTGCGCAAAAAATATTAATGTTTTGGCTAGGTTCTGAGTATGCGGCAAATGGCAGTAAAATCCTGGTAATTTTGGCAATTACTTATTATTTTATTGGACTTTATATACCTTTGCAGAGTATTTTGTTAGGTTTAGGAAAAATGAAATTTTTAATTCGACAATCTATTTTAATGTCAGCTATAAATCTTACACTGCTGTTAATACTGGTTCCGAAAGCTGGTATTCTGGGAGCGGCTTGGGCATACCTAATTGCGGTTTTGCCAATGGCTTATGCTTTTTATTGGACCGAGCGTAATATTTTTGGTTTAAAAAATCAGTCATCATTTTACTTAAAACTCTATCTAAAAATATTTTTAGTAGCTTTTGTAGATGTGTTAATAATATATTTTTTGATAGAGCCCATAACTACCAGTCTATCGTTGTTAGTCATCAGTGGGCCATTTTCGGTCGTGTTGTATTTTGTTTTGTATTTTGCTTTTGGTTTTGTAGAAACAGATGATATTTTACTATTTAAAAGTTTTTTTTATAAAATTTTTAGAATTAAGAAACCATTATATGAATCAGGCGCCCCAGATAAATAATAACTCAGTTTCACAACACAAGGCTATAATTACAGCAGCATCGGGTAAATATTTTCCATCTTTAATAAATTTATTAGGATCAATAAAACAAAATTACCCCGATCATCCTAAAATATTTGTTTATGATTTGGGTATGCCAGCTATTTTTGTCTCCGAGCTTAAAAGCCTAAAGGACGTGGAAGTAATAGCCATGCCCATTTTTTGCAAGTTCTGGCGTAGTTGTTATACTTGGAAAACTTATATATTTAGCCACCCTTTGGCAGATTTAAATTTTTATCTGGATGCTGGCTGTCAAGTGTTAAGACCGCTGGACCGAATATTTGATACGCTTGAAAAAGAAGATTTTTTTGCCATAGGCCAAGGGGTTTTACTGGAAAAAATTGTACCAAAAGAATATAAAGCAATATTTGAAATTTCAAATGAATTCGATGACTGTGAAGTAATCCATGCCGGGGAATTTGGCTTCAAAAATAAAGGGAAAATTTCAAATATTTTGAACCAGACTTTTGACTGTGCTTTAAGCGGGTTAGCTTTGGGTTTTTCACCTAAAGATATTTGGAGAAATAAAGGTTATAATAAAAGTCAATTTGTTAGAAACTGTGAAATTTTTAGGCATGATTTAACATTATTAAATATTCTAATAAGGAAACATTTCGGAAGGAATGTAAAAATTCATTCAGTAGAACAATTTGCTGGCGGCCGTAATGCTCATCAAGAACAATTTATATGGCATCTAAGGATGGACTTTAAAAATTTGAGCTATGTAAATTTAAGGTTTTTACATACAGATTTTAGCTGCGTGATTTTATTAAATCGTCTTGTAATAAGTTTGATGATTTTGATAAAGAATTTTAAAACTTTTTTCAGAGAATTTAAAATTGGGCTTTGACCTTAAATCTTAATTATTGTATAGTTTTATTGTAGAAAAATAGTAATTTTATATATATGAAAGTAATAATACTCTGCGGCGGGGAAGGAACCCGTATGAAGGAAGAAACCGAGTTTAAGCCCAAACCTTTGGTGGAAGTGGGCGGTAAGCCCATTTTGTGGCATATTATGAAAATTTACGCCCATTATGGTTTTAATGAGTTTATTTTGGCTTTGGGCTATAAAGGCAATAGTATAAAAGAATATTTTATGAACTGGAGGACTTTTGTCAATGATTTTACTTTAGATACCAGCGAACACTCGTTAAGTTTTCATAACAAAAATCATGAAAATTTTAAAATAACTTTTGTGGATACAGGACAAAAAAGTTTGACCGGTGAACGTCTGAGGAGGCTTGAAAAATATATTCCCGATCAGGAATTTATGCTAACTTATGGCGATGGGGTTGCAGATATTGATCTTGTTAAGCTTTTGGATTTCCATAAACGGCAAAATACCATTGGAACTATTACTGGTGTTAGACCTTTGACGAAGCTTGGAATAGTCCATCAAGACAAACAGACAAAAAAAGTAATAGGTTTTAGTCAAAATTTAGTCGGGGATTTCGTTGACAAAGAGAATTACCATGATTTTTTAATTAACGGGGGTTTTATGGTTTTCAAAAAAGATGTTTTTAAGGATTTAAAACCAAATAGCATGATTGAAGAGTTATTCATTCCTCTGGCTAAACGGGGTCAATTGTCTTTATTTGATCATCAAGGAAAGTGGAAAGCCATGGACACCTATAAGGAAGTTGAGGAGATGAACGAGTATTGGGAAAAAAATCCTTTTTGGAAAATTTGGGAAAAATAATTATGGAAATAGCATTACAAAATAAGGCTTGCTTGGTAACCGGCGGCACTGGACTTGTAGGTTCCCATGTGGTTGAGAGGCTTTTAGGTTTAAACGCCCAGGTTTTTGTTGTTGATTTGCAGGTATTATCCAAAAGCTATTTTGATTTAAAAAAATTTTCAGACAAATGCCCGGTATTCATTCAGGATGTAAGGGATGCTGTCAAAATTAAAGAAATTGTAGATCAAAACAGGATTGAATATATATTTCATTTGGCGGCCCAACCTATTGTAGGAGAGGCATTTTTGCACCCCATGCTGACTCTTGATACCAATATTATGGGCACGGTTTCAGTTTTGGAGGCCGCTAAGGAAAATAAAAATATTAAGGCTGTGGTTGTGGCTTCCTCAGATAAAGCATACGGAAAACATTCATATAATGTTACGGAAGACCAGCCTTTAAGCGGAGATCATCCATATGATGTTTCAAAGTCAGCGGCTGATTTAATTAGCATGGCTTATTTTCATACTTATAATCTACCGGTGACGGTTAGCCGATTCGGCAATATTTTTGGGCCGGGTGATTTAAATTTTAGCCGGATTGTTCCCGGGGTTATGGACAGTATTATAAATAATAAAAATTTGGAGATACGTAGCGATGGTACTTTTGTACGGGATTATGTTTATGTAAAAGATGTGGCTGATGGTTATGTGGTTTTAGCCGAGCAGATTGGCAAAACAGCCGGCCAGGCTTTTAATTTTTCCAGCGGTCATAATTTGTCTGTCCTAAAAATAATTGAAGACATCGAGAAGGTTATAGGAAAAAAGTTAAAATATAGAGTTGTGAATAGCCAGCAAAATGAAATACCCAGACAAAGTTTGAACTATGAGAAAGTCAGAAAAACACTGGACTGGAAGCCTAAATTCACTTTTGAACAAGGTATTAAAGAAACTTTTGAGTGGTATAAAAGTTTTTTTAAGCAGGCTTAAAGAAACTTTTATATTAAAAACTGAATTAGAATATTAATAAAATATTTTATGAAATATCGTCTAACTTCCGCTGCGAACAATTTGGAGGGCCAGCCTATGTTTAAAGTTCTTGCCAAGGTTAAGGATTTAGAGAGACTTGGAGAGGATATCGTTCATTTTGAAATAGGTGATCCCGATTTTAACACCCCTGAGAATATTACAAATGCGGCTATCGATTCCCTTAAGCGAGGAGAAACGCATTACCAAAGTTCTTACGGAATGACTGAATTTAGAGAATTAGTCAGGGATATAACTTTAAAATCAAGAGGTTTTAAGCCTGATTTAGACCAAGTTTTAATTACACCATCAGCAAATATAATTATTTATTATGCGGTGGCTTGTTTGGTGGAGCCGGGTGATGAGGTTATTGTGCCAGACCCGGGTTTTCCTACTTATAACGCGGTTTTAAAGTTTTGTGGAGTTAAGGCTGTAGGAATTCCTCTTTTAGAAAAAAATCATTTTCGAATGAGTCCTCAAGATGTTGAAAAAGCTATAACCGAAAAAACCCGAATGATTATTATGAATTCTCCACAGAATCCCACAGGCTCGGTTATGACTCCTGATGAAATAAATAAAATGGCTGAAATTGCTGAAAAGTACGAGATTTACCTTTATACTGATGAAATATATTCTCGTATGATTTTTGAGCCTTCTGACAGTTTTTGTTCCCCGGCAAAAAGGGATGGTTGTAAAAAGAGAACGATTTTAGCAAATGGATTTTCTAAAGCTTTTGCAATGACAGGCTGGCGTTTGGGGGTATGCATTGCACCATCTGATGTGATTGAGAAAATGGCTTTACTTCTTCAGACTACTTCTTCTTGCACTTCGCCGTTTATTCAAAGAGCCGGTATGGAAGCAATTTCAGGTAGTCAAAAAAGTGTTGAAGCTATGGTAGCAGAATACAAAGCCAGAAGGGATTTGCTAGTAGCAGGACTTAATAATATCCCTGGAATTACTTGTTTAACTCCTGGCGGAGCATTTTATGTTGTACCCAATATTACTAAAACCGGCATGACCTCAGAAGAATTTGCAAAATTTGCTTTGGAAAAGGCAAAAGTTGCACTTTTGCCTTTAACAAACTTTGGACCAAGCGGAGAGGGCTACGTACGTTTGTGTTATGCAACTTCCAGAGAACGCATTCTGGAAGGGTTAAAAAGATTAAGCGCCGCACTTGAGGCGAGAAAATAATATATTATGCGAGTCGCTGATTATATTACTAAGTTTATTGAAAATTTAGGAGTTCAGGATATTTTTACACTTACTGGTGGTGGCGCGATGTTTTTAAATGATGCTGCAGCGCAAAATCAGAAAATTAGGAGTATTTTTAATCACCATGAACAATCCAGTGCAATGGCCGCTTTTGCTTATAGTAAATACACCGGGAATTGGGGAGTCGCTTATGTAACGACTGGTTGCGGAGGAACTAATGCCGTAACCGGGCTGCTTGATGCCTGGCAAGATAATATTCCTGTAATGATAGTTTCAGGCCAAGTTAAAAGAGCGGATACAATTTGGGCAATGCAGCAGCCACTTAGGCAGTATGGTGTTCAGGAAGCGGATATTATCCCTATAGTTCAGTCTTTGTGTAAATATGCAGTAATGGTTACTGAACCTGAGAAAATTCTTTATCATTTACAAAAGGCAGTCTATTTAGCAACTCATGGAAGGCCCGGGCCTGTTTGGCTTGACGTACCTTCGGATGTTCAAGGTGCAGTTGTTGATGAAAATAATTTGGTCAAATTTGATCCAAAAGATTTGCAAGTTGATTACAAAAACCAGTGCTCTCAAAATGATCTAGCAGGTTTAGAAAGATTATTGGGGGCGGCTAAACGGCCTGTTATTATTGCCGGACACGGTATCAGGCTCGCGCATGCTATCTCAACTTTTAAAACGTTTATTGAAACTTATAATATTCCTTTTGTCGGAACTTATTTGGCGACGGATTTTGTTCCGGGAGACCACCCTTTATTTATTGGCCGTACCGGCCTTAAGGGAGATAGGGCAGGTAATTTTGCCATGCAGAACTCTGACCTTATTTTAAGTATTGGTAGTCGTTTGGGTGTTACGGTTATTGGCTATAACCCCAAAGAATTCGCTCGGGCCGCTAAAATTGTAGTTGTTGATATAGACCCAAATGAACATAAGAAAAAAACAATTCATATTGACCAGTTTATAAATGCTGACGCCAAATGGTTTTTGGAAAATTTCAAACCGCAGGGACTTGGCGATTTTAAAGAATGGAGAGAAAAGTGCAAAAATTGGAAGGATAATTATCCGGTTTGTCTGCCGGAATACAGGCAAATCAAAAAAGGAATAAACTTATATCATTTTGTCGATGAGTTATGTAAGGCTTTGCCGGAAGATGGTGTAATTGTAGCAGACGCTGGTTCGGCGATTTATGCACCAGCCCAAGGTTTTAAAGCCAAAACCAACCAGAGACTAATTCTTTCGGGTGCTCAAGCGGAAATGGGTTTTACTTTGCCTGGTTGTATTGGTGTTTGTGCTGCTAAAAAAGACGGGGAAGTGGTTGGTATAACCGGCGACGGTTCTTTTCAAACTAATTTACAAGAACTACAACTTTTAGTCGAGTATAAATTCCCAATTAAGCTTTTTGTATGGAACAATGACGGCTATTTGTCGATTCGGGCTACTCAAACCAAAATTTTTGAGGGCCGTTTATATGGCACAGACAAAAGTAACGGAGTGTCTTTGCCTGACACCAAAAAAATTACAGAAGCCTATGGCTTGCCTTACGTAAAAATCGAAGGCAGTGAAAATTTAAATGAAAAAATTTCCGCTGTACTTAATATGAAAGGACCTGTGGTATGTGAAGTTATGTGCATACGGGATCAGGAAATTGTACCAACAGTTTCTTCAAAAAAGTTACCCGACGGTAGAATGGTTTCTAAACCTTTGGAAGATTTATACCCGTTCTTAGATAGGGAAGTCTTTAAAAATGAAATGATAGTTGAGCCTTTGTCGGAAGAATAATTTTTATGAGCGCCCAAAAAAGCATTTTGTTAACCGGAGGTAGCGGTTTTATTGGTAAGCATATTGTTGAGCAGCTTTTTAGTATTTACAATATATTGGCCCCAAAACATTCCGAGCTTGATATTTTAAACGCTGGCGAAGTTAGACAGTATATAAAAGAACATTCCGTAAAATCAGTCATCCATGCTGCCAATATTGGCGGCACCAGAAAAAATCAAGACACGCCCGAAGTTTACGAAAAAAATTTACAAATGTTTAAAAATTTATCCGATCTAGAAAATGAGTTGGATAAGATTATTTTTTTTGGTAGCGGGGCGGAGTACGATAAATCAAAACCAATTACGCGCGTAAAAGAGTCGGACTTTGGGAAAAATATTCCTAAAGACCAATATGGCTTAAGCAAGTTTGAGTGTTCTAAAATTATTTCCACTATGCGCAATTGCATTAATTTGCGCTGTTTTGGAGTGTATGGAATTTATGAAGACTACGATCTAAGATTTATTTCTTATGCTATTTTGCGGGCCTTGCTTAATTTACCTATTATAATAAAACAAGATGTTTTGTTTGAATATGTATACGCAAAAGACTTGTGCCTGGTAGTTGAATATTTTTTAAAACATCACCCGAAAGAAAAATTTTATAATATTGGCACCAATCAGCCAATTTTGCTTAGTGAATTAGCAGAAATAGTAAAGAGTGTAAGCAATAGCCAGTCGCAAATTTTAGTTTTAAGTTCTGGTTTAGGTAAAGAATACACTTGTAATTCAGAAAAGCTGTTAGTCGAATTAAAGGACTTTAAGTTTACGCCCCTTAAAGTTGCTATAAAGGAAATGTTTGATTGGTACAAAGCTAACCTTGGTAGTCTAGATTTGAAAAATATTAAAGCAGAATATCCTCTTTAAGTAATGAACAGTATTAAACCCACAATTTTACTTACCGGAGCAACGGGTTTTTTAGGTAGCCATTTGCTTAAAAAATTGGTGAGCTTAGATATATATAATTTAGTTGTACTTAAGCGTTCTATTTCTAACACCTTTAGAATTTCGGAAGCCATAGAAAAAGTTCAAACTTACGACTTAGACAAAATTAGCCTTGAAACAGTTTTTGCGCATCATAAAGTTGATTACATACTTCATTGCGCAACTGACTACGGCCGTAAGAACAGCCCTGTTCAGCTAATTATAGAAGCTAATTTACTTTTACCGCTTAAACTCTTAGAATTAGGCAAACAAAACGGCATAAAGAGTTTTATAAACACCGATACGATTTTAGACAAAAGAATCAACGCATATTCTTTGTCTAAAAAACAATTTAAAGAGTGGCTTAATTTGTCCAAAAATTCTTTGGCTTGTGTAAATATTGCACTCGAACATTTTTTTGGGCCCGGCGATGACAAAACCAAATTTTCTAGTTATATTATAGACTCCTTACTACGAGGAGTGGAATCTATTGACTTAACTAAAGGGGAACAGCAGAGAGATTTTATTTATATAGACGACTGCGTTGACGCTTTTTTAACTATTATTGATTATGTAAAAAATCTTACCAGTGGTTTTTATGAATTCGAAATTGGCACTAACCAACCAGTGACTATAAAAGATTTCGTGCTTTTAATAAAAGAACTTTCCGGCAACACAGCCACGGTTTTAAATTTTGGAGCTCTGCCCTATAGGGAAAATGAAGTTATGGAATGCCGTACCAATACCGAACCTATTTGTAAGCTTGGCTGGGCGCCAAAATTTTCTTTAAAGTTAGGACTATTAAAAACTATTGAAAGAGAGAAGGAGTTATGAAATATTTAATTACTGGAGGAGCTGGATTTTTAGGATCAAATTTAGCCGCCGAAGTTTTAAAAAGAAAAGAGAAATTAGTCATTTATGACAATCTCTCCCGCATGGGAAGTGAGAAGAATTTAGAATGGCTTAAGACCCAAGGTGAGTTTGAATTTTTAAAAGAAACTACCGCAGATTTTAAATCTCTGACTGAAATTTTAAAAAATTTTCAGCCTGACGTAATTTTCCATTTGGCCGGCCAGGTGGCAATGACAACATCTATTTTTGACCCACGTAAAGATTTTGAAACCAACGCGTTAGGCAGCTTTAATGTTTTAGATGCAGTTAGGCTATACGCACCTAATGCTGCGGTTATTTATTCTTCCACCAACAAAGTCTACGGGGATTTAGAGTATTTGAATTATAAAGAAACCAATACCCGTTACGAGCTGACCGATTTCCCGAAAGGACTGCCGGAGTCAGTTAGTTTGGACTTTGCTTCGCCTTACGGCTGCTCTAAAGGCAGCGCGGATCAGTATATGCACGATTTTTACAAAACTTTTAAAGTCAAAACCGTAGTATTTAGGCACTCTTCTATGTACGGGGGCCGCCAGTTTTCTACCTTTGACCAGGGCTGGCTGGGCTGGTTTTGTGAGCAGGCGGTGTTGTCTAAATTAGGAAAGCTTTCAAAACCCTTCACTATTTCCGGCAATGGTAAACAAGTTCGCGATGTTTTGCATTCACAAGATATGGTAGCTTTATATTTTAAAGCAGCAGAAAATATAAGCAGTATTGCCGGAGAAGTTTTTAACATAGGCGGGGGACAAGAAAATAGCTTGTCTTTAATTGAACTTTTTTCTATTTTAGAAAAACAGCTAGAAGTTAAATTAAGTTTTACCCAATTGCCAACCAGGCAGAGTGACCAAAAAGTTTTTGTGGCTGACATTGCCAAAGCTAAACGGCTAATTGGCTGGGAGCCTAAAGTTTTGGCAAAAGAGGGTATACGGCAAATGTTGGAATGGGTTAAGAGCATAAACAATGAATGAAGTTGAAATAAGCGTTGTTATACCAGCCTATTTAGAAGCCGAAAATTTGCGGCTGCTTTTACCGCGTCTTAAAAATATTTTAGCAAAACTATCTTCCAGTTCTGAAATAGTGGTAGCAGATACGCTAGAGCCAAAAGATGACACTCCTGTGGTATGCAAGGAGCAAGGAGTAGTGTATTTAAATAGGCAAGGCGGCAATACTTATGGCGATGCTGTAAGAACCGGTATAAAAAATGCCAAAGGTAAATATATTGTCTTTATGGATGCAGACGGTTCTCACGATCCGGAGTTTATAGAAAAACTATATGCGGAAAGAACGGCACACGATGTGGTCATAGCCTCTCGCTATGTACAAGGCGGCAATACGGACAATACTTTTATATCAAAGCTTATGAGCCTTACGGTTAACAAATTGTTTGCCCTTGGCCTTGGGCTGCCTTATAAAGACGTTTCCAATAGCTTTAAACTCTACAACGCCGAGCAATTAAAAAATTTGCAACTCTACTGCAATAACTTTGACATAATAGAGGAAATTTTGTATAAGCTCAAAAAAAATAAGAAAAATTTGTTGGTAAAAGAAATCCCTTTTTATTTTAAAAAAAGGATTTATGGCGAAACCAAAAGAGAGTTGGTAAAGTTTATATTTTCTTACGCCCGCACAATGTTTCGCCTAAGATTTGGAAATTCTGGCAACAAAATGACTAGAATACCCGAGCTTTATAGCAAATTAAAACAGAGTAGTTTTGTTCGGTTCTGCATAGTAGGAACTATAGGCGTTATTACTAACCTGGTGGTTTTTTATTTAACCAGGCATTACTTAGCCCTTAGTGTAAGCTTAGCTGCTGTTGCTGCTTTTTTGGTCGCAGTTACGCAAAACTACTATTTTAACCACAAATGGACATTTAGCTTTGACGAGCAATCAAAGCCCAATTTATTTAGTTTTATAAAGTATGCGGGTGTTAACTTGTTTAGTTTGGCTGTTAATTTGATAGTTACCAACTTAGTCCTGTTTTTTGCGGGCAAAGGCTTTTCTGAAAGCTTGGCCCAGGCTTTTGGCATATTAACCGGGTTTGTTTTAACTTACGTGGGTTCTTCGGTGTTTATTTTTGCCAAAAAAGACAACCTCTCTTTGCTGTTTAAAGAGCGCTTTGTTATGGCCAACAGGGTTGAATATTTGTTAAAGTTAAAAAATAATTTGTTTTATTTTTTTAAAAATGAGTACAAAGTTTTTATAAGTTTTGCCATTTTGTTTTTAGGGCTTTTATATTTAGGGCAAGTAGTTTCGGTGATTGGCAATAAAACTATTTTACAACCAGTTACTATTGAGGCTTATAATCAAGCCGACCAAAACCCTGAGTCTTTAGAGCGCTTTATGCAGCTTGCGAGGGCTGGTAACTATACTTTCCTAAAACCCAATTTAGAATCCAAGCAGCCTTGGACAGTCGAAAATGTTTTTTTTAAAAAAGTCCTGGTTGGAATGAGTGAAAAAGACCTTAAAACTTTAAAAGTCATTTCGGTAAAAATAGGTAATTCTGATTTCGCATATACTCAAGATGAATTTCTAGATTCTTGGAACAGTGTTGACCTAAATCTTTTAAAAGGCAATTTGTCCGGAAAGGAAGATGTAGATTTTAAGTTGTTTGAATCTCCGGAAGCTTTAAGCCTGCCAAAGTCGCACATTCCTGTTTACAAAAGTTTTTTTGGCAGCATAATAAACTGGGGAGGGGACAGTACTTTGTTTTTAAAACCCCTGAAAAATGCTTTAGGGGCTTGGGTTTTGGTTTTGTTTTTGACTATTTTTATAAGGGTTGTTTATTTAATCGTGCGAAATAGTAGTTTTTTAGAGAGCCATGAACAAGAAGAGTTAAGAAAATACATAGCTTTTAGTTTAAGTATATATACCAGTGTTTTTTGTTTGCTTTTGTTAAATATTTTTTTAAAGCTTTTTTACAAGCCCAATACCGCGGGTATTTTGTCGCAAGCAAAACTAGACTACGTTAATTACTTTTTCAAATCTATAAGGCCAAAGCCGGTTGAAAGGCTTCAGTTTGTCCTAAGCACAGTTTTGTCGCCGTTTTTGGTTTATTTTTCTTACTTATGGTTTGAAAAGAAAAATTTTTTTTCTAAAGCTTTGTACAAAGTCCTTTTCTTTTTTAACCTATTTTTGTTTGCCAGTGTTATTTATTTAGGTTTGGCTGTGAGCGGTTTCTTTTTTGTCAGAGATAGTTTTTTTGCAGGCTTTTACTTCCGCTATGTGTATGCTTTAATTTTATTTCCGCTGTGCTTTGTGTTTTTGTATTACAAAAATCCGCCTAAGAGCGTACTATTATTTTTAAAGCTTCTTGGGCTTTTGGCAGTTGTGACAGTATTTAGTTTGGGAATAGTTAATTTATTTGACGGGTATTTGCCCTTAGATTTAGACCCGGTAATTTACCCGCAAATTCAAGTATTGTCCGGTAAAAATTTACTCGCGCCGGTTACCAGTTTTTATGGCCTTTACGCGTTTTTCCTACAGCCCATTTTTAAACTAATTGGCTTTTCGGTTTTAAAATTTTCTTTAGTAATGTCCAGCTTAATGCTATTAAGTTTTTGGTTTTTGAAAAAAATGTTAAGACGCGCAGTAGAGAACACCACCATTTATTTATTAGGTTTTCTTGCTATAGTTTTTTACACTGTGTTAGCTACAAGAACAATGCCGGAATACTATTTTCAGTATTGGCCAATTCGTTTTATATTTCCAGCTTTAGGTTTTTACCTAATTACCTGGTATTTAAAAAATAAAAGTCAGTTAGCTTATTTTTTCGGAATTTTGCTTAGTGCAATTGGAGTTTTGTGGAATTTAGATGTTGGTCTTGTTTTGTTTATAGCTCTCATGGCAACTTTAATTTTAGATGCTTGGTGTGGTAAACAAAACATAAAAGATTTTTTTAAAAAGACATTTTGGCATATAGTTTACGGAGCGCTCGGTTTAATTTTAGTAGTAGGCTTTTTTGCAGAAGTTACTCATTTACAAAGTGGTATGTGGCCAGACGTAGCTCTGCTTTTGCGCTATCAAAAGTTGTTTGTTTCAGGCTACCTAAATATTCCTATGGTTCCACCCCCACATACTTGGACTGTAGTTTTACTTGTTTATTTAATTGGCCTTATAAGTGTAGCTAAAGACTTAGTAAAAAAAGAAGTTACTTACCAAAGCAAAATTATTTTTTTTAGTGGTATTTTAGGCCTTGGTTTGTTTGCTTACTACGAAGGGCAGTCGAGCGACATAACTTTGTTCCGTACTTCTTACCCTGCGCTTATAATTGTTATTATGTTTGTTGACAAGCTTTGGACAGAGCTTAAAGCCAAGGGACAATTAATTTTTGGTAAATTTGTAATTCTTAGTTTTTTGTTATTTGTCCTTTTTTCCGTACCGTTTAGTTTAATAGCTAACTTAGGTAGTTACTACGTTTTTGCTAAAGACGCTGTAAAGAATATTCAGCTTAAAGACTCTAGCTATTTAAGGAATGTAAAGTTTATAAAACAAAATACTCAACCAAACGAACGAGTTTTTATATTGGCCAGTCCGCAGCAAGGGGTTTACTACACAGAAAGCAAAACTTTGCCGGTAGTAACTGTGGCTTCGGTCGCGGATATAGTTTTTCCCAAAGACTTGGATGTCCAATATAATTTTTTACAGACCAATAAGGCCACAAAAGTTTTTGCATTAATGCCTTTGGAAAACTATGATAAATTTGACCCGCGGCTTAAAAAAATTATTATGGAGCAATACAAACAAGTTTTAAAGTCCGAAGATGGAATGGTATACTTTTTACCCAAATAACCAAAATTATTAATTGTAATAAATAGTATGCACTATATTTGTACCGGCGGATGTAAAGGAGTTTCCGAAACTCCCGGCACTTGCCAAGCTAAAGACTGCCCTTTGTATGGTCACGAGCTTCAGCCTTGCGACTGCACAGACGGAAAACATTACGGTAAGCAAGACGAAAAAGCCGAATAAGCAAAACTCACTAAAAGCAAGGCCAAAAACCCTTGCTTTTTTGTATGTTTTATGATATATTATAACGTCGCCCCAATTGCCATAAAGGGCGAATTTGATGCGGCACTCGCATCATAGGTTTGGCAAAAAAGACCCCAGGAGGTGGGGAATGGATTGGAAAGATAGACTGAAAAAGGAAAAATGGGTGGAGGGAAGGCTTATTTATTTTCACCCTTCCTCTTACCGCCACCGAGTGGTGGTGGTATGCTATGAACTTGGTCGTCAGAAAGCCGAGTTCTCAAATGGCACTCTCAACTACGGTGCGTATGTTGAACTGTGTCGCCCGGATGGTACCTGGATCCGGGAAGGAGTCAACGTCGTGCCGGTTTTACCGGACGGCCGTATCGTTATGGTTGTTGAACAACGCCCCGCTCAATTTGCTTATGGAGACTGTCCTTCTCAGATTGAGACAGAAGGGCACAAGGCAATGGATTTGGAGAAATTTGGCCCCTACAGCTCCTTGGAGTTTCCGGGAGGTGGTGTGGACGCGGATCAAAATTTCCATGCCGCTTTTCTTGCCGAACTAATCGGAGAAACAGGACTCGAAGATCAGACCGCAACACTGATCACGCGGGAACCGTATTTCTATCCGGCGGGTGCGGACGTCGCTCTTCGTTCTAAGCAAGCTGTAATTTACCTGACTGGGATGAAGTTTGAAGGTTATGTGAACGATGACGGCGGTCTGCATGTCTTGGCATTGAGTCCTTATGACATTCTCCGTAATATCCGCACCGGTGCTTTGGCTTCGTCGCAGACCGTGCTCTTGCCGTGGTATTTCTACCAGGAGTTACAAAATTCAGATACATCGGCTCTCGAAAAGACCGGGTACATCTCTCGTAAGGAGGTGAAGATCAAAAAGTAGGAAAGTATGAGGAGGAAAGGAGACAAGTAGCATAAAGCGCTGGAAGTACGTTAGTTGTGCCCGAGTCGACGGCGGCACAAAGGACAGACTTTCAGCGCTTCTTTCAATGGTGGAAATAGCTCTTTCTTTTTTGTTTATTTTCTGGTAATCTAAACCACAGATACGCAAATTATCATAAATCACACAGATTTAAAAAATCAAACAAATATCTGCGTTATCTGCTTTTATCTGTGTATCTGTGGACTAAAAATATGAGTTCAAAATACCCCTCGCATCACGATATAAAAACCGGTTACATAAACTATTGCCAAATTTGTAATTCCCAAAAACTCCATACTATTTTAGACTTAGGCCACCAGCCTTTATGCGACACTTTGCTTACCCAAAAATCTTTAAACGAACCGGAAAAAACTTATCCTTTAAGGATGATCTGGTGTGAAAATTGCACAGGCGTGCAAATTGACTATTGTGTAGACGGCAGCGAAGTTTATCACCCGGACTATCCATACAAAAGCGGGGTGACTAAAGAATTGGTAGAGTACCAAGTTAAAATTGGCCAGGGGCTTATAAAAAAGTTTAATTTAAAAGAAGGTGACTTGGTTATAGATGTAGGTTCCAACGACGGCACGCTTTTAAGCGGCTTTAAAGGCACAGGCATAAAAACTGTTGGCATAGAGCCTACCAACATAGCAAAACTTGCAAACCTTGCAGGCATAGAAACTGTTCAGGCATTTTTTAATATAGAAACTTCAGAAAAAGTTAAAGAAAAATACGGACAAGCCAACGTAATAGTTACAACCAATACTTTTGCTCATATGCAAGGATTGGGTGAATTTATAATGGGCGCTTACAATTTGCTTAAAGATGGCGGGGTGTTTGTTTCTGAAACCCATTATTTACTAGACGCGCTCCAAGGCGGACAGTTCGATACTATTTACCACGAGCATTTAAGAACTTATTCTTTGCATAGCTTAATAGCGTTGTTCGACCAATATGACTTTACCGTGGTAGATGTAGAAAGAGGGGAACGTTATGGTGGCAATATTCGTGTTTATGCAGCGAAAGGTAAGGGTAAAGAAGTTAGCCAAGCGGTTACTGACTTGCTTAAAAAAGAAAAAGAAGCGGGTTTGGACAAAATCGAAACTTACACTAAATTTGCCGACCGAGTAAAGAAAGCGCGACTTGAATTTGTAGACTTTTTAATAAAAGCAAAAAAAGAAGGTAAGAGCATTGTTGGGAACTCTTGTCCGGGCAGGTCGAGCACTTTACTTAACTACTACGGTATAGATACAGAACTTTTGCCTTACTTAGCCGAGCAGCCACAGTCCCTAAAACTTGGAATGTATTTACCGGGTAAGCATATACCAGTGGTAAACAACCAACGCTTAATAGACGAACAACCAAATTATGTAGTTTTGCTGGCTTGGCACTATGCCAAACCTATAATGCAGCAGCTAAAAGCGCGAGGGCTTAAATCGGACTTTATAATTCCTTTACCTGAATTTACAATTGTAAAAAATTCCGAAGTATAAAATTATGCTTAAAGTGGGGATTATAGGAACCGGGTTTGGTATGTATGGGCATTTGCCGGCTTTCGCAACTACAAATAATTGCCAAGTAGTTAGCATATGTGGAGAAAAAAGTGAACGTCTTTCAAAGTTTTGTAAGAAGTATAAAGTTGAAAAAGTTTATAGTGACTGGAAAGAGATGCTAAAAGCTGAAAAGCTAGACGCTGTAAGTATAGCCGTGGTGCCCGACGCACAATATGAAATTGCAAAGTTTGCTATAAAAAAAGGTATAAATGTTTTTGCTGAAAAACCTTTGACCGCAAATCTTAAACAAGCAGAAGAACTTTACAGGCTTTCACAAAAAGCTAAGATTACGACCGCGGTAGATTTTATTTTTCCTCAAGTACCAGAATTTAAAAAAGTTAAAGAATTACTTGTAAAAAAAGAAATAGGGGAACTAGAATATATAAAAGCCGAATGGGATTTTTTAAGCCACGATTTGGCTCGTAAGCTAAAATCGTGGAAAACAGACTCAAAAAAAGGCGGAGGTGCGCTAGCTTACTATTTCTCACATGTTTTGTACTACTTAACTGACTTTTTAGGAGAAATAACTTTTAAAAAAGCTCAGCTAATTCATTCCCAAAAAAGTTTAAGCGGCGGTGAAGCGGGTGTGGATGTATTTTTTAAGGCTAAAAAGGCTACAGGTATAGCGCATCTAAACTGTTCGGCAGAAGGCTTAAATAGGCACAGTATAATTTTTACCGGGGGAAAGGGGGGTATTGTTTTAGAAAATAAACAAGATGTAGTACAAGGTTTTGAAATTACAGTCTACAGGAATTCAAAAGTAAAAAAAGTTAAAGCCGGCAAAAAATTTATTGCAAACGAAGACCAGCGGGTAGCTATAGTTAAAGAAAATGTTTCCAAGTTTGTGGAAGGCTGTTTAAAACATAAGCCAATTAAGCCTTCTTTCAAAGAAGGCTTAGAAGTTCAAAAGTTAATTAGTCATTTACGAAAAATATCAATATGAAAAAAGAAAAATATTTAAGAGTTCCCTATGGTTTTTCCGTACACGGTAAAGAAGAAATTGCCGCGGTGGTAAAAGTTTTAGAAGGCAATACCGCAATGGGCGACTACACCAAAGAGTTTGAGGAAAAAGTCGCTAAAATGTTTGGTAAAAAATATGGCATAATGGTCAACTCCGGCAGCAGCGCCAACTTGCTGGCTTTTGAACTTTTAAATTTGCCTAAAGGTAGTGAAGTTATTACACCGATTCTTACTTTTTCCACCACTGTGGCGCCAATTGTTCAGAAAGGCTTGGTACCGGTGTTTTGTGATGTAAAAAAACATACTTTGCAAATTAATATTGACCAGTTGGAAAAGGCTATTACCAAAAAAACCCGCGCGCTTATGATTCCGTCTTTAATGGGCAATATACCAGATTTGCCAAGACTACAAAAAATTGCCAGAAAACATAAAGTATTTTTAATAGAAGATTCTTGTGATACTTTGGGAGGCCAGATAAACGGTCAGCCCACCGGCAAATTTAGCGATATTTCCATAACCAGTTTTTATGGTAGTCATGTTATTAACGGGGCTGGGGGTGGTGGAATGATTATGGTTAACAATCCAAAGTGGGCTGAGCGTTTAATGATTTTGCGCGGGTGGGGCAGGCGTTCAAGTTTGTTTGGGGAAAAACAAAATAGTGAACAATTGAAAAATCGGTTTCGCAGCAAGCTTTCAGGTGTGCCTTACGATGAGAAATTTGTTTTTAGCGAAATTGGCTACAATTTTTTGCCTTTGGAAATTTCTTCCGCGTTTGCACTGGAGCAGTTAAAAAAATTTCCAAGTTTTAAAGCTGTTAGAAAAAATAACTGGGAAAATTTGAAAAAGTATTTCTTTTTAAATAATAAATATTTTAATTACGGCGAGACAACCCCCAAAACAGAAAGTATTTGGCTTGCCTTCCCTATATTTATAAAGCCCGAAGCGCCTTTTAGTCGCTTTGAGCTTGTTAAATTTTTAGAAGACCATAATATTCAAACCAGACCTGTATTTACCGGTAATATACTCAAACAGCCGGGTTTTAAAAACTTTAAATATAAAACTCCTTTTACTGACTATCCGAATGCTGAATATATAATGCGAAATGCGTTCGTTGTCGGTTCTCATCACGGTCTGGATCAAAAGCAGATTAACCACATAAAAAACAGCATTAGTGATTTCATTGCTAAGTATGAATAATCCGCTTTTGAGCATCGCCATACCCACTTTTAACCGTAAAGATTGTCTTAAAGAATGCTTGGAGAGCATACTTTCCCAGTTTTCTGATCAGAATATTAGTAATTTGGTAGAAGTGGTTATTTCAGACAACGCAAGCACTGACGGCACAGAGCAGATTATTGAGGAATATAAAAAAAAATATCAACAGATTACTTACAAAAAAAACCCGGTTAATTTTGGGGTCGACAAAAATATTTTGCAAGTCGCGGCAATGTCCGCGGGAAAATATGTTTGGTTTTTAGGGGATGATGACGCGCTTTTTTCTGATGCCCTTTTGACCGTTTTAAATATTTTAAAAACTGAAAAAGCCGACTATTTAATTGTAAATTGCTGGGGATACGATAAAAGTTTAACAGATAAAGCCGTAAATAAACCCAATATTTTAATTTCCGAGAACCAATACTACGCAAGCCTTAAAGACTATGTTGTTAAAGCTCCTCATAATAATAGCTTAGTCGGCATGTTCTGCGGCTTGTCCATGCAAATTTTTTTAAAAGTCCCCTGGGAAAGATTGGCCAATAAGGATCGATTTATAGGGACTAACGCAGTACATATGCATTCGCTTATGTTGGCAATGAAAAACAGAAAGTTTGGGCTGATTGCCAAGCCTTGTGTAAAAGTTAGGGCGGACAACATTCGTTGGGAGGTTTTTGAAGGTTTGGAGAATGCAAAAAAGAGGGCATTGCTTACTCAGCAAGCGTTAGTATGGATTTTGAATGAATATTCAATCAGATATTCTAAGCTTAGACTGAGAATTATTTATTTGAACGGGATTATTTTTGACGAATTGCGACTAGTATTAAGAAAATATATTTTGACTAATCAAAAATCGAGGGATATGCTAAAAAAAATTTTAGGCAAATTATAATGCTGTATCTATATTCTGAAAATTTTTTTTTGATGGGCAAACTCAAAAAAGGCCTAAAATATTTATTAGGTGTTAGGAGTAGAGGACCTGAGGCAGTTTTTAAGTCTTTGACAAAAGGTCTTACTGAAGCCGGGGTTGATTTTGAGGTAAATAAAACTATAAAAAATCAAATTGAGACGGCCTGCGTTATAAGTGGCGTAAAAACATTAAGCTGGGCAATAGAACAAAAACGGCTGGGCAAAATAAATCACATAGTCGCAGGTCCAAATTTGGTTATTTCACCAGACGACAGCGGGGGGATTTTAAAGGATTCCTTAATAGATGCAATTGTGGTACCAAGCCAGTGGGTTTTAGAACATTACGCTAAAGTTGAGCCTAGTATACTCAGCAAAATTAAAATTTGGACGGCAGGGGTAGGAATGCCTATAAAAGCCGAGGTGTCAAAAGACCTGGATTTTTTGGTATATAATAAAATCGGCAGAGTCGGGTTATTTAAAAATATTTGTGAAAAACTAAACAAAAAAGGATTTTCTTATAAGGTTTTAGAGTACGGCAAATTTACTCAAAACGAGTACTTTAACCTTTTAGACAAAGCTAAGTACGAGATCTATTTGTCAGCTTCTGAAAGCCAAGGACTTGCTATGTTTGAAGCCTGGGCTAGGGGGGTACCAACTTTCATTTGGGAGAACGGGCAATTTTCTAAAGACGGAGTAAAAATTACGGGTAAAATTAGCGCTCCTTATTTAACCGACCAATGTGGATTAAGTTTCCTTTCTGAAAAAGAATTTGAATCAAAGTTACAGGAGTTTCTTGAAAAGTCTTATATGCCAAGGGAATATATAGAAGAAAATTATACAGATAAAATTTCTGCTTTAAAATATTTTAAAATAATGAATTAAATAAACATTATGAGAGAGTATGGTATAAATCCTGAAGAAGTGGAAAAAATAAAAAGCCATATCAAGCAATTGTGGTAATGCCGTATAGTTCTGGTGAGTATGTATGGGGCAGGAGGTCGAAAATAAGTCCTAACTTATGAGTCAAAATTATCTGCGTTGGCCGCGTATCAAGCCTTTAAGGAAGGAAAAGCTGATAAAATAATTCTTACGGGAGAAAGCACTGTCGGGGCACCTGAATATTCAACTACAGATTTTTTAAAAGAGTTTCTTGTTTCTAAGGGGGTGCCGGGTTCTTCGATTGAGGTATATAGCAATCTGCAAAACTCAGCGGAACAGTTGCAGAAGATTAAGGAGGTTCAAGGGCAAAATGATAAATTTTTAATTATATCTTTAGGCTTTCATACAAAAAGGGTCAAGGTGATATCAGATAGCGAAGAGATACAAGCTGAGCATCAAGTAGCTGAAGATTTACTTAAAAAACGCAATAAGAAATATGAAGGAATAATGCAATTGGAATAAATCCAAGGGATTAAAATCAGCAAGAAAATTAGAGGCAATACTAACACCTCTAAGCAGATATGAACTAGCACGCAAATTCTTAAATTTAATAACGGCTCTAAAAGGTACTCGTAAGCCTTTAACTGCCGGAGAGTTTCCACGAAAGCCTAAAAAAGGTATAAACACATAACTCTTAAAAAAACTTTTTTGCGTAATATTCTAATTTATTGTAATGGCTTACTTGCCTTAAAGTTAGTGCGGGCTAAGAAAAATCAGCAAAATATAAATGCTTGACTACATCGTATCCCGATTACAAAGAACTACTAATTCAACAGTTTTTATTCCTCAGGTAGATGGACTGAGATTCATTGCTATTTTCAGCGTTGTATTGCTGCATATAAACGGTTTTATAACAAATAAAGCGCCTTTTATTTTTGATAAAAGTCCTCAAAGTTACGGTTGGTTTTATTATGTGTTAAGCGCAGGTTTTGGGGGACATAAGGCAGTCCTCTTGTTTTTTGTTATAAGCGGATTTATTTTAAGCTTGCCATTTGCCAAGTATTATTGGCAAGAAGGCAAACCCGTAAATTTAAAATCATATTTTCTACGCAGGCTGACAAGGTTAGAGCCTCCATATATAGTAAATATGGTCACGGTTACATTTTTGCTAATATGGTTTGGTAACCCTGATTTTTTTCTAACTAATCCTAGGAGTTTAGAGTCTTTATTACCTAATTTAGCCGCGTCTTTGGCTTATGTTCACAATCTTGTATTTCCTAAAGGTTTTTCGGTTAACGCCGTTGCTTGGTCTCTGGAAATTGAAGTGCAATTTTATATTTTAATGCCATTGTTCGTACAAGTGCTGAGACTAGAAAAAAAACTTAGGCGTTTTTTTATTTGTATAGCAATTGTTGTATTGGTTTTTTTACAGCACGCATATCCGACTGATCGGATTAGCTTGTTTAATTTCATACAATATTTTTTTCTCGGATTTTTGTTGGCAGACTTGTATTTAAACAAGATAAGACTAAATATTGGAAGTCTAGTGAGTTTTTTTGCGGGAATGGGTGTTTTGTTGTCCGAAATGTCCATAGTTGATATTTATTCAAATATTTATTTTGAATTTGTTTTTATTATTTTTCTTTTTATTTTTTGTTTTTTGGTTTTAACCGATGCTTTTTGGATCAGGATTTTTAGCTTGAAGCCTTTAACAGTAATAGGGGGTATGTGTTACTCAATTTATTTATGGCATGATATTGTAATTTCTGCTGTAGGGAGATATACTATATATTTAAATATTTCATACTCGTATCCGATAGCTTTCTTCTGGCATTCAGTAATACTTCTTTTGTCAGTGTTGTTTTTTTCCGCCCTAATGTTTCTATTTATTGAAAAACCTTGCATGGATAGACTCTGGCCGCATAAATTTTTTGAGTGGGCTAAAAAATTACCGCAACTTGTTGCTAAGTTTTATTTTAACTAGTAAGCTATAATCAAATATATAATTTAAATAAAATTTATGAAAGCTTTTATTTTGGCCGCCGGACTTGGTACCCGGCTTAGACCCTTAACTGAAAAACAGCCTAAAGTTATGGTCGAAGTGGGTGGACAAAAAATTTTAGAACGCACCATAGACCAACTGCGCGCGGCAGGGGTAGATGAATTTATAATAAATACCCACTATTTTCCGGAAATAGTTCCAAACTATTTTGGCGATGGACATAAGTGGGGTGTAAAAATTGAATATTCTCATGAACGTGATATTTTGGGTACTGCCGGTGGATTAAAAAAAGTTGAAGAGAGGTTTAGGAGTGAAAAAGAATTTTTAGTAGTCTATGGAGATAATGTTTTTGATTTAGATTTTTCCCCGTTTATTCAGAAACCTTTGGCCGGCAGTTGTATGCTAATGCTATATGATAGGAGTAAAAGTCCTAACAGCGAGGCTGTCGCGGGTCTGGTAGAGTTAGATGAAAATGGCTTAGTCAAATCTTTTTACGAGGGAGTGGAAAAAACGGAATTAATTTATGGTAATGGCGGAGTGTATAAATGCAGTCCCCAAATTTTTGAATTTATTCCACCTGCTCAGTTTTTTGATTTTGGCCGGCAGGTTTTTCCGGAAATGCTTAAGAGTGATGTAAAAATTGAAACATATATTATTTCTCCAAACGAGGCTTTGTTTGGGATAGATAATTTGGACTGTCTGGAAAAGGCAAATCAGTATTTTAATTCCAGAATGCATGGACTGAGGGGTTAATATGCCTAAAATTTCCGTTAATATTTTAACCAAAAACCGGAAAGATCAATTGCAAAAAGCCATTGAGTCTGTTTTGAAGCAATCTTTTAAGGACTATGAAATAATTGTGGTAAATGACGGATCAACTGATAAAACAGAGGAAATAATATTGAGGTATAAGGATATTAAGGTATTGAGGCACGAAACATCGGTTGGAATAACCCAAAGCAGGCAGGAAGCATTAGAAGCATCGCAAGGAGAATATATTGCAATTTTGGACGACGATGACGAATGGATTGATACCGATAAGTTAAAAAAGCAGGTAGAGTTTTTAGACAAACACAATGACTATGTTTTGGTGGGAGGAGGAGTTAGAATATCAAATATCAATCCGCCAGCTGGCGGACAAATATCAAAATTCAGACCTAAGACAGACAGCCAGATTCGGAACTGGATGCTTTTAAAAAATCCATTTTTTACTTCAACTGTAATGTTTAGAAAATCCGCTGCTTTTAAAGCTGGAGGTTTTAAAAAAGACCAAATAGATTTAGGAGAAGACTATGACCTTTGGCTCAGAATGGGACTCTTAGGCAAACTGCATAATTTTCAGGAAGTCTTTACCTTGTACCGCGAATCCAGCTATAATAAAGCTAAATTTAAGCTATTTTTAAAAAAGCAGCTTAAATTAATAACTGCTTTTAAAAGTAATTACCCCTTTTTTTGGTTAAGTAATATAATTTTAAGGCTTAGGTTAATGTTATGAGAAAGTCCAGTTCGCTTTGGTTGTTAATTATTCCCGACGTAATTCTGTTTTACGCGTCTTTGTATTTGGCAATTTTAATACGTTACCCCGATAGTTATAACAATATAAACTGGCAAGCTCATTTTACGCCTTTTAGTTTTTTGTTTGCTGTTTGGATTTTGGTATTTTTTATATACGGCTTGTTTGATATTTCTTCTTTGCGCCGGTATAGCGGCTTGGTTATAAAACTAACCGGAGCAACACTAATAAATTTGTTGGCAGCGATTATTTATTTTTATTTTCAGCCCAATTTGATTTTAACCCCAAGGCGTTTTTTGCTTATAGACATAGCTGTAAGCTTTTTGTTAATTTCAGCCTGGCATTTGCTAGCCAAATATTTTTTAAAGAACCGCTTTTACGAAAATTTATATTTATTTTCTTTTGACACAGAATTAAACGACTTAGAAAGAGAAATCAAGCATCACAGCTATTTAGGCTATAAGGTCTTGGGGCACTTAAACCCCGGCCAACTTTCTTTGCAGTCAATTCATAATAACGCAAGCATTGTTTTACCCGACAATTTGCATAGCCGCCCCGAAGTTTTGCAGCAGTTTTATACTTTGAGAAAAAACGGCGTTGCTTTTTACAATTACCGCTCGTTTTATGAAAATCTTTTAAGGCGGGTTTATTTGGCGGAAATAAACGAGCTTTGGTTTTTAGAAAATATTAATTATAAAGAAAAACGTTTTTATAATTTTGTTAAGCGTTTTTTGGACATAATTTTCGGATTTTTGGGTACTTTGATTTTTTTAATTACATTTCCGTTAATCGCCCTGTTAATTATGCTCAGTTCAAAAGGCCCAATTTTGTTTATTCAGCAAAGGGTGGGTAAAAACGGCAAAATATTTAAGGTTTATAAGTATAGGACAATGAAAACCGATACCGCGGCCAATACTTGGACTTCGGTAAACGACCCCAGAGTCACGTTTGTCGGTAAATTTTTGAGAAAAAGCCGCATAGATGAGTGGCCTCAATTTGTAAATTTGTTAATTGGCAATATGAGCCTGGTGGGTCCGCGTCCGGAACAGCCCAATATAGTTGAAGATTTGCGAAAAATTATACCTTTCTACGACGAAAGGCATTTGGTAAAGCCAGGCATAACCGGCTGGGCGCAAATTAACAACATTTACGCCGGCAGCGAGGAGGAGACCAAGCTTAAACTTCAGTTCGACTTATACTACGTAAAACATAAAAGCGTATTTTTTGACTTGGAAATTATATTAAAAACAATTTATTATATTTTCACCTGGCAGGGTAGGTAATTTTTGTTGACATTGTTTTTGAAGATCGCACTTTGCGATTTTTTGTTTTTCTGTTATAATAAATAAGTCAATTTATCCACAAAGAAACAAAATTCCTAATATCAAGACGTTAAAAAATGGATATCAAACAGCTTAATGCTGCTTTAAAAGAAAAGCGGATATTAAACGAGGAAAAAATAAAAGCCCTGGAAAAAGACAGGCTTTCTTCCAAGAACCCAAGCGCTTGGGAAGATTTTTTAGTGGAAAAAAAGCTTTTGTTAGAGGAAGATTTGCTAAAAATAAAGGCGGAAATACTTAGCGTGCCGGTGGTGGATTTAAAAAATACCCAAATTTCTCAAGATGTTTTAAATTTAGTGCCAGAGCCTATTGCTCACAGGCATAAAGTTATAAGTTTTGCTAAAACCAAAGAAGGACTTTCTTTGGCAATGGTAGACCCCGACGACATTCAAACCAGGGATTTTATACAAAAAAAGACAGGCCTTAAAATTCAAACTTTTTTAATTGGCAAAACTAGCTTAGACTCCGGGCTTTCTAAGTATCACTCAAGTTTGGAAAAAGAAATTAAGCATTTGTTTACCCCGGAAGGCAAGTCCTTAACCGAAGGCGCTAAAGCCGAAGGGGAGAGCGCGGACGACGGCCTTAAGAAAATGGCCGAAGAGATTCCCGTTATACGCGTGGTAGACACTTTGCTTGAATACGCTGTATTTGAAAAAGCTTCCGACATTCATATTGAGCCGCAGGAAAGCGCGGTCACGGTTAGGTACCGTATAGACGGCGTGCTGCACGACGTTATGACTTTGCCTAAGGTAATTCAGGCGGCTATTGTTGCCCGCGTGAAGGTTTTGTCTAACTTAAAAATAGACGAACACAGGCTGCCTCAGGACGGCAGGTTTAAAATTGAAAAAGAAGGCTATAAGTTCAGTTTGCGCGTTTCTACCATACCTATTTTTGACGGGGAAAAAGTAGTTATACGTCTTTTGGACGAATCTGCCAAAGCTCAGAGCCTGGAAGATTTGGGTTTTGAAAAATCTGCTTACGAAGCTATTTCTAGGAATGTAAAAAAGCCCCACGGCATGCTTTTAATTACCGGACCTACGGGAAGCGGCAAATCTACCACGCTTTATACCTTGCTTTCAATGCTAAATACTAAGTCTGTAAATATTTCAACCATTGAAGACCCTGTCGAATATCGAATTTCCGGCACCAACCAAATGCAGGTAAACCCGAAAATCGGCTTAACTTTTGCCATGGGTTTGCGTTCGCTTTTAAGGCAAGATCCTAACATAATTATGATTGGTGAAATCCGCGACAAAGAAACCGCGGAAGAAGCGGTGCACGCGGCAATGACCGGCCACGTTGTGTTTTCCACGCTTCATACCAATACCGCTGCCGGAGCTTTGCCCAGGCTTTTAGATATTGGAGTCGAAGCTTACCTTATTGCCTCCACCGTAAATGCCGTACTTGCTCAGCGTTTGGTTAGAGTAGTCTGCAAAGACTGCAAGACCAAGTATGAGTTAGACGACGCCATGATAGACAGTCTTTCCAAAATTTTTCATTTAGACAAATTAATGCCCGTGCTTACCAGGGAAGGGGTTGTTCCGGCAAAAGCAAAAAGCATAAAAGACCTGACTTTTTATAAAGGCGCGGGCTGCGACAAATGCAATAACAGCGGCTATAAAGGCCGTATGGGCATACACGAAATTTTGGAGGTTACTCCAGAAGTGGCCGACTTAATTATGCAGCACAAGAGCGCGCAGGAAATACAGGACGAAGCCGAAAAGCACGGCATGGTTTTAATGTGGGAGGACGGTTTTATAAAAGCCTTAAAGGGCATAACCACAGTTGACGAAATACTTAGAGTGAGCAAGGAATAAATAAAATGACAAAAACGACGAAAATGAGCAAAAATGACAAAAATAGACTGCAATCTGCAGCAATATTTTTGTCATTTTTTTAATTTTTGTTCATTTTTGTCATTTAACCTATGGAATTCTCCTACGAAGCCATTGCAAAAGACGGGCACAGGGAAACTGCTACCATAACGGCGGCTGACTCTGCCGCAGCCGGACATATGCTAAAAGAGCAGGGGCTTATACCAGTGGAAATAAAAGAAAAAGGCGCGGGCAATAATATTCTCGATACGTTAAGAAAGTTTTCTACTATTTCTTTGGCGGAAAAAATCGGCTTTGTTGAAAATTTGCATATTATGTATAAAGCCGGCATTGCCTTGCCAAGAGCTTTGCAGATTTTGGTCAAGCAAAGTAAAAATTTAAGGTTTAAATTGGTTTTAACCGACATTTATAACCAAGTTCAATCGGGTAAATATTTGTCTGAAGCCTTGGAATCTCATTCTGAAGTTTTTTCCAATATTTTTTTAAGCATGGTAAGAGTGGGGGAAATGTCCGGCAGTTTAGAAAAGAGTCTTGAATATTTAAGCATTCAGCTTAAAAGAGAAGCGGATCTTAAAAGCAAAACCAAAGGCGCAATGATATATCCTTCGGTTATAGTCGGCGCCATGCTAATAATCGGCGTATTAATGTCAATTTTTGTTTTGCCAAAATTGACTTCTGTTTTTAAGGATTTTAGCACTGATCTGCCTTTTGCCACGGTTATGGTTATAAAATTTGCGGACTTTATGCAAGGTAATGCGGTTTTGGTTATTGGCATGATGGTAGCTATAGTTGTTGCCTTTGTGTATTTGCTTAAAACGTATGTGGGAAAAAAATATTTTGGGTTTTTAATTCTTCATACTTTAGTCATTGGGGAAATAGTCAGAAAAGTCAATTTAGCCCGTTTTGCCCGCATATTAAGCTCGCTTTTAAAAAGCAGCGTGAATATGGTTCAGGCGCTGCAGGTTACCTCGGAATCTTTGGGAAATGTGGCTTACCGCGAAATTGTTGCTCAATCGGCTGAGACTGTAAAACTCGGGAAAAATTTAACCGAAAGCCTGAGCAAAGAGCCTAATTTATTTCCTATTTTGGTGGTGCAAATGCTGCAGGTGGGGGAGGAGAGCGGAACCATAGAAGAAATGCTAAACCAGTTGGCTGAACACTATGAAGACGAGGTGGATACCACTCTAAAAAACCTGTCTTCCATAATAGAACCTTTGCTGCTTTTGGTTATTGGCGGAGTGGTTGGGCTGCTTGCCATGGCATTAATTATGCCAATTTATAATATTGGTGCTAATATAAAGTAATACTACAGAGCTGTTGTTTTTCCGCACTACAGATGCCTACAGAAATAAATTTATACATAAACCAAGCAATATAATTTTAAGAAATAAATATTATTAACTTCTTTAACTTTTAAATAGTAATTCTGTAGGCATTTGTAGTTTATCTTATTCGTAGCTCAGTAGTTATGTTTAATTTTTCTAAAACTTTAAGTTCCATAGGCCTGGACATAAGCTCGGGCAGCATCAAGCTAATGCAGGTAAAAAAAGACGGCAAAAATTTTGTTGTTAAAGCTTTTTCCCGCGCTTCTTTGCCTAAAGGCGCTGTAATTAACGACCTTGTGGCAGACCAAAAAACTTTTGGTTTTTTAATTAAGCAGGCTCTAGACAAGCCGCAGTTTGGCAGGTTTGATACCCAATATGTAACAGTTTCTTTACCCGAGGCTAAATCTTTTATTCGGGTAATACAAATACCTAAAATGTCCGACCTGGAAAGCGAATCGGCTGTGCCTTACGAAGCGGAGAGCTTTATACCTATGCCTATTGACCAGGTCTATTTGGACTGGCAAAAGGTAGGCGAGACTTCGGAAAAAAACAACATATTAATTATTGCTAGCCCGAAAGAGTATGTTGAAAAATATTTGGAACTAATTGACTTAAGCGGTCTTAAGCCGACAGCGCTTGAGGCTGAATCGCAAAGTTTGTGCAGAAGCCTAATTGGTTGGAAGTCGGAGGAGACCTCGTTTATTGCCGATATAGACGCAAGTCGGAGCAATTTGGTTATGATAGAAGCGGGAAATTTGCAGTTTTCTTCTACTGTGCCTATAGCCGGGGGAGCCTTTACCGAGAGCTTGGCTCGGTCTTTGGGCGTTGCTTCGGCAAAAGCCGAAGAAATAAAAAAGAAAGTCGGGCTTTTAAACACCGCCGAGTACCCGAACATTAAAATTTCTTTAGCGCCGATTTTAAATAATTTAACTGCCGAAATTAAAAATGTTTTAAAATTTCACTCGGAAAGGTCTGAAAAACCGGTTGAAAAAGTTATATTGGCCGGAGGCGGCGCAAAGTTAAAGGGGATGATAGATTTAATGCAGAATGATTTTGCTTCGGAAGGCAATATTAAAGTGGAACTTGGTAATCCGTGGAGGAATTTAAGCGAACTTAAATCCCCGCCAATTTTTGGCGAGGAGGCCTTAAGCTGGAGCACGGCGATTGGCCTTGCTATAAGAAATTATGAAGAGTAGTCTACAGAATCATTAAGCATATTGCACCACAGATGCCTACAGAATCTAACTAATAAAATTTTCTTTATGTTAATATCTTTAGTAATAAAAATATTAAATTTATTCCATATAAAAATATAAAAAATCTGTAGGTATCTGTAGTGTTTTTAATCCGTAGTTTATGTAGTTTTATGAAATTAATTAACCTGTTACCAAAAACCAGACAAGAGGAGCTGCGCTACGAGCGAGTTTTGCAGCGTTTTTTGAAAATCTTTTGGTTTTCATTGAGTAGCTTTATAGTTGTTATAGGCCTTCAGCTTGGGGCAAAAATTTATTTGCAGGGTCAAGCTGTGCGGGTTTCCGCTGAAATTCAGAATTTAAAAAATCAGGTTAGCAAGAGCGAAAACGAGCAGATAAAAAAGAAAATAACCGCTCTAAATAATTACATTGCGGATTATAAGAATCTATCCACTGTGCCTAAATGGTCCAAAGCACTGCTGGCTTTTTCTGCTTTGCCCCCTGAAGAAGTTGCTATTACTTCGCTCAATTTAGACGTAAAAACTAAGACAGTTAAAATACTTGGTTTTGCGCCGACCAGAGAAAAAGTTATAGAGTTTTATAACAGTATTAAAGCCGATGAGAAGGAATTTACCGGGGTAGACTACCCGTTAGAGAACGTGGCTAAGCCCACGGACAACAATTTTCATTTTACTTTTTTTATTAAAGACGAGTTAATTCAATAGGCTACGAAAGTACTAAACATACGAAAATACTAAATCAAACTTTCGTACTTTAGTAAATTTTCGTACTTTAGCAGCCATTTATGAAGCCAATGTCAGCGAAAAATAAAATAGTTATTGCCGTAGTTTTGTGGCTGGTGGTTTCGGCTGCCATGATTATGTATGGCTTTAATATATTTTCGGGCAGCAATCAGAAAATGCTTTTTCAAATCCAGGAGTCTAAAAAAGAACTTGCTGCTTTGCAGGAAGAAAAAAACAGTTACACGCAGGCCCAAAAAGACCTGGAACAGATGCAAAAAAAAGACATTCAGCCCTCAGATTTTTTTAGTAAAGATATTACTTTGGTCGAAGAACTGAAAATTTTAGAAGATTTGCAGGAAAGCTTACAAATTAAACTCACGGTTTCGGGAGTTAGCGGCACTGCCGGAACTGCCCCAAAAGCAAAAACTCAAAGCGACATTGTGGTTGTGCCCTATGCAATTTCTGCTTCGGGTCCGTTTGAAAATATTTTAAAATTGGTTCAGACTTTGGAGAATTTGCCCTTTATAACCAACATCGGTTCTTTGGCAGTGAGCACGGGTGAAAAGGGAAGTGTAAATTTTTCCACCAGCGCAAATTTCTATTTAAGAAGAAACTAAAATAATTTACCAACTACGAATCTGTACTAATATACTAATTTGTCACAACTTAATTAAATTATTAGTTACGGGTATTAGTATATTAGTATCAATTAGTATTTAGTAAAGATATGTCTAATATTTCTATAGGTATAAAAAATTTTACGGCCAAAATATTGTCTATAAAAAATAATTTTTCAATATTTTTTTACATTGGTTTGGCCATACTACTTTTTTTTGAATTTTTAGTTTTGCAAGATTTGCTGAAAGTTATTCTTGAATCCGCCAAGGACCAGTTACCCAGCCATTCGGTGCAGAGAGTAAGAATTAATTTTGCCGATTACGATCAAAATTTAAAAAAAGTTGAAGACGCCCAGAATTTTGAGGCAGACATAAGTCCGCCCCAAAACCCTTTTAAGAGCAAATAAAGCTACAGAATGTACAGTTAAATACACTACAGATGCCTACAGAACAAGGAGTTTTGGGGGTCATTTGTAGTTTTTAAATTGTGGACATTTGGCCATGTTTTCCAGTATAATATAATACAACCCTGAACCCGTAGCTCATTTGGATACCCGCTCGACCCTTACAACTAGGCTCCGTAGCTCATTTGGATAGAGCGCCTGGCTTCGAACCAGGAGGTAGTAGGTTCAAATCCTACCGGAGTCACCACGAATCATTTTTGCGAGTCAGGCGGGTGGGAAGCGCCTGGCTTCGAACCAGGAGGTAGTAGAGCCTGTCCTGAGCGAAGTCGAAGGATTCGAATTCTACCGGGTGCGCCATTGAAAAATATAGCTAACTAATGTAAACTGTCATAGTGTCTAAAAATATGCTCCCTTAATAAGGGAACCCCAAAAATTAGGAGCGCACACAATCTACTTTTTCTAGCCTTAAAAAAGTAGATTGGGGAGCACGGATTTTTGGGGAGAGGAGCAATTGCGAAGGGTATGAGTTTTGGTCTAAAGACCAAAACGTAAGCCCGAAGCAAATTGCGACGTGGATCGGTAGCTCAGTTGGTAGAGCAGCGGACTCTTAATCCGCTTGTCGTGGGTTCGATCCCCACCCGATCCACCAAAACAGCTTAAATTTGAGCTGTTTTTTAAATGGTGGTACTATTAGCTGGCTATGTTGTATTTATATTTAGGGGCGGATGATTTTACGAAAAAACAGAAAATTGACTCTTTGGTTAAAGAAAAAAGGGCGGAGTTAGTCGTGTTTGGAGAGGGCGATGAAACACCAAAAGTTCAGGATTTAATAGCAACAGATTTATTCTCAAAGCCAAAGGTTTTTGTTCTTAGTCTCCCTCCCCCTTTGGGGGAGGGTAAGGGAGAGGGTGTATTGATTATTGACAAATTAATATTATCTTCCAACCACATAGTTATTTCAACTATTTCTTTAGACAAGCGAAAAAAAGAAAACAAGGATATATTGCTAAACAAAAAAATAATAGTAAAGGAATTTATTTTGCCTCACGGCCAAGAGCTTGATAAATGGATTTTAGAAAGAGTCTTGTTGCTTGGCGGAAAAATGTCAAAAGACGCGGCAAACCAATTGGCCGTGCGGTTAGGCCGGGACGAAGCAAAAGAAACTAAATTTGGCGGTAAAGTGGTAAGCACCGAAGAAGTTTTTAGCTTATGGCAAGCGGACAGTGAAATTAAGAAATTAATAGCTTATTCAGGCGGACGAGAAATAACAAAAGAAGATGTAATAGAATTAGTTTCGGAAAATGGGGAGGTCGATGCTCTGCAAATAACTAACGCTCTTGCGGACAAGAACAAGGAACTCTCATTTTTGCTAATACAAAAGTTTTTAAAAGAACAAACGGCAAGCGACGAAAAAGGCAGCATAATTCAACTAAACGCGCTACTTTCTGAGCAGTTTAGGAACGTGGCAATCACGCAGGATTTTGCAAATAGAAAAACAAATGAGGCGGAAATTTTGGAAAAAACCGGGTGGAAAAGCGGAAGGCTTTTTGTAATGAAGAAAATTTCCGACAGATTCGACCAGGCTAAAGTAGTGGAAACTTTAAGCAAATTAGCCAGTTTAGACGAGGAAATTAAGACTTCCCAAATGCCGCCAAGAGTGCTGCTCGAGCTTATTTTGGGGCAATTGTTTTAGTTGTAACAGTTTAGAGATTATTGCGTTATATTATGTGGTATAATAAATATAAGTATTAATTGCCTAATAAATCGCAAATTAGCGAAAGGGCAGGAGACAAAAATAAATGAATAACAAGATGCTTAAAATTGCAGCGAGCGCTGCAATTTCCGCCGGACTTATTTTTCCGGCATTTTCAGCATTAGCTGTTACATCCCAAGAATTACAAGGAAAAATATTGGGCATTCAGACTTCAATGAAAGAACAGTCTGAATCGTACAAAAAAGAAATGGAACAGAAGCGCGAAGAGCTTAAAGATTTAATGGAAGCCAAGGCTGAATCTTATAAGAAGGAAATGGAAAGCAAGCGAGAAGAGTTAAAGAAGTTGTCGGAAGAAAAAAAAGAAGCTTTGAAAAAAGAAGCCGAAAGCAAGAGAGAAGAGCTGAAGAAGAAAGCGGAAGAACAGAAAGAGGCTTTAAAAATTTGTAAGCAGCAGAATAAAGATGTAAATGAAGATTATTCTGAAGCTGCCAAAGTTGCCAGGGAAGTTCGCTCGGAAGCGTTAAAAAAAGCCAGGGAGACCAGGCAGACTGAGTTAAAAACTGCTTTAGAAACAAGAAAAGCGGCTCGCGCCCAGGTAATTGGCACTAGTACCACCACTAACAGTACCTTAAAAGCCACAAGAAACGCTGCTATTGAAACTGCTAAGAATACCAGAAAAACTGAAATTGAAGCCGCTAAAACCGTACTTAATAATGTATTAAATGCAAGTTCAACCCCGGAAAGCATTGCCGCTGCTAAGGTTGCTTACGAAGCTGCGGTTAAAGCTGCGAACCAAAAGTACGAAGCTGCGGTAAAAGCGGCTAATGAAGCCTATAAAGCAGCTGCAGGCACAAGCGCAGATTCTTATAAAGAAGCAATGAAAGATGCTAACGAAGCATATGCGGAGGCGGTTAAAGCGGCTAATGAAAAATATAATGCTGCGGTAAAAGCGGCTAATGAAGCCTATAAAGCAGCTACAAAAACAGCCGGCGAAACTAGAAAGTCAAATATAAAAAATTGCACAACCTCGGGAAATTCAACTTCTACACCTCCCTCTACAACCCCGACACCTACGCCGACTCCTTCGCCCACAGTCACTCCAACTCCAACCCCTACAGCCACCCCGACCCCCACCTAAGCTAGCTTTAAAAACTCCCTTGCTATCTGCCCGCCAAAGTTATTCCAAAATACCTAATAGGACAAATAACACAGATAAAATACGTCTAGAGAGTATTTAATCTGTGGGATCAAGTGGTATTAGTGAATTTATGGTTAAAAACCTTGGCAGGCAGTTTACCCAGCACCTTTCTTTGTGAACTTAAACTTCCCAGGAATTAAATCTCAATAATTATTTTGGAATAATAGTTTAGGAGATTTTGAAAGGTGCTGGGTTTAGCAGGGGAGTTTTTGTTTGTTTTTTATTTAAATCCCAGCCAGCATTAGGGGGGATTTTTTGGTATAATTATTCCAAGGAGGGCCTAATGAGGCTGCTAGCTCTTTTCTTGTTCGCTTTTCTTGCCTACGGGCAAGACGTTTTGGTGGAAAACTTGACGTTCCCGCCCCTTGCGCGGCAGGCCCGGATCGGGAGTGAAGTGATAATATTGGTTGGACGAGAGGGCGTTGAGGTTTTGTCAGGGCACTGGCTGTTTGTGCCAACTGCTATTTCCAACCTGGCCGTTTTAGCGGCGCTTGGGGCCATTCCTGATAGTGTTTTGGTTGCTCAGTATTACTTCATTATCGAACACCCGGAAACACTTATGACTACGGAATATGTTGACCGTAATTTTTTTAGTCGCATATTTTTAAAGTTGTTCCGGCGCCCTACGGGCAAAATAATTCAATATAAAAATTGTATTAACCCAACTGAACAGCAAAAGAAAAACACATTCTCAGTCATAAAAGGCGTGTTGAGGGTTACTGTCCAACATCAAGCTCAATGCTTGGTGACAGAACCCTCTCGGCTGCTCGCCGAAAAATGAGTTTGACTGCGGCAGGAGACAACTTGGCCAGGGCGACCGCCTTGGCCAGTTTTTTTATTTTGGATTTTAATGTAAAATATATAAAGTTATTAATCTGAATTTTAATGAATTGGATTCTATTTTCAATTTTAGCGGCGTTCGTTTGGGCTTTGGGGAATGTCTTAGACAAATACATATTTAACAAATGGATTAAAGAGCCTAACGTAGCGCTTCTGTTTTTCGGATTCTTTGGGCTAATATCGAGCTTGATAGTTTTTTGGTATAGCGGATTTACTTATTTAAACTTCCATCAATTAACAACAGTAGGTTTAGTAGGGTTCGTATATGTTGTGGCCTGCAAGCTCTATTATACAGCGTTAAAGAGCGGCGAGGTGTCTGTTGTTGTGCCGTTAATTTATTTGGATCCTCTATTTACAGCAATGTTTGCTGGAATTTTTATAAACGAATTATTCCCAGCCTATAAATATATTGGCGTATGTCTTATAGTTTTCGGTGCCATGTTAATTTCATTCAAAGATGCTGGTAGCCTTAAGTTGAATAAAGCAGTTGGGCTGGCTGTACTCTCGGCAATTTTTTTCGGTGCATATAATGTAATTCTAAAAAGTTTACTCAGTGAGATGAACTTTTGGAAGGTATTCGCATATGTCCGTTTTTCAACGTTCGTGTTTTTAATACCTTTATATTTTGTTTACTTTAAACAGATGGTTATGATTTTAAAACAACCTAAAGCATTTAGTGTGGTGGGGGTTAGTAACGTGTTTAGTTTTACCGGAATATTGTTTTATACTCTTGCTACATCTTTAACTTTTATAACATTCACTTCCACACTTACGGCATTACAGCCTTTTTTTGTTTTAATGATTACTTTGTTTTTAAGCATTTTTGCGCCAAAAATATTTAAGGAAGAAACCAGTCGTCGCCATTTTGTGCAAAAGGTCGCGGCTGTGGTTTTGATGTTTGTTGGAATATATTTAACAAGTTAAAAACTATGATGGTTAAAAATTTAGGTAAAATAGAAATAGTTACAGCTATCTTAATATTGCTTTTAGTTATGTGGAATGCTAAGTTAGCCGCCTTTTTAGCTGTTGTTGCTTTATTAATTTTTGGGTTTTTAAGATATAAAAATAGCCGGGCGGATGATTTAGAAGGCAATGTTTTAAACCCGCAGGCTATAAAACAGAGGCGCGAGAATTTAGACAAAATTATGCAGCTTGCGGCTATACACCCGCGTTTGACCAATAACATAGTTGAGCAAAACCTAAAAGTTTCCGACGCTACCGCAACCAGGTATTTAACCTATCTTGCTAACTTAGGAAACTTAGTCCGTATAAACGACAGGGGTAGGGAAGTGTACTACCAATTACCCAAAAAATAAGGCTTTTTAAAGGCTCACTCGGAGTGAGCCTTTAAAGTCGATTGCCTTTTACTTTAGTGTACTAGTACGGTGATACACAAAAAAAGAGACAGCGCCAAGGAATTGCTTCCAAGGCGCTTTTGGGGGTTGGTGGACGAGCTTACGCGGCCCTTGCCGTTGCGTCCAGGCAACAGGCAAATGTGCTAAAGGGGACGCACATTCCTTCCACTTTGGAAGAGAGCCCTAGGACAGGGCTCCATCTACTAAAATAGACTTGGGTTGCTGTTTTCGACCACTCTCGTCTATTTAGGCAATTGGCCAACTCTTCCATTCTGTGTACGTGTGGCGTTCCCTCGTCGTCCTGTGGGATGAACTCCGTTCTTGTCTGGTTTAGGAAGTGCCCTTCGGGCCCTTCCACAATATAGCCTTCAACGTGTGTGGGGCGCGACATAGTTTCTCCTGTGTGTTGTACTTATAGGCATTTTAACAGGTTATTTAACTAGATGGTAGATTATTAGATAATAGAATTATCCACAACCCAGTACCTTGCATAAAAAGGTAGCGAGTGCTATACTTCAGTTAGCGAATAGAGAATAGTGCCTAGAGACAAGAAAAGCACAAAGAAAATTTATTATTCAAACACAATTTTATGGAAAAGGAACAAGACATAGAAAATAGCAAAGCGCAAATGCGCAAGGGGATTTTAGAGTTTTGTATATTACTCATTATTTCCAAAGAAGAGGTTTACCCTTCCGATATTTTAAAGGAGCTTAAAGAATTTGACTTAATTGTGGTGGAAGGTACGCTGTATCCGCTTTTAAGTAGGCTTAAGGACTATGGGCTTCTTGAATATCGGTGGGAAGAAAGCAAATCAGGTCCCCCTAGAAAATACTACAAGCTTACTTTGGAGGGTAAGAAAGTTTTGAGCCAAATGGAAAAGAACTGGGCGGAACTTAGTAAAAGTATTCAAGCATTAATAAAAAAACACGGAGGGAATGAGAAGTAAGAATGGGATAAAATAAATTTACCATTCCGAAAGCAGTGAGGAATCCCTTTTATAAGTTTTAAGGGATCCTTCGCTCCGCTCTGGATGGTAACATAACATCAATTAATTAAAATAATATGAACAAAACAATATCAATTAACTTAGGCGGCAGAAACTTTTTTATAGAAGAAGATGCCTATAAAAAACTGGACGAATATTTAAAAGCCATAAAATTGCGTTTTGCAGAATACGCGGGAAGCGAGGAAATTGTGGCAGATATGGAAAGCAGAATCGGTGAAAAGTTTACAGACAAGTACGAGGGCAAGACACAGGCGGTTATAACTTTGGGCGATGTAGACAGCCTGATTTTAGAACTTGGCAGCGTGGACGACATTGCGGGCGACGACCCTTCGACAAGCTCAGGACCTAGCGGGGTCGAGAGAAGGAATAATAACTATAATAACGACAAAACATCATTCGCGCCTAAACGGCTTATGCGTAATGGGGAAGACAAAATTATTGCCGGCGTTGCTTCGGGGTTAGCCGCGTATTTTGACGTAGACCCGATTATTTTTAGGGCTCTATTTGTAATTTTGCTGTTTGCCTGGGGAACTATGATCCCTATTTATTTGGTTTTATGGCTTATAATGCCTGAGGCTAAAACTCTCACTGAAAAAATGCAAATGCGCGGCCAGGCGCTAAATTTAGACAACATAGGCGAAACCATAAAAGAGAGGGCAGAGGAATTTAAGGCTCACATTAACGGGGTAAAAAACAAAGAAGAGTGGAAAGAATGGGGCAAGAAGGCAAAAGCGGATGTAAAAGCCGTGGGGGAAGACATAAAACAAAGCGCGCAAAGTATGGGACGGGAAGCGGGCGAAGTTAGTAAAAAAAAAGCCCAAGGGCTAGCTAATTTTTTGCGCCAAATTTTTCAGGGTTTAGGAAGGCTAATTGCCTTTGTATTTATACTGCTTCGCAGAGTAGTCAGCTTTGCGTTAATTGCGGCGTTTGGTCTTGCCATAGCCGGCCTGACTCTGGCTTTTGTTACCGCAGTTTTTAATGTAACTTCGCCTTACGTATTTTTGCCCATTGCCGGCATAGCACATACGGCGCCGTTCTATGTTTTGCTTATAGCCGCGTATGTTTTGGCTTTTGTGCCCATTTTGCTTTTACTGCTTTTGGCAGTCAGCCTGTTTAACCTTAAGTCCGCGTTTAAGCCGGCTTTGGGCTTTAGCTTGTTTGGGGTTTGGGTCATAGCTTTGGCAATAGGCGGAGCGGTAGGTGCCCGCTATGCGCCTGCCTATGTGGAGCAAATAAAAAACAGCCCCGAGCTTAAAACTACAACTAAAAGTTTTAATGTTAGCGAATTTGAAAATTTAGATTTGGGAAGTTCGGTAGAGTACAGGCTTACGCAGGGGAGTGAATATAAAATTGAGGCAGAAGGCTGGAACATAGACCTAGAAAGGCTAAGCGCCAACGTTTCAAACAAAACATTGGTGGTGGAAAAAACAAATAAAAACTTTTGCATATTTTGCCTAAGCGGCAGGCCAAAAGTTACCATAACCGCGCCCGGCTTTGTTAATATTCGAGCGACCAACTCTTCTACCGTCAACTCCGAAGCTATTGTGGCCACCTCTACAACACTAAGCCTTGCCAACTCTTCCCGCGCGAACATTAATTTTACTGTTAGCGAGCTAATTTTAAATTTAAGCAATTCCAGTTCCGCGAATTTGTCCGGCAGCGCAAATTTAATGACCGCTAAGTTAAGCAACTCTTCGCGCCTTTATGGAGAAGATTTAAATATAAAAAACGCGGGTATTACCGCGTCTAACTCTTCGGTTGCCAATGTAAACGTGAGCGAAAAGTTATACTACAATACTTCTAACTCCAGCCGGATTTATTACACCGGCAGTCCGCAAATAATTACTGAACAAGAAGAAAGTTTCAAATTGCCGAAAATTCCCGAAACTCCAATAATAATAAATTAAAATGAATACAGCGTGCTCGTAACTGGTACGAGCGCGCTGTAGAAAGCGTTTTGGGAGTCATGCTCCCTTTGCCACCAAAATGTCAATGAACTCACCAATCGTGGCTGTAGGCTCCATGTCTGGCAAGAAAACCATGTTGCGGTTGGACGTCCACAAAATCTTCGCAAGCAGAATATTATATTCAAGCTGATTGGTGATATACCGCTGCAGAGGTTGTGCATCGGCAATTTCTTCGATGCTGACTTTGCATGTCGAAGATATAAATCTGTATATCGCCTTTGCAATCCGGAATTCCGGCTTCTCATCACACAGCTGCTGTTCGGCAATCTGCCAGTTTGCTAGCTGGTCCGGATTTGTAGACTCGAGCCAAACCTGCATTGCCCGCATGCGGATTATTTCCACCCGCTGTTTTTCCCTTGGAAGGCTTTCGAATTCAATTGTCATCTGCTCCTCCAGTTTGTTGGCCAAGCACAGGCCTTGTGCGCCGCGGGTTCTGCCGTGGCTCAGTTTGGTAAGTAAGTTATTGTAGTAAAAACGTCTAAAAAAATCAATAATACTTCCAACTCCAGCCGGGTTTACTACACCGGTAGCCCGGAAATAATTACAGAAGAAGAAAGTTTCAAATTGCCGGAAATTCCCGAAACGCCAATAATAATAAATTAAAATGAATACAGCGCGCTGCCTTGGGGGCGGCGCGCTGTTATGGCGAGTCGTCGAGCGGTGCTTAGGCTGCCTTGTACCAGATGAAGACACTTGACAGCTGGAGGCGCTGAACTGGTTCTTCGGGGACAGCTTTGTCATTCCCGGATCCGTCGCCGGGGTCAAATGTCGCAGGTATGATGAACGCGACCTCTTCAACCCATGCCCGTTTACGCAGGATGGCTCGTGCGATGCTTTTCGAACTGTGCACGTAACAGGCCGCCAGTTCCGGCCTGTCGATCCATCGGGGTCTGCGAAGCTCGCCCTTTTTGTTCCAGCGGCTTCCGCTGAGAGCAATTACTTCGCCGTTGTCGCGTATTTTCAGTACAATGATGTAGCCACGAACCGGTTTGGCTGTTGGCATATGTCTTCCTTTTCTTTGTATTCTGCCGTATTTGGTTGTTCACCAAGCAGGCAGTTAGAAAATTTTATCAAATATAAGCAGAAAAAGCAATGCGTTAGTGTTTAGATTCCGGATAAATTTTGTTGCTAAAAATTTTCCGGAATGACACAAACAAAAATCCCCTTGAGGATTATTCTCAAGGGGATTTAATATATGTTTTGTTCTCGACAAGCTCGAACAATATTGCTTTACCTCTTAGCTCTTTTTCGTTCGGTTGCGGAAAGGATTTTTTTGCGGATGCGAATAGAAAGGGGAGTTACTTCCAAAAGTTCGTCGGGCCCTATATATTCCATAGCAAAGTCTAAGGTGATTGGCCTAGGCGGGGTTAGAATTATGGCATCATCTGCACCGCTTGAGCGCATATTGGTTAACTTTTTGGTCTTGGTAACGTTAAGCTCTAAGTCAGTGTCAACCGCGTTTTGACCAACTACCATACCTTCGTAAACTTCTACGGCCGGGCCTATAAACATAGTACCGCGTTCTTGAGCGTTGTTAAGGCCGTAAGCGTTAGAAACGCCCGCCTCGCTGGCTATAAGCGAGCCGTGGTCAGAAACATGTTCGTCAATGTCGTGCGCGGGTTTATAGCTATCAAACAAATTGTTTACAACCGCAGTACCGCGGGTTCTGGTTAACAGTAAATTTTTTAAACCAATTAAACCACGGGTTGGTATTAAATATTCCGCGTGAAGTTCGCCGCCCGGAGTGGTGTCCATATGCTGAAGTTCTCCGCCACGTTTGCCCATTTCTTCTATTACCACGCCCTGGTATTCGCTAGGTATGTCTATAGTACAAATTTCGTAAGGCTCATGTTTTACGCCATCAACCTGGTGGTAAATAACCTGAGGCTGCGAAACCTGCAGTTCAAAACCTTCTCTGCGCATTGTTTCAATTAAAATGCCTAAGTGCAGTTCGCCGCGGCCTGAAACCAAAAAGCTCTCGGCGCCTTCTTCCGAAGGGTCAACTTTTAAAGCCACGTTGGTTTCCAGTTCCTTGTAAAGCCGTTCGCGCAAATTTCTGGAAGTGACAAATTTTCCTTCCCGG
Source organism: uncultured Candidatus Saccharibacteria bacterium (assembly GCA_964483665.1). Classification (GTDB taxonomy): domain Bacteria; phylum Patescibacteriota; class Doudnabacteria; order UBA920; family UBA920; genus JAEUSF01. The sequence continues at coordinate 83,466 of CAZACP010000002.1, forward strand.
CCGGCAAAAGGGGAAGTGTTAACGCCAAAAGTCATTTTTATGGTCGGCGGTTCTATTTCCACAGGCGGCAAGGCAACCGGATTTTGAGGGTCGGTTAAAACGTCGCCAATATGAATGTCGTCAAAACCGGCTATGGCAACAATGTCGCCGGCTTCCGCTGTTTCTACGTCTATTTGCTTTAAGCCCTGGTACATAGAAAGCGCGGTCACTCTGCCGGTTTCTTTTTCTCCGCTTTGTTTGGCGTGTAAAACATTTTCCGCTTTTTTAACTTTGCCGGAAACAATTTTGCCTATGCCCATTTTGCCTTTGTAATTGTCGGACATTAAGGCAAAAACCTGCATAGCAAAATTTTGGCCGTCAAAGACCGTGGGAGCCGGAATGTGTTTGACTATGGCTTCAAAAAGCGCGGTTAAGTCCGGCGGGGTGGATTCGTCGCTGACTTTTAAAAGCAGTTCTTCGGCGGATTCGCTGGCAAGCCCCCTTATGCCGGAAGCGTAAATAATAGGGAAGTCGAGCTGCAAATGTGTGGCGTTTAACTTTACAAACAAGTCAAAAGTTTTGTTTAAAGCTTCGTCTATGTTGGCGCCGGGTTTGTCTACCTTGTTTATAACCACAATCGCTCGGTGGCCTAAAGCCAAAGCTTTTTTTAGCACAAACTTGGTTTGAGGCATAGGGCCTTCTTTGGCGTCTACCAAAAGCAAAACGCCGTCCGCCATTTTTAGGGTGCGTTCTACTTCTCCGCCAAAATCCGCGTGACCGGGAGTGTCTACTATATTTATTTTGGTGTCCCCATACATCATAGAAGCGTTTTTAGCTTTTATGGTTATGCCGCGCTCTCTTTCTAAATCCATACTGTCCATAACTAAATCGGCCTGTTCGTCTTTTACAGTGTGAGTGGCTTTAAGCATTGCGTCTACCAGCGTAGTTTTTCCATGGTCGACGTGAGCTATAATGGCTATGTTTCTTAAGTTGTCTCTGGTCATATTTATACTGATTAACACTGATTTTTACGGAAGGACACGGATTTAGTACAATCGTTGTAACTTTATTTCCGTGTAAATCTGTTTTTATTAATCTGTGTAGGTGTGTTTTTATTAATTCAACCTGCTAATAATACCAAAAATTTCATAAAAAGTCAATTATCTGATATAATATATTTATAATCAGTCGTATGAAAACTTTAAAACAAAACCGTCAACTTATAGGTTTTTTTCTGTTACTTAGCATAACTTCTATAGTGGTTTTAATGATGCTTTTTCCGCTTTGGCAGATTTTGGCTTTGGCAGGAATTTTCGCGGTTATTTTTCACCCTTTATACGAAAGAATAAATAGGGGAATGGCTAGCCCAAATCTGGCTTCGGTTTTAACAATACTAATAATTATTTTAGTGGCGATTTTGCCTTTGTGGTTTATAGGCCAATTGCTGTTTAACGAAATTGTAGACGTTTATAACAAGTTTCGCTTTGGCGAGTTGGTGTTTAATCAGGCCGATTTTATAGCCCGCTTGCCCCAGCAAGTACAAAATATTTTGCAAAGTTTAAATAACGATATTAACGCCATAGTTTCCCGCTTTACCGGCAGTGCTTTTAACTTAGTCTCGGGCCTGCTTTCTAATTTGGCCAGTTTTTTCCTGTCTTTATTTTTACTTATCTTTATTCTATTTTTCTTTTTAAGAGACGGAAAAAAATTAAAGGATTTGGTTAAAGAGCTTTCGCCTTTGTCTGAAGCGTACGACTCGGTGTTAATGACTAAACTGGAAACCGCGGTCGGCGGAGTGCTTAAGGGTTCGTTTTTAATCGCCTTAATTCAGGGAACGGTTGCGAGCGTGGGGTTTGTTATTTTTGGCGTACCTCAGCCCGTTTTATGGGGCGCTTTTACCGTGCTTACGGCTTTGGTGCCCACGGTCGGAACTTCTATTTCTTTAATTCCGGCTATTTTGTATTTGTTTTTTACCGGGCATACTGGAGCCGGCATAGGCATGGCCATTTGGGGAGCGGTGGCAGTAGGCGCCATAGACAACATAGTCGGTCCAAGGCTGGTGGGAGAGAAAATAAATTTACACCCGTTGTTGGTTTTGCTTTCAGTCTTAGGCGGCATCCAGCTGTTTGGTTTTTTGGGTTTTTTATTTGGCCCCATACTTATGTCGGTGTTTGTTGCGCTTTTAGACATTTATAGAAAGAATTTAAAAGCGCCTTAGTCGAAATATATTTTAAAAAGGCTTTTGTTAAAAGCCTTTTTTTATTTTTTGTGTTATTATAGTTATAAGTTATGAAGAAATTTAGTTCCTTAAACTTGCCCGAAAATTTGCCTCCCACCATACTGACTATTTTTGGGGCTACCGGAGACCTTTCTGCCGACTATTTGTTGCCGGCGCTTTTGCGTATGGACAAGCAAAAACTTTTGCCCAAAACGTTTAAGCTGGTGTGCGTGGGCAGAAGGGAGCTGACTAATAAGACTTTTTTAGATTTTATAGTTAAAAAATCAGGCGTTGTAAAAAAACTTTCGCCTTCGGCAAAAAAAAGTTTTTTAAAGCACCTGGTCTACTTTCAGGGTGACTTTGAAAATCCGGAAAGCTTTAAAGCCCTTTCGGCAATTTTGGCAGACCAAGAAAAACCAAAGCACGCCTGCTATAACCGGCTTTTTTATTTTGCTACCAAACCCCAGCAATTTGCCGATTTGGCCCATATACTTAAGTCGCAGGGCCTGCTTATGGCTTGTGCTATACACAAGCGCCAGTCAAGAGTTTTGGTAGAAAAGCCGTTTGGTTTTAACTTAAAGTCTGCCCAGGCTTTAAACCAGCTGCTTTTGAAATATTTTAAGGAAGAACAAATTTACAGAATTGACCATTACGCGGGCAAGGAAACCGTACAGAATTTAATGGTTGTCAGGTTTGCTAACAGCCTTTTTGAGCCGTTGTGGAATAACCGGTTTATTGACCATGTGGAAATTTCTGTTTTGGAGAAAGACGGAATTCGCGGACGGGCGGAATACTATGACCAAACCGGCGCGGTAAAAGATTTTTTGCAAAATCACATTCTGCAAATGCTTGCCTTAATTGCCATGGACGAGCCTTACAATATGACGGCCGATTTAATCCGGGACCAGAAACTTTCGGTTTTAAAAGCCCTTGAGCCCTTTGAAAGTGCGAAAATGTCTGCCCGGGTGGTAAAAGGGCAGTATAAAGGTTATGCCAAAGACATAAAAGGTTCGAGCGAGACAGAAACCTATTTTGCCTTAAAGACTTATGTGAACCTGCCAAGGTGGGCAGGCGTGCCGTTTTATTTGCGCACCGGCAAAAGGCTTTCCAAAAAACTTACCCAAATTTCCATACATTTTAGAGAGCCTATTCGCTGTTTGTTTGAGGGCTGCGCGGAAAATGTTTTAACTTTTACCATTCAGCCTAACGAGTCAGTGCATTTGCAAATTAACAACAAAATTCCGGGCTTTGGCGTTAAGCTGCACCAGGGCGATTTAGAGTTTGGCTACAAGCAGGCGTTTAAGGGAGAAATTCCTTCGGCTTACGAGCGCTTGCTTTTGGATTTTATGGAAGGCGATCAGCGTTTGTTTATTCGCAGTGACGAAATAGAGGCAGCTTGGAAATACGTGGACAGCATTTGCGAGAGCCCAAGTTTTAAAAAATTGCCTTTGTACGTTTATAAACCCGGCAGCAACGGGCCAAAAGAAGCGGAGAAGTTTATAGAGAAAGACGCGAAAACTTGGAGGACCAAGTAAATATAAGATATAGGATGTAAGATATAAGATATGAAGAACAAAAACACATCGTGGGGTGGGGTTGCTAAGTGGTATGAAAAAACGGTTTCAGATGACAGCAGTTATCAGAACACTGTTATTAAGCCGAATCTACTTAGGATACTAAACATTAGCAAGGGAGAAAATATACTTGATGTTGCCTGCGGCAGCGGGTTTTTTGCGCGAGAGTTTTCTAAAGTAGGCGCTAAAGTTACGGGTTTGGATATTGGAGCGGAATTAGTTAAAATTGCCAAACAGCAAGACCCTAAAGGCACATATTTAGTGGGCAATGCCGAGAAAATGAATAACATAGAAACTGGAAAATTTGATGTCGCGACTATTGTCCTTGCCTTGCAAAACATAAAAAATTTTCAAAATGCGCTTAGCGAAATAGCCCGGGTTTTAAAGCCGAACGGCAGATGCTTAGTAGTTTTAAACCACCCGGCTTTCCGCATACCGGGTAAAACCTCGTGGGAGTTTGATGAACAATCTAATATACAATATCGTCGAGTCGATGCGTATTTAAGCGAAGGCAGTAAGGCGATGGATATGCACCCGGGCCGGAAAAAATCACAATTAACTTATTCTTTTCACCGCCCTTTGCAGGTTTATTTTAAAGCTTTTGCAAAACATAATCTTGCGGTAAAAAACTTGGAAGAGTGGATTTCGCCCAAACAAAGCGACAAAGGCTCGCGTAAATTAGCGGAAGACAAAGCACGCAAAGAGTTTCCATTGTTTATGTGTTTGGAGCTAAAAAAAACCGATGAACACCGATAAAGAAACAGATAATCACGGACTTATGGAATAAAGGTCGTAATTTTGGTCTGTGCTAATCCGTAAATATCCGCGTTAGTCTGTATATAAATGAATATTGAGCAAGAAATTTTAGAAATTAAGGAGCGTAACGAAAAAGTGGAAAACGATAAAGCTTGGGAAATAAGCTTTGCGCGGAGATTTTTTATTTCCGTCGTAACTTATATATTCGCTTTTTGGTGGCTGTTTATAATACAAGAGCCCAAAGCGTGGCTTAAAAGCTTTGTGCCGGTTATTGGGTATGTTGTATCTACGCTTTCATTGCCAATAGTAAGAAAAATTTGGACAAAATAAATATTCCAACATTCTGCAGAATGTTGGAATATTTTAATTAGCGGTATCTTTTTGGGGAACGGTGGTTGCCGAATTTACCGGGGCGGGGAGGTTTTTGAATAAAGTAGCCTTTGCCACTTTCGCCGCGTTCCTGGCTTTTTGTAAAATCATCGTGCTGATGATTTTTTTGTTGTCCGTGCTTATTGTTAAAATTCTTAAAAGGATGGCGGGGAGAACGGTGAAAATTATTTCTGCCCCTGGGTCTTTGAAAATTGTCTTCTCTTATAGGAGCGTCAAAAGCTCTGGTGGGGGGCAGGTCAGGCAAAGCTGCCAGCGGCAACTGCTTTTTTATAAGCCTTTCTATTGTTCTTACGTCAAACTTTTGGTCAGGCGTGGCAAAAGAAATGGCGTGGCCTTTGTGGCTGGCTCTGCCGGTTCGGCCAATTCTGTGCACGTAGTCTTCGGCGTTTTCCGGCAAATCAAAATTTATAACCAGTTCTATGCCGGTTACGTCTATGCCTCTGGCTGCAATGTCGGTAGCTACTAAAACGCGATATTTGCCGATTTTAAAACCTTGCAAAGCTTCCAGGCGCTGGTTAAGCGAGCGGTTAGAATGGATCTCGGCCGAATTATGGCCCATTTTTCTGACAGTAGCGGCAATTTTTTTTGCGCCAAATTTAGTTCGGCTAAAGACCAAAACGCTGCCTCTATATTCCTTAAGTATATTTTCTAAAAGCGCAAGCTTGTTTTGCTTTTGCACTACGTAAAGTTCCTGGGTTACGTTTTCCGTGGCTGTGCCGGCCGGCGCTACTTCCACTCTTACGGGAAGCTGCATATAGGTTTTGGCAATGTCTACAATTTCGTGCGGCATGGTTGCGGAAAAGAGCATAGTTTGGCGAACCTTTGGCACTGTGGCAAGGATTTTTTTAATCTGCGGAGCAAAACCCATATCTAACATTCTGTCGGCTTCGTCTAAAACCAACACTTTTACGGCATCTAGCCGTATGGTTTTTTGTTCAAGATGGTCTATTAAACGGCCCGGGGTGGCAATTATTATGTGCGGGTTATTTTTAAGCATCCTTACCTGTTTGCCTATGTTTTCGCCGCCAATTAAAATAGCGGTTTTAAGGCCTAAAAAGCGGCCGACTTTGTTTAAAGATTCATCTACTTGAACGGCCAGTTCGCGAGTTGGCAACAGTACCAAGCCTTTGCCGCCGCTTTGAGCCAGGCGCTGGATCATCGGCAAACCAAAAGCCAGAGTTTTGCCTGTGCCGGTTTGAGCAATACCCATAATGTCTTTGCCTTCCAGAGCGGTCGGTATAGACTGCGCCTGAATGGGCGTGGGAGTGGTAAATTTAAGCTTGTCTAAAATCTCCAATAGTTTTGGAGCAATATTTAGTCCGTCAAAGCTGGTGGGAATTTGTGGTGTCATAATAAGCATTATAAAACCCCGAAAATCGGGGGCGTGGACAATAAGCCACTTGTTTATATAATTATAGCACAACTGCATATTTTTGTCAAATATATAGTTATAATGCTATAGTTATGTCATGAATTCTCAACATCGCGATGATATAAAAATAGGGGCCGAAGTGGAGATTGTTTTAAAACAAGACCAAGGGAGCGGAGCGCTTACCCGCGGGTTTGTGGAAGAAATTTTAACCAACTCGGGCTTTCATCCGCACGGCATAAAGGTAAGGCTACAGGACGGGCAAGTGGGCAGGGTTAAAAATATTCTATGACTTTTAAAGAAGCCGTTATTTTGCTTGTAAAAAAAATTCCCAAAGGCAAAGTTGCAAGTTACGGGCGAATTGCGGCAATGGCAGGGCAGCCAAGAGCGGCCAGGCAGGTTGGGCAGATATTAAAGATAATTGATATTGCAAATTTGGAAGTTCCCTGGTGGAGAGTTGTAAATAGCAAGGGCGTTATATCAATTAAGGGAAATTTAACAGCGACAAAGGAGCTGCAAAGGGATTTTTTGAAACGTGATGGCGTAAAAATAAGTAGAGATTTTAAAATAAGTATGGAAAAATACAATTGGAAAAAATAAAACAAAAAGGGTTTACTCTTATTGAGCTGGTTATTACTATTGGAATTATAGGACTGCTTTCCTCGGTTCTTGTTGTCGCTACTTTAAATGCCAGAGTAAAAGCCAGAGACGTAAAAAGAAAAAGTTCTTTGGCGCAAATGGGCAGACTTTTGTTTTCTTCCAGTTGTTATGCGCCAAACAGCGGTGCTGGGGATTACGATTTAGCAGATTTGGTTCCTGAACTTACCGTTAAATACCCACAGCTCGCGCAATATAGCTCTATGCTGCCTAAAGACCCAAAAACCGGTACTGAAAACAAAACAAATTACGGTTATGTGTATACATCCGACGGGCATTGCGCGCTTTATACGAATTTTGAAAATGAAAAAGAAACTGTAAATTTAAGCGTTACAACAGTAACGCCCACAGCCGGCCAGGGCGTCTTTAAGGCCACAACTGAAGGCCCAAACGGCAGTAATATTTATTTCCAAATTGGTAAATGAACAACCAAGTTCTAACTTATAAATTAAAACGCAGCAAAAAAGCCAGGCTTATGAGGATTTCGGTTTCTTGCGATGCCGGCGTGGTGGTAACCGTACCCTGGGGAATGGAAGAAAGCCGGTTTGAAAAATTTATAAGAGAAAAAACAAATTGGATTTTACAAAAGCTTAAGTATGTTAGCCGGTTTCAAAATTTACCGAGAATAAAAACATCGGCTGTAGAATATCGTAAACTAAAATTACAAGCACTAAATTTAGCTAAAGAAAAACTTAAATACTGGAACCAATTTTATAATTTTAGTTACAATAGGGTAAGCGTTAAAAACCAAAAAACCCGTTGGGGCAGCTGCAGCAGAAAAGGGAATTTAAATTTTAATTATAAAATTGTCCATTTGCCCGAGGACCAGCTGGACTATTTAATAGTCCACGAGCTATGTCATTTAAAAGAAATGAATCACAGCCGTGGGTTTTGGGAATTGGTCGGCCGAACTATTCCTAAGTTTAAAATTTTAAGAAAAGAATTAAGAAATATTATTTTAAAATGAAAGAGACTACAAAACACAAAATATTTTTAGGCCTGGCTACGTTAGTTTTTATTTGGTCGGCAATTGGGCCAAAAGACTATTTAACCTGGTCTATGGAAGTAGCGCCCGCGGTAATAGGTTTTTTTATTTTATATTTTACTTATGACCGCTTTAGGTTAAGTACGCTTTTGTACGGGTGTATTGCGCTTCACGCCATAATTTTAATGGTGGGCGGGCATTATACTTACGCCGAGGTACCTTTATTTAATTGGTTTAAAGACATTGGGCTTTTTGCGCGCAACAACTACGACAAAGTTGGACATTTGGCCCAAGGTTTTTTCCCAAGCCTGGTGGCCAGGGAAATTTTTATTAGAACCTCGCCTTTAAAGCCGGGCAAGTGGCTTAACTTTGTAATTATTTGCGTGGTGCTTGCCATAAGCGCTTTGTATGAACTTATTGAATGGGCGGGCGCGCTAATAATGGGTGATGCGGCTACCGACTTTTTAGGCACGCAAGGCTATGTTTGGGATACGCAGTCAGATATGTGGTACGCGTTAATTGGTGGAATTTTAGCTTTACTTTTGTTTAGCAAAATTCATGACAGGGCAATGAAAAAGTTAAATAAATAAATTATGAATAATCAAAATTCAAATAATAATATAGCCGTGTTCGGTAACGGGTGTTTCTGGTGCACGGAGGCAATATTTCAAAAGCTAAAGGGAGTAATTAGCGTAAAGCCGGGCTACAGCGGAGTCACCAAACCAAACCCCAGCTACGAGGAAGTTTGTAACGGCAATACCGGGCATGCGGAAGTTATAAAAATCGAGTATGACCCGACGCAAATAGAATACAAAGTTTTGCTGGAAGTGTTTTTTTTCACTCACGATCCGACCACTTTAAACAGGCAGGGGAATGACGTGGGGGAACAATACCGAAGCGTGATTTTTTACGCCAGCGATGATCAGAAAACCGAAGCAGAAAAATTTATTGGCCAGCTAACCTCGGAGAGTGTATATTCATCGCCAATCGTTACCGAACTTAAGCCTTTAGATAAATTTTTTGAAGCCGAAGACTACCACCGTAACTATTACGAAAGAAACAAAGACAAGCCTTACTGCCAGGTAATAATTAACCCAAAGCTGCAAAAATTTAAACAGCATTATTCAAAATTAATGAAGGAGTAAACAATGACTTTGGATATTTTAGGATTATTTTTATTGCTTTCCGGGTTTATTGTGGGTCTTGGCGCGGTTACGGTTATAGACATTCACGGGTTTTTGGGAAGAAAGTCAGGCTACTGGACTGAAGCCACTACGCGCGCGCATAAAGTTACCAAGCCATTGATTTGGCTAGGTATGTTTTTAGCAATACTTGGTGGTCTAATATTTTTCCGCCAGGACTATTGCGGCACCCCAAGTATTTTAGGCGCGGTTGCTATAGTGCTTATTTTAAACGGCATTTTTTTGAGTTTTTCTGTCAGCCCGTTTTTATTAAAGCGGGAAAAAGAGGGCAGGCAGGCCGAACTCTTACCCAAAGAATGGCAGAATAGAATTATAGTAAGTTTAATAGTTTCAGACCTCGGCTGGTGGGGAAGCTTGCTATTGTTAGTTATTTATTTGCTAAGAGCGTGATATAATTTACTATATAAATATTTATAATAAAACGATGCAAATAGCGGTGTTTGGACTGGGAAAAATGGGCATGCAAATTGCCAAAAGGCTGTCCGATAATGGTTTTTCGGTTTTAGCCTGGAACAGGTCAGAGGGACCAAGGCAGGAGTTTGAAAAGTTTTTATTAGAGAAAAGAGAAGAGAGGAAAGAGAAAAGGGGTGTGTTTTCAAGTATTGACGATTTAGCCAATGCGTTTAAACACGAGCCAAGAATTTTTTGGTTAATGCTGCCTTCCGAAACCGTGGAAGATTTTATATTTAACAAAGAACTTTTGGGCGGGGTTTTAAAGAAGGGCGATATAGTTATAGACGGCGGCAACAGTCATTATAAAAAAAGCATTGAGCGCGCGCAAAAACTAAAAGAAATGGACGTGCATTTTTTTGACGTAGGCGTAAGCGGAGGGGTTTGGGGCTATAAAAACGGTTTTGCGCTTATGGCGGGCGGATCAATACAAAATTATAAACATATTGAACCTATACTTAAAGCATTATCATCCGGCGAAAATTACGGACTGGTGGGCCCTAGCGGCGCCGGACATTTTGTAAAAATGGTTCATAACGGCATAGAGTACGGCATGATGGAAGCTATAGGCGAGGGTTACGGGATTATGAAGGAAAGTAAAATGGATTTAGACTTACTTCAAGTTACTAAAATTTACCAGGAAGGCACGGTTATACGAAGCTGGCTTATAGATTTAACCCGCAATATTTTTGAACAGGAAGATTTGGAAAAAACCAAAGGCGAAATAAATATGCTGGGCGAGGGGGAGTGGACAGTAGAAACCGCCAAGGAACTTGGCGTTGACGCGAGAGTAATAGAAGATTCGGTAAATGTGCGTAAGGAATCTAAAGACCCTAAAAATCAAAAAAAGTTTTCCAACAAAATTGTCGCACTTTTAAGAAAGCAGTTCGGGGGACACAAGGTCAATGACAAAATTGACCATAATTGATCAGAATTGAGCAAAATTTATAATACAGAAGAAGAAAAAATTTTCAAAAAACTGAATTCGTCTAAGAAAATTCAGGATTTTTTGAATTCACTTACCATCAACTTTGAAAAAAAGGGGGAGACGGTTTATTCACCAAGGATGGTTATAAAACATAAAAAAGCGCATTGTATGGAAGGCGCTATGTTTGCGGCCGCGGCTTTGGAATATCATGGTCAAAAGCCGTGGGTAATGGATTTGCGTTCTATAGATAGCGATTATGACCACGTGGTTGCGGTGTTTCAGCAGTTTGGCTGCTATGGGGCAATTTCTAAAACTAACCACGCAGTGCTTAGATATCGCGAACCAATTTATAAAACTATACGCGAACTGGCCTTGTCGTATTTTCATGAATATTTTACAGACAGCGGCAAAAAAACTTTAAGGGAATACTCAAGAATTTTTGATTTAAGCTGGTTTGATAAGCACCCTCACCCCCAACCCCTCTCCCAGAGGGAGAGGGGAGAAAAATATAGTTGGAGAACGAGTGAAGAAAATTTATTTGAAATACCGGAAAAGTTAGATAAAATAAAGCACTACTCAATACTATCATCAGCACAGGTTAAAAACCTTCGCAAGGCAGATGCAATAGAAATAAAAGCCGGGAAGTTGGTGGAATTTAAAAGTTAGTTTTAGTCTGTTTTTTGTGCTATAATCAGGAAAAGTATTTAGCTTTAATTTTATGAGAAAATTTAAGGAAATTTTAAGAACAGGGGTTATTTTGGGCGGCATGGTAGCTGCCGAAGATGCAATGGGTCAAGAAGTTTTTGAAGAAAGCAAGCAATCCCAAGTTAATTCTGAAAGTATAAGAGATAGCTCAACCAAGATAGGAATAGAAAAAATTAATCCCTCTAGCTTAGATGACTTTAAAATAAAATTAAAACGCCTGTCTGAACAGAAAAATAAAGGCCAGTATTCAGAAAGTTTTTTTTTAAGTGAGGCAGTTGCTCGTTTTGATGAGTATAGTAAATTTCCAGGGGCGGATGATTTTTTGGTAGAATGCGGTGAAAAATATTTGAAAGATTTACCCAATTATTTTTTTTCGAACTTAGAGAATGTTTCCAGCGCTTTGCCAGTCAAATTTGAAAGTTTGATTATAAGAGCTGCCAAAGAATACCCTTTACAAGCTTTGCATGATGATAATATTTTAAAAAATTTTGAAAAAATTTATCCACAAATTATTTTGGCGACTTTGAATAAAGAATTATTGTCTCAAAATAAAACAGAAGAATTAATAGGCGCATATTTAAATATTTTAAAAGCAAAAACAACTCATCCCGCTTCCGAAATATTGAAGGATATATTAAACGAAAAACTTAAAAATAAAGCAAGAGAAAACCCTCAAGAAATTTTTCAGTTAGCGATGGGGAATCTTGAAGAGTGGTCAACAAATATTTTTCCTGAAAAAAATGAAAGAGAAGAATTTCTATATATTTTTTTAAGTGGACTAATAGGAAAAGGGAATACCGAAGAGATTTTTTCAGACTTTGAGTTGTTTGCGAAATATGAAATGTGCCGGTCGCTGCTTTTTGTTTTGATAGAAAAAACACCTGAACGTGTTTTACAGGTAGCGGAAGGCGAGTTAGGAGGCGTAAGTGTGTCGGGAGCCAGCTCATTAAGCTTGCCAGATAATGTTAGAGACTTTTATTTTTTTCTTATTTCAGAATCATTGCTTAAAGCAAAAGTAGGAGAGGGGCAAGAAGATTATGACCCAAGCCCAAATAATTGGGGGGTAATAAAATTTTTGTACCCCCAGGCCTATGAAAACTTACAAAGTAAATTTGGTAATAAAAAAGAATTGAGGGAAATTTTTGGTAAGGATGCAAAGTTAGAACTAAACACTGAACTAAAAGACTTTCTCTCACAAAAAGGTAAATAAAATTAAATCAGAATTTAAAAGCAGCCGTTAAGGGCTGCTTTTTTGTGAGAGGATTTTTTTATAATAGTCCATGTACTTTGGAACTATTTTTGAGCTGCAGAATTTTTCATTTGCGGCTTTTTTGGCATTTTCACCCATTTGTTTTCTTAAATCGCTATTCGCTATAAGCAGTTTTAAATTTTTAACAAAGCCTTTTACGTCGCCAACTTTGCAGAGCAGGCCGGTTTTGTTGTGCACTATTACCTCGGGCGTACCTCCGCTGTTTGTGGCCAAAACAGGACTGCCGTAACTCATAGCTTCTAAAGCGCCCATACCAAAACTTTCCGTTTCAGAAGTAAAAATTCCAATGTCGGCTGCGTTTAAATAGTTTTCTATGTCTTTAACTTTTTCCTTAACTATTATTTTATTTTGTATTCCGAGTTTTTTAACAAGTGGTTTGTAGGGAGAAAAATCTGCGCCAGACAAAATAAGTAGTTTAAATTTTGGCTCGTTTTTGATCTGTGCCACTATTTTTAGCAGATCTGGAATTCTTTTTACCGGGCGAAGATTTGAAAGATGGATGACTAGAATATCGCTGTCCTTAATTTTTAATCCTTTGCGCATTGCGGCGCGCGACTTAGTGGGAGTTGGGGGAGAATAGAAGTTATATATAACTTCTATAGGTTTGTCGGTTTTTAATACTTTTATTGTTTCTTCTTTTAAACTTTGGGAAACCGTTGTCACACCATGGCTGCGTTCAATAGAATATTTTATGGCTTCAAAGAGGTTTGGGTCTTTAGCTAGCAGGGTAATGTCGGTTCCGTGAAGAGTGGTGACTATTTTTGGCAGCGGAATATTGTTGCTGCGCATAATTCGCCTGGCCAGTAATGCTGCGGCCGCGTGCGGGAAAGCATAATGAACATGTAAAATATCTAACTCAAATTTTTTTTGCACTTTTTCTATTTCCACAGCCAAAGGTAGGGTATAGTCCGGGTACTTGAACAAGCTGTATTCGTTTATATGGACTTTGTGAAAAAAAATATTTTTATGTTTTCCCATTAATCTAAAAGGCGGTTCATAGGAAATAAAATGAACCTCGTGGCCTAATTTAGAAAGTTCAAGGCCCAAATTAGTGGCAACAATTCCGCTGCCGCCGACAGAAGGGTAGCAGACAATACCAATCTTTAGATTTAAGATTGAAGATTTAGGATTTAAGATTTTATTCATTTAAATTAGTAATTGCGCGAAGATAGGTTTAAGTCACTCAACGTGTCTATTCTAACCGGATCATTAATCCAAAGGCCAATGGCGTGTTCTACGCCTATGCTGGCGCCCCAGGCTGCGGATTTGGTAGTAACTAAGTTTACGTAGGACTTGGTTTTCATTTGGGTTTTATGTGCTTGCATAGCTTTGACCCAAGTGTCGTATTCTTTGCTTACGTCTATTATTATATCGGGTTTTTGTCCCCATTCAGCGCGAGAAGGATAAAAATATAAAGCACCAACTTTGTGAGTGCTTAAGTCTTTAATTTCAGCAATTCCGCCATAGCGGGCAATGCGGCAGGCTGCGTGAGTTAAGCGCGATACTACGTAATGATCAGGGTGCTGGTTTATTTGCAGTTCCGGGGCAAGCACAATGTCTGGTTTAAACTCACGAATTATTTTTGCAATTGTTATTGAATTTTCCGGAGTGTTTTGTATATGGCAATCGCCACCCATTTCTAAAAAGTCTATATCGGTGACGCCGGAAATTTTAGCGGCTTCTACTGCCTCTAGTTTTCTTTCTTCCGGCGTGCCGTTTGATCCTGCTTCGCCTAAAGAACAGACGACAATTTTTATTTGCGTCCCTTTTTTTGCTTCTTTAATTATTAAGCCTCCAAGTCCGAACTCAACGTCGTCCGGGTGAGCGCCAATGCATAAAATTTTCATAGTGGTTAAAGATTACTGATAAATACGGATATACGGATTAGTAGCACATCTGTATATCTGTACAGATCTGTAATCCGTAAATTAAGGAAGCCAGGCCAATTCTTGATCTTCAATCTGATCTCGTTTTATAAATTCAACTTCCTGGAAATTATCTCTCTTTAAATAATCGTATTCTGAGTTGCCGGTTATGTAATGGGTTGCGTTAATTACGCTATTCATCCATTTAAAGCGGTTGTCGCGGCCGGGAGTTTTCTGTTCTTTTTTAATTTCACTTGAGATTTCAAACTCGGTAGTTTTTCCGCCGCCGTGGTGGAGTTGGGCGGTATAGTGGTTTTCATTGGTTCGACCTCTCTGTCCCTCGGATGCACTCGGGACATCTCCCCAGGCATGGGGAGAGAGGGGTTTGGCAAGAATTTTGGCGCGGACTGTTTCGTTTTCATAAGGCACGTCGGCGTAAAACTCATTTTGTAAATCATCAGCCTTTTCTCTAAAAGATTTATCTGATGACCTTACAACTTCTATACCATCAAGCAGCCCTAATTTTTTATACATTTCTAGGCAAAAGTCTGCGGCATTGTTAGCGTTGGTATTTTTAAATATATCAATAAGATTTTTTTCACCCTCTCCCTTAATCCCTCTCCCCTTGAGGGAGAGGGTAGGGTGAGGGGGCAGGAATCTAGGCAGCTGCTTTAGTATATCACTTTTCCAATTTACGGGAATTCGTTTTAAATAAAGAGGTGAGAAGTTTTTTTGAATTTTGTTTTCTTGAGTAAAATTCAAGCGAACTTCTTGGTTAGTATTTTTATCACGCATTACCGTTATGGTTTCGCGATAGTCAGCATCGCTGTCGTGGTAAAAAAAAACAATTTTCCCTCCGATTTCGTTTTGTAAATTCCGCGCGCTTTGTAGCTTAGCGTAAAAAAACCGCTTTGGAAAAAAGCCGTTGGGTTGTTGGCCGAGTGCGATAATAGGGGAGTTCATCCCATTAGAAATATTTGTCATCATAAAATTTAAAAAGTTAGTATCTATAGCTTCTCATCCATGTAGTTTCATCTTGAGAATTTCTAACGGGACAAGTACACCTATTTTACCAGCCCTTGTTTTTTGTGGCAATAAGGTGTATTTTATAAAAAATACGTTCGAAAAGGAGTGATTATGTGGCAGCAGTACGCCTTGTTTGGGTTTGATGGTTTGGTCTACTTGGTGCATGACACCCACGCCCCAAGTTTTGAAGAGGCTCTAAAGGAAGGGCTCTCTAGGGGTCTGAGCCCAGTTGCCGATACCGATGCTAAGGCAGTCTCTCTGAGCGGATATGCAGGACATGCATTGCGTCGGTACAAGTTCGTCTTTATGAGAGCCTCTCAAGAGGCCGTTCATTACCCTTGCCTTTGGTTGACCATGTGCAAGTCCGTTTGTTGGGGCAAAGCTTATCTGAGCATGGGGCCGGATGCTCAGTATGTCTTTGTTTTCCGCAAATGATTTGGTTTCTATGCGGGAGATGTTCCGCCGGCTAGCGCGACGCAGCCGGCGGTATTTTTTGGTCTTGACAAATACCCCAGGGGGGTATATGATAGAAATATCAAATTTTAAATTGCAAATTTTTAATTGCAAATAAATTATGCAACAAGAGTATAAAAAAAAGCTAATAAACCACTTAAACCGCATAGAAGGGCAGGTTAGAGGCTTAAAGAAAATGGTGGAAATAAACAAATACTGTGTGGACGTATTAACGCAGAGTTTGGCTGTGGAAAACTCGCTTGAGAGTTTTAACGCAGGACTTTTAGAAAACCATTTAACCGAGCATGTGGCGCACCAATTTATGCACGGCCAGAGCAAAAAGGCTGTTAAGGAACTTTTAAAGGTTTATAGACTGGCGAATAAGTAGGGGGAGAGATGTAAGATGTAAGATGTAAGATGTAAGATGTAAGATGTAAGATGTAAGATGTAAGATGTAAG
>CAZACP010000002.1:99851-135438 GCA_964483665.1 uncultured Candidatus Saccharibacteria bacterium
TGTAAGATGTAAGATGTAAGATGTAAGATGTAAGATGTAAGATGTAAGATGTAAGGGAACGTTGCACTTATTAATTTTATTTTATGTCATTACAAAACAAACAATTCAATATTAAGGGCATGCACTGTGCTAGTTGTGGGGCGATTATTAAGCGTACTTTGCAGAAGCAAGAGGGAGTAGAGGCGTGCGAAGTTAACTATGCCACAGAAACGGCAAAAATTAGTTTTGACGAAAGTAAGATTTCGCCCGAAACTATGTCTAAAAAAATAGAACCATTAGGCTACAGTTTTAGAATGCCAAATGAGCACAAAGGGCATGTTATGCCGGACGGCACTGTTATGACAGGTATAGATCATAGCGCTCATTTGGGACTTAATCAGACCAAAGAGGAAAAACTTCAGGAACTTAACGAGCAAAAACAAAAAGTACAGTTTGTGCTGCCCTTAGCCATTTTAGTTTTTGCTTTAATGCTTTGGGAAATAGCCGGGAGTTTTTTTACAGTTTTGCCGAAGTTTTTTTTACCAATGGATTTATACAATACTAGTTTGTTAGTTTTAGCCACGCCGGTTTTGTTTTGGGCGGGTAAACAATTTTTAGAAGGCGTGTGGAGGTTTTTAAAACACGGCGCCGCCAATATGGACACACTTGTAGGCCTAGGAACTTTGATAGCTTTTGTTTATAGCGCCCTTTTAACCTTGTTTCCGGTAATAAAACAGAAATTGAATTTACCGGATTTGGTATTTTTTGACGTGACTATAGTAGTTATTGGTTTTATTGTTTGGGGCAAATATTTAGAAATGCGTTCAAAATTAAAAACCGGTGAGGCTATTGAAAAACTTTTAAATTTACAAGCCAAAACCGCAATTGTAATTGTGGATGGCAGGGAAATAGAAAAAAACATTGAGGCAGTGGAAGCCGGAGATGTAATAGTAGTAAAGCCGGGCGGCAAGGTTCCGGTTGACGGTACAATTCTAGAAGGAAAAACATCGGTAGATGAATCTATGGTTAGCGGCGAGTCTATGCCGGTTAGTAAAAGTGTTGGAGAAAGGGTTGTAGGGGGAACCATTAACAAACAGGGAAATATAAAATTTAGGGCGGAAAAAGTCGGTAGCGAAACTTTGCTTTCGCATATTATTAAAATGGTGGAAAGCGCGCAGGGCAGCAAGGCCCCTATAGAGCAGCTGGCAGACAAAATTTCCTCGGTCTTTGTGCCGGTGGTTTTAGTAATTGCAACGGTGTCTTTGTTTTTATGGCTGATTGTGGGCAGATTTTATTTACCTTTTGACCAAGCGTTGTCTTTAGGTATTTTATGCTTTGTTAGTGTTTTGGTTATTGCATGTCCGTGCGCTTTGGGGCTGGCCACGCCGACTGCCGTAATTGCCGGAGTGGGTAGAGGGGCTTTGTTAGGGATTTTAATAAAGAATGCGGAAAGCTTGCAGCTTTTGGCCAGAGTTAATACTTTGGTGGTAGACAAGACAGGAACACTAACTGAAGGCAAGCCGAGTGTTACAGGTATAGAAGTATTAAGTAGTAAGTATGATGTATTAAGTGCGCTTCAAATAACAGCAAGTCTAGAAAAGAAATCCGAGCATCCTTTAGCAGAAGCAATTGTTAGTAAAGCCAAGGAAGACAATATAGAGTTTTTGGAAGTAAAGGAGTTTGAAAACTTAGAAGGTAGGGGAGTTAAAGGCAAAATAAGCAACGAGGTATATTTTGTCGGAAGTCCCAAGCTTTCGGAAGAATTAAACATAAAAATTCAAACAGAAAAAATTAATATTTACACAAAACAAGGAAAGACCCCTGTGCTTTTAATGTCCCAAACAGAAGTTTTAGCAATTTTAGCAATAGCAGACAAGGCTAAGCAAAATGCAAGTGAAAGCATAAAAAGCCTTCACGCTTTGAGAATTAAGGTAATTATGCTAAGCGGCGACAACAAGCAAACCGCTGAATTTATAGGCAAAAGCTTAGGTATAGACAATGTAATTGCCGAAGTTATGCCGGAGCAAAAGCTTCAAAAAGTAATTGAGTTGCAAAAACAAGGCAGGGTTGTGGCAATGGCCGGCGACGGAATTAACGACGCTCCGGCTTTAGCGCAGGCCAATGTAGGCATTGCTATGGGTAGCGGAATAGATGTGGCTATAGAAACAGCAGATGTGACTTTATTAAAAGGTGATGTTGCTAAAATTGCGGAGTCAATAAAATTAGCCAAAACTACAATGTCTACCATTAAGCAGAATTTATTTTGGGCTTTTGGGTATAATATTATTGGCATACCTTTGGCCGCAGGTTTGTTTTACCCGCTCTTTGGCTGGCTTTTAAACCCCGCATTTGCCGGACTTGCCATGGCGTTTAGCTCGGTTATGGTTGTCAGTAATTCGCTTAGGCTAAAACGCAAAGATTTGTAATAATATTTATATGGTAAAGTAATAGTATATAGCGAACTTATGCAAGATACATCTTTATACACAATTTTTATAACCGGGCTATTAACAGGAGGTCTAACTTGTTTGGCCGTGCAAGGCGGACTGCTTGCCTCAACCATTGCGCAAAGGGAAGAAGAAAAGGAATTACAGAAAGACAAAAGCACAAAAGGCGCGGCTATGCCAATTTTGGCGTTTTTAATTGCTAAGTTGGTAGCTTATACTATTTTAGGTTTTTTACTTGGCTGGTTTGGGTCTTTGTTTAAGTTGTCGTTTACCGTCCAGGTAATTCTGCAATTTTTTGTTGCTATATTTATGGTAGGCACGGCCTTGGCCATTTTAAACGTACATCCTATTTTTCGCTACTTTATAATCCAGCCGCCAAGGTTTATTACCCGGAGGGTGAAAAGCATAACCAAGTCGCGCGATATTTTCGCTCCTGGGCTTTTGGGAGCTTTTACTGTATTTTTGCCCTGCGGCACAACTCAGGCAATGATGCTCTTAGCCATTGCCAGCGGACAGCCTATTTTAGGCGCATTAATTTTATTTGTTTTTGTTTTGGGAACCAGCCCGCTGTTTTTTGTTTTAGGTTATTTGGCTACTAAATTAGGCGAAGCTTTGCATAAAAAATTTTTACGCATAGCAGCGTTGTCTATAATAGTTTTAGCATTATTTAATTTAAACAACGCTATTGCTCTAACAGGCAAGACAAATTGGACTTTTGGGGGGATTGCTAAGGGAGCTTTTTGTTCTGTAGCATACTGTAATAATAAAAATACGCAAAGTACAGTTGAGGAAGCCACTATATATATTGAAAATAAAGGATATTCTCCCAAAGAAATAAACGTAAAAAGAGGGTCTAAAGTTACTCTCAAATTAATTAATAAAGATGCATATTCATGCAGCCAGCAGTTCGTCATTCCAAAATTAGGAATTGAAAAATTAGTCGCTCCCAATGAATCTGCCGAGCTTACTTTTACAGCTCCCGACAAGTCCGGTCAAATAGCTTTTATGTGCGGGATGGGGATGTATAGAGGAGTAATTAATGTGAATTAATTACACCAAATTCAAAATTTTAAAATCAAAATGTAAAATTATTGAGTCGCAAAGCGACATCTATACAATTATGATCACCACTCAAACATTTAAAATAGACGGTATGCACTGCACGTCCTGTGCAATGACTATAGATATGGATTTGGAAGATTTAGACGGAGTAGAGGAGTCGCGGACTAATTATGCCAAACAAGTTACGGAAGTAAAGTTCGATTCAGGGAAAATCAGCCCGGATAAAATTATTGAAACAATAAAAAAAACCGGATACGGAGTCGTCTAAAGTAAAACCCCCTTGGAATTTCCAAGGGGGTTTTAAAATGATTTATTTTTTTGTCATTAAACACGCGCCGTTTATACAGAATCTTTTTCCAGTCGAAGACCGTGAGCCTGTCGAATCGGTGATTTCGCTCGGGCCGTCGTCAAATACGTGGCCTAAGTGTGAGCCGCATTTTGCGCAAGTAACTTCGGTTCTGCTCATGCCGTGGTCATTGTCTTCTTTAAATTCCACTGCTCCAGGGAGTGCCTGGTCAAAACTAGGCCAGCCTGTACCTGAGTCAAATTTAGCATCACCCTTAAATAAAATATTGCCGCAAACAGCGCAATTAAAATCCATATTTTTGTCGTGAATTTCTAAAAGGGGACTGGAAAAAGGCCGCTCTGTTCCTTTGTTGCGCAGTATTTCATACTGCTCAGGGCTAAGGCGCTTTTTTAACTCTTCTTCGTCAAACTGAATTTTAGTAGTCATTTATTTCTAATGAAAGCACAAATTATTAAATTTAATAAGTTCTTAAATTATATCACTTTGCCTGCAAAAGAAAAAACCATCAAATTTTTGATGATTTTTTCTTTGGGGTGCCCGAAGGGAATCGGACCCTCGTGACCACTGCCACAGAGTGGCGTTCTACCATTGAACTACGGGCACCATATCTAAACTGTTTTTCCATTATGGACTATGTAATGGCAATTTCTGCATAACCACATTAAATTCTCAATAACATTATTTCTTCTATTTTGGTCAATATGGTGAATTATTAAGACCCTTTTGTCTATAATTCCACAATGCTTGCAAATAGGTGGTATATTATTGGACTTCATTATTTTATGGTAAATGTATTCGCCGCCTTTCCAATTATGATGCAATGATCCGGAATAGAATTTATTTCTCCATAAAGCCTGGCATGATTTTGTGCAAAAAAACTTTTTGCTTTTGGAGTGGTTAATTGCCTTAGGCATTTTCCATACTTCCTTGCCGCAGCTCTCGCACAATACGTATTTGCCTTTACGTTGGGCAAGGTGTCTGCATTCAACAGAGCAAAACTTACCGTAACCCATTTTTTTATGGCTGGGTTTTACATAAAGTTCTTTTGTGCAAATTTTACATTTTACATAAGGCATGTACTAACTTTATCAAAGAAGTACGTAATGGTAAAGCACGGTACTGTGGATTAATGCGGTGCTCTACCAATAAACCTTATTTATTGAAATATAAAATAAAAACTCTCCCACAGAAAGTGAAGAGTTACAATTTACCTGCTGTGTCAGGTAAAAAAATTATAGCATTTTACTGAATTTTGGTCAATATTATTATGTTAAAAACTTTCTACAAAATTTCTTTCTCCAGCTTCTTTTCCAGTTCGTCCGGGCTGATGGGTTTTAAAAGCCTTCTAAGTTCCGGGTCTTGGGTTATGTCTATGCCTTGCTTTTCAAGGAGCAGTGTAACCATTTGCATAATTTTAGTAATTTCTTTTTCCGCAATTAAGTTTATTTGCAAATGAATTTCTTCCCTCAGATCGTCTACCTTCATATTTCGGTTTTGGGAAATAAGCACAAAAATAGCTAAAATTATGGCCTCAAGGGAAACTATAGTAGTAAGCAGGCTAAAGGGGAAAGGGTCAAAGGGCGGAAGACCCGGAATATTATTGGTATTAACCAAAATCCAAAACAGGAAAAACAGGGAGTTAAGACTTAAAAATGCCATACTTCCAAACCCAGTGGTCATAAAGTCGGCAATTTTTTCAGTAAGAGTTCTTTTGGCGTCCGCTTTGGCTTTTATTGTCCTAATAATTCTTTTTTTGTGCTCCTCACTTTCTCCGAACATTTCATATAAAAAGGACAGGGGATTTTTTGGCATATAATAAAGAAATTTATAAGCTTAGAATATAAACTATTATATAACATAACCATATTTATACCAAAGTTTTATAGGTTTAAGGAGCATGTTATACTTATATTAGCGAATATGGAAAAGAAAAATAAAACAGCTTTACTCCTTTTTTTGCTTTTAGATTTAGCGCTTTTGGCAGTAGCCGCGTATTTTGTTTTTAGGCCGGAATTCAACTTTGGCAATTTTGACCTGCTTACTCCAAAAGGCGTAATTGCGCAAAAGCAGCTTTCTTTGTTAGTTACCGTAACCTTAATAATGTTATGCATAGTAATTCCGGTTTTTGCCTTGCTTATTTACACTGTTTGGAAATTTAGAGCCGGAAAAAATACTACTCAATCTGAGGCAGCTGCCGGGAGTTTAAAAAAGGAATTCTTGTTGTGGGTTGGTCCGGCTTTTATTATTTTTATAATTTCTATAATTAACTGGAAAAGCACGCACGAGCTTGACCCGTATAGGCCAATAGCTTCGGTTAACGAGCCAGTTACTATTCAGGTTGTGGCCTTGCGTTGGAAATGGCTTTTTATTTATCCTAAAGAAAAAATTGCCACAGTGAATTTTATAGAGTTTCCGGAAAATACCCCGGTCGTGTTTGAACTAACCGCAGACGACGCTCCCATGAACTCTTTTTGGATTCCGCAATTAGGCGGGCAAATGTACGCTATGGCCGGCATGTCCACAAAATTGAATTTAATGGCTAATCAAACAGGGGAGTTTAAGGGTTCGGCCGCGGACATAAGCGGTTTTGGCTTCGCGGGTATGAGGTTTAAGGCTAAGTCGGTAACTAAGGAAGAGTTTGAAAATTGGGTGAAAAATATAAAGGCATCATCGGCCGAACTTAACAGTGCTACATATAGCGAGCTTTTAAAACCGAGTGAAAATAATCAGCCTGCTGTTTACTCTACAGCCGAGGAAGGTTTGTATGATACTATAGTAATGAAGTATATGAAACCAATAGAATAAAATACTAAATTCGAATATCGAAATTCCAAAAGTAAAGAAGTTTAAATATTTAAAATTTGTTGTTTATATTTTTCGAATTTCGGATTTAGTGCTTCGAGTTTAAACGTATATGTCATTTTTATTTGGAAAATTAACGTTAAATGCTCTTCCCCACGAATGGTTTACCATTGGCGGGACCGCCAGCTTAATTTTAGGCGGGCTTGCCGTGGCTGCTTTTTTAAGTTACACCAAACGCTGGAAATGGCTTTGGACCGAGTGGCTTACTTCTACTGACCCAAAGAAAATCGGCATTATGTACATAATTGTCGCGTCGTTAATGCTGGTAAGGGGAGCGCTTGACGCGGGCATGATATGGCTTCAGCAGGCTTTGTTTCCGACTTTGGGAACCGGATATTTAAACGCTGACCACTTTCAGCAAATTTTTACCGCCCACGGAGCGATAATGATATTTTTTGTGACTATGGGTTTTTTGTTCGGGCTTATGAATTTTATTTTGCCTCTTCAGATTGGCGCGCGCGATGTGGCGTTTCCGTTAATTAACACCTTAAGTTTTTGGCTGTACGTAGCGGGCGCGATTTTAATAAATTTGTTTTTTGTACTTGGAGGGGAGTTTGCGGCCACCGGCTGGCTGGCCATACCTCCGCTTTCCGGTTTAGCCTACAGCCCGGGCGTGGGAGTAGACTATTGGATATGGAGCCTTCAGGTGTCCGGGCTTGGTACTTTGCTAGGGGGTATAAATTTGTTGGTTACCATTTTAAAAATGCGCGCCCCGGGTATGACATTAATGCGCATGCCAATGTTTGTCTGGACTTCGCTTTGCAGCATGGTCTTGGTGGTTTCAACTTTTCCCATTTTAACCATGGCTTTAATACTGCTTACTTTAGACAGAACTTTTGGCATGCATTTTTTTACCTCTGACTTTGGCGGCAACCCAATGCTGTATGTAAACTTGATTTGGTCGTGGGGGCACCCGGAAGTCTACATATTAATGATCCCGGCTTTCGGAGTTTATTCGGAAATCGTTTCTGTTTTTAGCCAAAAAAAGCTTTACTCTTACAAAACCGCGGTTTGGGCTGCTATTTGGATTACACTTTTGTCGGTTTTGGTTTGGCTGCATCATTTTTTTACAATGGGCGCGGGCGCAAATGTTAATGCATTTTTTGGCATTATGACCGGCATTATTGCAATCCCAACCGGTGTTCAGGTTATAAATTGGATAGCTACGATGTTTAAGGGAAAAATTATTTTAAATTCCGTTATGCTTTGGTTTTTGGGTTTTGTTTTTACTTTTACCATTGGCGGCATGGCCGGGGTACTGCTTGGCATGCCGGGAATAGATTTTCAAGTTCATAACAGCCTATTTTTAGTCGCGCATTTTCATACTATGGTTATAGGCGGCGCGCTGTTCGGGATATTTGCGGCCATTACTTACTGGTGGCCAAAGGTTACGGGTTTTAAATTAAACGAAAGGCTTGGCAAGTACGCGTTTTGGGCTTGGCTGATCGGGTTTGCGGTTTCTTTTATTCCGCTCTATATATTGGGCCTTATGGGCGCAACCAGGCGGCTTGACCACTATGACCCCTCTTTAGGCTGGCAAGGGTTGTTTATGGTAGCGGGTTTTGGGTTTATTATTATTTGCGTTGGAGCCGGTTTACAGGTATTGCAAATTATAGTTAGCATAAAAAACCGTAAAAATAATTTGGACCAAACTGGCGATCCATGGAACGGGCATACCTTGGAATGGGCGACTAAGTCTCCGCCGCCTTCATATAATTTTGCGGTAATACCTACGGTGACCGGGACAGATGCGTGGTGGGAAATGAAAAAATCTGTCATCCCGGAAGTCTTGAGTGCATCCGAAAGACTATCCGGGATCCAGTCAGAGCTTGGTTCTGGATCCCGGCTCTCGGCCGCACTTGGCCGGGATGACACCAGACCGTATTACGAAGATATTCATATGCCTAAAAACACCGGCATGGGAATTTATATTTCAGGTTTTGTTTTTTTAATTGGCTTTGCCATGGTTTGGCATATTTGGTGGCTGGCTGTAGTCGGAGTTATTGGCTGTATTGTTTTAGTTACAATAAGGTCGTTAGATGAAGAAACAGAATATGTAATCTCCGCCGCGGAAGTGGAGAGAATGGAAACACGGAATTATTCTAATAATTCTAATTGATCTAAGTACCCTAAATAATGTCATCATATAAAATGACTAAACTGCGAATTTTGGAATTGGGATTTGTTTAGAAAATAGAATAATTAGGTGAATTAGGTTAATTAAAATTTATGTCAGAAACACAGCTTGCAAATTCAAATAATCAGCATACTGAGGAAATTAACAATAAAACCCTCCTCGGTTTTTGGGTTTATTTAATGACTGACTTAATTATGTTCGCCGCGCTCTTTGCTTCTTATGTGGCTTTGAGGAATAACACTTATGGCGGGCCGGGGGGCAGCGAGCTGTTTAGCCTTAGGTTTGTTTTAATTGAAACGTTAATTTTGCTTACCAGCAGTTTTACCTGTGGCCTTGGTATGCTTGGCGTTTATAGCGGGCAAAAAAAACAAGTCTTAGGCTGGTTTTTGGTTACAGCTTTACTGGGGGCAGCTTTTTTAACTATGGAAGTTTATGAATTTAGGCATTTAATTTTAGAAGGCCATGGTCCTCAAAAAAGCGCGTTTTTGTCCGCATTCTTTTCGTTAATCGGTATGCACGGGCTGCATATTCTAGCCGGCGTTGTTTGGATGTTTATTAATTTAGTAATGGTTTATAAAAAAGGACTCACTTCGGCAATAGTAAGCAAGCTTTCGCGCCTGAGTCTTTTTTGGCACTTTTTAGACATTGTTTGGATATTTATTTTTACCATTGTCTATTTATTTGGAGTTATGTAATTTTTTATCTTTGTCATTGCGAGGAGGAGCGCATCCGACGACGAAGCAATCTCAACTTAATATAAGATTGCTTCGGCCGCACTCGCAATGACGAATTAACTTTATGCCTTCATTAAAATCTTACTTAATAGGTTTTCTTATTTCCATAGCTTTAACTTTGCTTAGTTTTTATTTTGGCTTTCAGCACTTAAATTCTGAGCATGCCTCTTATAGTCATGAGTTTTTGCGCATGCTTTTTGGAATTTTAGCCATAGTTCAGCTGGTTGTGCAACTAGTTTTTTTCCTGCATTTAGGCAAAGGGTCTGATTCGTCTTGGAATCTGGCCGCTTTGTTTTCTACAGCTTTTATTGTTTTACTGTTAGTGGCGGGGTCCATTTGGATAATGAACCATTTAAACTACAATATGACCCCCAGTGAAATGAATAATTATCTGTTGGACAAAGAGGGGATAAATATACATTCAGAAAATTTTAAAATTGAAGGCGATATGAATATGCATTAAAAAATGCTAAAGAATTATTATAAAATAACAAAACCTGGGATAATTTATGGCAATGGTCTTTCCGGCATTGCCGGATTTTTTTTGGCAAGTCCCTGGCCGGTAGACTTAAGGCTATTTATAGCTATGTTAGTTGGGTTGTCTTTAGTAATTGCCTCAGCCTGCGTTTTTAACAATATTTACGACCGCGAAATGGACTCAAAAATGGAGCGGACTAAGAACCGCAGCTTGGCTAGTGGAAAAATCAAACCATCTCACGCAATTATTTTTGCCGTAATATTACTAATATTAGGTGTTCTATCCTTGTCTCTATTCGCTAATCTCTATCCGCTATATTTTGCCTTACTAGGCTTTCTTATATATGTTTTTTTATATACGCCTTTAAAAACTAAAACCGTGCACGCAACTTTAATTGGCGCGCTCTCGGGCGCGATGCCTCCGGTGGTGGGGTATATAGCGGTTACGAACAGTTTAGATGCCGCGGCAATAATAGTTTTTTTAATATTGGTTTTTTGGCAAATGCCGCATTTTTACGCTATTGGTATAAGAAGGCTGGAAGATTATAAGAGTGTAAAAGCGCCCATTTTGCCGGCTAGCGGGGGAGTAAAAAAAACCAAAGTATATACTTTGGTATATACTTTGGCGTTCTTAGTTAGCGCCTTTGCGCTTAGTTTTTATAAATACACAGGGTTTGTCTATTTAACTGTCATGATAGCTGTTGGCTTTTATTGGCTTAAGCTAGTTTGGGATGGCTTTAAAAGCACAGACGACAAAGTTTGGTCAAAAAAAGTTTTTTTGTTTTCTTTGGTCGTACTGTTAGTTTGGTGTGCTATAATTCCTATAGATAGATTAATAAATTTAAAATAATATGTTACTCCTTACTCATATAATAATTGCCTCTGCGAGCATTTTACAATCAACTTATTCAATATTTAAAACTTCGGGTCTGCAAATTAAGATATCTTACACCTTGTTTGGTTTAACAGTTGCTACGGGAAGCGTGTTAATGGTTTTAAACCCCAAATCTTTAACCCAAACTTGTTATACCGGGCTTGTTTATTTGGCAATTGCCGGAACTGAAATTTTTATTGCCAGACGCAAGCTTTCAAAAATTACCAGCCAAGCCTAAAAAAATACCCCTGTTACAGGGGTATTTTTTTAGGGAAATATATAAAGAAGTAAAATCAGGAGCGTTGCCAGAAATATCTGAAAAATTCGTACGGCGATTTTCATATTTTTTACCGTGGTTTTAAAATCTGCCGCTGAAACTTTTTCGCTTCGTATGTCTTTGTATTCTTGGTGGTAGGGTTTTTTAAAAAAAGTGGTGGAAAAATAATTCATTGGGTAGACCACCATCATTTTAAACACCCCGTCGTTTTTTAGCCTTCTGCCCGAAGAATACATGGGGTGGGCGAAAGTAAATTTTACCCGGCCGACTTTAGAAAGCCGCCTGGCTAGGTCTATGTCTTCCCCCCAAAAAACCAACTTTAAGTTATAGCCGCCGATTTTGTTAAAATATTCTCTGCTCATTACTATATTGCCGCCCTGAAGTAGGGCTCCCACGCGCAATACATATTGGTTAAGCAAATGGCTTAAAAAGCCAAAATAATAATATATCCAAATTCCTAAGTCTACTATTACCGGCAAGTCATAGTATATAAAAGGTCCGCTATAGGCGGCTAAGTTTTTGTTATTTTTAAATTCTGTTAGCACCCGGGCTATCCAACCGGGAGTTAGGATTGAATCTGAGTCAATATTTGCTATTAGTTCGCCACTACAGGCTTTAAAGCCCGCGTTTCTGGCCGCAACCAAACCTTTTTTTGGCTCGTCCACAATTTTTACCCCTTCAAATTTTTCGGCAACTTCGCGGGTTTTGTCGGTGCTGGCGTTATTAACTACTATTATTTCAAAGCCTGTTTCGGGATGCTGTTTTATTTGTTCGGTCACAGAAGCCAGACAAGCGCCTAAATATTTTTCCTCGTTATAGGCCGGAATTACAAAACTTATTTTGACCTTCTTTAAAGCAGCTTGGTCTTGGGGCATAGGTTAAAGGCAAATAATATTCAATATATTCTAGTTTAATAATAGCAAAAAACCATTCAAGATGGTATAATTGTGCTATGAATATTATTTTAAGATTATTAATAAACGCGCTTGGGGTTATGCTGGCGGCTAATGTAGTGCCCGGAATTTCGGTTAAAGGATTCGGTACGGCTTTGTTGGTGGCTTTGGTTTTGTCGGTATTAAACGTATTAGTCGGCTTGCCTTTAAAAATTTTAACCTTTCCTTTAAGCATTACGACTTTTGGTTTTTTCTTGTTAATAATAAACACCTTGCTTTTTAAGATGGCTACCTTTGTAAAAGGTTTTGAGGCCGCAGGGTTTTGGCCGGCTTTTTTTGGCAGCGTGATTGTGACTGTATTTTCCATGGTTGGTAAGCGCTTGCTTAAATCCTAAAAAAACTGTAGACTCATATGTTCTGCAGTTTTTTTGTCTGTATATTCAATTTAAATTTATGCCCTACATAAGTCAGCTTTTAAACAACAAAGTTACCGACAGTACGGACAAAAACGTGGGAAAGCTCACGGATGTTTTAATAAGCGAAAAAAGTGAAAATTTTGCCCCCCTGGAATTTTTGGAAATAAGCGCTAACGGACAAGGTACTAAATTCGTGCCTTATGAATTTGTGGAGAATTTTACCAGCTCTGAAATTTCTTTAAAAAACTCTTTTTCTAAAATTTCCGTTGACAGTTTGCCTAACAAGCGGTTTGTGCGTTTAAAAAAAGACGTGCTTGACCGGCAGATTGTAGACATTGCCGGCACCAGGGTTGTTAGGGTAAATGACCTGCGTATAGGTTTTAGCGGAGGCAAAATGTGCGTGCTGGGCATTGACTCAAGCTTTAAAGGATTTTTGAGACGTATGAATCTGGCAGATAATTTTGTAGCTAATTTTTTTAAAAGTAAATTAATAGATTGGCGGCAAGCCGCAAGCCTGGAAGGCGGACCGTTGCAAATTAAGGCAGCTTCGGAAGAAATGAAGCGTCTTCATCCGGCGGATTTGGCCAATATTGTGGAGGAACTGGATTTAAAGCAAGGGTCCAGTCTTTTGGCTTCTTTGGACGAAAAGTCAGCCGCGAAAGTGTTAGAAGAAGTTGAGCCAAATCTGCAAAATTTGTTGGTTAAATATTTGGGGACAGAAAAAGCCGGAAAAATTTTAAGTCAAATGTCCAGCGACGAAGTTGTTGATTTAATTAAAACTTTTTCTGAGCCTGAAGGCGCCAAGCTTTTGTCAAAACTTGGAGTTGGCAAAGCACAAAGAGTTCAAGGGCTTTTGGAATACGGCGACAATACCGCGGGAGGCCTTATGACCCCGGACTTTGTTTCTGTACGACCCGAGTGGACTATTGCGGAAGTGGTAGCGGAAATTGCAAAGGTTTCGAGCTCTTTGCGGTCTTTAGTCTATGTTTATGTAACCGGCGCAAATGGTAAATTTTATGGCGTGGTTTCTTTGCGCAGAATTCTGTTAGCTTCGCCGACTGAGACTATTTCTAAACTGTCCAAATCTGTTAATGCGGGTACTCTTAGACCAAACGACAAAATGCAAAAAATAATTAAGCTTATGACCAGGTATAACCTAAATGCTGCCGCTGTGGTAGACAAGAACAAAAAACTTTTAGGCGTTGTTACTATAGACGACGTAATGAGGCAGCTATTTCCCAAAGCTTAGAATACTATGGCAATTTTAGATTTCTTTAAAAGAAATAAAGCCCGTTTGCTTTTATTTTTTGCTGTTTTGGGCCCGGGGCTAATTACCGCTATGGCAGACAACGACGCCGGGGGAGTGGCAACTTATTCTGTGGCCGCTTCAACTTACGGCATGGCCTCTCAGTACTTTGTGATTTTAACTACCATTCTTTTAGCTGTTACGCAAGAAATCGGAGCCAGAATCGCCATAGTCACGGGCAAAGGTTTGGGCGATTTAATTCGGGAGCTTTATGGCCCGGGTATTTCTACCGCCCTGTTCATTTTGTATTTTTTTGTAAATCAGGGCGTAGTTTTGCAAAATGTCAGCGGGCTTAAAGCGTCTATTCAATTGCTAGGCCTTCCTTGGCAGCCGACTTTAATTTTTGTTTGCTTGCTTTTAGTATTTTTGGTTATTTTGTTAAATTATAAAAGCCTGCAAAGAATTTTTTTAGTTACTATTCTTTTTTACGGCACCTATGTAGTTTCTGCCGTGTTAGCTCACCCCAATTGGGGGGAGGCGCTTAAAGAAAGCTTAATTTTACCCAGCAAGGCTTTATTTAGCAATGTTGGATATTGGTTTACTCTAATTGCGGTTTTAGGTACGACTATTACGGCCTGGGGCCAATTTTTTGTGAATAGTTTTGTGGCAGACAAAGGGCTTAAGCCGGAGCATTTAAAGCAAGAGCGGGCGGAAATTTACATAAGCGCGATTTTAACCAACTTTTTTTCCTGGATGATAGCCATAGCGGTTACTTACACTCTATTTAAAAACGGCACAATTGTGACCGGGGCAAAAGAAGCCGCGGAAGCCATAGGACCTTTTGCCGGGCATTTAGCTACCAGCCTGTTTGCCACAGGGCTTTTGGCAGCCTCGTTTTTAGGCCTGACTATTGTGCCGCTTGCCACGGCTTACGTATTTACTGAATTTTTTGGTTATGAAAGAACCTTAAACGCCAACTTTTTAAAGGGCAAAGTTTTCTATATATTTTTTGCGGTACAAATTGCCTTGGGGTTAATAATCGCTTTATTCCCGGGCATTAATTTGTTTGGACTTACTTTGTATGCGGACTTT
This sequence comes from uncultured Candidatus Saccharibacteria bacterium, assembly GCA_964483665.1. Lineage (GTDB taxonomy): Bacteria > Patescibacteriota > Doudnabacteria > UBA920 > UBA920 > JAEUSF01. Next base: position 114,655 of record CAZACP010000002.1, read on the forward strand.
TTAAACGGCGCGCTTTTGCCGGTTATATTCTTTTTCCTAATCCGTTTTTCTGAAAATTCTGAAATTATGGGTAAATATGCCTCTAGGGGTTTTTCAAAGTTTTTTTTGCGGGCAGCAACTGTGGTAATATTAATTGCAGTAGTAGCCAGCTTTGTGGGAAAATTTATTCTTAAAATCGGTTAAATTATGAACATACTTTTAAAATACCTAAAGCCTTTTTGGAAAGTTGTGGCGCTGGCCTTGTTCTTAGCCGCGGTTAACCAAGTTTTTTCTTTAATTGATCCGTATTTATTTAGGCTAATTTTAGACAATTACGTGACTAAGTTCGAAAGCCTGACCAGAGCCCAATTTTTTAACGGCGTGGGAGTTTTGCTGCTTTTGTCTATGGGTACAGCATTTATTTCCAGAATAGCCAAAAATTTTCAGGATTATTTTGTAAATACTGTTACCCAAAAGTTAGGTGCTAAAATGTATACCGACGGCCTGGCGCATTCTTTGCAACTGCCGTATTCTGTTTTTGAAGACCAGAGAAGCGGGGAGACTTTGGAGAAATTGCAGCGCGTAAGGACAGATGTGGAAAAACTCATTGCCAGTTTTGTGAATGTTTTGTTTTTTACTCTAATCGGGTTTATTTTTGTTATTGTTTACGCCTTTTTGGTTAACTGGATAATAGCCGTAGTCTACCTGGCTATTGTGCCAATTTTAGGCTTTGCCTCAGCGCTGCTTTCTAAGAAAATTAAAACCGTTCAGGCTAAAATAGTTAAGCAAACAACCATTTTGGCCGGTTCAACCACCGAAAGTTTAAGAAATATTGAACTGGTCAAATCTTTGGGTCTTTCCGGAGCGGAAATAGAACGGCTAAATCATACGACAGGGGAAATATTAAAACTGGAACTGGAGAAAGTTAAGTATCTGCGCACCTTAAGCTTTATACAGGGCACAATGGTAAACTTGCTTAGAACTTTGGTTTTGTTTGTAATGATGTACTTGGTATTTACCAGAGCGGTTACTTTGGGAGAATTCTTTTCTTTGTGGATTTATTCTTTCTTTTTATTTAACCCGCTCCAGGAATTGGGTAATACTGTTAATGCGTACAGGGAAGCTCAGGCTAGCTTAGAGAATTTTAAAAATATTTTAAGCACCCCAAAAGAACCAATAAATGAAAACGCGAAAAAAATCGGACCGCTCGAAAATATTGCCTTTGAGCACGCAACTTTTAAACATTTAACCGGAACCAGGCCGGCTTTGGACAGTGTAAGTTTTAACGCGCAAAAAGGCGAGACCATTGCTTTTGTGGGTCCTTCGGGCAGCGGGAAAACTACTTTGGTTAAGCTGCTGGTGGGTCTTTACAGGCCCGAGGCAGGCGAAGTAAGGTACAACCATATGGGGGTAAATGAAATTAATTTGGAAGAGTTAAGAGGACAGATTGGTCTGGTTACGCAGGATACTCAATTATTTGCCGGCAGTATTCGCGATAATTTAAAATTTGCAAACAAAAATGCGACAGATGAGCAGTTGTGGGAAGTATTAAAAAAGTCTTCTGCCGACAGTTTAATGCAGCGGGCCGACAAGGGGCTTGATACCATAATTGGGGAAGGCGGCGTAAAAGTTTCAGGTGGAGAAAAGCAAAGGCTTTCCATTGCCCGCGCGCTTTTGCGAAATCCTAATTTGTTGGTTTTTGACGAAGCAACCTCGGCTTTAGATTCTTTAACCGAAGAGCAAATTACTTCTACAATCAAACAACTATCCATAAATTCAAAACAAATAACTGTTTTAATAGCCCATAGGCTTTCTACTATTATGCACGCCGACAGAATATATGTTTTGGAAAAAGGTAAGGTGGCGGAAACAGGACGCCATCAGGATTTACTGGACCAAAAGGGTTTATACTATGCTATGTGGAGACAGCAGATAGGGGAGAAGGAATATGCAATTGACCAAAATTGATCAAAATTAAATAAAATTGACCATAATTAAAGCCCGCCGTAATGCGGGCTTTTCAAAAGGGGTAAAATGGGGTATAATAGTTGGAACCTATTTAAGGAGGGGGAAATTAAGCATTTTGTCTCCCAATTAGAAAATCAGTTTTGGTTTTTTGGTTGGGAGATGAACACATGAGCGAGTATATCACTGCGTATTATAGTGCTATGAAAGAGACCGGATTCTTTCGTGGTGCAATTGCTACGGCCGTCTTGGCGATCATTGGGATCATTACACTCGTCGTTGCCTTGTATGGGCGACTCCGCGGGTGGAACGAGGGCGACTGGTCCAAGAAAATAGACGGCGAAGGCTATCCCATTGGGATAGCCTGAGAATGATAACAGTTGAATCGAGCTGGGCGTTGGGGTTTGAAAACCCTGACGTCCAGATTTTTATTTCCAAACAACTAGCGCAGTTTTATTACCTTCGTCTACCGCATTAAGGTTGTGGCTCCAGGCGCCTGCGGCATTAAAAAGAGTTTCGTAAGTGTATGGGTAGTTACGGCCTTTTCTGGTGCCCGGGTCGTTGGTAATAAATCCGTTTTTGTCCCAGCCTTTAATTACAAGCATATGATAGGGAGGGCCGGGTTGCCGGAAATTCGGGTTGCCAAGCTTGCGGCCATTAGCTGACCAAATAACTAAATTACCCGCTTTTAGTTCTTCTTTAATGTGTTCTTCCGTCATATTTTTTTCTAAACGCGTTTTAAGCCCGTAAACCTCCCTTAAAAGCTTAGCTGTCTCCTCAGAATCTATATCCAAATAGTAGCCAAAGGTTTGTTTTTCCCATTCAGTTATTTTATTTAACTCGCTTTCAACTAATTCTGGTTTTAAAGTGGCAGAAGTGTCGCCGGAGAAGTATCTTTCCACCATAATCACACTGGTTTCCTCGCAGGCTTCATTGTGAAGTTCGTCCCAGTTCGCAGTAGGAGCCTGGGGCGAGAAGGGGACTTTGAGCAGGAAAGTAGTAGGCAGTTGGTTAGAGGCTGTTTCGGTAGGAGTCGGTGTTAAACTATCTTTTGTTGGCGTAGGGGAAAGTTGGTGGTTAGTAGCCGGGATATTTATAGGCCCTGGATCCGGATATTTTTGGTGAATTAGAAAAATCGCCAAGCCTGCCAAAGTTATAGATGCTATCCAGGAAAAGTGAAAACCTTTTGATTTAAAATGCTTCATAAGATTGTATTCTAATTTTTGTCATTTTTTTAATTTTTTTTTCATTTTCGTCGTTTAAATTATTTCTTCTTTTTTTACTAGTTTAAAGTTTCCGGGCGGCAAGTTTGGGGGGAGTGTTAACTTGTTAATGCGAATTCGCTTAAGTCCCGTAACGCTCAAACCTACAGTGTCGAACATCCTTTTTATTTGATGTTTTTTACCTTCGTGTATTGTAGTGTAAACTTTGCCGTGTTTTAACTTTATTTTTGCCGGGGAAGTCAGGCCGGTTACTATTTCTACCCCTTGCCTGAGTTTTTCTAATTGGTATTCTTCGGGCTGTTCGTAAGTGGTAACCTCGTATTCTTTTTCATGTTCGTACTTAGGGTGGGACAACTCCTGGGTTAATTCGCCGTCGTTGGTTAGTATTAAAAGTCCCTCTGTGCCAAAGTCTAAGCGCCCAACATTCCAAACCTTAGTCTTGTATTCTTCGGGAAGTAAATCGAAAACCGTTTTTCTGCCCCGAGGGTCTTTTTTACTTACCATAACTCCTTTTGGCTTGTTCATTGCTAAGTATATTTTTTTCTCAGCTGGTTCAACTATTTTGCCGTAAACTTTAACAATGTCTTTTTTTGGGTCTACTTTGTCGCCAAGTTTAACTTGTTTGCCGTTTACGGTAACCTGCCCAGATTTAATAAACTCCTCGGCTTTGCGCCGAGAGGCTATTCCAGCGGAGCTTAAATACTTTTGGACTCGTTCTAACATAAAAAAGAATCATGAGTTAAGAATTAGGAATTATGTTTTTGCATTATGCGTAATTCTCTTTTCACGATTCCTTATGGTGGTTCCGGTTGGAATCGAACCAACATCAATGCCTTAGAAGAGCACTGCTCTATCCATTGAGCTACGGAACCGCGTCGCAGCTTGCTATAGTCTCTCGTTTTTGCCTTAGGACAAAAAACTTAACCTCTCAGCAACTGCTCCTTTTTCCCAAAAATTCGTGCCCGTTTCCGTATGGCTTACGGAAACTGCGCTCCTGATTTTTGGGAATCCTTTTATCAATATGGTGATCGCGGCAGGAGTCGAACCTGCGACCTCAAGCTCCGCAAGCTTGCGCTCTATCCAACTGAGCTACGCGACCATAAATTACCAATAAACTATACCAAAATTAGCTTAATATATCAAGTTAATGTGTTTTTTTGCATTATCCCACACAAAAAAATTTTATGTCGCACAAGTAAGTGGCTTTATAAACACATTGGGGTTGACAAAAGTTATTTTTAGCGTTACACCTAAAGTAGAGATACGTTATTAATAAAAGAAAGGAGACAAAAAAAATTTAAAAATTTAACCACAAAGAAGGGGGTGGAATATATGAAAAATTTCTATATGTTTATGTGCGATACTTGCGGTTTTTCCAAAGAAAAAGCCGGGATATGCCCTTACTGCCAGATTCCAATGACTATTTATAGCAAAGAAGAGCAAAAGGAATATCAGGTGGATATGGAAGACGCAATGCGCAGCATGAGCGAATACAAGTGGTACGTGTAAATCGACCTTTGGGTCGTCCTGATCCGCCAGCAGGCGGAGAAGGATCTCGAACTATTATTAAAATCTGTTAACTGTGAAAAAGATGCATAATCAGACAGAATAAAAACCCGTCTTAGGGATGTAAGGCGGGTTTTTATTATGAATTATTATTTTACCGTTATTAATTTCCTTTTCCGTGGTATTTTTTATGAATATCCCTCAGGCCTTGGTTAGTTACATGAGTATAAATTTGGGTTGTGGTTATACTGGCGTGGCCAAGCAGGGTTTGAACAGAGCGTATGTCCGCTCCGTTTTGCAATAAATCTGTCGCAAAGGAATGCCTTAGGGTATGAGGAGTAACTTTTTTTACAATACCTGCCAGAAGGCAGTATTTTTTAATTATTCTTTGGATTTGCCTGACAGTTAAGCCGTAAGCCTTGCGGCCGGTATTGCCGGCGCGATTTTTGGCTTCGTCCGACATACTTTCGATTTCTTTGGCTATCTTTTTTTGTTCAGCAGTAATTTTTTCTCCTTTAACAGATCCCTCGCTTTTGACTCGGGATGACGGAGAAGGAGAGGGTTGCCCAATTTTTGAATGCCCCACAAACAAAGCTTTGTTGTTGTCGGTTCGTTTTTTTAAATAGATTTTAATTGCCTGTGCCGCATCTTCTGAAAGAAAAACCAGTCTTAGTTTTGCCCCTTTGCCGCGTACAGTAAATTCATGCCTGTCTAAATTTAAACCTTCTCGTTTTAAAGAGGCGAGTTCTGAAACGCGGAGACCTGTAGAAAACAGAGTTTTTAGTATCGCGTCATCTCTGAGTCTTAATAGTTCGTCTTTTTCCTGCTTTATTGCCTCAAAAAGCCTTTTTAATTCGTCGGTTTCTAAAAATTCCACCTGCCTTTGAGGATTTTTGGGCAATTCGATTTTTTCAGGGGGGAGTGTTTCTATATCGTTCTTCATTAAGTATTTTAAAAATGCTCTTAAAGCTATTAAATGGTAGTTCTGGCTTATTAGTTTTAGCTGCCTGCCTGAATCATCGCTAAGCCTATTTAAATAAAGCCTGAACTTGTTTATTAAGTTTAAGGTAATGTCCTTAGGCTTTAAAACATTCATACCCGCGGCAAAGTCGGAGAATTTTTTTAAATACCTCGTGTAAGCCTCAATTGTGTGACTACTTTGGTTTTTTCCGATTTCGCAGTATTCCAAAAATTCCTGAACGTATTTTTCTAGCTCAGTAATAGGGGATTTAGAGTTTTTTTCTTTTGTTTCCATGGTTTTTTAGTAGGTAGTCGGTAGTAAGTAGTAGGTAGCCAAATTGTTTGGCAAAACGCTACCTACTACTTACTAACGTTATGCGACATAGTACTTATCCACAATACCCACAGAATATATTACGACAACGCTCTTTATAGAATTATTATATCACGTTATGCGACATTATAAAATAAATGACAAAAATGAATAAAAATGGCATAATTGAGCAAAATTAAAGGAATTTAATAAAATGATTTTGATAATATCCCCAAGAAATTTTTTTGCGGCTGAAAGATTGAAACAGGAATTAGAAATTAGGAATTATGGGTTTAAAATTTTGAGTGTCGAGGAACTGGCTGCGGTAAATTTTAAATTAGATATTAAGCAATACACATGTTTGTATATCCGCAATCCATATTTAAAAGGTAGTCCCAAATATATTCCTCAAGTTATTAATTTAGCAAAAAAGTTTAAAAAGGCCGGCAAAAAAGTTGTTGATGCAAACATTACAAACGGCCATTTAGGCGAAGGTAAATGGAAAGATTACTTAACACTTAAAAAGGCGGGTGTTTCGATACCACAAACTATTTTGGGTGCAAAAAAATCTTACATCTTACATCCTAAACCTTATATTCTAAAATGGGTATTTGGAATGAAAGCTAGAGGAACTTTTTTAATTAAAAGTGAAAAAGATTTAAAAAAAACTTTTGCCCTGCACCCTAAAAATGAGTGGATGTTGCAGGAATATATTGAAGCGGAGTATGAGTATAAAGTCGTGGTGGTGGGCTATAAAGCTTTGCCTGTGGTTTTAAGGTTTGAATTTAACAAACAATTTGGCAGGATAGAGTTTGAAAAACATAGCTTCGTTAATATAGAAACCGTAAAAGATTTAAAAAATGTTGCTCAAAAAGCTTCTAAAGTCCTTGGCAGGGAGCTATGCAAGGTTGATGTTTTAGAAAAAAAAGGGAAATTGTATGTGCTTGAAGTGAACCGGTTTCCGGGACTTAAAAGCTATGAAGAGCTTACAAAAAATAACGCGTTTAAGAGTTTTATTGAATACTTGCGTAAATAGCCAATATTTTGGTATAATTTGTCTATATTAATTAATCCACGAATAAGTCGGAAAAGCATTAATTAAAATTCAAAAATTAAGTAAAATTAAATTAAATTGACTGCAACTGCATGAAAATTTTATTTAATTCTCAAATTTTACTTAATTTTATTTAATTGTTTTCGCTACTTATTACGTGTAGAAAGGCGCTTTGGGTATATATTTGCCCTAGGCGAACAATAAATGCTGAATCCAAAGCAAAAGCAAGAAATTATAAAAAAATATCGCACTCATAAGGACGACACCGGCAGTCCGGAAGTCCAAATAGCGATTTTGACAGAAGAAATTGCCCAGGTGTCCGAACATTTAAAAGTTCATAAAAAAGACAACCATTCCCGTAGAGGACTTTTAAAAATGGTTGGCAACCGCAGGCGTTTACTTCGTTATTTAAAGAATGAAGACGAAAAACGCTGGAAAAAAATTGCAGAGAAATTAAAAATTAAAATAGCTGAAGAAGCCTAGATTTTAAATAGCTTTATAGCTTATTTACTATGGAAAACACCTTTGATTTAGCAGGATTTGAAAAAGAATGGGTAGATGACTCCAGAAAAATTTGTCAGGCGGTATATGTTAAACCGGAAACCCAAAAATTAAAAGAAGCTTTAATCAAAAACGGGTTTTTGTCTTTAGAGGAAAAAAGCAAATTTATAGATATTTGCGACTTAACTAAGTATGCTTATATTTACGAAAAGTATGGGGCGGAAGGCAGCGAAGGTTATAAAAATTTTAGCGAAGCCTGGAAAGAATGGTTTCAATTAAAAGGTGTTGGCAGCAATAAAGACAGGGGGCAGAGAAACAGCGTAGAGCACATTATGTTTGGCAGTACGCCTGACCCTGAGCAGTTTTTAAACCATTTTGAACACGAAATAATGGGAAGTATGGGTTCAAAAAATTAGTTTTTAATTATAAAAATCCTTTTACTCGAGCGGTAAAAGGATTTTTAAGTTAATCTACTTTCGAGTAAGGTCTAAGAGTGTGGTTTCGGAAAGGTTGTTGTTAATGGGAATAGAAAAAATAAAACTGCTGCCTAAGCCTTCCCCTTTGCTTTCTGCCCAAATTTTGCCTCTATGTTGCTCAATTACAATTTTTGCCACATAGAGTCCTAAGCCGAGGCCCGCGCTTTGCTTAACTGACTCTTTGCCGCGGGAGAATTTTTCAAACAGTGAATTTGCCTCTGACGGATTTATGCCTTTGCCGGTGTCTGTTACCGCAAATTTAATCTCCTCGGCTTCTCGCCATATTTTTACTGTTATGGAGCCGGTTTTGGTGTATTTAATGGCATTGTCTATTAAGTTGTTCATAACCTGCCTAATTTTTTCTTTGTCAGCCATTAAGCTGGGTAGTGGGTTTTGTAATTTTTCAAAAATTAACTTTAAACCTTTTTCAGTTGCGGCCGGAATTAGTTGTTCATAAGCAAACTGGGCTAAAGGCATGAGGTCAACCTTTTCAAATAAAAATTCCATTTTTCCGCGCTCAATTCTGGAAACATTAAGCATGTCGTCAATTAGCGAAATTTGGGCATTGTTTGTCCTATTGGCTTTCTCAAGTACTGTTTTTTGTTCGTCTGAAAGCTTGCCAAAGTCGCCGGCCAGTACAGAGCTTAAATACCATTTTATGGTTGCCGGAGGTGTGCGTAGTTGATGGCTGGCAATGGTAATAAACTCGCTTCTGGCAATGTCTAACGCTTTTAATTTTTCATTAGCGTCTTCGAGTTCTTTAGTTAAAATTTCCAATTGCTCGCGCTGTTTTACTTCCCTCATAACACTTTTTATAAGTAGTATTCCTATGCAAATAACTAAAACAAAAATCGCGGATCTGAAAAGTAGTATAGTTATATTTTCAGAGGTAATGACGTCGAGTAAAACGACTATTGCTAAAACAAAAGTCAAAATTTGGGTAGAAATTACTTTTATATTTAACAACTTGTGCTTAATAATTGAATAAGCAGACCCTAAAATAAATGGAAAAATAAAAATTGCGCCAAAATTAATAAAGTGTGTGTTATTAAGAAAGGCAGGAAAAATAAAATTAAAGAGCAAGATTAATAGGAAGGTAGAGACAATTCCTAGAAGAACAGGTCTTGCTTGCTCTGGACGGATTTTTTGTTTATTTTTAATTTTTTTAATGAATAAAGAGATTCCTCCAATAACAAAGCCAAAAACAACCATGCTGAAAAGCGCGATACCTGGACCGTTTGCTATTTTAATTATTCTCCCTTCGGGAGAGATTTCTGAAATCGACTCAAACGTAAGAGATGTTAAATTTATTAGAGCAGAAGCTAAGGCTACTGGAAATAGTATATTTGAGTACCATTTTGGTGGTTTAAACTCATCATCCGGGAATATATACAAAAGTTGAAAAATTAACAATGTGTGCCATACCGCTGTAAAAATACTAAGGCGAAGAAGCCAAAATGCAACCTCCGGTGTGGTTATTTGATAGCTTAAAAAATTAAATGTGCCCCAAGCGATGGTTAAAATACAAAACCACAAAAAAGTTTTATTGGTTGCGCTTTTTGGATTGTTAAAATAAACCACAAAGCCAAGCAGCGCGATAGCGGCAATGGTAATTCCGACTGAAAGTAAGTCTAAATTTGAAAGTATATTCATTTGAGTTTAAATCTCTTTTATTTCAGGTTCAAATTTCGCTGATCTTGCTGAGGCTGGTTTTGAAAAGCCAAGCCTAAAGAGCATACTAATTATCCCATTCGTAATGTTAAAGCAATCGTAGATTTTCTTTGAGGACATATTTATTAAATTAGTAAGTTCAGTAGAGAGTCCGGGCATTCCAGAGTCGTTTAAGCGTCTGGCTAAATATAAAACCCCGGCAATTGGCTGAATGCTAATACCTAATTCCGTGGCCTTCAGCCAAATTTTTTGGAGTAACATACCGGTTTTTATGTAGTTTTTAGGTGAGTCGTCTGGGATTACCAAAGCCCCAATTGCCGGTCCCGATGAGTAAATTTTTGAATTTTCTTTAGCAATGATTTTTGGAAGATTAATTTTTCTTAGAATTCCGGACAAGTCCCAGTTGGAAAACCAGCGAAAAATTATTTTTTGTGGCGGCTGTAATTCTAATGTATCGATAAGCATCCCGTATTTTTTTTCTGATTCTTCAGCTTTATTCCACCTAATTAAATCAAAAAAATCTTTATGTAGAGGACGAAATTGCAACATTGTTCTTTCTGCTGCGCTTGCAGATTCGGCTATCTGAATAATTTTGTTTTTATCTTCTATTAATAAAAATTTGACTTCGGGTTCTGTTCTGGCTATTTTCTCGAATTGATTTTTGTGTTCTGTTTTAAGGGCTTGTTTTTCAAACGGATTTCGGTTAGTTTCCCGCTTTTTTATTATAGCGCTTATATTTTTATCGCCATCAATATTTTTTTCTATTAAATCTATTTCTGCGACAAGGTTTAAATTTTGGTTGTCCGGGAATAAGTTTACTTTTGCTTCATAACCAAAATTTTGTGAGAGCAAAACTATATTTTGAATTACCGCTCCGTGGGCAATGAAAGAGCCGCGCTCCTTTAAATTAAAAGTCGGGTTATCCTTTCCGGGTATATTAAATTGTTTAATATTCGAATTATGCACTTCGAAACGCCACGGTTGGGAGTTGTCTCCGGAAGGCGCATATGCAGCAGTCGTTAGTATTTGTTTTATAACTTCTTTCATCTTATAGTACTATTTTTGGTTTTTTGCCCTGAATGTTTAAAAGTCCCATATGCTGGAGTTTTGAATACTTTGCTAAATTACCCGGTTGTATGAACTTTATTTTTGGCAGCGCTCTTTTTCCAATAGTTTGGTGGAGCTTTCTAAATTCCAGGCTTAAGGAAGAAAGGGTTTTTACTATAGAAGCTTGCGCTTTTTTTACCAAGCTTTTTTGCGGCCTTGTTTTGGTTTTGGTTTCTAGAATCAGGCCGAGCTCCTCTTGGGCGTGGTTTTTTACCATTTTATGGTAAGCAAAGTAATTGCCGTTTAAATATTTGGAAATTTGTTTTTCTTTAAGCGAAGCGTTAATTTGTTCGGGTAAAATATTAAGAGCGTAAAAATTTACAGCAACATCGGTCCGGCCGGTTTTTACAACAAATGGAAGTTGCCATTCGTTAAGCCCGTGCTGCTTGGCGTTTTCGGTAAGCTTTAAATCTTTTAAAATTGTTTTAATTTTTTCAAAATCAAAAATTTTTCCCTGGTCATGTATATTATACCGCACTAGGGGAATTCCTGCGTCAGCGGTTAAAATCAATTCGCCGTTTACGGACTCAAAGTATATTTTTTCAGGGTCAAATTGCAAAAATGCTGGTAATTCCGGAGAATTTTCAAATAGCATTTGCCTTAAAGCAGAATTTTTTTCCGCTTCTCTTCTTAAAAAAATTGAGAGGGGAGTTTCAAAGCCCATTGGTCCCACGTCGGCGGAACCATACAGGCTTATTATACCGGCGTAGTTTTTTATTTCCGCGAATTCCGCAAGTTTTGTTCTAAAGCCTTCGGAGAATTTGTCTCCTGCCGTCAAAATTTTTAAATTTTTGGGCAAATCAATATTTTTTTTACGGCATTCAAGAATTATGTCCATTACAAACGGCGGATACCCCGCTAAAACCACATTTTTGAATTCTTTTGCCAAATGCTCGAACGCGAAAAAAATGTCAGTTTTTTCAATACCCGGGGTTATACAGGAAATATTGTATCCTTGTCTGGAGAGTTCTTTACACGAGGCCAGGGTAAAGCCGCCGGCCACCCAAACTCCCATTGAAAAACAAATTATTACTAAGGTTGGTTCAGCTTTTTTAAAATGAAAAATTTTAGAAAAAATATCTTCATGTATTTGCGCGCCTATTTTTTCCTGAGAAAGACCTTTTGCCCAAAAGGTAGGTTTTCCGGAGGAGCCGGAACTGGCATAAATAACCGAGGGTAAATTGCCTGAAACAGTTAAATGCGCAAGCCTATTTTTTTGAATGTAGGTTTTTTTATCGGTTATGGGCAGCTTTAAAAAATCTTCTTGGGTTGAAATTGGCAAATTTATTTTGTGTTTTTTTAAAAAGCTTTTGTAAGCAAGGCTGTCGCGCGCGGTTTCGTTTGCCAAGCTGATAGAATTTTTAAGTCCTTTTTGCATAAAAAACTTGTTCTAAGTCGTAAGTGTATCGTCCGGAGTTTAATTTTTGTTTGGTTGCTATTTTTCTTAAAGCAAGCGAAATAACTGAACCGGCAACCGTGGCACTGGTTCCCAATTGGGGCACAGAAGTAATTTTTTTTCCTATTTGGCTAATGCTTTCTTTCATTCTGTTTGATAGCAAATTAATACCTACAATTTTATTGGCCAGCTCCAGCCACTTTGGAAAGGGTAAGTTTTTAAGGTCCGAAAGGTCTATGTTTTCCAAGCGCCCTTGAAATATTTTTAATTTAGGATCTTGGTCAAACCGTTCAACGTCCAAAATTATTCCGTCGCCGTTGTCTGTGGCCATTAGCACCGGAATTTTGTGTTTTTTGCAAATTTGTCTGGCTAATATTTTTAAATGAATGCTGTCCATTTCGTCTATAAACACGCTGAGTTTTGGCTTTAACAAAAATTTTTCTAAATTTTGCTCGTCTAAGCCTTTGCTGTAAAGTTCTAAATTGGCGTAGGGGTCTAAGGTCCAAACCCTTTCTGCCGCTATTTGGCACTTGTCCTGGCCTAAGTTTAAAATATTGGCCTGAATTCTGTTGAGATTAGTTAACTCCAGGTTGTCAAAATCTGCGATTTTAATATTTTTCGATCCGCCGCTTAAAACCACCGCAGAGACTATAGAAGAGCCAACCGACAAGCCGGCTACGCCAATTTTTAGCCCCCTAAAGGCTAACTGTTCCTTTTTTTGTATAATATTTTTGTTGCGCGCTGTTCTTAGTTCAAAAAATTCTTTTTCCGGCAAAGTTTGGACTGCAGTATTTAAGCTCTGGTAATATAACCAGACCGGTTTGATTTTATTTTTTTTAAAAAATTTATTTAAATGTTCGGAGGTATTTTTTTGTCCCTTTTTAAATTTAGGGTTGCGGGTATAAAACAGTTCGGTTAGGGCGCTTTTAAAAGCGCTTACTATTTTTGTGTTTTTTGGAAGCTTTAATGCCGAATTGTAAACAATGGGCTTCATTAAGTACTAAAAGTTTTTAAGTGTAGTTGTGACTTTGCTTAACTCCTCATTTATTTCCCGGTCTTCCAAAATTACGGGTAAAACTTTTCTAACCTCCGTATATAATTTTTTGGTTTTGGCCGACAAATGGTTTTGAATTTTTAAGTAGTCAACTGCCTGGGCAAGCGCCACGCATTCTATGGAAAGCACAATAAAGGCGTTTTCCACTACTTTGCTCGTAATTAGCGCCGCGTCTGTGCCCATACTAACGACGTCTTGGTTGTCGCCATTGGTGGAAATAGAATGAAGACTCATAGGGTAAGCCAGAGTTTGGTTATGAGCGGCGGTAGAGGTGGCTACAAACTGAAGACCTTGCAGAGCCAAAGAAAGCCCGGGTTTTTCTAAATTTAAAAATGGAGGAAGATTTTTGTTAATATTTGGGTTTACAAAAAAATTAAGTCTTCTTTCTGAGAGCATAGAAAGTTTGGTTATGGCCAGTTTTAATCTGTCCATGCCCTGGGCAATGTATTCGCCGTGAAAATTTCCGCCGTGTAAAAATTGCTTGCCTTGCCAGTCTATTACTGGGTTGTCGGTTACGGAGTTCATTTCTACTTCGGTTTCTTTCCAAGTTTTTTGCAGTGTGTCTGAAATTGGTCCTAAAATTTGGGCAATACACCTTAGAGAATAAACCTCCTGTACAGTTTCGTTTATGTGGTTAATATCGTGACTATGGTTTATTTTCGCATCTAGTGCCAAGCGGTTACGAATTAAATGAGAACTTTGTAGAATTTGCCTCATTTGTTTGGCAATGGAATTTTGGCCGATATGAGGGCGCAATGAATGTAGTTTTTGGCTAAAGCTGTCGTCGTAGCCGCGGACTATTTCTAAAGCCATACAGCCGGTTAAAACAGACAGGTCTAAAAGTTTTTTTGCGTTAAAGTTAACTCTTGCCGCTATGCCTGTCATTACCGAGGTGCCGTTAATTAAAGCCAGACCCTCTTTAGGTTCTAGTTTATAGGGCTTTAACTTAGCTTCCGTTAAAGCTTTTTGTGCGGGTACAATTTTATTTTGAAAAGAAACTTTGCCTTTTCCTAAGAGTGCTAAAGCTATATGAGCTAACTGAACTAAGTCGCCGCTAGTGCCAACTGCGCCGTGCTCGGGTATTACCGGAATTATTCTGTTATTTATAAAGTCACTAAGCAGCTTAATTAATTTTGGCGAAACTCCGCTATGTCCTTTAACTAAAGTATTTAGCCTAACTGCCATAGCGGCTAGAACAAATTCGTCCGGAAGTTTTTCGCCCATTCCCACAGCATGGCTTAAAATTAAATTTTCCTGCAGTTTTTCTAACTGATTATGCGGCAACAAATAGTTGGCCATTGGGCCAAATCCTGTATTTATACCGTAAATTACTTTATGGTTCTTTTTGAGAACGCCTTGTAAAAACTGGTAACACTTTTCAACATTTTTTTGTGCGGCTAAAGACACGGCAATTTTAGTATTTGCCTCGTTATTAAGGGAAAAAATTTGATTGATGCTTAAGCTACTGCCAGTTAAGTTAAGATTTTTTGATTTCACAAATTAATTAAATTATCTCCGTCAATTATAGCACAATTGGCTTGTTTTTGCCATTTCTGCTATAATTGCTTTTAAGAAAGCAATGCCAGAAACGAAACAAAAAAAAGTTTTAATTGCGGAAGACGATGTGGCTATGGCGGAAATTGTAACCCATAAGCTTAACAGTAATGGTTTTTTGGTGCGCCATGCTTCGGACGGCGCAATTGCGCTTAAAATGTTTTTAGAAGAAAAGCCGGACATTATGCTTTTAGATTTAATGATGCCGGAAATGGACGGTTTCCAGGTTTTAGAAGCCATTCGCAAAAATCCGGACACAAAAATTGCAAACACCCCGGTTATAGTCTTAAGCAACCTTTGGAGCAGCCAAGATATTCTAAAAGCCAAAGACCTAAAAGCCGACGATTATATGGTAAAAGCCTACTTTACACCGGACGAAATTTTAGGTAAAATTAACGTAGTTTTGAATAAATCACAAATACACGAATAGCACGGATTATACAGATAAATACAGCTAAAGTTTGTTTGTGAAAAATAATTAATTTAGGGATGGTGCATGGGTACAGCGAGGACTAATTATAGTCATCGTCAACACATACATCATCCCAAAAAGGGAAATTTAAATGGAAAGTAAAAAAATTTCGTGTAAAATCGGCGAGGCTGATTTTACATTTGAAACCGGCAAATTAGCCGGGCAGGCTTCTGGCGCAGTATTAGCCCGAGTAGGCGACACTGTAGTTTTAGCAACCGCCATAATGAACGACAAAGCAAGGGAAGGTATAGACTTTTTCCCTTTGCTTCTTGACTACGAAGAAAGACTTTACGCGGCCGGTAAAATAAAAGGCAGCCGCTGGATAAAACGCGAAGGCAGAGCAACTGACGACGCCATTTTAAAGGGGCGAGTTATAGACAGAACCTTAAGACCGCTTTTTCCGGAAGGCATGCGCAACGACGTGCAAGTTACCGCAATGGTTTTAAGCATTGACGGTCAAAATGAACCCGATATGCTGGCAGTGAATGCCGCCAGTATGGCTTTGGCTATTTCCAACATTCCTTATGACGGCCCGGTTGCCGGCGTGAGAGTTGGAAAAATAGACGGGCAGTACATTATAAACCCCACCTCAGAACAGGGTGAAAAGTCCACAATGGACTTAATTGTTTGCGGCACAGCCGAGCATATAATTATGGTGGAAATGGGCGCTAAGCTGGTAACCGAAGAAGAAATTGTGGAAGGTATTAAGTTTTCTCAAAAATATTTGGGAGAATTGGTTAAATGCCAAATAGAATTTGCCAAAGAGGTTGGCAAGGAAAAGTCCGCGCCTATTATAGTTAAGCCTCACGACTTAGTAATGGCAAAAGTAAAAGAATTTTTAACGGAAAGTAAAATGGAAGCGGATATTTACGTTAAAGGCAAGGAACAAAGAGAGGCAAATATAGACAAATTAACACAGGAAGTTACAGAAGCGGTTAAACAATACTTTGCGGCGAATCCGCCAGCTGGCGGAGAAGGCGTAGAAGTTGAAAAAGACGCGGCCAAAGCTATTGACTACGTGCTTAAAAAGTATCAGCAAAAACAGATTTTGGAAAAAGAAAAAAGAGTCGACGGCAGAAAGCTTAACGAAACCCGCGCTATTTCCTGCGAAGTGGGTATTTTGCCGCGCACGCACGGCTCAGCTTTGTTTACCCGCGGAGAAACTCAGGCGCTTACCACCGTAACTTTGGGAAGCAAAGGTGACGAACAGTTGTTAGACGGAATGGAAGATCCGCTTGACGGCCGCGCCAAACGCTATATTCATCACTACAATATGCCCGGCTATTCTGTTGGCGAAGTCGCCCCGCTTAGGGGTCCCGGCAGGCGCGAAATTGGCCATGGCGCTTTGGCTGAAAGAGCTGTGGAAGTTGTTTTACCTGAGCAGGAAACTTTTCCTTATACCATGAGGCTTGTTTCGGAAATTATGTCCAGTAACGGGTCAACCAGTATGGCATCTACTTGCGGCAGTACTTTAGCTTTAATGGACGCGGGCGTGCCTATAAAACATATTATTGGCGGCTGCGCTATGGGACTTGTTATGGACGAAAAAAACCCTAACAACTTTAAAGTGTTAACCGATATAGCCGGCATAGAAGATTTTAACGGCCATATGGATTTTAAAGTAACTGGCTCAGAAGAAGGCGTTACTGCGCTGCAGCTTGATATGAAATTAAAGGGACTTAGCGCGGACATTTTAGCCCAGGCTTTAAAAGAAGCAAAACCTGCCAGAATGCATATAATTTCCAAAATGAAGGAAGCTATTTCTGCGCCCCGCGCAGACCTTTCTCCTTACGCTCCACGCATTACCAGCTTTAAAATTAAGCCGGATAAAATTCGCGAGGTTATTGGCTCCGGCGGTAAAACCATTAACGAAATTATTGCCAACTGCCCTGGTGTTAAAATTGACATTGAAGACGACGGGCTGGTTATGGTTACATCTACCGACGCGGAAAGCTCTGCAAAGGCTGTAAAATGGATACAGGATATTGTTAGAGAGGTAGAACCGGGCGAAATTTTTGAAGGCAAAGTTACCAGGCTTATGGACTTTGGCGCGTTTGTAGAAGTCTTGCCCGGCAAAGAAGGTTTGGTGCACATTTCCCAATTAGCTAACTACCGCGTAGGTAGAGTAGAAGACGTGGTTAAAATTGGCGATACGCTTAAAGTGCAGGTTTCAGAAATAGACGACCAAGGCAGAATAAACTTAACTCACAAGCCATTTGCTCCGGCTCCAACCCCTGAGCAGTTAGCCGCTTCAGGCGGCGGCAATGGCGGTTTTGACAGACCTCATCGTCCAAGCTTTGGCGGCCGCGGCGGCAATGGCCATGGCAGGGGACCTAGAAGAAATTTTGATAGATAAAAAATGTATGGTAATATATAAATATGGGTACTTATGATGTAGAACAATCATTAAGTTTTTATCTTTTTTCCAAACCTGGTTTTAACGAGGGTATGGGAAGGGTTTTAGATTTGGGCTCTAATACAGATGTTTATAATGAACATAAAACAGGAGAAGAGGCAGACAAGAAAGCTTTGTTTGCTGACTGGAGAATGGTTGGTAATGATATAAAAAATTCAGTTCAAACCTATGAGCAACAAATTTCCGGCATATCAAAAACCAGTCAACCAACAAAATAATCATCAGCTTGTTACTAAAGTTGAAAGCTTCTTTTCCGGTCCTTTACCTCACCCTCAGCTCTTGTCTGAATATGATAGAATCGTGCCGGGTTCGGCTGCAAAAATAATTGAAATGGCCGTGAGCCAGTCAGAGCATAGAAAATCTTTGGAAACAAAAGTTATTGAATCAAACATAAGTAATTCTAGGTTAGGTTTATGGTTCGGTTTAATTATTGGAGTGGTTGGAATTATAGCGGGAGCTTTTTTGGCCCTAAATGATAAACAAGCTGCCGGTACCATTATTGGCGGGACATCTTTAGGTTCCCTTGTCGGAGTATTTATTTATGGATCCCAACAGCGGCAAAAAGAAAGAATAAATAGAGAAAAAGAATTGAGTAATAAAAATAATTAATAATATGGGAAATCCATTTACTAATCCTAACAGGGAATAGCCGCAGGAAAATTTAGCTTCCTCCTTAAGAAATAAAGGCGGACATGGTTTGGAGAGGGAAAAACGGCATTCGGTGGCAGAATATCTAACGAAATTAAAAGAAATATTAAATATTCTTCCCGAAGAATCTAAAATAAGAATTGGAAATCAGGTGGAAAGAATAAAGGGAAATCCAGAAGCGGTTATAGAGATTATTAGAAGAGAAATTGAGGCCGAAAAGGCAATAGTGGATTTTTTAAACAATGGGAATATATCTACAGACCAGGCTTTAAAAGAGCTTGAAGATTTATTGCGAAAAAAAACCACAGTCCAGTAAAATAAAAATAGCCTCGCCAGCGCGGGGCTGTTTTGTTATAATGTAAGTAATTAATTCCTTACATAATTACTTACATGCCAAACACAAATTATAAGGATAAAAATATTAGAAAGCTTACCCGCGTGGGTAAAGCCAGTTTCGCCGTTACTTTACCCGTGGAATATGTGGCTAAACTCAAGTGGAAAGAAAAGCAACGGCTCGTGGTAAAGTTAGATGGCAGAAAATTAATTATCAGCGATTGGAAAAAGAGAAATGTTAAAAAATAACAATAAAGTCCGACGTAGCTTTAGCGAAGTTGGAAAGTTAAAAGTTATACTAAAGGGACGAAGTTTGATTATAAGGGATTGGAAATAAAAAATGCCATATTTTGATATTGTAAAAAAATTTCACCCTCACCTAACCTCTCCCCTTAAGGGAGAGGAAAAAATGCGGGCGAGGACTGGGTTTATTCACACCGCGCATGGGGATGTGCAAACCCCGGCGTTTTTGCCTATTGGCACCAAAGGCGCGGTTAAAACAGTCACGGCTGAGGAACTTAAATTTTGGGGAGCAGATATAATGCTGGCTAACACCTACCACCTCTGGCAACGCCCCGGCGACGCGCTTATTTACAAAGCAGGCGGGCTTCATAAATTTATGAATTGGAAAGGGCCAATATTTACCGACTCGGGCGGCTTTCAGGTTTTTTCTTTAGCCAAAATGAGAAAAGTTATGGAAGTTGGGGTTTTGTTTCAATTTGATTTAGACGGCAAGCAGGAAATACTTAGCCCGGAAAAAAGTGTAGATATACAAGCAAATTTAGGTAGCGATATTTGTTTAATTTTAGACGATTTTCCAGGCTATCCTTTTGAATATGAAAGAAGTAAAGAATCTATCGCGCTAACAAAAAGATGGGCAGAGCGGGCTATTAAAGAACATCAAAGAATAGTCTTAGACGGCGACCCTATTAACCGTGGGCAAAAACTTTGGGGCATAGTTCAGGGCGCTTCTTTCCCGGATCTACGAAAACAGTCGGCACTCGATATGGTTAATTTGGGCTTTGAAGGTTTTGCTATTGGCGGTGTTGCTGTAGGGGAACCTCACGAAGAAATGATGAAAGCAGTTGAAGCAGCTATTCCGCATTTGCCGGAAAATGCGCCAAAGCATTTGCTTGGCGTGGGTACGCCTTTTGACATAGTCCAGGCAGTAGCTAGGGGGTGTGATACTTTTGATTGTGTAATTCCGACTCGGGAGGCTAGACACGGGCGTTTGTATGTAAGCGCAAAACACAACCCCTCTGCCTCGGCAGCACTTGGCATCTCCCCTCAGGAGGAGAGAGGGCTGCAGTCTCCATCTCCTTTTGAGGAGAGGGTTGGGGAGAGGTTGCAGTTAGAAGGTTATACAACTATTGATATCAGGCTTGAAAAATATAAAGAAGATTTTACGCCTTTAGATAATACCTGCGATTGTTATTTGTGCCTTAATCATACAAAATCTTATCTCCGTCATTTATTTGCCACGGGTGAGCCTTTGGCAGAACGCCTTGCTACTATGCATAATTTAAAATTTTATTTGAATTTAATGAAGAAAATCCGCAATGCTATAACTTATGACTTTTTTGATGAGATGGCCCGGAACTACAGAGAAGTAGTAAGTAGTAAGTAGTAAGTAGTAAGTTTGTTGGGCTTTTTATATCCCCGGGTGGCGCATGAAAGCGTGTTGCCTGGGGGTTTTTATATTAGTCTAAATTAACTGGATCCCGGGTCTCGGCCGCACTCGCCCGGGATGACAAACAAGAGGTTTTTTGGACTTACATACGTTTGGGTTGACTTTTTTGTTTGGTTGTGGTAAATTGTGTAGTCGGTTTCGTCATCTTCTGCAGGTTTGGCGGGATCGATTTGGGGCAAAGGAGACCCCTAAAAAAGATGGATATCAACAAGATGATCGCTGATCTGCGCTACCATCGTGAGCAGATTGAAGAAGCGATTCTGAGCCTTGAGCGCCTCGCCCGAGGCCAAGGAAAACGCCGTGGCCGGCCGCCGGGCTGGTTGAAGGCTGTGCAGGAAGCGGAAGCGCTGGTGGGCAAGAAGAATCACCCTGGCAAAAAGCGGCCGCGTAAGAAGAACGGAGGAGTGTTCGCCATGCCGGAAACCGTGGCGTCCTAAGGACGTCTAACAGCCGGCAAAGCAGGACG
>CAZACP010000003.1:0-121956 GCA_964483665.1 uncultured Candidatus Saccharibacteria bacterium
CCTAAATGCCACACCCCTTTATAATTACTATCCCATACATTAGTAGCATCTTGTTGGTCAGAAGCTCCACTATTGCCAAAGTAAATATAAATGGTTGTGTCGGAAGTAGCGGAAAGAGTAGGAATTTTAACCCAAATAATAGTTTCTCCGGTACTAGATGAATATTTTTCTATTTCATGCGAAAGTTTGGTAGTACCGTCACTACTGGTAAATAAAATATCTGTGCCATCTGTTTTACCTACTTTACCGCTATAACTTGTATATTTAAGGTCTGAATCTGTCACGCTAAAGAGCATGGGAAAACTAGAGTGAGTTGTTGTAGCAGTACTGCCTACTTTTGTTCTGTCTATAGTAATAGGTTTACGGTAGGTCCAGGAGGAGGAGTACCAACTAAGCCCGCTTGCTCCCCTGTCTTTTACACGGTTGGTGGATGATCTTTCTGTGCCCAAAGCGCCGTAAGCATAAAATGTTGCGGGAGAAGTTTGATTGTTGTATTCAGTTTTTATCCAATCAGCATTTCTTGCTGTATTAGAAATTCTTGCTTCATCTATATATCCGGTAAAACTATTAGTGTCGTTTGCTGGACTATACACGGTATTATGGCCAATTTCCACTACTTGAGTAATTGTATCTATATTTCCTGTTCTTGAGGCCGAGTTGTCCAATAAACCGTCTACATAAACCTTAGTATTGCTGCCATCATAAGTAGCGGTAATATTATGCCAGCGGTTAAACAAAAATGTCCGGTTAGTCAATAAATCGTAAGTAGCTCCGCCAATGCCCAAACCAAAAATTATTTTGGGTGGATTACTTGTATCAAAGACTAAAGAATAATTTATATAAGGCACAGCATTACTAGTATATGCCCTAGCAATAATTCTGGCATATTGGGTTGTTTCAGTTGGATAAAACCAGGAACTTAAAGTTACACCATTAGTTAACTGTATACTAGGCAATACAATTTTATCTGGTGTGCTACTGCTAAAACGTGGGGCAAATCCAATTTTGCCGGCTTGGGCTCTGGCTGTTAAAGTCTGACTTGTAGAATCATTGTCATTAGAAGTTGAATCAAAATATGTTCCTGTTGCCTCGCCTAAATGCCACACCCCTTTATAATTACTATCCCATACATTAGTAGCATCTTGTTGGTCAGAAGCTCCACTATTGCCAAAGTAAATATAAATGGTTGTGTCGGAAGTAGCGGAAAGAGTAGGAATTTTAACCCAAATAATAGTTTCTCCGGTACTAGATGAATATTTTTCTATTTCATGCGAAAGTTTGGTAGTACCGTCACTACTGGTAAATAAAATATCTGTGCCATCTGTTTTACCTACTTTACCGCTATAACTTGTATATTTAAGGTCTGAATCTGTCACGCTAAAGAGCATGGGAAAACTAGAGTGAGTTGTTGTAGCAGTACTGCCTACTTTTGTTCTGTCTATAGTAATAGGTTTACGGTAGGTCCAGCTTGAACTATACCAAGGTATGTTTGCCGGCGCAGTAAGCGACGGAAAATTAACTACTCTTTCTATTTGCACGCTTCCGTAGGCATAAAATGTGGAAGGTGAACTTTGATTATTATACTCCGTTTTTATCCAATCTATATTACGAGCTGAATCTGAAATTCTGGCTTCATCTAATTTTCCATTCCAATACCTAGGGTCATAAGGTGGATTACGACCTAAATATAGCGGGCGCGATTCAAAAGTTAATGAACCTTCGGCTGCAACTGAATAATCTAAACCGCCGTTTACATAACCTATCAAACCATTTGTACTATCATAACTAACTGTTATATAAAACCATTTTCCACAGACAATTGCATTTGATCCAGAATCATCATAAGAAACAAAATTATCACCTCCTGTTGTATGCACATATGGGGCTAACTTTCCATTAGCTTTGATATGAATGTCAAAGTACGGTACATAAGGAGTTACAATATCGATTAAACTCATTATAGTATTATAAGTATTTGGAAGCGTTACGCAATTCACCCATAAACTATGGGTAGCCGTAGCATTTGAAAGCCCCGCGGTAGCCGTCCGGCTCAACGATTGACTACTTGCGCTTGATAAATTTGCAGCGCTGCCAATTTGCCCTGCTGTAGCAGTTACAACATTATTGTTAGTTAACGAATAAGAGTTTGATGTAGAATCATTTAAGCTTAAGGCTGTACCATTTCCTAAATGCCACACCCCTTTATAATTACTATCCCATACATTAGTAGCATCTTGTTGGTCAGAAGCTCCACTATTGCCAAAGTAAATATAAATGGTTGTGTCGGAAGTAGCGGAAAGAGTAGGAATTTTAACCCAAATAATAGTTTCTCCGGTAGAAGATGAGTATTTTTCTATTTCGTGGGAAAGTTTGGTTATTCCGTCGCTTGAGGTAAATAATATATCTGTACCATCTGTCTTACCTACTTTACCGCTATAACTTGTATATTTAAGATCTGTGTCTGTAACGCTAAAGAGCATAGGAAAACTAGAGTGAGTGGAAGTAGCAACTCCGCTTACTTTGTTTTTGTCTATGGTTATGGGTTTGCGGTAGGTCCAGGAGGAACTATACCAAGCCGCGTCCGCGGTTTTGTTTTTGTCGCGCAAAACCAAAACCACAGCCGCGCCAAAAACCAAAAGCAAAAGGCTTAAAGTTAAAGGCAGGTAGCGGGAAAAGAATTTTGATGATGAAAGGGACATAAGGGGTTAAAAGGGAATAATGGAATTAATGGATTTTAGGAAATAAAGGGGGCTTACCTAATTTTTCATAATCTTCTTTGGTAACATATTGTCCATTTTCTAAACGAACTGTACCTAAGTCATCCATCATTTTATTAAAATCTTTATCCGCTTGCTTTTCTATAGCAAAATAATCCCGAGCTTTTTGATTTAATGGTTTAGTATTTTCTTTATCCATTTTTAAATCTAATGATTTTTGTAGTTTATAAAGTAAAAAATTAACTTCCTTGGCTTTTAAAAATAGCTGGACTACCGGTGGCAAAGTTAAATCAAGCGGATAAAATTTTAGTTTGTCTAGTTCGGCGCGACTTAAAAAAGGGGTAAAGGGATCTAATGGAATTAAAGAGATAGAATGGGATAACTGGGTTCCCTTTTCCCCCTTCACTTCCCTTTCCACCCTTTTGGTTCCCATTATACCCTTTACTCCCATTAAATTTGGGTATACTCCTGTGGCAATATCTGCCGCGTCATCTTTTAACTCTTCCACTGCTCCTATACTAAACCCTAAAAAGTCAAAATATTCTTTGGTCGTATTTCGCTTCCACCCTTCCACAATATTTTTGCTACCGCTCCTGCCGCTTCTTGCCATTTGATCCGCCAAGTCAAAAAAAGTTTTTGTTTTTGGTAAATTTAAAACAAACTCATTAGTAAAAATTTGAAGCTCCGAGGCTTTTTTGTAAGCCAATAATTTTCTATAGCCTTCTGGATCTTTTTGTAGCATAAAAGGAAATAAAGGGATTAATGGGATTAATGTGGTTAAGGTGTTGTTATGGTTTCGCTGTTATCTGAAACGACCGGTGCCTCGGTAGGCGCGGGTTCTGGTGTGGGCGTAGGCGTTGGCTGTGGCTCAGTTGCCGCTCCTGCAACCTGTCCGGGATCAGGCTCTGGGGCTACTACTCCCCCACCCGCTGATTGATCTATTGGGGTTGGTTCAGCGATAGGTTCCGACCCTTCTGTTGGAGTAGGCGTTGGCTCTGGCTCAGGCTGATTGTTATTTGTATTCTGATTAACAGGGCTAGATACGACAGATACACCGCTCTGGCCGCTGCCATTTTCTTCGGGCTGGTTTAAGGCCACCCAGTCAAAACTAAAGTCTGCAGGTACCGGCCCGCTGGTAGTTATGGTAAAACCATTTACGGTTTTTTCTGTCACGCCATAAAAGAAGCTTGGCAAACCTTGAACCGTAACAATAACTTTTGGTATAGACGTATAAGCTTCGCTAAAGGTGACTGTCACTTTGCTGTCGCCGGACTTTATAACCGCAGTGCCGGCTGTGTCTTTGCCGACTGTAATTTTGCCCTTGGCAGTTAAATCGCCTTTGCTGTTTATGCTAAACATAGTGGTAGAAGCGGTTATAACAGACAGTACTACCGAAGAATTATCTGCATCGCCATATAACACAGCCGCCCCACTATTTTGCACCACAAACTTGTCCATACCGTTCTTTTGCAGCTGCAAAATATTTCCGCTACCTTTCTGGTCAATTATAAATGAATTTGCTGTTACTGCTCCCTGACTGCTTGTTGCATTGGCTATTTGTCCGTCATTTTCTCCCAGAACAAAAGTATTATTGATAGTCTGATAGCCTGGATTAATAAAGACTAAGACTGTTCCGCCAATTGGTCCGGTAGATAATGAAGAGGAAACTGAGCTAGGCTTAAAATCTTCTAAAGCAATACCCAAAACATGCCCGCTTCGGGTTGCTTTCATACCGTAACCATTAAATTGGCCGGAAGTAGTAACAAAATCTCCCACTTTTATTTCTCCATTTTCAGTAGTTACTTTTACAGGCACACGGCCAACTAAACCAACTGGTTTTTTAAATGGATTATTATCGCTTCGGCCTCCCGGGTTATTACCAATAAAAGCGGCTTGTGAAGACACAATACCTAAAATTTTATTGTCATAAGCTTTTGTTGACTTCATAATCGCGCTAACTAGTGGTGCGTCGGCAGCTAAAGTATTTACAGAGGAAGTAGATATAGGAGTTGATGATGACAAGGAAGACAAAATGGTTGTAGTAGAAGAAGTAGAAAGACTTACATCTGTTAAAGCAAGCTTCATTAATCTGCTGTCAGTCGTAGTTGCAATAACAATATCACCTGCTTCAATCCCGGTATCGTATGTGTCAAAATATTCGGCATAGTCAGCACCGCTGGCGGAATAGGCATTTTCTGCAAACACCGCCCCATCTCCTCTAACTCTAAAGGCAGCAGTTCCGGCACCTCTGGTTGTAGAAGCATAAGCAGTTATAAAATTAAACTTTTGCCAAGATGTAGAAGTTGCCGTGGTTGTAGCAATGCTTGCTTCAATAGTTAAAATACCGGCGCTACCAGCTGCGACTGCAGTCAAACAACCCGACTGCTGACCAACACACGGCGTAGCTGAAGTATTTCTAATAAGCACGCTTGGGGAGTCGTCGTCTGAAGTTATAACTCTAAGACCGGTAGCAGTACCTGAACCAGTAGAAGGACTACCAACTTCATCTATAGAAATGTCGGAAATTATGTCAAAGGCAGATATGCCGGTAGAAGTTCCGAGTCCAATCTTCTTTCCTACCGTATCTATATTAAAGACTAAGCTACCCGCCCCATTTTGAATTTGGAAAGCAGTGGTAGAAGCTACATTTTGTACCAAGCCTCCGGAAGCCGTAACAGAAAGCAGTGTGGCGCCGCCGGAGCTAAAAAAGTTAAGCAAGTTACCTGTTTGAGCACCCCCAGCAGTAATATCAAGACCGGCATTACCGGAAGCATTGGTTGTGTCTACTACAAATACGCTTGCCGGGGTGGTTGAGCCGTCCATAATATGTACCGCGGTGGAAGAAGAAATATTCTGAACAAACCCGCCAAACGCGGAAACATAAATCATAGTTTGGCCTGAAGAAGAAGCAATGCGCATAACGTCTGTGGTACCTGCAGCATTTTGAACAACTAGTCTTGCTGCTGGAGTACTAGTGCCTATACCAATATTACCGCCATTTAAAATAGTCATTAAATCCCCTGCAACAGCGCTCTTAAACTTAATACCCGTGTTAGACAAAGGAGAATACAAAGTATTGTAATCTGCTGAATCTATTTGAATCAATGCGGCATTAGCGCCTGTAGTAGTTAGGCTTCTTAAGCTATATTGATTTGAAATTAAAATATTTCCCGACTGCAGATGAAGCATTTCAACTGGTGTACTTGTCCCAATCCCTACATTCCCTGCCTGAGTTACAGTAACAAGCTGTGTACCGGTAGAAGAAGCAATACCAAAAGGATTCGTACCCCCTTTACCCTGCACAAACAAAGTAGTAGTAGGAGTTATGGTGCCTATGCCGACTAAGTCTGTAGAAGTGGCGTTGTAGATAAGGCCAGAACCTATGGTAAAGGCAGAGTTACCGCTGCCAGCACTTCCAGCAATTGTAATCTGTCCTGGTGTTGTTGTTGTAATAGTTATGTTAGAACCAGCTACAAGATTAGTGACTCCCCAACTACCAGAACCGTGGGCAGATAAAAGTTGTCCTGCTACTGTAGGACTTGAAGTAGTAGCCGTGCCACCATTAGCTATAGCTAATACACCACTGACATCGCTGCTACCCAAAGCAATAGCACCGTTAAATAATGAACCGGAAGCTGTAGACCTGACTGGTAAAGCATTAGATAAAGATGAAATGGTGGTAGAACCGTTGGAAGCTACGGTTAAAAGAGAGGTGCCGGAAGAGGAAGAAACTATAAATGTTGGTGTGGTAGAGCCGGAATAGCCCTGAACAGCCAAAGTTGCCAGAGGAGTAGAAGTATTAATGCCCACGCCTCCGTAATTGGTAACATAAAGCCTGTCTACATTTACTGTCTTTAAGCTGATATTGGAAATAGCTCCCCCTCCCAATACTACCGGATTTCCTGCTATCAAATAATTAGTGCCACCCGTAGTATACAAAGAATCCGTTAAAATTGTGTTTCCCGTAATTATATCTCCTGCTACGCGTAAACTATTTTTGGTACTCAAAGGAGAAGACGGGCTACTCACCCCCAAACCCATATTTCCATTAGGCAAAATAGTAAACAGGCTTGCTAAGGTGGAAGAAGATGAAGAAGCGATGGTAAATATTCCGGAAGGAGAAGAGGTATTAATGCCTACATTCCCGGAAGAAGTTACTCTTAATATGCTGGTTCCGGAAGAAGAACTTACGTTAAACGGATCTAAAGTACCGGAGCCTTGAACGTTAAGGGAAATTGTTGATGATGTGGCGTTAATACCGACTACTGTACCGTTGTTAAGAAGTGCTGCAGCAGAAGCTAAAGTGGAAGCTCCGGTATAGTAAGCTACTTGTCCGTTGGTACCGCTGCCAGAGAGTGAGCCGGCACCGCAGGAAGTTATGTACAAATCACCGCTAGCAGTAGCTGCAACGCAACCGGCAGAAGCTAAGGAAGACAAAGTGGTGGAGCCGTTAGAAGCGACGGTTAAGTAAGAAGTGCCGGAAGAGGAAGCAACTACAAACAAAGCAGTGGTTGGTAAAGTAGAAGTACCCATTACAGACAAGGTGGCTACGGGTGAAGAAGTACCTATGCCTACCATACCCTGAATTATGGCTCCGTTGGTTGGAGCAGCCACCGCACCATAATAATTAGCTCCTACTGCTAAATTAGAAGCGACTCCGAGACCGGACAAAGAATCGGAAACCGCTCCCCCAACAGACATTAAACCGGAAGTTGTTATACCAAGGAAAGTCGATGTTTCATTATAAGTAATCGAATATTGATTATTTCCATTACCGACAATTCTGTTATCCCAAATAGTAGATCCTGCCTTAATTTTAAGCCTTGGTACTGGATTAGCTCCCAAAGTTTCAATTAATAAGGTGTTATTAAAACCACCAGCTGTACTAACCATATGTAAATTCGTAGATGGAGTACCAGTCCCAATCCCCACATTTCCTGCTGATGTAACAACTAGCTGAGAAGCTCCGGAGGAAGATGCGATATATAGAGAAGGAATACTGGTAGTACCTTTAACTGCTAAGCTTGCTACCGGGGTAGAAGTGTTAATTCCAACAATACCTTTAAAATAAGCTTGCGCAGATGAAAAATTAACCGAATTTACATCTGCAGCGTTTAGGCCGCTAAAGTAAATATTGCCTGAATTATTTGTATTCTGGAAATATATATCTCCCTGATACGGCAAAAGTCTGAATTGGTTAGTTGTGCCCGACAAAGTGGAAGAAATTCTTAAGGCAGCTGGGGTTTCCAAAATAGGTTCGTAGTTGCCACCGTTGTCTGTAGATTTAATTCTTAGCGGAGTTGTGGGGTCAGTTAAACCTTGGCTGAATACAGCTATGGTGTTGCTTTGAGTTGGTTCATGGACTTGAAGTTTTGCCAAAGGCGTAGTAGTTCCAATCCCCACATTCCCCGCCTGTGTTACATTCAGTAACTGGGTACCAGTCGATGAAGCAATAGCAAAAGGATTCGTACCACCCTTACCCTGTACAAATAAAGTAGTAGTAGGAGTAATGGTTCCTATGCCGACTAAGTCAGTAGAAGTGGCGTTGTAAATAAGGCCGGAGCCTATGGTAAAGGCAGAGTTAGCAGAAGTATTTAAGGTGGATCCGTTAAAGGAAAGACCGCTGCCTAGAGTTACACTTTGTAAATTTTTACTGCCATCGCTCATTATTAAGCTAGAAGCTGTAAGAGTGGCTAAATTAAAGTTGCCTAAGTAGTCAACAGAAAGTAAGGTGGTGCCAGATGACGAAGATACTAGCAAAGGGCGAGTTGTGCCTGAAGAAGTTATAGTTAATTTTGCGTTTGGAGTTGTGGTTCCGATTCCAATAGTAGAGCTGGCAGTAATTCTCATAACCTCCGTATTATTTGTAGCGAATCTTAAAGGATGCGCTGTTCGTGTCCAAAGTTGAAGTCCCGGAGATGTGTCACCCGAACTCCAAAAAGCTGTCTGACCTTGCCTATTCATACTCAGCAAAGTTTCAATAGTAGTAGAGTTGCCGTCGTCAGTATTATACATATGGAACTGGGTATAATTTGCAGCTGCGACATTTTCAAAATAAACCACATCATTTCCATCTGTATAATTACTTGGAGCGCCTCGTGTACCAAACATACCAGTTCCAACTACTTGTAGTCTTGTGGCAGGAGTGTTGGTTCCAATCCCCACATTCCCCGCAGCTGTCACAACTAACTGAGAAGCTCCGGAAGAAGATGCAATATATAGAGAGGGGTAAGAACTAGAACCAGTAACTGCCAAAGTTGCTACAGGAGAAGAAGTGCCAATTCCGGTAAAACCTTCGACTAACAAACCATTAGAAGGAGCGGCTAAAGTATCGTAAGAAACGCCGATTGTAGCATTGCCTGAAACAGACAGTTTGCTTCCAGGTGTTGCTTCCCCAATACCTACATAACCTGAGCTGTTAATTTTAAATACAGGAGTACCGCCCCAAGCACCACCAGCAGGAATACGATATATGGCATAGTCATCGGCATTGGCTCCTGCTCTGGTAAGCCAGCTGGCAAAGTCAGTTGTAATTTGTGTTGGCGTACCGCCTACATTTTTTATATTAGCTCCAAAATAAGCGTTGGTACCGGCTAAAGTGCCGTGAAAATCTCCCAAATATCCTCCGCCACCTTGGCCAAAAACCATATCTCCGTTTATTTGTAAAATTTCAGTTGTTGTTGTAGTTCCAATCCCCACATTCCCTGCCTGGGTTACAGTAAGTAACTGTGTACCAGTAGAAGAAGCAATAGCAAAAGGATTCGTGCCACCCTTGCCTTGTATAAATAAAGTTGTAGTAGGAGTAATAGTGCCTATACCGACTAAGTCTGTAGAAGTGGCGTTGTAGATAAGGCCAGAACCTATGGTAAAGGCAGAGTTACCACTGCCACCGCTTGCAGCAATAGTAATCTGTCCTGGGGTAGAAGTAGTAATAGTAATATTTGTTCCTGCAACTAAATTCCTGACAGTAGCAT
This sequence comes from uncultured Candidatus Saccharibacteria bacterium, assembly GCA_964483665.1. Taxonomy (GTDB): domain Bacteria; phylum Patescibacteriota; class Doudnabacteria; order UBA920; family UBA920; genus JAEUSF01. The sequence goes on from CAZACP010000003.1 coordinate 9,692, forward strand.
AAGCAGAGGAAGCGTAAGTGTAATTTACAAAAGTCGATGATGCATAAGTCAGAGTTGGATAGCTAGTTAAGCTCGACTGTGTAGCGTAGGTTGATGAACCATAGGTAAATGATGGAAATACAGATGATGCATAGGTGTAGGTTGGATAGTTAGCTATTGTAGCAAAAACTGAGGAAGCATACGTAAAGGATGGGAAGGTTGAGGAGGCGTAAGAGAAAGAAGGATAAAGTAAATCTGTAGCAGACTGAGTTAAATAAGTATTGGTATCAGTAAAGAGAGCTCCACCGCTTGTGCTTCTTACTAATCCAGCACCAAGGGATGAAATGGTGGTGGAACCGTTGGCCGCTACAGTTAAATACTGTGTACCTGAAGAAGAAGCAACGGTAAATAAAGTTGTGGTTGGTAAAGTAGAAGTACCCATGACAGTCAATCTAGCTATAGGCGTTGAAGAGCCTATACCTAGAGCACCTGTACTTGTAAAGACTGTATATACAGAACCAATATTACCGTCTGCGGCATTACCTGTAAATCTTAACAAATCGGTGGTATTTTGACCCTGCCCGGCCTGAATTATCATGCTGGTTGCACCAGTACTCGGTACGTCATTTTTAACATGCAAAGTTGCCTGAGGTGCGTCGTTAGCCGGACCAATGGCAATTCTTCCGCTATTTTGATTTATTTGGAAAAAATTCCAATTGCTGTCACCTATTGAAAAACGAATCAAAGCACCGTCACCGCCGTTCCAATCTCCAATCCCCATAAACATATTACCTCCTCCCGTACTCTCAACAAAACTAATAGCAGCATTTGCATTAGTAAAATTACTTGTGTTGTTATTTTTAACAGTAATTCCAACACCTCCTGAACTATTTCCTTGTACTAGCAATCCCCCGTTTTGTCCGCTGGCTGTTCCGCCCATTGTTACCGTACCTCCGCTCGAAACACCTAGCAAAGTGTGTCCTGAGGAAGATGCAACTAAGAAGGGACTGGCGGTTGAACCAGCAATTCCGGCAATAGTTTGAAGTGCCGAAGGCGTGGTCGTCCCAATACCCAAATTCCCTGCCTGGGTTACAGTCAGTAACTGAGTACCAGTTGATGATGAAATAGCAAAAGGATTAGTACCACCCTTTCCTTGTACAAATAAAGTTGTAGTAGGAGTAATAGTGCCTATACCGACTAAGTCTGTAGAAGTGGCGTTGTAGATAAGGCCGTTACCTAAAGTCCAGACTCCGCCAACTTGAGTTGTATTAAGTGTGCTGCCGCTTATGGATAAACCAGAACCAAGAGTCACACTTTGTAAGTTTTTATTTGCGTCACTCATTACTAAAGAAGAAGCGGTAAGAGTTGCAATGTTTACATTGCCTAAAGAAGAAACAGTTAAGAACGAGCTTCCGGAAGAAGAAGTTATTGTAAAGACACTTGAAGTAGAACCAGCCGTGCTTACCACAGTCAGCTTAGCCGTGGGCGTAGAAGAACCTATGCCTATATTGCCGGCATCGGTGATTCTTAATTTTTCTGTTCGGCTGATTGAACCAATTTGAGTAGTATCAAAACTAATAAAAGTACCTTGGGCAGTATCTGACCAAGTTTCCGCTGACTGAATAGCAATCGCTCCCTTACTGCCGGTACCCCAACCAGATGCGCTATAACCTCTGGCCGCCAAAAAGAGCATATAAGTATTAGCCGGGGTATTAGTCGGACTGGCCAAGCTGCCGCCGGCTTTATATCCAAATATATTGCCGCCTGCTAAAGCGCCAGACCCGCCGGCTGAGCGTAAAGTAATTTGCGATGGCGCGCCATCGGTGTCTATAGTAATACCTTTGCTTCCAGATTCTAAACCAAACGCGCTTGATGTACCAATAGACAAATTACCGCTGGTATCAAACGTAGACAATATCGTTCCGGTAGAAGTTTGTAAAGTTAACAAATTAGCAGTTTGGCCGGCGCTTGATTGCAGAATTGCAGTTAACTGCGAAGTGCTGGAAGAAACAACATGGAGCAAAGCACCGGGCGTTGAAGTCCCAATGCCCACATTGCCGGAAGCAGCAACTACGAATTGACTTGCGCCGGAAGAAGAAGCTACTGTTAAAGCCGGATTACTTCCCGCAGCTCCAACCACGGTTAATTTGGAAGAAGCCGTAGAAGTTCCAATCCCAACTTCACCGGTAAGTCCAATATGCAAACGGTCTACTAAATTTGTAGAGTCAAAAATGGTAAAACCATTTGTAACTCCTCCCCGATAACCCATTACATATGTCTGAAGACTACTGCCGTTGATTCCGGTAAAATTAATGCTGGCAGTTCCACCGGAGCTTTGGGAAATAAGTCTTAACTGAGATGAAGCAAAACTCCCGCTATTGCTTTCTATATCTAAATTATAAGACGGGGTGCTTGTACCTATACCAATATATCCAAGCCTAGTTACTCTTAGATAAGAAGTACCCGAGGAAGAACTTACATTAAATGGGTCAATATTTCCGCCAGTGCTTTGTAAATTAAAACTAACATTAGAAGAAGTCGCATTCATACCGGCGACTGTGCCGTTGTCTATCAGCCTGCCATAAGTAATTTGGGTTGAGGAAGCCCAGGTGGTAACATAACCGGTAAGTCCGCCGGATACGCTGCCGCCCGCTCCGGTTTGGTCTGTAACCCAAGAAAGGTTACCTGACGAATCAGATTGCAAAACTCTGTTTCCAACAGGCAAGGAATTTGGCCAATAATAAGTAACGCCATTTATGGTAGTAGTTGCGGCAGATAAAGTAGTAACGCCGTTAACTGTAAGTTGATTAATTGTAGTGAGGCCATTGGCCGCTACGGTTAGGTAAGATGAACCGGAAGAAGAAGCAATTCTTAAAATATCTGTGGTTGGCAAAGTAGAAGTCCCAACTACGGACAAAGTCGCAACTGGCGAAGAAGAACCTATACCTACAAGACCGGAATTTGTAAATGTGACCAAATCATTAGAAGTAGCGCTTTTAATCTTAACGCCTCCGGAAGATAGAGGGGAATAAATGCTAGCATAATTGGCAGAATCTATTCCAATGATTGCTGAATTAGCGCCCGTTGTAGTTAAACCTCGTAAACTATATTGATTAGACAATAAAATATTTCCGCCCTGAACACTTAACATTTCCATAGGCGTTGTAGTATTTATGCCGAGTAAACCAGTGGAGGTTAAATAAGCCTTGTCATTTAAATTTAAATTTTTATATGTGCTACTTGAACGGTCAAAAGCATATATGCTCGCAGTGCCTCCGTTAGAAGAAGCATTATAAAGTAACTCTAAACCGGCTCCAGCTGAGGGGGCTAAAAAGCTTGTGGAACGAATAGTGCCTGCAACATCTAAAGTTGTTTCGGGAGATATGGTTCCAATGCCAGTTTTGCCCGATGACGTAACTCTAAAAAATGAACTTCCAGAGGAAGAAGAAACATTGAACGGATCAATACCCGGGCTGCTTTGAACATTTAAAGTAACCGCGCTTGAACTGGCGTTTATGCCTGCAACAGTCCCATTGTCTATAAGTACTCCAACAGTTAGCTCGGTCGAAGATGCCCAACTTGCCACATAGCCCTTAACACCTCCGCTTAAACTGCCTCCACCGCTGCCGGTTCCAACCGCAGACCAGCTTGAGCCGTTATAAAAATTGTAAACCTGGGTAGTTAAGTTATAGACTAACAAACCGGCAGCCGGAGAAAGAATCGCGTCGCGTTGCGCTGTAGTCATGCGCGGCGCCAAAAAACCTTTGTCGGTGGACTCGAGCTGCAAAATGGAAGAAGTCGCAATGGTCGTTGTACCCAAAGACAAAATATTATTGGTGTCGTCCCAATAAAAATTACTGTTGTCCTGGGAAAGAGCTCCTGAGCCCTGGAACACCACGCTGCCGGTGGTAAGTCCGGTATTTAAATTTGTGACTGTTAAATTATTTATTGTGGCAGTGTCATTAACCCGTAAATCGTCAGTGACAATACTTTGCGAACTAAAGTTAGTAACAGCCCCTATGCTGCCTGTTGTTTGGGAAGGCTGCGACGAAGGAGAGGTGTAGCCAACCGTCCAACCGCCCTGAAGCGTGGTTGCTGTACCGGCCGGTCCTTGCGTGCCGGCAATGCCCTGAGGTCCTTGCGGTCCTGTTTCACCAATCGGCCCTTTAAATTTTCCTTCTGACAAATATTGATTTAAGCGATCGTCAATTAACGAATACAAAGTTGTCTTATTCAAACCTAGCAGCTGCGTAATGTTTTGCGTTACGGGCTTGTTTTCTACAATTACAGTTTGCGGAGTAGTTGTTGAACGCTCATAGACTACTGGCGTGCTTGTAGAATTAGAAAACTTATTTTGGTAAATGACATTAGTTTCATTTACTTTAACTGAAGGGCTTAAAGTTAACAACACAAAAACCAAGCCCACGAGCAAAGCTGAAAAAGATCCCCCAAGTACCCAGGAAAAATAGTTTGTAAATTTTTGTTTTGTTTTCTTAAAACTCTCTAAAAGTTTATTGAAATCTAGAGCTTTAAATTTCAAATTGGAATTGTCTTCTAAAACTTTTTTAGAACCAGCTAATGCAACAGACAGGTCTATATTAGAAGCAAATTTTTCCTTGAGTGAAACCTGATTTGAAAGAGGCAGAGCGGCTAAAGCTATAGCGGAATCGGCATCACGACCTGGCGCCTCGTGGGATTTTTGAGAAATAACCTTTTGGGTTTGTTCATTTATGTTTTTTTCAACGTCCGCGACTTTGCTTGAAAGATTTAAAACTTTTTCTTCTAGCGCAATTAGAACCTCGTGTTTTAAATGTTCTAGCTTCGGACCGGCGATATTTTTTTGAAAACCCAAAATCTCGCCTTCTGACGGTTTGGCTGTGTCAGCCAAACTATTGTATTGCTGAGCTGAAGCTAAACCCAAACTTAAGCCAGACGAAAAATTCTCATCTGTTGTTTTTGCAGCAATTAAAAACTCATCTAAGCTAGAGTTCGTGGTTACCCAATTCCTTTCAATTTTAAATCCTTTTAGCTTTCCGGTACGGCAAAGAAAACCAAGATAATCTTGGTTGTATCCGGTTTTTTTACTTGCTTCAGAAAGCGAAATAAAATTTTCAGTTTTTTTTATCGGCTCTTGGTCCACTTTTTCCTTGTTTATCCCTTAAAATTTTTTTTTGAAATTTTTTTGATTTTTGCTTTCATTAAGAGAAAATTTATCCGATATCGGCTATCCGATATACCTAATATAATTATATTAGGTAATAAAAATTGGCACAATTAAAAAGGTCAAATTTTTTGTAAAAATCTCTAATATTTTTGTTTCATTTCAGAAATAAAATCAACAAAATTTTTTTTATGAAAATCAATGAATTTTTAGGGAAATTTAAATTTTTAGTTTTTCGCGTGTAACAATTCAGAAATATATTAGTAAAAAGATTTCATTTCGTTTGCAGAAAAAATTCTGCAAAACGCACAAAGTCAAACTTCTTATAATCACCATGCTTTTTCGGAATAAAGATACTTTTATTTTTTTGCGACATAAAAATTTACTAATTATTCAATCTGAATTGAACTAATTAAAAGTATTAGATTAAAGTGAAACACCAAAATTATTGAGAAATTTGCACATATAATAGTCATTTAAAGCGCTACAGATTTATTTGTTGCACGGACATATTATTGCTTTATTTAAGCGACTTCAGTTTTTTAAATTGAATTTACAGTTATATTTTAAATTTTTTATCCACACATTTGACGAAAAAAAGAAAAAGGAATATAGTTCTTTTACAATTTAAAAGTAGCCCTAAGGAAGCCGGTGAACTCTATAATACGAGCTATTCCGGCACTGTGCCGCAACAGTAATTGACCGCTGATGCCCAGATTAGTATTCAGATTACGCAGATTTTATCTGCACTATCTGTCTTACATCTGCGAATCTGCGGTCATAAGTCTGGTCATTAGGTCTAAAATTTATCCCGAGCAGGAATGTAAACTACTTTTCAAAGTTTACAATTAACCGCCTAGGGCGGTTATTTTTTTAAACTTGGGTGAAAGGAATACATGGTTTAAATAAATTTTTTATAATTAATTTTAATTTTATGACAAAAAAAATAACAATACTTTCATTACTATTTGCGTTCTTGACTAGCACAACAAGTTTAACTTTTGCTCAAACTGCTTACAGTAAAGAAAGCGCAAAAAATTACCTGATCAGCCACTCACAATCCCCTTGGGCTGTCATGGGTCTTTCCGCTTTAGGGATACAGAGCACTGAAACTGATTTTTTAAAAAATGTAAATGGCAACTCAGCGATAGATTTTGAAGCTCCAATTCTGGCTCTTGCTTCTTTAAACAAAGACCCCAGAACTTTTGGAACGCAAAACCTAGTTGAAAAACTGAAGAGTTTTAAAACACAAAGTCAACTCGGCGACCCCTCCACAGTTAATGACGATATTTTCGGAATACTGGCTTTAGTCTCTTCCGGAGAACCTTTAACAGACAGTTTGATTTTGAATTCCAAAAATTTTATTTTGCAAAATCAAAATTCTGACGGCGGCTGGGGCTTTGCAATTTCTTCGGGCAGCGACAGTAATATGACCGCAGCGGCCATACTGGCTTTAAAAGCAGTCGGCCTCTCGTCTACTGACTTACAAATCCAAAAAGCTTTGAGCTATTTAAAAACAACTCAAAACTCAGATGGAGGTTTTGCTTACGACCCTACTTCTTCTTACGGTACCGCGAGCGACTCTTCTTCTACCGCCTGGGTTCTGTGGGCGCTAAACGCTCTTAACATTGACCAAGTATCTTGGAACAAAGACGGTTATACTCCTTTTGAGTATTTAACTTCAACGCAAATTCAAAACGGCTCGTTTGAATACCAAAAAGGCAGCGGAGAAAATTCCCTCTCCCCCACCAATACCGCTTATGCAGTCATAGCCCTTGAAGGGAAGTCTCTCCCTTTAAAAACCATCTCTGCTTTTAGCCCGCAGTTCAATTTTAGGATTGAGGGCTCAAATGAAACTGTTTGCGAAGGCAAAACCTCAGGACCCACCGCTTTAGACATAATAAAAAATGCCAAAGATCAGTGCGGTTATACTTACAGCCTAAAAGACACCTCTTTCGGACCTTACTTAGAAAAAATTAACTCAGACCAAGCTTTAGGCACTGTCGGATGGCAATATATGGTTAACTGGCAAAGCCCTTCTGTAGGAGCAGCAGATTATAATTTAAAATCCGGAGAAGAAGTTCTGTGGTATTTTGCCAATTTCGATGCAAAGCCCTTAAAACTTTCCCTCTCTTCAACTGAAATTACTTCGGGGCAGCCGGCAACGGCTTTTGTAAGCGAAAATACCGGACAAGCTGTGAGCGGGGCTGAAGTAATAGCCGGGGTAAATAACTTTACAACCAGCACCGACGGAAAAGCCAATGTAACCTCCCAGGACGGGTATTATAAAGTTTTCGCCCAAAAACCAGGTTATGTACGAAGCAACAAGATTTTGCTTAAAATAGGCTCTCCTGTTTCCGGACAAGTAACTCTTTCAGCGAATATTTCCGGACAAGTTGAAGGAACTTCTACCAAACCTTCGGTACTGTCTTTTACAGTTGACCCTTCTACTTTAGACTTCGGTAACTTACCAAAAGGGCAAAGCGCGCAAAAACAAATGCAAATAAGCAATACCGGAACGGTTGACCTAAATCTGCAGGCAATAGTTTCTGGAGATGACCTATTTACCGAAAATTTAACGCTTAATGAAAGTTTGTGGAAAAACTTTTCTCTGAAATTAAATAAGCAAGCCAGCAAAGCATTAACCGCAAAATTAACAGCTCTGTCAACCTACCAAGGGTCAGGCCAAAAACAGGGGCAATTGGTAATTTGGGCAACTCCTAAATAATATGAAATTAAAACCTTTAAACTATATTTTTTTAGCCTTGGGAGCCGCAATTTACGGGCTAATAACCGTCTCTACCGCGCTAGCCTCCGGTATTCAGGTAAGCCCGGCAGAACTAAAGTTCGAAAACTACAGCCAAAAACCCGCCTCCTTAACCCTAACCGTTGTAAACCCGAGCGCAGATGTGCAGGTATTTGAAATTTATCCTGACGACTTTAAAAGTATAATTTCAGTTTCGCCGGAAAGCTTCACTTTAGAATCAGGAGCGCAAAAATTAGTAGCTGTCACAGTCAAACCAAAAAATAATAGCTATGTAAGCACAAAACTTTCAATTATTAGCAAACCCTTGGCGGAAAGCAAGCTACAATTCGCTACTGGCGCAAAAATACCCTTGACTATAAGCTACGAAGCTGTAAAGCCCTCAAACAAAAATATTCCTTTCATAATTGGCGGGGGCATACTTTTAGCTGTTTTGGCCTATTTTGCAGGCAAACGAAAAATTAAATAAACCAAGTAAAAAGCCCTTTCCTTTAAGGAAAGGGCTTTTTAAAATTAAACTACTTCAAAGCTGCATCAATTGCCTGCTCAAAAACGCTTGCGGGCTGAGCTCCGACAATAAATACATTTCCATTGGACAAATTTACAACTGTTTGCTGCTGCTGCAAAGCTTGCGCAATAACCCCTGTATCAAAAGAGTAGTCGCCATTTTTTACCAGTAAAAAGCTGGGCGTGCCGGAAACCCCTACGCTCTGGCCTAAGGCCATATCAGACTTTACAATATCGGCTGTTTGATTTTTATCTAAACAATCGTTGAATTTGGAAGTGTTTAGCCCTAATTCCTGCGCATACTTTTTTAAATCCTCAGCCCCAAGACCTTTCCCATCTGCCTGGCCTTTGGTAAACAGAACATCGTGATACTGGTTAAACTTGCCTTGTCTGGCCGCACATTCCGCAGCTTGACCTGCAATTTGGGCATTCTGGTGAAAGGGCAGTGGAAAATGCTGAAAAACCATTTTTACTTTACCGGGATCTACATATTTGGTTTTAATCGAACTTAAGCTGGTTTGAAAAAATCTTTGGCAAAATGGACATTGAAAATCCGAAAACTCGACTAAAACTACTTTACCTTTACCCTGGCCTATTACAGGCGCGTCTTTTCTAAGTTCTACTTCTACTTTCTTGCCCGCCACTTGTTGTTGGCCAGCGCCGGTAGTTTGGCTCCCTGCCCCGACCAAGGAGGGCATTTCATCGATTTTACTTAATAATTGTTTTCCGCTATACAAAATACTTCCGGCTATAATTACAGCTCCTAAAATTACACTAGCTGAAATCCATAACGAGGAAGATACGCCGTTTTCTACAACCACTGATTCTTTTATTTCCTCGTCTGGATGCTTATGTTCTGTCATATAATATTTTGATTAATTTTCTAAAATAGACTTGTTTTAGTATAGCACAAACCCGCCAAAATTTCTAAATTGGCGGGTTTGGTATTGCTTATAAAATAAACCTACCTGCCCTTAACTAAGGAAGCGTTTACAAAACTTCTATTTTCATTTGCCGGACTCAAACTTAAAGACAAAATATCCCCTACCGGGCTTTTTGCGGTTATGCTTCCGACTACTGAACTCTGAGTTTTAGATACAACTACCCAACCCTTCTTTTCAAAATATTCTAAATACGCCGTGTATGCCTGAGCCGGAGACAAATTACTGGTAAATTTAAGGATCATTTCTCCGTTTTGCCCAACCTGGGGTTTTTCAGCCTTTTCAGCTGTAACGTCAACTGGAAAGTCGGCTGGAAACCCAGCCGGCAAATTTTGAGCCTCTTTTCGAGCTTTATCTTTACCAGAAATACCATACGGACTACCCTTGCCTAACTGTAACCAAGTTATTAACAGCGCAGCGGCCACAACACCTAAGGCTAAAATTGTCCAGAATTTTTTCTTAGAACCGCCCCCGGCTCCAAAACCACCTTGGGGTGTTGGATTTGGCTGCGTATTTTGATATTGTTGTTCCATACCCAGTACAATTTCTTTGAGATTGGCTTTTGGTTTTAAATTAAACCCAAAACATTCCAATCATTAATTTTAATTTTTGCCCGAGCAGAGATAACTTCGTAATTTAACAAACCACTTATAAGTTTCTCAAAGAAGCTCTGCTGGGCGTATTTTATTTTGTTATTTTGTTGGAGTGCAAAAATTTATCTGTCAGTCGAACAACTCCACACCACATCGCGGTAGTTGTTTCCGCACCAGTAAACAAGTCGGTTCTGGTAGGTTGTATTGGAGCTTAGGTTGTCTACAAATTGTCTGCCCGGGTCATTAACATCCAAATTAGGATTACTTAAATCTACGTTTCGGTTAATTAAACACGAGCTTTGCGCGCATCCGCTAACTATATTACTCTCGCTTCTGTCAACCAAAAAGGTAACTCTGTCAAATTTTGCTCCATTTCTTCTTATATCATTAAAAGTAGCCATATAAGAAGTTACGCTTTGAGTTTCCTCGCCCAATAACCCAACGCCTGTAAAACACTGCGGCCCCACGGCTGCCAGCATTTCACTTTGTGGCGGCAGAACGCAAGTCGGCGAATTAAACGGATCGGTATTGCCGCCTGTCGTGGTTTGGCCGCTGCTGCCTACTTGGCAAGAGAATACCACTTCCCTAGTTTCCTGCTGTCCGCCGGCTCCGCAGGAAACAGCTAATTTATTCCAATAGGTTTTCCCATTTTGAGTTCCTGTAACATTAATTGGCTGATTTATTTCCGAAAGAACCTTACCAAAAGTTCTTCTTTCAAAATTAGGCTGAATACAATTAGAAGGCGAGGCACAGCCAGCTTCAACTTCGGCTTTGTTTTCACCCGCTCTTAAAGTTATTACTTCCGGCAAAGAATTGCCGTCGAAAGCATTCCAAGAGACCTTATAACCGCCTGAGGCATTTGCTTCACATTTTGCTCCTGAAATAGCTGAAGGTAGTCTGCAAGAGGCAGAGGTTATTTCTCCGCTGGAAGAATCTGTGAGCCCAACATTTACTACTATTAAAGAACTACCCTTAACAGCTAACTGACAGCTGTTTTGACCGGAGTTTAATATACCATTTGGGTCTGTCTGAGCCGAAGTATAATTATCAGCCCCGCCGACTACGTTGGCACAGCCGTAAATCCATACGTCGTAGGTAAAGTATATTGACTTGCCGCCCAAACAATTCGGTACTGTAAATTCTTTGCTGCCAGAAGCAGAATTCATAAAGCCTTGGGAGGGGTTCGGCCCAAAACCGCCGGAGTCTATCACGCTGCTGCATTCCTTTAGTTGCTGCACAATAGCCTGGTTGCCGGTATCGTATGGACCGCTTATGAATATTTGCGAATCCCAAGCATGTCCGGCCGGACGGCCTTGCGCGTCTTGGGCAGCCCAGCCAATTTGCAATTTTTCACCCGGATTGGCATTTATGGTAATTCCACAGGAAGTTCCCCCGGTTTCGTTACCGCTACAGCCTGCCTGATCCGTATTGCTTCCAACCCCAACTCCAACGCTCCCTTGCTTAATAATTTGTCCGGAAGCATTTTTTCGGATGTAAGAAAGACCGCCCTTAACAAGGCTAAAATCATGCACAAACTGCCCCGGGGTCGCGGAAGGCAAATTTGAGGCGTTGCCTGTTAAAGAAACCCTGGCAGAACCCCATGCGTAACCGGTACAATTGGGCGTGTCAATAAATTTGCCCGGGTTAAGAGGGTCAGCAATGGCTCCGCATTGCGAATATAGCAAATTTCTAACACTTCCGGCACCCGAGCTATCACCTCTGTCTAAAACCGGCAACCAGGGAGTTACATATATAATATAGTCTCCTGCTGCTAAATTAGGCCCTAAAGTATTTCCGGTAAGCCAACTGTAACTGCCGCAGCCGTATTGATAGGGGTCTCCGCCTCCCCGCCTTGAATTATTACAATCTGAGTTAGTCGCATTATAAGTACCGATTAACTGCTTGTTAGGCACAAAGTCAGGGTGCTTTCCTATATTACCGGAAGCCGGAGCTATCCATATATCCATATTTTCAAAATAACTCACGCCGGTATTTCCTGCGCTTTGATTCCATGAAATCCTGCTTCTCGAACCTATGGGCAACTGGGTTAAAACTTGAGCCGTGGAAGCGTCTGAGGCTTGAACAGAAAATTGGTGGGAATTGACAATTATAAACCTAACTCTGGTTTTACCTTCCGCCACGCTTGACCCAGAAGTTCGCTTTGTTATAAACTCGGCCAAGTATATACCCGGGCTGCTCGGAGAGCCGGAAAGCTTACCGTCTAAATTAGCGTACGGACTTTGGCTGGTTTCGCATTTCTGATTGTAAACTAACCCGGGAGGCAATTGTAAATTCCGAGTAATGGTAATATTGCTGCCAGTACAGCCCCCGCCTAAAGTGTTGTAGCCTAAGTAAGTTTCAAACTTTCTGCCGACTGTCCCATAGACCCAAATTTCTCTAAAACCGTTTTCGGGTTTTTCTACCGGTCTGCCATAAGCATCTACATTATACGGGTTCACTTTTACCCATACCGGCTCAGGTGAATTCCTTAAACCGGTATAAGAATTAGAATTATCTCCCACTGTAAACAAAGATTCTCTTAAATTTGAACTTTGTGAACTGGTCGCTTGACTATTATTAGAATTCTGAGCGCCGCTTGCTCCGCCTCCAATTACTTCGTTTGTCGGCACGGTATTGCCTTCTGGGCTTAGTGTGTTAAAAAATTTGCGCAAAAGCAGCCTGCCGCCGGCATTGGCTTCCGAATAAAACTCTATCCTATATCTGGTTCCCGCATCTAACGAAACGTTAGTGCTGCCGGTTCTGGAAATGCTGGTGGTAGAAGGGTTAGCCGAAACCGGGGCATTTTTGTTTAATTTTGGACTAACGTAAATACTTCCCATTCTGTCCAAAGTTCTGCGCCAATTAATCTTGTAATTCCATTTGCCCCCGCTATAAGTTAAAGCCTGAATGTCTACAAACAAGCTTATGTTTTCAGGCGATGTCAAAACATACGGCCTGTAAACAGTAGTTGTTTGAGCGAAGACCGACATTTGGCCCGCTTCGGATAAAACCAGCGACAAAAACAGGCTGGCTAAAAAAATTTTTTTGCCAGTCTTTCTTGCCCAGGCTTTCAATACTGCAATGTTCATATTTTTATTGAAAATTTAATATTCAAAATTTTAAAAATTAAAAACTATTTCGCGGGAATAATTTGTTCAGCTTCCGTACCTTCTATTTCTTCATCGGCCTGCTGCTCTACCCCTGACTTTGGCGGCGCAGAAGGCTGTTTTGAAACAAAAGCCACAACCCCTATCAAAACAATTAAAAGCGCTAGTGCTATAAAAACTTTTTTATTCATATTTTTTATTTTTTAATTTTTAACTCCTGGAAATAAAAATTAATTATTCTTTTAATTCTACCTCTTCGTCGTCTCCCTTTACTTCGCTCACACTGTCCTTATAGACTACATTTTGTGTTTGCGACTGCGAATTACCGCGCGTATTTAAGCCGGAAACAGTTTGCATGCTATTTTGGCCGGTGGATTGGGTTTGTGTAATATTTGTAAGCTGCGCGTCTGAATTCTGCTGCGTGCCATTTCGCTCAAAAGTCTTTATGCTTGTTTCGGTTTTTGCTTGACTCTGAGTCGGCTGGGCTTCGTAAGTTTTTACTGTCGATTGCCCGGCGGTTTGCCCGGTAAGAGAAGGAATGGTTAAAACATAACCAATTCGAAGCGTGCGAACATTTCCGGGTCTGGACAAAGACTGGGGATTTGCTTCCAAAATATTTCGCCACTTAGTTCCGGTACCATAATATTTTTGACTAATTTTCCATAAACTATCACCCTTTTTTACTGTATAAGTTCCACTCGAATCGGCTTCTCCGGCTACCTGATTCTTTGGAACAATATCCGCGTACTGTAAAAGCCCTGTTGAATTATTAAACACCCTGACCCCTGACCCTGACTGCAGTCTGGAAATAGTTGCGTTTAAGCTATTAACCTGCTGCTGGAGCTGGTTAATTTGCTCTAAATAGGGCTGTATGTTGGTAGAACCCGAGCCGGAAGATTGCGCGCTAGCAATTTGAGAGTTTAAAGAATTTATCCGGCCTTGCAACTGGCCAACTTGTTGCTGGAGATTAGTTACTGTTTGAGTATTGGAATTATTGTTTCCTGTATTTCCAACGTCTGAAGAACCCTCAACCTCATTATATTCTATTTCTGCATCGGTATCGGTTACTGTTGAGTCGGTAACTTCGTTAGCTTCCACATCTTCATCGTCCCCAACATTAGAAATAGAATCCCGAACAGTTGTAGCACCCGAACTCACATCGGCCGACTCCCCGGGACCTTCGTCGTCCCCAACATCGCTCACACTGGAACGAACTAAATTAATTTGTCCGCCGGTATTGGAATCATTTCCCCCCGTATTGTCCGGTAAATTAGTATACCCCGAGCCGCTGCCGTTAAAAATAGTTCCGGTTACTATGCCTGCATTGCCGCCGCCGCCAGAAGAAGATGGGGTCGGATAAATGCTTGAATTATTATTTCCGCCGGTTGTTACGGTTGTGGTTGTGCCTGCCGCGGTCACCGTAACCATAATTAACCTGTCGCCTGCGGCATCAGCTCTGCCGGAAGGATGTATTCGAATATTCGTAGTTCCAACTGACCTACCTGTAATTACAACGCTATTAGAATCTGAGGCTACGCTGACTGTTGCGACTGAAGTATTACTGCTAGTCGCTGTAAAATTATTTGCGCCCACCAAAACCGCGTCACCATCGGCAACATGAGCGTTAATGGTTTTACTTTCGCCAACTCTTACACTTGCGGCAGTTTCGCTTACCCAGGCATTCAAATTTGCAGTTGTTCCCGCTGTTGTGGTTGAATTTGTATTTATTGTTATATTAAAAACTTTAGATGCAGTCTGATTGTTACTAAAAGTAACAGTTGCTGTAAAATTATAATTTCCAGCCTGAGTTGGAAATCCATATATAAAACCTGTGTTTGAATTAATTGACAAACCAGCCGGCAGCTGCCCGCTGCTAATAGCCCAACTTCTTACTGTGGTTGAAGCGTTATAAGCAGAAAGCCCTTGATTATAAGAAACTCCAACCGTTCCTCCGGGAAGGCTGGCGGTTGTTATTTGGCCGCCTGTTGTGGTGTTAGTAGTTGTGCCGCCGCCGGTACCTCCGGTTGTTCCTGTGGTTGTAGAACCACCGGTTGCCGTACCTATTACACTTGCAATAAAATTGTTGGTTGGCGCGGTAAAATATTTCGCCTGTTCCTGAGTTATAGTAACAATAGTCTTGCCGTTTGATTGCTCCAAATTTCCCTGTAAAAAAAGTCCGATATTAAAGCTTTCTCCGTTGGGTAAAACTAACTGGTAGTAACCTCTAGGATCTCCGCTGTCCACAGGGTTCCAAGAACTGGTCGTACCGCCCGGAAAGCCCGCGTCCACAATCCTAGAGCCTGGAAACATTCTTTGCACCCACTCCGCGTCAGCCCTAAAACTCTGACCAGTCGGGCTAAAACCCTGCTGAAAATTAATCAAATTGCCGTTTGAATCTATAAAATGAATAGCTTGGGCATCGTTAGTATTAGGACTTGGCAAATTAGGAATGCCTAAACCAATGTTTGGATCTTGCAAACGCGCCTGAATTGCAGCCACAAATATTTGCTGATCCTGCGAAGACAAATTCATAAACTGCCCGCCGTTCCAAGTGGTATTTAAAAAATTATTTAATTCAGTCGGAGTAAAGGTCTTAGACGTTCCGTCCCTTAAAGTAATAGTGTAATTAACTACTTGGCCGGTCTGGTTATTTTTTTGTGTCACTAATTGGAATGGGCCTAAGGCCTGGTTATAAGCCTGAGTTACGCCTTCGGTGCTCCAGCTCTGCCCGTACTGACCGGGGGTTACCTGCACAGTTGTTGAACTGATACTGTCTAAAGGGTTTACAACAGGGGGAGTTGTTGGCGGGGTTTGTGTTCCAACGCTTCCTCCGGGTACACTAGGCGCGCTAAAATGTAATTGCGTTCCGGTATGATAAGAATTTAGTATGCTTTCTGCTGTAGTGCCGATTATTTGCTGACCTTGAGCATCCCAAACGCTTAAAGGATTGCCGTTTGCGTCTGTTATAATAGCAAACCCGGGATTTTGACTGTTTATTTGACTAATAATTTGATTTACGATATTTTCGGACAAATTTGTAACCGGTTGACCGTTACCATCATACAAAATACCTCCCGCTACAGCGTATCTATTACCTCCATAATTTCCCTGTCTTGCGGTTTCATTGCCGTTTTCATCAAAAATGGAAACCACGCCGGTCACTTGCACATTATTGGTAACGGTTCCTCCTGAAGAAGTATCTCCGGTTGTACCTCCACTCGTTCCTCCCCCAGTCGAGGCAACTACCCCAATGGTGGCTAAATAACCATCATCTCTAGATTGGATTAATAAATTTTTAATTGAGTCATTTGCCGCAATTTGCATCCTGGCTTGCGCTTCAGCAAGACTAAATGTAAAGCTTGAACCATTGGAAGTAGTAACCACTACCGTATCTCCAACTCTATTTACCGCGCCCATAAAATTCCCCTGCCCGTCTCGTATTACATGTGCGCCGGCAAGGCCTTCTGCTCCAATATTCTGGAGTTCCTCAGGCGTATAATTACCCCCAACATTAGGCAGCTGGTTATAATAACCGCCATAATAGGTCTGATTAGCCTGAGTTAGTTGTTCTTGAGTAGCAGGACTACCGTCGGGATTTAGGCCCGTAGCTAACATTTGCCTGGCAGCTTCCTGTTCCGCGGTTATTGCTCCTTGCGCGGTTTTAATGCCAAAAACTTTATTTAAAGCTGATTTAATTTTTGAATTCGAAGAACCGCTCTCGGTTTCATTGGTCCTGACAAACTGGGTCTGAGGTTGAGAAGCCGAAATTGCTCCGACTCCGCCAATTAAAGTCGAGCCAAGACCAAGACCGCCCAAAATTTTCTCCTTTGTGGAAATTTTTTTGTGCGTGCGTTTAGTGCGCTTTATTTTTACCTTTTCCATTTGTTTGTGCTTATGGTGCTTTTGGTGCCCACCTATATTTGCCTGGTGTTTATTTTTGGGCATTTTTTTATTTCATTTTAAAAAAGTAGTACTTTTACTATACCACAAATATTATTTTGCGCAAAACTATTTAACCACAGTATTTTGAGGCGTTCCTGAAATAAAAGCCTTAATATTGTCAATACTGGTATTTATTATTCTTTCCAATGCCTCTTTCGTATTAAAAGCATTATGGGGAGTAACTATTACATTGTCCATTTGCATTAACTCATGATTAGCTAAAATTGTCTTAAGTTGCTGCTCGTTAGGGTGACCGCTAAGCAAATTTAGTTCGTCTACAATATAACCCTCTTCTTCTAAAACATCCAAGGCCGCCCCCGCCAATTGCCCATTTTTTAAAGCGGTTAAAAGCGCCATAGTGTCAACTAGCCCGCCACGCGAAGTATTTATTAGAATCGCGGATGGTTTTATAAGCTTTAAATTATTAATATTTAGCAAATGATGCGTATCAGGCATATAGGGCACGTGTATGGTGACCACGTCTGCCTGTGAAAGTAGGTCATTTAAAGGCAAATAACTGACTTCTAAATCCTCTCTTGGGTGCGGGTCGTAAGCCAAAATTTCCATTTCAAACCCTTGGGCAATTTTTATTAGCCTGGCGCCGATCTTGCCTGTGCCCACAACACCAATTTTTTTTCCTTTTAAATCAAAGCCCCTTAACCCTTCATAACTAAATTTACCTTCTTCATGAACTCGCTTAATTGCTGGGTAAATTCTGCGAGATAAAGTTAGAATTAGAGCCATGGTAAATTCAGCAACAGTATTTTCTCCATAACTTGGCACATTACATACACTAATACCTCTTTTTTTAGCTTCATTTACATCTATGTGGTCAAATCCGGTACTAAGGGTAACAATTAGTTTTAAATTTGGCATTTTGTCCATTACCCCTTTGGTTATGCGGGAATTTATAAAAACGCCCAAAATTTCAGCGTCTTTGGGTGCTTGCGCGCTTTCGTCAAGGCTTGTATTAATAAAGCTAATCTTATGTTCGCTTAAAGCCTGGCTTAATATTTGTTTTTGCCATTCCTCGGTAATTTCAAAAAAAGCCGCCTTCATATATTTATGATTTTTATTTTTTTCCGCTTACTTTTAATTACGAAACATTAAAATTTTAGTGTTCGACTTTATGGCGAACCTCAAATTTTGGTTTAGATACTCGATCTTATTCTCCACAAGGAATGATATCGAACTTCATAATTCAAAGGTCTTAACTAAATTATAAGCCCTTTAAGCTAATTTTAAAAGGGTTTAATTATGTTTTTAAGCATACAAAAAAATCCGCTATATTACTGCCTGTAAGGCCGGTTATAACATGGTCGCCTACTGCCTCAAAAAAAGTAAAACTGTCGTTATTATTCAAATAACCGCTTATATTAAGACCTAAATTGTTGGCCCTTAATTTTGTCGACGAGTCTACAATCGCTCCGGCACAGTCAGTAAAATCATGCCCATCTGAGGCAAAACTGCCAAAAACCTGGTTTTCCCCAATGCTTAACAAGGCCGAAAGCGCCATTTCCTGGTTTCTACCCCCTTTTCCCTGGCCTAAAATTTTTACCGTGCTTTCACCGGCCCCCAAAACACATTGACCTTTTTTAGAAGCCTCTACAGCCTTACTTCCAATAACTCTGGCCTCGCCCTGAAACCTGTCGTCATAAATTTTTACCTCATAACCCAGCACTTCCGCCCTTTCTTTCATAGCCCTAAGAGCAACTTTGGGCGACACTACCAAAAAATTAGTAATTTTTTTAAAAAACATATCCTCTTTAGGCGTTTCTATAAGCTCAATTTTATTTAGTTTCAATTGGCGCAAAACATCAAACTTTTGCAGTAGTTCGTGAGCATCCCTTACCGTAGTTTTGTCCTTTACTAAAGGACCGGAAGCAATAACCGACAAATCATCGCCCGGCACGTCTGAAAAAACTAAATTGATTATTGTCGCCGGATAAAAATGCTTGGCAAGTTGTCCGCCCTTAACCAAACTGGTATGCTTACGCACAGTATTAAGCTCTGCTATAGTTGCCCCGCCCTTTGTCATTACTTTAAAAATTTTTGCCGCGAGTTCAAAATCTATATTGTAAGGAATTTCAAAAATTGCGCTGCCACCGCCGGAAATACTGCAAATCACCAAATCGTCTTCTTTTAATTCGTTAATAATTTTGAGCGTTTCCTTCGCGGCCTTTACATTTTGTTCTGACACATTAGGATGCGTGGCTTGAAAATAAATCCAGTTATTTTGTTTTCCGTCATCTTTCGTGTTGTTCGGGGTTTGGGCAACATCTATAACCAACCCTTTAAAAACTCTGTCGCCTAAAACTGCCTTTAAAGCGTCGGATGATTCCAAAGCAGCCTTACCAAAGGCAAAAACAAAAATTCGATTGAATTTATTTAATAAAAATTCTTTATTCTGTACAATTAAACGGTTTTTACTTATTCTTACAGCCTTTTTAACAGCCTCTGTCGTATTTATAGACTTATAACCCTCTTCAGTAATACTTAAAAGCTGCCTGCGCAAATTTGAGGTTGCCAATTTTTCAAAATTTTTTATTATCATAAAATAAATGACAAAAACGACGAAAATTAATAAAAATGACAAAAATTTAAAATCCAACTCAGGGGTGTATTTTTATTTTTGTCATTTTTGCTCACTTTTTTAATTTTTGTCATTCAATATTGTGTCCCAAACCTTTGCTGCCACATTCCGGGGCTTGCCAAGCAGCGGATTATAGTGCAAATCAATAAACGGCAGACTATTTGCTTCTAAAAATCCGCACTTCTGTCCTTTCCAGGACTTGGTAATATCGGGAATAATAAAATCAAAGCCTACAATCGGGTCATTTACCAGTCTAGCGGCCTGAACGAATAACTCTTTATTGTCCGGGTGGCAAATTTCAAAGTCTTCGCAGCTTGAACCGCCGTAATTCACCCCGATTTTTTCGGAAAGACTTACACCCTGGCCTTTTGCCAAAACTGATGTTAGTTTTAAATT
Organism: uncultured Candidatus Saccharibacteria bacterium; assembly: GCA_964483665.1. Classification (GTDB taxonomy): domain Bacteria; phylum Patescibacteriota; class Doudnabacteria; order UBA920; family UBA920; genus JAEUSF01. The sequence goes on from CAZACP010000003.1 coordinate 29,675, forward strand.
TTGCCTAACTAAAAACTTTTCCGTATCAGAGTCGATTTTGATATCTTTAACCCCGGCGGGGGTATTTAAATTTTTTATTTGAATGAGTTGTTCTACACTATTTACACCGTCACCCAAAACTTGCGGGCTGTCTCCCCTTAAGACACCACATAATTCAAAATTTATTACAGTTGCCCTAAAAACCGGACCGAACAGCTGTTCTTCCACAACTACCCAAAAACACAATTTTTTAGAAATCTCATACGCGCTTTGTAAGTCAGAAATCGATGAAACATAAGTTGTACTATGTCTGCCCCTTGATCCAGCTCTGGGCTTTACAATAACAGGTTTTTCAATATGTTGAAAAATTTTTTTTGCCTCAAAAAAATTCCATACCGACCCGCCTTTGGGTACCGGCAACCCGGCTTTAACAAATTTCTTTTTAAGAATGGCTTTGTCATCCATTGCATCTAAAGCGGCTCGGTCTATATTTTTTGGCCTCGGTAAACCACTAAATATTAGTGGGTAGTGGGTAGTGGGTAGTGGGTAGCCAGCAACATATGTATCGAAAGGTTTGCCAAATAGTAATAATTCTTTCATTTTTATTCCCCGCTTTTGGGCTTCTTCCCACAAAACTTTAGCTCGGCTAACTTTGCACTTATTTATGTCTTCATTAAACGTAACTATATGCAAAAACGCAGCGAGCTTAGTTAAGGGCAAAGAAAAATTCGGCAGGCTGGCAAAAGAAAAAATTTTTATCAACCTTTGCCTAATAGGCGAAAGTAAAATATTCAAACTTTCAAAAAACCAATAAATAAAATGCGGTACAGGGTTATTGCCGCAATACTGGCAGTTTAGTTTAGCTGATTTATTTTTTAGAGGGTTACTTTCCACGCTTAAAATAATACGTTCCGGCAGTCAACACTAAAATCAAAAATAAAACAAAAATTGTGTTTTTTATTAGACCATTTTCAGTACTAAAAATACGGGAAGGCGAAAACCAATCCAAGTTATTTTTTTTTATCAATTCTCCACCGTCTTTTCCTGACAGGATTTTCTCATCTTCTAATTTTTCAGAATTATCGTCTGTTTGAGCTGAAGTTTCGGTTTTAAAATTAATATTTTTGCTAACATTCGGGAAACTGTCTTCAGGAATTGGCTGTAGCGGTTCAAGTTTAGGCACAGTTCCTTGAATAGCTGTAACAACTGGGGTAGGCAAAAAAACAAAAAAAACAAAAAAAATTGTTATAAAATATTTCATAATTTTAATGACAAAAACGACATATATTATCAAAAAAAGTCTTTTAACTGCCCCGAATGCACTGAAGGATCCCTCTTTCCCTTCGCTCACTCGGTAAGGCAACAATTTATTTAAAAGTATTGTTTGCTCTTTTTTTCATTTATTTTAATCGCTATTCCAACTAATTGTTTGATAACCTTCGGCCGAGAGAGGAAAAGAAGGTGGCGGGCCAAAAAGCAAATTGCCGTCATAAGTTGTGTTGGTGTTGCAATAACCAGAAGTACAATTACCACTTCCGTTTACCCAGCTCCACGTCCAAACCCCAAAGCTTGAGACCGCTCCAAAAATTGTAATCTGAGTTTTTAGGTTGCCTGAAAAATCATACCTCTGTATACTACCATTTTGCGCTATCATTGCCGCGTTAATTTCTAAATTATCTGGCGCGAAATAACTTACCAAAACGTCTTTTTGTCCTATTAACCCCAACACATGGTTTCCGTTTTTGGCGGTATAAACAATATTATTTGGAATAACAATACTAGGCGCGCTTGCTGCATTGTATGGTAATTTTGCAGCTGCAACCAAAACCTTTCCGTTTACAATACCTTCAACCCAAGTCTTGTCCTCAATGTAGATCAAACCATTTGTGGGCATTTGGTAATTCTGGGTTCCGGCTAAGCTTGGATTACCATCTAATTTTGTTCGTGCCCCTCCGCCTGTTCCATAATCTATATCTTCATTGTGCGCTTGCCCATTTACATCATACCCTGTTGCGTGACTTCTTAAAGAATTTACTCTATATATTGAAATTGTTGAGTCATTGTTAAATACCAAAGAATATCCTTGGGCACTTGAGGGTGGCAAATAAATTCCTGCAGACTGTGCCCCGCTTTTTATTGCAGCTAAATCAGAAGTTATTGAAGAAAAATCCACATTAGGAACCGGGAAATTCCAAAAGGCTCTAGTCGAAATAGGCGCCAAACCCCAAATACCTGGTTTACTTTGCGCCGGGCTGCACCCATGGTAAGTTTGGCAAGTATAGGTTGTTTTTGAAGAAGTTATTAATGCATTACCAGTACCATCAAAATGAATACCGCCATTCGCGTGCATTTCCCCATTAATACTTTCAGTATCGCCTACCCATACATCCGTATTCGTTAAAAAGGCGTATTTAGCCAAAGAAGGTACCCCATAGCGCACGGTAATTGTTCTTTTTGTATTTGGATTTTGTAAAGTGTAACCTGTAGATTTTATAGTTACAATTGTAGAGCCAACACTTGGAGGTGTTATTTGCAGGCTATATTCTCCTATTTTTTTATTGGTGTCTTTGTCTATAAAATCGTGGATATAAGGTCCCGGGCTGGTTGAAGTAGCATTGCCGTCGTAATAATCTGTCGCGAAATGCGCTAATCTCCACTGATAATAATTTGCTCCTGCTTCCGCTATCTGAAAGGCTTGCTCGCGGGCTACAGTATTTTTAACTAGTCTTACTTGAACCGATGCGTAAGACAAAACCGCCAGCATAACCATAGAAAAAATAAAGATTACAATAACAGTGTAAATTAATGTACTTCCGGAGTTAAATTGATCACGATTGACCATAATTGACCATAATTGACCATAATTGTTTTTAAATTTTGATCAATTTTACTTAATTTTAATTAATTTTGCTCAATTTCTTAGTCTCCCAAATTTGTTTTTAAATTCCTTATAGTTCCACCGGCTGTTAAAGTAAAAAAATTGTTATTTAAGACACCTGCTTTATTATATACTTTTAAATTTATTTTCAAATATTTAACCGCAGTTACACTTACGGGCTGGGCAAGCGAAGTTTGGGTAGATGATCCCACATAGCTGTTATCATAATAATAAAACAGGGGCGTAGTACTGGAATTGGCAATGTCGTTTTGAACCAAGACTGAAACTTCGGTGCTTGTAGGGTAACTAGTCCCATTGTACTCAACAACCCCCTTGTACAATTTACCATTTTGTAAAAAATACCTAATTCTTTCAATAGACGAATCCTTGTCGGCATTACTGTAATATGCCACTTGTTGGTCGCCAGCAATTTCTAGCGCATAGGCGCCATTGGCACCTGTTTGGGCATTTCTCAGCTCGTTAATAATTCCAAAAGCCACTTTACGCGCTTGGTCTGTATCTGCTAACAAATCTGACTGCTTGCGGCTACCCGTAACAATTTGAGAAACCAAAGCAACTAAGCCTAACATAATTATCGCGAATGCAAAAATTGAAACCACGGTTTCAATTAGGGTAAACCCGTGACTGAAATTTGAAATTTGAAATTTGAAATTTGAAATTTTTCTCATGGGCTCATTAAAATTTCAAGGCTCTGGTTCCCATTAATATTCAAAGTATTAATTGTCTGGGTCTGGTACCCGGGGATACTAACCTCCAAAGAATGATTACCGGCATAAAGTTCACCAAACCAAACTTGCCCTGGGGTAAAACATCCGGAAATGTAATTAATATTTACCGAAGTGAATACCGGCGTAATATATGGGTCAGAACTAGACAAATACGCCTTGTATCTTACATAACGATTATTGTCTAGCGCCGAAGTAATATTGCTTCCAGGAACTGTATAATAAGTAGACGAAGTTCCGTCAGGCCCCACATAATTCCAAGTTGCGTTATCATTATTAGCCGCAAGCTGAAAGCTTAAAGATGTTGAAGAGCTCTGGGAAGGAGGATCCCAAGTTAAAGTAGTAAAATTTGAAAGCCCTGTTCCTGTATCAAAAGTAGAACTTTCAAGCCACCCGCTTGAAACAAACAGCCCGACGTCCTGCCTTAATCTGACACCAGTCGGAACTGAAGCAATATCAATATTTGCGTCGTCCTGAAAATACTTGTCGGGACTGGAAGTTGACCAATTCGCTTGTCCGCTTCCGCTACTCCAATCTATCTGCGTCCATACACTGCCTGAGGTATAACCGTAATAATCTTCAGAAGGAGGGCCAGTTTTCTGTAAATGAGCAAAAACATTTTCCAAAGCCGCTCCTGTCGCAGCATCTTTAACAACTAAAAGTAAACTATTGGAAGTAGAGTTTAAACCTAAAATTGTAGTAAACGTTTGAGTGGTATTTGGCATAACATCAATTTTCTGTATGGGCGAAGTACCAGCCACAACCCAAGACTGTCCGGTTAAAAGCGTCGGAGTATAAGAATCCCATTCCAAACTATTTAACGCAATAAGCCCGCCCGATGAACTAAAATTTTCATTAAATTTTAAAACATCCGGGCTGGTTCCAATTAACTTAGCCCCACGAATATTAATATTAACACCATTCACATTTTGACACGATGTATTTAAAGTTTTAATATTAAGCGTCGAAATGAGATCGATGGAGAAACTTATCGTGGTAACTTGGCCGTCAATTATGGTAGTGTCCGGCTTAATTGGGTTTGGATTTGAAACCGTTGGCAGATAGGTCATATCAGAAGAATAACCAGCCTTGGTAACAACAATATGGTAGCCGTTAACTTTTGCCGGAAGACCAACTTCAATCCATTGACCGGCTGAGTCGCTTGTTCGGTCTAAAATAATAGTCGGAGCCGTGGTCGTTGATTCTATATGAATACTGGCACCCGACACCGGCTGACCGCTTGAGTTAAAAACTTTTATTAAAAGAGCTCCCGCATTTAATGTTCCTTCCAAGCCCTTTGGTACAACATTAGTAGAAAAAGTTGAAACCTGGTTGGTAGTAGTATTTAAAATTGTCATTTTTACCTGCTTATAGTCTGCGGGTTCAGCGTCTGCCGGAGCCAGACCGTCGGCGGGGTCGTCTATGTATGTTACTTCGTAATAAATTTTGTAGGTATAACTTTCAATTCTTGTTGTAATAGCGTTTGTTAAGTCAACCAAAGGCCCGTTGGGGTTGCCCACAACAGTTCCCACTTGACTGTAGGGCATATTTTTTACAATTTCCATATAGTTATCCGCTAAAGAAGCCAGAATGGTTTTTTCCCTTGCTACCTTAACTGTTTTGGTTAAAGCTGCGTACGAGCCAATAACCCCAAGCGCAATAATTGCAAAAATCGCCAAACTCATAAGAGCCTCGAGCAGAGTAAACCCGGAACGATTAACAATTAACGATTTACATTTAACCTTTTGCATTTTGTGATGGTTTTTGTTTCTTATTAAGGCCTAAAGTAGTATCTTTGCTTTCGGTGCAATCTGTGTATCTGTGAATAATTATACCACAATTTCGGGCTCTTTGTCAGTCTGAAGCAAAATAGCTTTTTTTGAAAGCATTCGGGTAATTACAAAAAAAGACAAGCCGGAAATTAAAACCGTCAAGCTGTTCCATTTTAAAGCAAACAACAACCCGTAGCTGTCTGAAAATTTACCTACCAAAGCAGGACCTAACGTATCGCCTATCAGGTGAATAATTAATACGTACAAAGCAAACGCCGAAGCCCTTAAATTTTTTGGCACAACTTCATGCATAACCGCCGTAACCGGACCATGATACACACTAAAAAAAACTGTGCCTAAAAAAAAGTAAATTATAAATAGAAATCGATTTTCTTCCGTAATTCCCAAATACATAAATGGAGCAGCTAAAGTCAAACTTAAAGCAACAGTCAGGCTTCGGCCATACGCAAACTTTTTGTGCAAATAGTCAGCAACCATACTCCCTAAAACCACGCCTATAATTCCGGCAAACATTAGAGTAGAACCTAAAACCAAACCGGCATCGCGCAAATTCATACCCTTGTAGCGGGAAATGAATTCCACGCCCCAGGTTATGTAAGCACCTGAAGCAAAAGTAGCGAAAATTCCGCTAACTATAATCCACCAAAAAGCTTTATTGCTTTTTAGGTCTAGCAGCTTAATTTTATGGTCATGTTGTAAAATTCTTACGTCTTTAAGCCTATAAGCAGCCCACGAAAGCAGTAACCCCGCCGGAGAGACAATAAAAAAAGCTAAGCGCCAGTTATTAAAATAATAGGCTATAAGTCCTCCTAATATTGCGCCCAAAGTACCGCCCACTATCATGGCCGCATTAAACCAGCCTTGTGCGCGAGACCAATAGCTTTCAGGCACATTGTCGGAAATCATGGCAGTGGCTGCAGGGGCGTAAGCCGCCTCGCCTACCCCCACCGCGCCCCGAACAAATAATAACTGATAAAACTTGGAAGTCAACCCGGTTGCAAAACTCATTACGCTCCAAAAACCTACCCCCGCGGCAATTATTACTTTTCGGCTCATACGGTCAGCTAATATTCCTAAAGGTAAACTAGCTAAAGAATGTACTAGCATAAACACCGAGGCTAAAAGACCTAACTGGAAATCTGAAATTCCAAATTCCGCTTTAATGTGCCCGAACAACGGAAAAACTACCTGCCTGTCCAGGTAGTTTATTAAGTTAATTAAAGACAAAACCCACAAAATCCGCTTTTGGCCGGAGGAAAGCTTATTTAACATTGCCTAAAACTTTATTTTAACAGCATTTTTTCTAGTTCGTTTTGTTGTTCTTCCAATTCCTGCAGCCTTTTACCGTCTTCCGACGACCATCTATTTCCATTAGATTCTACTTGACTATGTAATTCCTCTATTTGCGCTCTTACTTTTCTTAATTTTTCCTCGACACTCTCGCCCTGTTCAAAAGAAGGCTCATCCGGATTATTTAAATCCATTTCTAGACTTGGTTCTTGACCTCTTAATTCACTCATAAATTTATTAATTAATTTTTTAAATTTTTCTCAATCTTATAATATTCTTGTCATTCTTTTAAATCTTGGTCAATCTTGTCAATTCCTTCTTACCCCTCCCCACTCAACTACAGTAAAACCTTTTCTTTCAGGGGTGCGGATATTAAACCCTTGTACGGCTATTGGTTTTTCTAACGGCACAAAGTCCATTAAAATTCTAATTACTGTGTCAGGCTTGGGGCTTACTTCCAAAGGCGCAAGTGCGTCCATAGTGCTATTGCCCATAAAAGTTACAAAATAGTACGGACTGCCTTGCATTTTAGGTTCCCAATATTCCATAAAATCAGCCGACTCCTTGGTGTTCAAACCGAGCTTAGCTAGCTTTTCTAACAAAAAATTGTGCGCATCTGCCTGGGCTACCACAAAACCGCGGTCAGGGGTTTGGTACATTCCTCCCCGACCCTCCCAAAACAAATACGGATAAACTTTACCGTCCGCTAAATTAGTTATGTTGCTAACTGGGTCTGAAATTACATTCCAGCCTTGGTTATAAGCCGGCTCTGTAAAAGTAAAGCCGCCAACCGGACTTACCTTAACTGAAATTTTTTGCGTAGTTTCCGGATACAAATATATTACCGGCTTGCCGCATTCAGCCATTGGCTGATACTTTGTTGATTTAAAACGAATGAATTTACCAAACTGGTCCTTCCAAAAGAATATTGGCCTACTGGCAATAAAGTTTTGATACGAGATCTTACTTTCACCTTCTGGTACATACATAGTCTCATATATATATGTAAGTTCGGGGCTATCTGAATTTTTATAACCATAAACAGGCTGCCCGCCAATACTAGTAACGCCAATTTGTTTTAAATCCTCAAATTTTACTTTCGCAACATCCCGAAAGTTATTTGAACCGCATCCGCCAATTGCCTGATACATATACTCTTGAGAATTAACTTTAGAATCAGACCAAGTCACGTATGGCACTTTCTGGTCAACAAATGGTATGTCTAACTGATACGTTCTAAGAGAACTGTCCGGGCCTTTTACATAAAAGCCATGTCTTTTTCCGTAACTATAAACACCCTCTAAATCTTCCTCTATCAGGGTGTCTGTATAGACATCGCCAACTTTCTCGTCAGTAAATACCTTTACTAAATTATCTTTACAAAAAAAATCAACACCGTTTTGGAAAAACCCCATTGACTTAACATAGCTAAACTTTGCATCCGGATTGCTTAAAATAAGCTGTTCAGGAAATTCTAAATCAGGCAACTCAAAATCATTGTCAACCACTAGCTTAGTTAGAAAAATATTACTGTCAGGTTTATCGGGCAATGCATTTGAATATTTAGACAAATAGTAGTATTTTCCGTCCTTGCTAATAATCCTATACCGTTCGCCAACACTAGGTCCGTCCGGTGTTATCTGGCTTACAATAAAATCGCCCCCTGCGTACTTACCTTCTTTTATATGCCCGACTACGTAATTTACATCATAATACTGAGCCGTATAAACTCCTGAGACTTGATCCAGTTTTGCAAAAATTTTAAAATTTTCATTCTTTTTTGGCTCAATCCACTCAACCATTTTAGACCTACTTGTCACAATTTCTCCACGATCTTTGCATTCCTGTGAGCCGTAAGCGTCTAGGTACGAAGTATCTGGTGTTGTTGGAGTTCCTGACATATCTGAAGTTTCAGGCCACGAGCTGCTATTAGCATTCTGTGAATTAATGTTTGACCCAGGCAAAGGCGGGACTGGCAAAATCAAATATTTATTTCTAATTTCCAAATAACCTAAAACCCCGCCAATTAAAACCACAACCGCGACTATGCCGGTAATTGTCCAAACTTTTTTGGCCGGATAATGTTTTTGTGTGGGGGTAATTTGGGGAGCCGGAACCTGAGAATTTTGTTCGTCCATAGAATAGTTGATAGTTTGTAGCAAGCCGATTTATCGGCTCTATTTGCAAAGTTAATCGTTAATTGTTAAGAGTATTAAGCCTTTCCGTATTTGCTCTTTTGTTTCTTTCGGTACCTTAGAGTTTGCCGCTAATTCTGCCAGTACTATATCATTTTCTTGGCCAACAAGCAATTTTCCTTCCCCATTTTTTAGCCCAATCGGCAACAAAAATATTTCTACTGAATTGCCTCTTACCACAAACCCAACCGCTAAACTTTGAGTATTTTCTTTGATGCTATTTTGGGTTAATAACTCACCCAAACTGTTTATAACAATTTTTCCTTTATACTGCTCAAGATTAATGTGTTTACCGTTGCTTATGGCTATAACAGCTCCATTATCTATTTGTTTACGCGCTCCTTCTAAAGTTGGGCTAAAACCTATTTTTATATTGCCCAAGGCTAGCAGTTCTTCTGTATAAACGGGATGATTGATACTGAATCTATTCAGCAAATTTTCCAAATTCTTATCCGGCTTATTTACAAACGCGGTGGTTATTTCTTGCCCGTAAAACAGTCTTTCTAAAAATTCTATGGAAAAATTAGGACTTTTTCTGTTTAGCGCCCTTATGGTTGTAGTCGAATATTCAATTTGACCCAAAGCTAACAAACTATAGACCGGCTCTGGTTTTGCTTTACCTTTGGTAAAATATCCGGTTATATAGCTGGTAGTTTCTAAAGTGTCCGGCATTTGTGCCAATTTGGCGGAATTATTTTGCCTAAGCAAATTAAATTTTTCAAAACCTTGGTTTGAAAGCAGTTTTAAAAACAAGGCTAAACCCGGCCGACTGTCTATATCTAGCCGGCTTATTTGGTTAAAATCAAAATTCTCCATTGCCGCAAGGCTAACTTCGTCGTGAAAATCCGCTGGCAAAGACGGCAAATAATGCGAAAAGTCAAACGATCCGACAATAATCGCATTTTGTGGCAAAGCGCGTATAATATTGTCTGCCAATTCTTTTGCCTGGCTAATGTCTACTCTGTCTTTAACTACTATTGGCACGACTTTTGCATTCGGCAAGCTTTTTTTTATAAATGCCACAATTCCGCTAACCCCGTGTTCCTGTTCAAAAGGCTGCTCTTCTATGCTTGCAATTTTTTGCTTAGCTAAATTATTTATTAATACCTTATCCGGCTTTAATTCCCCGAAAGGCGTTTTCCATATCGCGGCCGATGCTAATACGTTATTTCGCCCCATAGAAAAATGGTTTGGACTTATTAACAAAACCGTTACCGGCTCAGTCGTTGCAATAGTGTTAAAGCCTTCGGCAATATATTGTCCGGCCAGCAAATGGTGGTTAATAACTAATCCGCCTATTTCTCCGATTCCTCCGCTTTTAAACAGAGGATCAAGGAGTTTAATTTTACTTGCCTCTAAGTAAGCCTGCTCATAAAATTCCGGCTGGCTAAAATAGGAATAGTGGTACACTTTTTCATAACTTGTATTTTTCTTGTTTAAAAACAAGCCAATAAAAAAAATTACCAAAACAAAAAATATAATGGTAATTTTTCTCATAGAGAACTAATTTTTAGTAAAATTTCTTAAAAATGTTTTCAGTCTTCCTTGGCCTACTGAGCTATTGCTTTTCATTTGCTTCATAATTTCTTCTAAAGCACTTTTCTGCTCTGCGTAAACACCCAAAGCAGTTGAAGTTAATTGTTGTTTACTTGAAGAATTAAGATCTTCGTTAAGCGATCTAATCAAACCACTTAATTCCGCTATGCTACTTGAACTATCTTTTAAGATTTTTGGATTTTGAATAATTTTTTTAATTCTCTCGTTTCGCGCTGCTATTCTAACATTTTCATGGGCATTTTCTCCCTCAGGCGCGGTTGGGTTGTGAAATTCTACGGGGTCATAAAGTCTGCCTTTTTGTCTATCCATAAATTTTATTTTAATTCTGCTTTAAGCCAATTATAAAAATTCTTTTCCACGTTTTCCATTTCCCACTGGCCAATGAAAGGTATTTTGTCTGAATGAAGTTCTTTAACTAATTTGAGGATTTTCAAATAATGTTTAGGCAAGGTTTCTAAAGTAAGCAAAGGCCCGTGCGATGTTTGTAGTTTGTTTGACTTGGGCGGCCAAAAATAAACGCTTTTTATTCTGGGTATTATGCCATAGCAAGCGCAAAGGCGATTCTTGAGTACTGCGCGGCCGATTTTTTCCGCTTCCTTAGAACTATTCGTATTTACCACCACCCAAACAATCTCATTTATTGACATAAACAAAAAAAGTAATTGGGATGAAAAAATTCATAAAAATTTTAAATTGCATTCAATATTTTTGTCATTTCCGTCGTTTTTTGCTTGCCCGCCATAGCCTTGCGCGAAGGCTGGGTCATTTTTGTTCAATTATTGTAACTACTATTTCTCTTTGTTTGGGACCGTCAAAATCAAAAAACAAAACTCTTTGCCAAGTACCTAAATCGAGAGTGCCTTTTACTACGGGCACAAGCGTCCCAGGACCTATGCCGGCCGAAAGCACGTGGTCAGGCATATGGGAAGGGTCGTGCGGATGACGGTAATTTAACTTGGGCACAATTTTTTCAAAAGCTTCCAAGTAGTCTAAGTCAGTGCCTCCGGAGTCCAAATCCGCAACGCTAATCGCAGTAGTTGTGTGCTTGGAAAAAATATGACAAAGACCGGTAGTCGCACCCAAACTTTCCAAATGCTCATTTACTAACTCCGTAATGTCCAATACCTGTTTATGCTTTTGTGACTGAATTTTTAACAACTTGGACATACATTATTCGGGGTTATTTTTTTCATTTTCGTCGTTTTTGACTTGACCGCCGTAGCCTTTCTGAGAGACTAGGTCATTTTTGTTCATTTCTATTACTTCCACATTTCCTACCCTTGCTCCTTCCGGTCCTTGTTTGGCCCAATTTACAAATTTTTCTAAAGCTTCGTCTTCACCCGAAACTTCTATTTCCACTCCTTCTTTGGTATTTTCCGCCTTGCCGGTTAAACCTAAATCCACCATTTGCAAATGCGATTCAAACCTAAAACCAACCCCCCAAACTCTCGGTCCTGAAATTTTAACCAACAATGTTTTAGTCATTTTAATTTCCAAATATCAATTAATTTCTTAATTTCATGCTCTAAATCCTAATATCTTTAATATCTTATTCCCTCACATTTTTCCTATATCTTTCAAAACTTCTTCCGCGTGTCCTTTTGGTTCCACCTTCTCATATATTTTAGCAATTCTGCCTTCCTGGTCAATTAAAAATGAAGTTCTGGCATTCTTTCCCATAAAACCTTCCCCGCTTACCCCGTAACTTTCTGAAACGCTTCCGTCTTCGTCGGAAAGTAAAGTAAAAGGCAAACCGTATTTTTGCGCAAATTGCTTATGACTTTCCGTAGTGTCTGTACTTATGCCAAAAACTTCTGCGCCAATGTTCTGAAATTTAGGCAGATTGTCTCTTATTCCGCAGGCTTCCAAAGTACAGCCCGGAGTGTCGTCTTCTGGGTAAAAATACACTAAAACCCACTCGCCTAAAGAATCTTCCAGGCTATGAATACTATTATCCTGGTCAGGAAGGCTAAATAGCGGCGCCATTTGTCCTACTTGCAATTTCATATTACATTTTTCTTCTAATTTTAAATTCCAAAGCCTGCTGGCTGCCTTTTTTGCTTTTGGTAATACTAATTTTTTCGCCCAAAGCCTCCATTTCCACACTGTCGCCTACCCTTAAACCCGCTTTGTCTAATAAGCTTTTAGACAAAGCCACTACCAAGCTATTGCCGGTTTTAAATATTTTCCTCTGCATTACTACATTATAGACAAAAAATGCAAATTGACCAATTGACTAATTTTTGATAGATTTGTAAGCACAAAAGCCTTATAAAGGCTAAAAGAAAGAGGGACGCATGTTATGATTACCCGCATACTGTTTGCCGTTCTTCTGTTGGCTTTTTCCCCAGCGCTCGTCGCCCAGGGGCAAACACTCACACCGGAAAAGATGCTCGAGCTGTTTGAACAGGACTCGGAGGTACGTTCGGTATTCTTTAAGGTCCTAGAGAACCACCCCGACCAACTCCGCGGAGTGGCAATTCGGAACGCCATTTACGATGGCAACATCGGGCTCGAGTTCGACTGGTCTGTGGGCGTGTTCTCTGTTAACTTGCGAAAGCAAGGAACGAAGTTCGTACCTTCAATGGTTTTTAACCCGAACTTCTTCTTGAAGTTCCGGGTGATAGACAAACACGACCCGGGCAACCCTACCGCCGAACGCCGCTTCAAACTGCTGGTTGTGGAAGGGGCTATGGCTCAGATTGAAGACCACTGGGAGCAAAAAAACCCTCTTCTTTTTCCTGGGGAGGAAGGGCTTCCAGCCGAACGAGCCTTTTTCCTTTGGAAGGCGGAATTCGCGGCAACCAGTCGTCAAGTTAAACTCGCCCGCGAGTGGCAAATTTTGCCACTCATGGACCACGAGCTTCTAAAGTTGGTTGATCGTGACGGAATCGAGGAAGGTGTTAAAACCTGGATGATTCGGGTCGCTGACAAGCGGCCGGACACCAGGTGGCTCATTCCGTTCTGGGAGAGACTTGCCGCCCAGAAATGATCTCTGTCTTTCTTCCAAAACCAAGGGCGCCAGCCGCCCCGTACAAGACCCCCGCTGTTCCCAGCAGCGCGCGACAAGGGTCTGTTTTTTTTTGACATTGTTCAATAAAATGTGTAATGTACATCCAACTAACCGAAAACCAACTTCCACACTTCCCTCTCGGGAAGCTGGATTCGGGTAATCGGACGCAAGTACGGGACTGTTGATCTTTTAGCTGCCTGACACGTGCCTCCATTGTCAGGACAACAGTCCCGAACATCCAATCCAGGAGGATTTATAAATAAAGTAAGTTGGGGATTAAAAAACCCTTCTTCTAAAAAATCCGTAGGATCGCGCATCCCCATCAGGCTGGATGCGTTTTTGTTTAAAAAAATTGTCACTTTATTTTTTTAAACTACTACTAATTTAAATTAGATTATAAATAAATTACACATTATAATGTCTGTTAAATCAGTAATTATATTTTTTCCTTGCCTTCTATTAAACTTTCAATTTTTTTAATATATTCTTCCGGCAAACGGTTTTCGTAGGCCGCGGCAATAACCCGCCTAAAATACTCCTGCCTATACTGCATTCCCCCGCAGTTACCCACGGGTTCAATATAAACCTGGGCTTTATATTTTATGTTATGGTCGTCAAAAACCGTAACTTCTTTTCGGTCAAACACAGTCGGATAACCTTCAAAATCGTCGAGCATACCAAGGCCGTCTTCGTCCACGCTGTAAAGTATGCCAAAAATCTCAGCATTTTCTTGCGGGTCAATATTTAAAAAGCCCCGTTTGTCCAAACAGTTACCATAGCCGCTAAGCCGCGCCCGACCCAAAAACTGGCAATGCCAGCCGCAAATGCGGCGCATATGTTCCAGGCTCATATTGCTGCCGTAGGCAAAGTAATACATAAAGAAAGTATAAAGTATTAAGTATAATGTATCAAGCAAAAAATTATAAGGTATTCAGCCTTATACTTAATACATAATACCTTATACCTGCGACTAGCTGGTCTTTATGTGTTTCATAGCAAAATCCCAGCTGCCGCCGACTTTTTTGCCCGGGTTAAAAATGTTTTGGGGGTCAAAAATATTTTTTGTTTTTTCAAATAGCTTGATCATTTCTTCGCCGAACTGCTGCTTTAAAAAGGGAGTGCGGATTATGCCGTCGTTATGCTCCGCGGTTATACTGCCTTTGTATTCCGCAACCAGATCGTAAACTTCCTTGGCAAGTTTGGGAATAATTTCCCGCTGGTCCTGTTTGGTTAAGTCCATTAAAGGGATAATGTGAAAATTCGCGTCGCCCGCATGCCCGGCAATGGTATAAATTAAAGACGGATATTTTTTAAAAATAGTATCAAGCTTCGGCAAAAAATCGGGCAAGTCTAGCGGGTGAACCACAATGTCGTCTACAAACGGCGCAGTGGAAAGTCCGCTTGAATGCTGCCTTAGCAGGCTAAAACTTTCTCGGCGTATAGTCCAGTATTTTTCAGCCTCGGAAGCGCTTTTAGTAATATGAGTTTTAACCCTAAACTCTTTTTCTATTTGCTCCTGGCAATGACTTGCCAAAAGCAGAACCTCTGCTTCGTCTTCACCCGTAAATTCGGCAATAACTACTAATTTAGGAATTCCGCCCGTAATAGTCAGCCAAACCTCGGGCAAAAATGAAAATCCTAACTTTATCATATTACCCATTCCGCCAAAGGCGGATCCCGCGTCGCGGGACATTTTTTTTATCATTTCCGGTAAAAAACGCATGGCCAGGCTAAAGGTATGGTCGTCATAGCTTTCCAAAGTTTCAGGCTTAAACTCTAAAACTTTTGTTACCAACTTGCCCAAAATTTTCAGGTCTTTCAAAAATATTGCCAGCATCCTTGACTCCTGTCTTGGGGTTATAAGCTTAAATTTTATTTTGGTAACTAAAGCTAAGGTACCCTGGCTGCCTACAATTAATTTTTGCAGGTTAAATATTTTTTTCTTTTGATCCCAGAGCTCCCATAAATACAATCCCGCGGAATTTTTTGTGGTGTCAGGCCTTGCTTTGGCAATTACTTGCCTGTTGTCGTTTATAATTTGAAAAACTTCCCTGTATATTTTGCCTTCCAGCGTAGTTAGCTTCATTTTAGCTTCAAGTTCTGCTTCAGTTAAAGACTTTACTGTAATTACCGAGCCGTCGGAAAGTACGCACTCTATTTCTTCCACCCAGTCTTTGGTTTGCCCGAATTGCAAAGTTTTTTCGCCCGCTGAATTGTTGCCCACCATCCCGCCAACTGTATTAAGCAGTTTAGACGCGGTATAACAAGGCAAAAGCAAATTTTTTGTTAAACTAGATCTTTCAAAATCCCTATAAAACACCCCGGGCTCAACCTCGGCAGAACCTTCGGTCTGAACAAGGCTGCCTCGAATGTTTACGTTTGCTTTTTTGTTTTCAATTTTGCCGATTTTGTTAAAATATTTTGTAAAGTCGGCAATTATAGATTCGTTCAAAGGCCCGCCGGACATATCTGTTCCCGCAGAACGCGCTGTGATTGAAATTTTAGGGTTTAGCTTTTTTTTCTCTCCTACGTATTTTACTAAGGCTTGTAAGTCCGCGGTATTTTTAGGAAATACCACTACTTCCGGTTTTACGTCAAAAATACTGGCGTCACGACTGTACTTTTTTAACGTTTCTTCACTGCTGTCAACTTCCCCTTGTATTTGATTTTTGATTTCATTTATATCTAGCATTGTTTTAGTTATTATACCATTAAATTTGGTAATACCAAAAAACGGATCATACATAATACCTGCGGAGTAAAACAAGCTATATTAGCCACTGTCATTCCGGAAGCCCGGAGTGCATCCGACGGGCTATCCGGAATCCAGTCCATACTAAGCCGGGTTCTGGATCCCGGCTCTCGGCCGCGCTCGGCCGGGATGACACTTATAGACCAGATAAATCTGGCACTGTGAACTTGCTTTACAAAGATTATTTATAACCTAAAAAACCTCCTGCGAAAGCAAAGAGGTTTTTTAATATCCAATTTCGAATTTTTCAATATCTATAATTACGGAGCTGTTTCTATTATAGAAGGCACGTTGCTAACATTAAACACTATTAAGGGTGTTGACGCCAGGGACTTTAAATTTGCTCCACTAACAGCGGATGTGTAGTTAATTTCAACGCTGTCTTTAAACCGACTAGAACTTTGAGTAGAAGTTGTATATATTTCCGCGTTGTAAGTTATAGAAGTGATTCCACCCTGAGCAATATTGTTAACTTTAATGTACAATGTCTGGTTTGGCGCTGTGCCACAAGCAACAAAATGGTTGGCAGCTAGTGTAGTATAGTTAGTCCCGCTACAGTAAGAGCCGGCGGCGGTTTCTTCCACTAAGGAAGTGGCGCCTATTTTCATATTCCAACCCGCAGTTGGTTTCCTTAAGTTAAGCAGCGTATCGGTAATTAACACATTACTGGCAGTTTCGCCGCCTGATAACACTTGGTTGGGCAAATTCACTGAGAATGTGACAATATCTAATTTGTTGTAAACAACATTGCCGGGAGTTTCATTATTCGAGTAAGCATTAGGTAAATATCCGGAAGGGGCTGTGCCATTAACTTTTGTAATATCTTTATTGCCATTTATGTCAGCATTACAGGAAGTTGCGCCAAGCGGACTACTTGTTATGTTTAATGGAGCAGATTCAAGCGAGCCTTTGTAAGAAACTACCCAGTAGTAATTGTTGCTAGAAGCGGCCGTGGTGTCTGTGTAAGTAGAAGCTGTGGTTCCATTGGTTAAATTGCCGCTTATGTTTGTTGCCGAGGCAAAATTATTGGAACTATTTCTGTACACCCTGTAACCGTCCACGCTCGAACCTACAGGAGTCCAAGTAATAACTATTTGGTTACAAGCAGAACCCCCTCCGCCTCCGCCACCGGTTGGCGACTGCGGCCTTACATTAACAGTTACGCTTTCTGTATCAGATCCGAACGCATTAGTACATTGCAAGGTAAAGGTGGCTGCAGAGGTTAAGTTTGAAGAAGCAACTGTACCGGAGCCATTATTGCTTCCGCCTGTGCCGGGGTCAAAGAATATGCCGCTTATAACCAAGTTGGCGGGAGCGTTGTTATTGGTGAACCTAAAAATTACATGCCCCGAAACATTCCAAACTCCATAAACTCCGTTGGTAAATGAACTGTAGGTTCTGGTATCTAAGACCGCGAGAGTATTTGCGTCAAGAACATTAACCGTCTGGTTTCTGCCGCCCTGGTAGGTATCCCAGTCAAGCATATAAATAGCAACTTTATGGCTATTGCCGTCTGTAATATTGATATTTAAATCCATGGTTGTAGCCGAATACCAAGTAGCTGCCGCGCGGGTACTGACCGAAGAACTTTCATAAGGAGCTCTGATGTCCGAGGTTGGGTCAGCCCAGGAATAAAAACTGTTACCGCTTGGAGTTACGGTCACATAGGACGGGTAGCTTTGCGTTCCGCCTAAAACATTATATCCATCTGCGCCATAAACTGTTTTCCAATTACCGCTGGTTGTAGTATCGCTGGAAATATAGGTTGCCGAATTACCCGAACCTCCTCCCACCACTGACCAAGGTCCGGCGGTGGAATTACAGGTAATTGGCTGAGTTCCGGTTGTAGACCAGGTTAAACTTGTCGGAGTATTGTAGTCAACCGGATTTGGGCTGGCGTTTAAAGTTATGGAGGGAGCTACGCCCGCGGTATTAACTATTAAAAGCGGGCTGGTTGAATGGCTTAAGCTGCCGCTTGCCTGGTCTGTTGCAGTAACGCTCAAGTTAAAGCTGCCTGTGCTGGCTGTTGCCTGGGAAGTAACAACTAAAGTGGTAGAAATGCTGCCTCCGTTCGGCACAACCGGATTTGTGGGAGAAAAGGTACAAGAAGCATTGTTAGGACAACTTCCAACGCTGGCAAAATTTACCGCTCCACTAAACCCGTTAAGCGAGGTTAAAGTTATTGTAAAAGAGGTAGACTGTCCCTGGGTAATAGTCTGACTGGCCGGAGAATGGCTAATGCTAAAGTCAGGCGCTGGCGTTACTGTAACAGTCGTTGTGTCAGAGCCAGACCCGCCCGGACCACTGCAGTTAATAGTATAAGTTGTGTTAGCCGAAAGCGCGCCGGTAGACTGGCCGACTAAGTTGGAAGTGCCGGTGTAATTCCCCGGAGTTACTGTACAGCTGGTGGCGTTAGTAGAAGTCCAGGTTAAACTGGCGCTGCCGCCGCTTACAATAGTACAGTTATCTGCGACATTACACTTTATGTCCACCACCGGAGCTACCGGGGCTGCCTGGCTGGCGCTGCAGTTTACGCTATTTGAACCGCCGTTTTCACCGTTACAAACCCAAGTTACACTGCTGCCTGCGGAAGGAAAAGCTGTATTACTAGAATTTCCTGCCGAACACTGAACATCTGGCGCATAACCACTTGTGCCGTTTGGATAGGTCTTGCCGCTAGCATTTCCACAAACACCGTTAACCGGAGTTAAACAGTCAGCGTTACCGTTGGCTAAATTACAAGAAGTTCCGCTGCACGAAGCAGTTGTGTTGGCAACACAAGAGTTGGCTACACAATGCCCGCCCGAAGCCGTACCTGTTTGACAACTTCCCGCGTTGTTACAAAGACTGGTTCCGGCTGTGGTACAAACATTACTGTCATCACAAACAGAATTAAAGCTTGAAGCATAGCTGCATGCCCCCCAGGCTGTACCTGTACCGTTACAAGTTCTGCTACCGGTACAGGTAGAACCATCAACCGAAGCGCAAGGCTGTGTATCGTTAGGCGTACACACCCCACCGTTAACGGTTACAGTTGCTACATCCCTACTGTCAGCACAATAATACTGAGGCGCGTTATTGCTATTTTGGCAAGTTGCTGTAAAGGTTCCAGCCGAACTTTGGCTGCAGGTAAACCTATAACGAGTACCGTTAACATTGGCCGGATATTCAGAATTAATCCAAGCACACCCGGAAGGCGGCGAAATAGAGCTTGAGTTAACCCCAAAATCACAAAAGGCGTAGTAAGTTGAACCAACGGTTGTAGTTAACGAATTAGTCGGCGGACCCGAAGGACTGCTGGAAACCCCGCTGTTAGCAGAACTATAGGTTACCGGATTACAACTTAAAGTTGAACATTGTAATTTTGCTAAATTTAAAACTTGAGTACCGCTGCCGTTATTACAAACTATTGCGGCCCTATTCCAGTAGGTTTGCCCAGGCTGTAAGTTGGTTGTGGTAAAACTAAGATCGTGATAACTGCTACTAAGGCCTATGTCCTTACAGTTTGTTGGGTCATAAGAAGCATCGCCATTAACAGCACAAAGTCCGGTGTCTACATTAGTTTCCAAAGGATGGGCTCTAAAAACTTGCCTATTTACCGAAGCAGCTCCTGTCCCGCTCCAGTCCTCCCAATTTATTCTGTAACTGGTAGCGCTAAGTTGGGTACAGGTTCCGGAGCTTGGATTAGTAGTCAAAAGACTAGAACACGGCGGGTTTTGAACAACCAAATCAACCGAAGCCGTGTCTGTACAAGTGCCACCACAGGTTGGACTGGTAAACCAACTACCACTTCTATATCCATCCGGTGACTTTGCGTTCATTGAAATTGGGTAAGTATTCGGGACAGTTCCTCCACTAGTCCTAACCAATAAAGTCAAACTTTCAGGCAAATACATACTAAAATTTATGGTTCCTGTTCTCCAATCTGTCGTTGAATAACTAGAATATGCAGCGCCCAAACCTCCCCCTGTATTTGCATCTCCAACACCGTCCCAGTTTCCGTCATCATCAGGGTCATTAAAGCGCATTGGCGCGTATAAACCGGAAGTTCCCGCGCCTGCATCTATCCTACATTCAAGGCCGGCAGGGCAGTTAAAGGTAAAATTAAGCGGGGTTGGTACGCCGCCAACAGACACACTCACAGCATAACTGACTGACCCACCCGGACTTACCGACTGACTGTTTGGCAACGCACTTATATCTATTTGAGTTTCACATTCGGCATTGGAACTGCAGGTACCTACAACCGGACAAGTTTCTGCGCTTGTCCCATTAAACCCCGTGTTATTTAAAGTAACCGACTGACATGAACCATAACGACAAACGTTCGCGCTAGTTGGACAGTAAATGGAATTACCGCAAGCAGGTGTAGTTACCCTTTGGTAGTCTAAGTGAGAAGATATAACAAAATTACCGCTCGCCGGGAGTCCAGGAATTGAAGTGCCGCAAGTGGTTACTCCTGAATTAGTTGAACAACTGCCTGCAGGAACTGTGACTGTGCCTAATGGAGTTCCGGTATACCTGTCTGTAGCCACAAAAGTAACAGAGCTTAAATTTTCACCGGTATTAAATCCGGCCGGCACGCTAACACCTACCTGCTGAACACTCGAAACTGGCATACTTTGGCTTACTGTTGTCTGTCCGTTAACAGCAACAGGCGAAGCTATTACCCCGGAACCAGACAACCCGGCTGTAACACTATTGTATGTACTTGCATTAAAACCGGGAGGTAAAGTATTTGTGCTTGAATACTCACCACCACACAAACTCCCGCCAAGTTCAACCGAACCGATTTGGGAATATAAGGTAACCGAAGCAGAAACACTTCTGTTTAAACTAAAAAATACCGCGAACAAGGCTATAAAAAAAGTAAAAAAATATTTAATATAATTATTTGAATTAAAAAGTAATTTAAAATTTTTGTTTCTCATATTAATTTAATTTGAATAAACAAAGTTAATATAAACTTCATTTTTTAATGTTGCGGTATTTTGACTCATTGTAATAAGCACAACCGCTTTGTCTTTTGCGGCAAAAATACTTTTTATTAACTTGTCGTTGACGGTCTGCGTTATTTTCCAACCATTTTGCTGCAAATAATCGTTGTATAATTTATATTTTTGAGCCAATGTCTGGCTGGTTTCAAAACTCCTGGTAGATTGGTATTTATTGTCTTTATTTAAATTAAAATTGGAAATTACTGTCACATCTTTTTCTATAGGAAAATCGGCCGGAAACATTTCTGGCAGCTTTTCCGTATCTACGGCTACTATTCCTTCGGGTTTAGTTTGAGTATTTTGTAAATTGTTTGATGGTAATGGTTCTTGCGTGTTTTGCTTCTTAATTTTTGGCTTAAAAGCCAAAATTAACGCGACAACAATTAAGACAGCGAATATTAAAATTTGTGACTTTTTTGACATATTTTAAATTTATTTTTTATTTCTCTCTTTAAACAAGGCTTAAAATTTTCCTATTAAAATTTTAGGAAATATAATATTTGATTTTACTATACCATATTTTTTATGGCTTTACCACATTTATCCACACAGGCTAAATTTCACATTTTGCCATAATTGACAAAAAATGCAAAATATGATACAATATACAAACAGTTCCGAAGGAGGAACCTAACTATGCGTTTTGCAACGCTTCTTTTTGTCTTTTCTTGCGTACTTGTTAGCGCGCAAGAACGCTTTTCAACTCGTGCCCTGACCTCACAGGGCTACATAACCCGGGAGTATTGGGCGGGCGAGATAATCGCAAAGCCCAAAGGCTACGCCGGCGTCTCGGCCAAAACCGAAACCCGCTCCGCTCTCGCTGAAGCCGTAGTTGATGCTTTGGGCTACGCGTACATCCCCCACACCGGAGATGTCGCATCACTCACTGCCCGCGCTACCGCAATGTCAGCAAACCCAGACTTCGAGTCGGTTTCGCTGTCGCCGGTAGCCAAAGCAGACCAAGCGCCTCAGCCTGTTAATGACCCAGCCTTTTGGCTGCAGTGGGGTCTTGGCAATTCCCTGCCCGCTGGCTCTTCGTGGAAGCCAAGCACCAAGAGGTTTGACAACCTCTACATCGGATCGTTTGACACTGGCGCCTGCTTCGGTCACGAGGACTTTGACTGGAGTAGAAATGAGGTCAAACTCAACTACAACGCCATACTCGCGCCAAAATCACCCGAGGCCATACCTTTTGACGACAACGGCCATGGGTGCGCAACTACCGGCATCGTCGCAGCCAAGTCCAACAACCGATTAGGTATTTCGGGTATGGCGGACAACGTCAAGACCGCATACATAAAGGTTCTCGATGCTAAGGGCAACGGCAAGGTCAAGGACATTGTTTCCGGCATTCTCGAATACGCAACCCGCGTCAAGAATATGCCGGCAGGGTCTAGATTCCTTGCCATAATGGCTTTCGGCTTCGAAGAACAGGTGCCGCCCATCGAGGAGGCCGTCCAAATCGCCCGCAAAGCAGGGATCATGTTCTTTGCTTCCGCGGGAAACGAGGGTTGGGATCTAAGCCGCTTTAAGAAAACACCGGCAACAACTGACGGCGTAATCTCGGTAGCGGCCTGCACTCCCCAAAACGAGCTTGTAGTTAAGACGTTCTGGGCTTCCAACTACGGGAATCCCGTACTCGGGTGTGCCGCGGGAGTAGAAGTCTGGACAACGGTTCCAAAGCCAACAGAAAGCAGCAGCTACGAACTAGCAGACCCTTCCGGCTATAAAATGCTTGAGGGAACGTCGTTCGCTGTCTCTTTCTACGCCGGTGCTGCTGCCCAACTCATAAACGAAAAACCGGATATATCCGAAGAGGAAATCCGGATTCGGCTTATGAACGGCAACCGTAAGGTTGCGCCCGCTACGATTTGGAAACGGTCTTATCAAGGTCCGGATCTGTTCGTTTCAGGCAGCAGCCTCTACTTACCAACTGCCCTGGCGGAAGATAACCAAGCTCCGGCGCAACCGGTTTTGGAAATCACGCCCGGCCACAGCTCGGCTCGCATAAGGCTTTCAGACACGGAAAGGCCGTTCGGCATTCGCTGCGCCTATGGCAACATAGGCGACCAGCAAATACTCGAACTGGTGCCGTACTTTGGCAACGAGGATATTATTCTCAAAAACCAAGACGGTACCCCGCTTCCTTCCTCCACCGACCTTCAAGTCGCGTGCAAAATGGTAGACGGCGCCGGCAACTGGTCACCTCTTTCCCGCGGGGCTTCGTTCCACACCAAGGAAAGCAAAAGTGAAGCGGTTTCGCTCAACCTGTTCAACGCCAGTCTGGGTCCCTTGGGCGACATAATTGCCCAGGCTGACCCAAACACCAGGCCGTTATGGTCTCCTAAGGAGTTCCCTCTGCTGGGACAAATGACCTGGTACGCCGGAACACAAGCGTTGAACTACCGGGTCGGCGACAACGACTCGGTACTGGTGTCCGAACCCATCGCCCTACCCGAGGGCTCAGTGTCAATTAATCTGCGACAGTTTGTGCAGATGATTGGCACCCGCGCCCAAGGAATGCACTTTGACAGCTCAGAACTGTCAGTGCTGTGGCAAGAGGACGGCCAAGAACGGCAAAAAGTCCTTCGGCAGATAATGCCGAACTCCAAAGAGTTCGGGCTAGAAGCCTTTCAACTCGACGTCACCGAATTCGCGGGCAAGACCGTCCGCCTCCAATTCCGCCTGTTTACCAACGGCTCCTCCGTTGGCATAGGCTGGATTGTCGGGGCCGTGGAGGTACGTAGCGACAAGTAGTCAACTTGTCGGCTAGTTCCTCCTTCGGCAACGAAAAAGCAGCATAGTTACCAAACGCAAAAACGCCGGAGAGCTATAAACTCACCGGCGTTTTCATTTTGCTTATTTTTATTTTATCGGCTGTAAGAAACCAATATCCACTTCCACATTATTGGTAGCGCTGTTGGTGGAAACGCTTATGGTGGCTGTTATTTTAGCCGGCGATTCCGCGGAAATAGACTTAAACGCCGGCGTGTCGACCGAGGTTAAAATAGTCCATTTATTTTTTGTAAAATAATCGTTATAAATTTTATAATTCTCGTCCAAAGTTTTTTTGCTTACAAAACGCCTGGAACTCTGAAGCCCGGAAGCGGTTTTGGCGCTATAGTTACTAACCACTATTGCGTCTTTCTCTAAAGGAAACCCGGCCACAAAACCTTCCGGCAATTTTTCCACCGGAGTTTCTTCCTTGGTAAATGGCAAAACGGGCTTAACCTCGGCAGGAGTTTGAGTATTGTTTTGTTCCTGCTTACCCGGCTTGTACATTTTGGACTTGTTTAAAGCCCACAAGCCAAACAAGGCAATTGCCACAATTGCTAAAACTATTATTACTGCTATTTTTTTAGACATTTTGTTTCAAATTTACTGGTTATAGTCTGCGCGGCTTTTTGCCGGCAAAATTTACTTATATATTATAGCATATTGCTTGTCAAACAAAAAACTGGCATAATATTTGTGGAAACTAATAATATTAGGGTATTGTGATTTTAGTAATACTTTTTTAGTATCAAAATAATCTGCCTGCCCTGTACTATAGCTTTAGCTTCTAGTACCGGGGTGTATCAGTGAATAAATAATTAATAGCATCTGCGTAATCTGTGCTATCTGCGCATCTGTGAATTTATGTTTAAAGGCTTTAAACAATTTATTTTAAGGGGCAATGTCATAGACCTGGCCGTAGGCGTAGTAATTGGCGCGGCTTTTGGCAGTATTGTTAATTCCATAGTTAAAGACATATTAACTCCTTTAATAGGCGCGATTGCCAAAGTTCCGGACTTTTCCAGCTTAACTTTTACTTTAAACGGCAGTAAGTTTATGCTGGGTTCTTTTTTAAACGCCCTTATTTCTTTTCTTTTAGTTTCTTCGGCCGTGTATTTTTTTGTTGTTACCCCAATGAATGCGCTGGTTGCCCGCACCCGCAAAGAGCCGTCACAAGACCCGACCACTAAAAAGTGCCCCAAATGCTTTAGTGAAATAAACCTAAAAGCCACCCGCTGCGCCTTCTGCACCAGCGAAATATAATAACCCAAAAACCCAAACCGCCTTTTACTAAAAATGTTTTGTTGCTCTTTAGTCACATATGTGACTTTTTAGCAACAAAACAGTCACACTAAATTTTTATGACAAAAAAAGAAATAATAAAAAAGCGGCGCTTAAAACTTGGCGGGCTAATAAACAAATATTCGGGACTCAAAAAAGAATGGTTCAGCCCAAAAGAAATTGAGCAATTTCAAAATGCAAGCCTAGTTGTAATGACCTTGGTGGGAATACTTGGCCTTGCCGCGGTGAGCACGGTGGCGCCTAATGCTTTACAAATTTTAGGTAAAACAATTTTCAAAAAACAAGAACAAAGGCTTGGGCGAAGCCTGACTAAAAGAGAAAAGGAAATAAAAACAGCACAAATTTTTTACTATCTCAAACGCTCGGGGCTTATAACTCTAAAACCAAGCAATAACGACTTAAAAGCAGAGCTTACAAAAAAAGGAGAACTTATTCTAGCCAAAACCAAATTTGGCTTTCTAAAAGTGCCGAAAAAAGTTTGGGATGGTAAGTGGTGGCAAGTCGCGGCTGATATACCCACCCTAACACATAGGACTGCGGCAGACATGTTTCGAAAAAAAATCAAAAGTATGGGCTTTTATGCTTTACAGCGTACTTTGTGGTTCTACCCTTTTGACCCCCGCAAAGAGCTACAACTACTAGCTGAACACTATAATGTAGAAAAATACATAACTGTAATGGAAATTAGTAGAATGGATATTGAAGACGAAAAGTTTTTAAAACAACACTTTGCCGCCTTAGGGTTAATGTAATTTTTATTATTTTTTACATATAAACCCGGCCTTTAAACGCCTATTAATTATCCAACTCCATTTGTTGCTATTTAGTCACATATGTGACTTTTTAGCAACAAATAGGTTTTTAGATGTTATAAGATAGAAATTTTGATTGTTTAATTTTTATATATAAAATCTTTTAACTCGAAAATTACGTCTTTACGTTCTACTACAATTTGCCAGGCTTTTTTCTTGGCAATTTTGGCTAAGTGTAAGTTAGGGTTAAAGGCTATGGGCTTGCCTACCAAGTTAAGCATATTTACATCACCTTCTGTGTCCCCCACAGCTATGGATTTTTTGAAATCCGCTTTAGGATATTTTTTTACAAGCCCTAAAATTACCCCAGCCTTGTTAAAAGCAGAATCTAAATTCACGACCTTGCCTGTGAATTTGTTGTTTATTACTTCTAACTGCGTGCCGAAACACGCGTTAAACCCTATGGCTTTGGCATACGCCTCTACTATATAGTCAGGCGAGCCGGACACGGCTACTAAAAAGTAGCCTTGTTTTTTTAACTTTTTTATTAAATTTCTAGTAAACCGGTATGTTCTGTCTTTTTGTAAAAAAATTACCCTGTCTGCTACGCGCTTAACTTGGCTGAACTGCTTACCCTTTATGTATTTAATGTAAATCTTAACTACTTTGTTTATGTACGCCTCATAACTGCCTTTTCGGTTTAGCCAGGCTAAGTATTCTTTTTCTATTTCAGTTTGTGATGTTTTAGGAAATATTCCGGCCACCACCAAAGCCTGGCAAAGCTGAATTACCAAACTGGAGCGAAATATTGTACCGTCTATGTCAAAAATTGCTAGTTTCAAAAGTTTACATTTTAATCTCTCTCCCCAGGATTTGGGGAGAGTTGGAGAGAGGTCGATATAGCTTTAAAGCTACAGAACTACTAAATATAATACACTACAGAAACCTACAGAATTTATAGATTTGTGTAATGTACGTAGATTTTACATTTTGTAAGTATATTATAGAACTTTTATAGGCAAAAGAAAACGAGCCGCGCGGTGTGTCCGCACGACTCATAAAGGGTGCCTCCGACCCGATCGGTCTGCGGTTCTTCTAACCTAAAACAAACCGTCAGACGGCCGTCTTTTCCGCCAACCCATAGAACCACTGTGAACAAGGTCACTCTGTTTCTCATAAATAACAGTGGTCGAGCTTGGCGCACTGCATTCTTGCCCCGTCAAATCCCAATGCGTCCAAATCCATGAAAAGACGAGAATCACACCAGCTCCGGTAGCCAGAAGATGAAAAGCCTTCAGTGTCCAGAGTCCGCCTTGGCGGATTTGCCCAAAGGCATCGACTCCGCCATACACAACAAACACCAACAAAGCCACAAAAAGCGCCCGTTTCAGCACCGTCTTCATTAACCCACTCCTTTCAAAGAAAATGACCACGATGCACAATAACACTCGTGGATAGCTTAAATTTTGAATAATTTCTACTCTTATGTCAATCCCCCTGCTGCTTGACAGGCAAAAGTAAAAGGCGCTGGGGAAACGAAAATAGAACTCGTTCCCAGCGCCCGGGTTTGCGGTTGCGAATTCGCGAGCCGTAGATGTTAGAAACACCGACGACCCACGTTTGAAAGAAACCATAACAGCCGCCACAGACGTACTTTCAGCGGTGTATGCATTATCCCCTCCCCGGCCGGCAGAATCTAAACAATGTAATGCTCCAACTCAGCCGGAACCGAATTCGCTTTTTGCGCTTTACAAGCGCATAAACGTCATTGAAAAAATCAATCGCCCACCCGCGTGGATAGCTCCCCACTACAAACAAAAAATCTCTCACTGTACTATCTTTTTCCATGGGACCTCCCATTCCCAACAAGTTTAGCAAAATACATTAGACTTGTCTAAAAATTCATTAATTTGACTAAAAATTATTTTTTCAGTAAACTTCGTATATCTTTCGCACATGCTCAGTATGTGCGTAGTAGTACGTTTCTCCGCAAGGAGAACCTCTAACGTACTTCTGGTCCGTTGCCCCAGCCATAGAGGTGGCTGGACTTTCAACAAGGAGTGGAAAATGTCAGATTTTCGCAAGCTGTTACTTGCGTTCGCTGCAGTGACCCTCTTCGCAGGGATTGCCAGTGCCGGCCCCGCGCCGGCGCTCAACCACACCGCCCAACCCTTTTCGGTGCGGGATGATGCCACCAGCGCTATCGCGCCAGACATCATTTCCATCGATGTTAAGATGAATCAGTTCTTCTCGGTTTGCGGCGCAGGTCTCCAGGCGCCGGCGTGGTTGAATGAATCGGGGTTGTCAGTGATGGACAACGCCCAGTCGCTGAATATCGGTGCTCCGGCGCTTCCGCCGGCACCGAATATCGCCGCTCTCGAATCCGGTACCGCTGTCGCTTCCGGCAACGCCCCGATTATCGCGAACACAGGCCAGACCACGTTGTCTGCGCCTTCCGCCCAGGCTACCGGCACTACTGCCGCTACGCCCGCCAACCTGCTGAACTCGAATTCCGCTAAGAATACGGCTAACCTACTGAGCCAAACGACGCTGGGTTCGAATATCCTGAACGGCACAGCCAACACCAACAACCAATTCGCGGTTGTCGACGGTAACCCTGCAGCCGACTCTTCTGTTCTTTTCAACGCTGACGCACCAGACGCCTCTACGAGCGCTGGTCAGACTGCCGTTGCAACCCATCTCGCTGCCCCTGCACAGGTCGCGAGAACAGCTCCAACGCATGCCGGCTCCGCCGGCTAACAGCAGCGAAAAGCCCCGCAGGGCGCCTTCCTCACGGACGGCGCCCTCGGTTTTTTTTATTTTACTATTTATATATCTGTGTTCTCTGTGTAAAAAAAACTGTGTATATTTGACAAAATATTTATTCTGCTTTAGTATTTATTTTACGTAGCCCCCAAGGGGGCAACTATAGACACAAGGAGTGTATGTATGAAGCGTTTAAAGATGGCCGGTGCCGCGCGCGCCCACAAGGATGTCACTCAGGTTCATGGCGTTCTCGAGGACATTCTCGAAGCGAACGCGGGCACGAAGTCCGACGTCTAGTTCATCCTGGCTCGGCGCCGCAAGGCGTCAGAGGGGCTCCCGTAGGGAGCCCTTCAATCATACGTTCATATTATACAGCTCTCATACCCAGATGAGAGGCGGCGGGGTAACACCCGCCGTGACCAGCTAGCAGCATCCCCTCGCACAAACCCGGAACGAAAGTTCTGCCCAAGCACCCTTACCAGGGCTAAGCAGAACCTTCGTTTCCGGGTTCGTTTTTTACCTAAAAAATTTTAAAGGCTCAATCGGAGTGAGCCTTTAAAATAGTAAAAACGCCCAAAGCAAAACTGTGCTTTAGATTTTAAAAAACCTAAGACTTACAGGCTGACTGAAAGGCTTAAAGCTTTACCTATATAGTACGGCCAAATTACCAGCGCCAAAACGCCCTGCCAAAAACTTAAACCCAAAAACCCAATGCTAAACAGCCAGCCCATAAACCACAAGCTGCCGGTAAAAGTATGATTTTCAATTTTAATTTTTTCCATATTACAAATTTACTTCTTTTTTCTTGCTAAACCCAAAAATATAAACTATTTCTAAGAGCGCAAAAGTGTTTAAAATAAGCAAAGCCACAAACCAGCCTTTCTGGCTGTTTTGGGCCGCTTTGTAAAGCGCCACGCCTTTCCAAGGCAATGTCCACAAAACCAAGACTATAAGCATCCAGGGCTTAACCAAACCCAAGAACTCCCCGGGATTTAAAAAATAATTCATTTTTCTCACCACCTTTCTTTAAGAAAAGTTTAATTTGGAACAGACATATTTTTCACGCCACTCGCGAAAATTTGGCTTTTGCCTGAAATATGCTTACCTTTAACCTTAACCTGCTGACCCACCTTAAGTTCAGCGGCAGAAATTTTGTTGCCGTTTTTATTTTGAAATGCGGCACCGGAAATATCTACCCCATAAATCACTCCCCCATTAGCCACCACGCTTATTCCTCCCGGCATAGTCATAGAAACTGTCCCGCTAATTTCTATATTTACCAGTCGAACGGTTACCAGCACCTGTTTGGCAAAAATATTGGTTTTGTCCCTTTCCCATAAACCCTTTACAGAAACACTAACTCCGGGCTCAAGATCCGAAAGACGGGAGCTTGTGTTATTTTTTTTATAAATTGTAAAAACATCACCTTGAACATTTAGCAAACCATAACTTGCGGTTTGCAGCTTAAAGCCCAAACCGTTTAAACTAACGCTATCTACTTTTCCGCTAAATGTCCCGCTATGCGGGTACAGAGACATGTTTCTAACTAACTCCGCGTTAATGCTGTTGTCCGGCCAAACCAAACCTTTTATTTCTATTTTATCGCCTACTAAAATTTCGCCAAACTTCATTTCCGCGCCATATTTTTTTATTAGCTTTGCCTGCCAGGTTTGAGCAGTATAATTAGCCGCACTTGAAGTTTTTACAACTAAAATATTTTGATAGGCTTGTGTTATTATGCCGCTTACAGTCTTTTGTTTCGGGGCAATTTCTGCCGCAAAACAAAGACCGGGTATTATAAAACCAATTAGGGTTAATAACGCGGGCATTTTTAAAATTTTTTTCATAAAATTTTAAATTACTGATATTGAATATAAAGCGGAATTGGCGAAAGTTTAAGCAGCCTTTCGGGACTTAACAGCGTATTGCCTTTGACTGAGTCGTTTTTATAAAAAATTTTAAAGCCGGTAAACTCTACCGGTTCTTTTGCCACATACTGCTGGTAAGTATTTATTTTGTTGCCGCCCGCGC
Source organism: uncultured Candidatus Saccharibacteria bacterium (assembly GCA_964483665.1). Classification (GTDB taxonomy): domain Bacteria; phylum Patescibacteriota; class Doudnabacteria; order UBA920; family UBA920; genus JAEUSF01. Next base: position 60,501 of record CAZACP010000003.1, read on the forward strand.
CAAAACCGTCCATATTTACAACTATTTGCACTTCGGGCAAAGGCGCAATGTTTTTAGAGTTTGTCAGCATAGGCTTGGTAAAACGGTGTACGACTAAAATTTTCGGCGGTAAATTGTTTTCTTTGACTATTTTGGCCAAATATTCCGCGGCAAAGTTTATGTCCATGGCGTCTAAGCTGCCAATTTTAGTACCCGGCTTTGCCCCGCCGTGCATAGCGAATTCCGGATCTATGCCCAAATGCACACTAGAAAGCTTTAAATATTTTTCAAGTAGCGGCGCCTCAATCTGCACGCTGCTTAAACCAACCTGTATGTCTAAAAAGACAATAGCGTTTATTTTTTTTGCCATTTCCAAAACCTTGTCTATTTCTTTGTCCGGCATACGCGCCCGGTATTTGCCGTCATGACCCGGACCTCCTTGCGCTACGACCGCAATGTAATGCAAAGCCGGCACTACAGGAGTGTTTGGGTCAGCCTCTTGCCATTTTTTTACTTCTATTTTCAATTTTTCCAAAACCACTTCTTCTGGGTACTCCCCTAAAATTCCCATACCTTTGGAATACAAATTGCCGTAATACGCCACAATGCGGTTAAAAGGAAGCAATGCTCCTGGGTTTGGGTACGCGGTTTTTACCGGCCACAAACTTTGCAAAACAGATGTAGCAGAGCTTGAAGCGATTTGAATATTGGCAATTTCCAAAAGTTTTTTGTCGTAATCCGCAAAACTAAAACTAGCGGGCTTTTCTTGTTCTTGGTTTTGATTTTGTGTTTCAGCTGATTTTACCTTAGGCTCCTCTTTTTCGTTTTTCTGCCAACGGCTATAAAAATAAAAAATCCCTACTATTAAAACTAGTAAGGCTAAAATTATATAAATAGCTTTATTTTTCGGCTGGTTAGGATTTTGCCAAGGCTGGCTGTCCATACCTTAAGTATAGCAAATATTTATTTTTAGTTTTACTTTACAATCTCATTTAACTCAACTTGGCCAACTGCTTGTAATACCGCAAATTTAACTACGCCCAGAGTCTGGCCGCGGCTGGTTTTTACCAAAACCCGCCATTTGCCTTCTGCTACTACTGTTTTATAGGAATAACCTCTAAAACCCTCTTTTCTTCCGCCGGTTAAAGTAAAACTTAAGACATCTTTTTCAACCCACTCGCCTTTTTTTTGGTCGTAATATTGCCAATGGTGAAATATGGGCGCGTTTAAATTTTTTGGCGCGAAAATTGCGGTAAAAACATAAAGCCTTCCACCGGGGCTAAAATGAGCAGTCTGGCCGGGCCATATTTTGCTAAAAAAATTTTCCTTCTCTGCGCTTAAAACGTAACTGCCCCCAAGCCGCTTTAAATTGTGGTAAATCCCCGACTCCCTAAGTGCCAAAGGCACGGGCGGAATTAAATTTTTAAAATAAAAGAGGTTCATTACAGCGGCAATTAATATTGCAGATAAAAAAAGAGACGGTACTAGCCGGCGAGTTTGCGGCAGCAGCCAAAACAGTAAAAATAAATAAAAAAAGAAGGCTACTAAACTGGCTAAGCTTCCAAAAACAAAATATTTAGGCTCGACCGAATTAAACAAAAAAGGCAGCGCCACCGAAGCAAAAGAAATTGTCCCAAAAAAATACACACCCAACTGAACCACGGGCTTAAAGAACCAATGCCGAAGCGCTTCATTGCCCACCATTAAAAATACAAATAACAATATAAACGGCCAGCTCGAATAAAGGCTGCCGGAAAACCAATAAAAAATAAACGAATTGCTTAAAAGTCCGCCAAACAAAAACTGGGTAATAAGCGGAGCAAACAGGCGCAGATACCTAAACTTTAAAGACACTTTGCCAAAGTCATAGGCATAGGTAAATAACACAATCAAACCCGCTAAAATCCAATAGGCAAACAAAAGCCAGAGCGCGGTATTAACCTGAATACTGACGAAAGTTATATAGTCGGCGACAAAACCGGTAAAAAGCGTGACCGGCATAAGCCAACGCTCGTAGCGCTTTAAAAAAGCCTTTAGCTCTGAAAACCGATTTTTTATTGCGTGTAAACGCTGGCGCATGTCTATGGTTAAAAATTTTACAGAACACCTGTATTTATAGGTAAAATAGTTTATCCTTTTCCTAATATATATTATAAAGCATATAAAATTAAAAAAACAGCCGGCCTTTCGCACTCAGGCCGGCTGAAAAATTATTATTTTACAATTACTGCCTCAATATATATTTTTAAAGTAAACAAGTCATCTATAAAAGAATCTGCGAGTTTACTGGAACCAAAATTAACACCCCACTTAGTTCTATCTAGCTTAGTTTCGCTTTGCATTGTTACCTTATCCCCCAAAAATGTAACCGTGCCGGGAAACACTACTTCTGCGGTTATACCTTTCATGGTAAGGCTTCCGGAAAATTCGTAATTTTGCGTTCCGCCACTATCTGAAACAAGCTTGGCCTGGGAAATTTTTAATTCTGAAGTTGGATATTGTTCAACATTAAAAAAATCTTCACTCTTTAGGTGTCCGGTAAGCTTGTCTTCGTCTTTACCTTTTCCGCTTTTGAGAGTTTTAATAGTTGCCATATCAATTATTGCCTCAGCCGATACGACTTTGTTGTCTTTAATTTCAGCCCTGCCCGACTTAATAGAAATACTCCCGGCATCTTCGTATCCCACAACCAAAGTCTTGCGGCCAATCCAAGCAAGCTTGGTATTTTCAGGGCTTAAGGCAACAGTTCCGCTGAAATTAGCGCTTGAATTAGTTTCTGCCTGGCTTTCGGCTGAAGATGTGTCCTGAATTGGACTAGCTTCCGCTGGAGTCGATTCCGCGCTTTGCAAATACTCATTGGCCGATTGCTGAGCCTGATGATTTGAGTATCTCGAATATAGATACATTCCCAAGACTAACAAAATTAAAATTAGTAAAAAACCCATTATGTACTTTTTATTCATATTTCTCCTTAGATTATTTTTATATTCGCAAGTATATCATATTCAACCTAACTCAGAACAGCCGCAACTCAATATTTCTAAAAAATAATTTAAAAATTAATAACCGGCCGCAACCCCACAGCAGCCGGTTTTAGACATGGGCGAAAGCCTCTCTACCGAAAAACGTTACCGCATTTCGTAGCGACGTCCACCGCCCAAAATGATACAAGCATTGAGATTATCAGTATACTCCACCGCCAGGAGCTTCTCATACTCCCCGCCCAAAAGGCGGCCAACGCGCCTAACACAATCAAAAGCACGCTTGCCATATCTTACCTCTTTCCTCTTGCAGATTTTCCCGCCGGTGCCTGAACTCAGGCTTGGCAGAAATATATTGGCTATAAAACTTATAACCACCGGGCTTCTGCCAAACACTGGTAATAAACTCTAATTTTTAACTCGCCTCAATTTGCCAATTAAGGAATGAATAATTGCGGCAAGAACAGACCAATACAAAATAAAATAAATACCAATAAACGGCGGGGGCGGATCTTCTTTTAAAATGTTAACCGAAGGCAAGAGCAAAGGTCCGATAAAAACAATTTTTACGGGCACTAAAATTGTGGATACGGTATTTTTCCAAGGCACAGGCGAATTAGTTAACAAAAACGTGTCCGGGTATTTAGGAAAACCCCTTACGCCGGCAGAACCCAGCAGCGAGGTGGTTATAAACATAAATACAAACCCGCAAACAATAAAATATATAACGAATTTGACCCTGGAAACATTCATACCGGTATTTTATCAAAAAACGGCGAACTTTAACAACGGCTTGTTTATTTTTTTACTTATTCTGCATAACTAGACCGGGGGAAAAAAGCAACCTATACAAAATAAGAATTAGTGCTACAATAGTTCATATATATGAATATAAGCAAATCTACCATAATTTCGTCCGTGGCGGTTGCAGCGGCAATTGTCGCCGGGGTTATAATTTATTTGCAGGATTTTGACGCGGAAAAAATTGCCTGCGAAGACATAGATTCAGCCCGCATAGAATTACAGGCCGCCTACGATTCGGGAGTGTCCGCCAGTGTACAAATTTACGCGGACGAAAAAGCCGCAATAGACGAAAGACTTAGCCAGTGTTTAAGCGCAAAACCAGTTGACCCTTGCGCAAACTTACAGAGTACGCGCGACGCAAGCGTAAAAGCTTTTAACGACATAGTTTCTCCGCCGGACAACGCTTCCTACCAAGAGTTTCAAGTTTATTTTAAAAAGCGCGACGACGCTTACAATAATTACAAAAAAGCCAAAGACGCTTTAGACCAATGCCGCGCGCAGAATCCTCCCAAAGCCGAAGCGCCTTACGAGCAGTCAGATACCAAAGCCTGTTTTACAGCTTACGACTCCTCAGTCGCAGAAATGCGCAACACTTTTGACCATGACACGCATACAATGCGCACTGCTCTCAAAGCAGCTCTTAGTTCTTTAGATGCCAGAGAAAAAGCCTGCCACCCGCCCACAGGCAAAGAGAAGTTTACCGACCAAGCTCTTACTCAAGGAGCGAAGGAAGGCCATGTTGCCGAAGACTTAGTAAGCTGCCAGCCCATAAGCGAAAATTCAGACCCAGAACTTATAACACTTCGCAATAGAGCCGCAGCAATTCCGGGGGAAATTCAAACTGCGCAAACCAGTATGGACAATATAAAAAAACGGATGAGTCCGTTAAACCAAGCTTTAAGAGATGTAGATACTTACATTCCACCGGAAAGCGCCAAAACCCAGTTTGAAGGAACCTTAAATGCACTTAGAGCGGAGCGTAAAGTTGCAATAGAATCTTCCCTTGAGTTTTACAACACTATGCTGGTAAAAAGACTGGCTGAAAAAGCTGCTTTGGAAAAAGAACTTACCGATGTGAACGCTAAAATTGCTGCCAGGCTGGCAGAAATAAATAAGCAAAACCAGGAAAAAAGTAAAAAGTACCCAACAGCGCTCCACCAAGCCAAACCGGACAAATGCGAATACTACCATTGTCACGGTATGCTGTGCGGCAGGCCTGACCCAGATTCAAACGCCTGCGGTCACGGCGCAACCACAGAGGCCGATGTAGACTGTAAACTCTTTTTAGACTCTTACTTTAAAGCCGCAGGAGCCAAATAATTTTTTGTCTTTGAATTACAAACAGCAAAATTTTAGTGTTCGACCTTGTGGAGAACCTAAAATTTTAATCTAAATATGAAAGTACTGTTCTCCATAGAGCCTGCCCCGTACTAGATGCGGGGTCGAAAAGTATTGAGCTTCATAATTCACAATTTTTCTGCTCAAGACCAGCGGGATTTAGTTGAACAATATGAACAAACAAAAAAACCGGCATAAGCCGGTTTTTTTAATGTTAAATAATTTTTACAGAAACAAAAGTTAAGTTAATATAGAGCAACCCAGCAGTTAAAATGTTTTTCTTAGCCTCGACACAGATGTTGTATTTGTATTCACGATTTAACTATACAGGAGATGGGGGTAAATAGATATGGGGGAATAATGGGTCACGTCACAATTTTACCCATTTAGAATTATTTAGTAAGGCGGATTGTTTAAAAAATTAAGAGTATTATTTAATAATTTGTGCTCCACCTTCAGAACCAATCGCATTAATATCCGTGCTGCTAATTGGTGGTATACCGTCCCACCTAATTGCCAGATGATTTAACCGTCTTTTTAGTTCATCAACGTCACTTATTTTTAAAGCACTACAGATTTTCATAGCTGTTGGATAATCAACCGCTTCAAAAATGAATCTCGGAGTATCTCTTAACCAAATATCACTCCTTGGATACCAATCACCAGCAAACCTCTCGGTAGTTTGCCCCTCTCCGTATAAGTGTAAAAAGAAATCAGCTTCTGCAAAGTCTTTAAAAGGCCTAATAGAGGCAAGCTCACCAGCATTATGTCTATCTTTTAAAATGTCCGCATGTAAAGATAAACGTTTTTTGTTCCGTCCCTCATCAGCTAACCAAGGAGAATACTCCGAAAGTTCTGTCCACGATGCTTTTCTTTCATTGTAATAATGTAGAGTTCGCCCAACGGATAAAGTCCCTTTCAGAATTTCTTTTAATTCACTCCATTTATTTTCACATAAAAAAGGAGATATAAAATTTACAAAAAGTTCATGGCCAACAAACTTATAGTAATCTCCATCACAATTCCAATTAGTACCTCCGTTCGGTAAAAAAGGATGGTATTTAGTTAAAATCTTACCGAACCACTGGAATACTTCTTTCGCAGAATTCATATCATCCATTAAGACTATGGTTTCTGCGAGTTGTGAAAATTCTGCTGATATATTCTCGGTTTTTGGAATGGCACCCAAAAATTCCTCTAAGGTTCCACCATCCCGTTTCATTGGAGGTTGCAATTTTTCAATTTTTCTAAACAGGTCATTGAGGTATGTTCTAAGTTCAATTTTTTTACTGGGAGTATTGTTTTTTATAACATCAATAATAGATACTTGTAGTTTTTTGGGAGATGTAAGTGTTAATCCATTAAGTAAAGCAACCTTTAAATCTCTAACCAACCCAGCTTTAATATTTGAACGATCCGTTGTGGTTTCAGGACACTCATACGTTAAAGTTCGATGCATTCGCAAATCAAAAGGCAATTTCTCCACCTCACCAAATGCGGTATTAAAAACCAAAATTATTCGTTCATGGCCTAATGATTTAAAAGCGTATCCCAGTTCTATTAAAACATTTGGATTGGGCAGAAAACGCTTTCCTGCGTTCCCAATGATTGATACATCTGCTACAAAAATATCGGCTTTATCTATTTTTTGAAAAATTGCCGTGGCAATATTTGGTGCACCTGCAACCCCTTGAGTATCACGATCAATCACAGGCTCTATATCAGCACTATCATCATTTTCTATGGCTTTTGCTGCTTCTTTTAGTGCATTCTCAATTAACGTGCGGTTTGTGCCATTTGGTAAATCTGACTGCCAGGAATAAAAAACTATTTTTTTCATATTTTTTAGCGTAACTGAGGAATAAAAAATAAATGGGTAGGTAAATAGATGGATTACCCATTTTAATATAATACCTTTATAATTTTTTAGCCAGGACCGAGGGGTCCTGGCTAAAGTTGTTTTATTCTATTTTCCTTACATCATCCACTTAAACACAACAGCAATTATTTCTACGCAGGCTAGGCTGGCGCCTATGGAGATGGCAATTTTTGTCCATATCCATTCCGGTTTAGTTCCGCCAAATATAACGGCTGCGGCTTGAGTTGGCATCATAAACCCGAGCCAATAGTGGAAGGCTAAGTTATAAATGTTCCAGTTTGGTAAGACGTTGGTTACTAAAATAGCAAACACTACAGTGGTGACTAAAGTTAATATAAACTGCACCACTAACCACTTCCACATACCCGCCATCATCTCTTTCTGCTTTTCCTGCGGCACTTGGTCAAAGCCGTGAATTTTGCCCCATACTTTGCCAAAAATTGGCATATACCAAATTGCGCCAAAAATAAACTGCGCAATAGCAGCTACTAAAATAGCCTTATAATTTAAGTCCATAGATTATTATTAATAATTTAATTTTATATATTCTAACATTCTTTCTTAAAAATTTAAATTTTTTTTATTCAGTTTCTACCTTGTATTTCTTACGACTCACCGCAAGCTTAATAATTTTTTCCAGCTCTTTTACATTAACGTCAGAAAGTTTGTTTATATAAAGACAACCCCCGCCTTCTTTGTATTTGCCCAAATTTAAAAGAAAGTCATTTTCTTTGCTATTTACCTTAACACCATTAACTGCCATTTTAAAAATCTTCAAACCATAAAGCGCAATGTTCTGTGCTCTGGGAGAAAAACCTATTATCATCCATTCCGCTTCTTTTCCACTGGCGTATTTATATTTCATACGACCAAAACCAACTATGCTTTTCCCCCACATTTCCCCTTTAGACTTTGTGGCTTTCTCCATAAGTTTAGAAATTACAGAGCAGTCTTTACGTTTCTCAGGATTTTTGATGGTACTCAAAAATTTTTCTACACTTGCTTTATTTACCTTAGTTTTAATTTCAGCCATAGGTACTTAGGTTAATTACTAATATAATATCAAAAACTTTATATTTGATCTATTTAGTAATATTGTTAAAATATAATTATGAAAGATAATCCAAAAAAACTTTATTGTTTTGTAGACGAAACTGGGCAGGACACTGGCAGTCAGGTTTTTGTTGTGGTTGCGGTAATTGTAACTTCTAACATTGAAACTGTTCGTCTAAGGTTAGAAGAACTGGAAAAATCTACCAAAATTGGCGTTACCAAATGGCACAAATCTAACTATAAGTACCGAATAGAATTTTTGGGAGAATTTTTACGACAAGATAATAAAGACCTAAATATTTACTTTTTGAAAGTAAAGAAACCGGTATTCTATTGGCTACCTACTATAGAAGTCTTACAAAAATCAATCCCTAATCATAGCGGTAGTGAAACACGAGTTATTATTTGTGTAGATGGCTTAGATAAATTCAGCTCCAAAAAATACACAAATGCTTTAAGAGGCAAAGACTTAAAAATCAAATTAGCCAAAGGTCCGCGTGACGAGTCCGAACCCTTAATAAGACTTGCTGACCGCTGGGCTGGCTGTATTAGAATGTCGCTATCTGCCAACAAAGATTGCGAGACTTTGGTAGCCAGAGCTAAAAAGCGGAGCTTATTAAAAGAAATATAATAAAAAAACAAACCCCTTTCGGGGTCTGCGTTTTCGCCTAGTTTGAGATTGCTCTCAAACCCATTCTCCGCCATACGGTCGGGCCTTCAGCGAAAATCTATACAGGAAGTATAGCAAAAACCTAAGTCCAAGTCAAATAAAAATTTTTGGCTTAAGTATAGTATAAATATCAACTTATGAAAGAAGACTCAAAAACTTTAGAACGAGTACATAACATGATTTTTGCCGGAGTGTACCCTATGTACATTCTTAAAGCAGAGAAAAAAGGTAGGACAAAAAAAGAAGTCGATGAAATTATTTGCTGGCTTACAGGTTTTTCTAAAAAAGAATTAGCTTCAGAGATTAAAAATAAAACGAATTTTAAAAATTTTTTTACTAAGGCTCCTAAAATGAATCCTTTATAAAATTTAATTACGGGGGTTATTTGCGGCGTAAGGGTAGAAGAAATAAAAGATAGGGTTTACAGAGAAGTTAGGTACTTAGACAAGTTGATTGATGAACTAGCCAAAGGCAGGGCAATGGAAAAAATTTTAAGGAAATAAAAAACACCAACTTAAGCAGGTGTTTTTTATAAACTTTTTATTTATTAGGGTAAAATTCAATTATCCACTCAATGCCGTATTTGTCTCTAAACATACCGGCGTACGAACCCCAAGGACCTTCGCCCATTGGTCCTTCTACTTCACCCCCAGCAGAAAGGCCATTAAAAAGTTTGTCCGCTTCTTCTTTAGTGTCGCAACTTACAGAAATTTTACTTCGGTTTTCGCGTTCATTAACTTTGCCCATTACTTCCGGCACGTCGTTTGCCATTAGCATGTTATTTTTTCCAATTGGCAAAGTAATAAGCATTATTTTATTAGCCTCTTTTTCTGGTACCGGGAACTCAGCAGTTGCTATGTCTTTAAAGCGTACAATTTTTCCAAACTCCCCGCCAAAAACCGATTTGTAAAAAGTAAAAGCCTCTTCCGCATTGCCGTTAAAGTTAATCCATGGGTTTATAGTTGTCATATTTACCCCGTCTAATTAAATATTATTCCAATATTATATATTATAATACAAAAAAAGAAACGCCGTGTCCGATTGGGTAACCGGGCGTGCGCTAATTCATGGCGGTGTCGCCGGCCTGTTAGGCAGACTTAAATTTTTCGTCGTTTAGATGCCGCGACAACAATCGCGGCTAGGACGATCACTGCTACAAGCGCAAGGACCAAAAAAGGTTCTTTGCCTGTAATTTGAAATCCCATAGCCTCCTCCTTTCTGGATATGTTTCTAAGATTTTACATACTACCAAAAAAGGCTAATAAAGTCCAGGCTCAAAATATCATCAAAAATTATTTTAGTTTCGAATCTTACCATTTTTCTACTCTGCCCAAAATAAAAATCCTCAATGGTTATTGAGGATTTTTATTGGCTCGGAGCAGTTGACCGTGTTAGAAGTTTTTATATTCAAAAGGAGAATTCTAGATTCATATTAGTAACTGATGCTATTGCCCCAACCGCCGTTAAATGATATACTTTTTAGTCCTGCATATGCGGGAAGCCCAAACTCCAAGGGCAAGTTTGGAGCAACAACAATCTAGATTTGGAGGAACAGCTATGCCAGAACATAGAACCCCCTCCGAGGGTAGAGTGTTAGACTTCGTGCTTAAAACCGTATGTCCGAATGTGCCACGAAACCTCCAGCCTGACGTCATGGACGCTTGGGCAAAGGAAAGCGGCGCATTGCAGAAGCGGTTGCACGGATCACTCGTCTCGGGACCGGGGTTGGAATTCCTAGCACCGAAATCAGTAAAGAGGCTCAAGGTGCCGGTAAACTACGACCTAACGTGGGATCAAGCTCTAGGCGACTACGAGCTTCCTCAAAAGCACGTAGACATCCGGCTACTAGGAGCTTACGACTCTACTGGCAAAAAGGGTGTGGTTGAAACCGAAATGCTTTTCGTAAACTTCGGCGAGACTCAGTTGGTGCCACAGGTGCTGGCTTGGGGTGTTGCCAACTACTATCACCCTATCAGCTTCCGTGAAGTGCTTGCGGTGGGTTCCACGCATCCCAAACTTCACGATGAGTTTGGGTGCGAGAAGATGACGCTCTGGAGCCTTAAACCGTGTTCGGTAAAACGAGTGAAGCAAGCTATCTGGATTTCAACCAGCATTGGTGACAAGCCTTGGGCAACCATGACATGGATGCCAACATCGCTCGCTCCCATCGATTGGATTGGGTTCTACTACCGATCGCCTCTGATCGAGCCGATCCCTAACCCCCAACGAATCCCTGAAGTGCTTAAACCATAGTCTTTAGCCCGAGCCTTGCTGCGAAGAAAGGCACCCGATCGAGTCCGGTCGGGTTTTTCATTTTATAAAATTTAATTTGGTTTCGAACATTACCATTTTTCCACTCTGCCCAAAATTAAAATCACCAACAAACATTGGTGATTTTAATTGGCTCGGGAGCTGGGATTCGAACCCAGGACCCATCGGTTACACTTTACCCTAATATTTCTATTAGGCGTGGACTATATCATTCCGCCAGAGGCGGACGAGGGGCTTCCCAATCCCACATAGTGGGATAAGTACTCTCTTTCGAGATAGTCTCTGAACCTTCAATGACTTTTCGTCAAAGCTTGGCTGCTGATTGCCATATCCTTATAAGGATTTAGGGTTCCAGCAATTCACCTCGTTTTTCACTTCCCAATTGCTTGAGAAGGCTGCAATAGACCGGCATGAATTTCCTTATGACAGTTGGAACAAATAAGTACGCACTTATTTAGTTCTGCTAAAGTTTTTTGCCAGGACCTTGTTAGGCCATTGGCACCAAGTCCAAAACCTTTGGTTTTGGGGTCAAGATGATGAAACTCTAGGGCACCGGCGCAACGGTTATATCCACAAAATTGGCATTTGCCACCTTTGTGGGCTATTGCCATTTCTTTAATCTTTTTGCGCCGTTTGTCTACTGCCTTTTTAAGGTATTCTGCGCGGTCGGAATATTTCCTTTTATCAGGCATAAATTTATGTTTACTGATAAAGGGTAGTGTTCACAGCCGATTGCTCTACCGCTGAGCTACTCCCGAACGTTTGTTGAATATATTCAACTTACGATATTTTAACATCAAATTTAAATTTCATCAACCCCAAACAAATTAGCTGGATGCTAGTATTTTTTGTTATAATCTAACTATGAGTAAAGTTTTAAAAATCTGCAGCCGCGGACATAAGTTTTATAAAAGCAGCGACTGTCCTGTCTGTCCTGTTTGTTGGTCAGGTTGCTACAAAAACAAAATCCAAAATGACTTTCCTAAACTTAGCGCGCCGGCTTTAAGGGCGCTTTTACATGCCAAAATAACTTCCCTAAAACATTTAACAAAATTTACAGAAAAAGAACTACTCGAGTTACACGGCTTTGGACCTTCGTCCCTCCCGCCTTTAAGGCAAACTTTAAAAAAACTTGGGCTGGCTTTTAGAAAAAACAAATAATTTTTCACAATGAACAAAGACATAACAGCTTACAATCAAAAACAAAAAGTGCCTTACAAAGCTATTTGCGTAAAGCTGGCAAAAGAATTACAAGTCGGGCTAAAAAACTCTGAAAGCAAAGTCTGGCATGGCTCCCCCGTTTGGTTTTTAGAAGGTAACCCTGTGGTAAGTTTTGCGGTTAGGAAAATTGGCGTACAACTGCTTTTTTTTAGCGGGCAGTCGTTTAAGGAAAAAGGACTTTCACCCGAAGGCAGTTTTAAGGCAGCAGAAGCCAGGTTTTTAAATGTGAAAGAAATAAACAGCAAAGACTTAAAACGCTGGCTAAAAAAAGCCAAAACCATACAGTGGGATTATAAAAATATAGTTAAAAGACGAGGCAAGTTAGTAAAATTAAAATAAATTTTTAAAAAACCTGAGTGTTTTGCATTTGAAAACTTTTTACTAATTTATGCCTAACAATACTATATTCAAAGGTACTGTTCATACAATTCCACAAGATTTAAAAAATGCCTTAAGTGCCGACAAAAGGGCGTTGGTTATTTGGCAAGGTCTAACTCCCCTGGCCCGCAATGAATGGATTTGCTGGGTGACTTTTGTAAAAAAAGAAGAAACAAGAAAAGAGCATATTAACAGAACCATAAGCCAGCTTAAACAAGGCAAGCGCCGGCCGTGCTGCTGGATAGGCTGCATACACCGCAAAGACAAACCACCAAGCCAGTTTATAAAAGCAATTTTAAACAAGAACAAAAAATAACTAAATGAAACTGACGTTTAAAATTTTTTTAATATTGGGAATTTTTAGTTTTGGTATTGTACTTGGCGTTTTTTACGAACGCAAAAAAATAATACAACCCCATATATTAAAAATTCAGGAAGCTAATTCAAACTATAAATACACGGCACCGCTTTTAGGTATAGACATTGCCGAAATAAAATACTTTCCCGAGTACAAGGATCTGGAAAGCAAAATTAGCCGAATTATAGAAGACTATAAAAAAACCAAAAATATTTACAGCGCTTCGGTCTATTACCGAAATTTAAACAACAGCACCTGGATGGGTATAAACGAAACCGAAGCTTACTCTCCCGGCAGTTTGTTTAAAGTGCCCGTTATGATTGCCTACTTAAAACAGGCGGAGGCTGACCCCGACATTTTAAATGAAAAAATTAAATTCATCGACCCCCGGCTTAAGGCCGAACCTCAGGCTACGCCGCCCAGCAAAGAAATAGAATTCGGCAAAACATACACAATCGAAGAATTGCTGGAGTATATGATTGCCTATTCTGACAATAACGCGGCAAATATATTGGCTTCCAAAATTTATTTGGACGCAAATAATTCATATACGGAAATGATGCGGGATTTGGGTCTGTCTGTTTTTGCCGAACAAATTTCTGCCAAAGATTACTCCATGTTTCTAAGAATTTTATATAATGCAACATATTTAAACGCCGAAATGTCTGAAAAAGCCCTAAAAATTTTGGCAAAAACTGAATTTAAGGAAGGTATAATAGCCGGACTGCCTCCGGGCATAGAAGTTTCCCATAAATTCGGGCAATTCGGCTTTGTGGAAGAAAACAAACAGTATGAAGAATTCCACGAATGCGGCATAATCTACGCGCCAAGTAACTTATATTTGCTTTGTGTTATGACCAAGGGAGATAACGCAGAAATACAAAAAAATTTAATTAAAGACATTAGCCGGGAAATTTACCAACAAACCGCGACAAAAAAAGATTAAGGCAATATGATACAATTGTAAAAGGAGGCTCTAAAAATAAAATGCTTCATAAACACAAATTCTTTTGGCTGCAAAAATCTTTTGTTTTAAGCTCGCTTTTTGGAGCAATGCTTTTAATTGTTTCCTTTTTTGCCAACTACTACGCCAACGCCTATATTGCCAGCCACGCCAGCAACTACGTAACCGACATACTCCTCGACAATTTACCGGTGGTTAACGTGCAATTTTTGTTTTCAGAAGGCGCACTTTTGTTTTTAATATTTGTAATTATTACTTTACTGGTGGAGCCCAAATATATACCCTTCTCGCTTAAAAGCATAGCGGTTTTTATAATAGTACGATCTTTCTTTTTGGTTTTAACCCATATGGCTCCCCCGGCCAATGAAATATATATTGACCCAAACGACTTTATTTCCCGCTTTAGCTGGGGCAATGACCTGTTCTTTTCTTCCCACACGGGGCTACCGTTTTTAATGGCATTAATTTTTAAAAAACACCATAACTTAAACTACTTTTTCTTTACCTGTTCGGCCATTGGCGGCATAACAGTTTTGCTCGGGCATCTGCATTATTCCATAGACGTGTTTTCCGCCCTGTTTATTTCTTACGGCATATATCACATTTCTAAACACTTATTTACCTCAGACTTTAGACGAATTAACCAGGGTTAAATATAACTTTTATATTAAACACCCCCGAGGTGTTTTTTATTAGTATTGAAAAACTAAAAAATTTTAGCTATAATACATTCTCGATTGCCATTTAATATTAAATATATGATGGAAAATTTACTAGAAGTAAAAAACTTAAAAAAACGTTACGAAAACGGCTTAGAGGCTGTTAAGGGGGTTAGCTTTAGCGTTAAAAAAGGCGAAGTTTTCGGCATACTAGGGCCTAACGGTGCGGGCAAAACCACGACTTTGGAAATGATAGAAGGCTTAAGAAGCATAACCGAAGGCAGGGTAACCTTAGACGGCATAGACGTCAGTAAAAACCCATACCAAGTAAAAGAACGCGTTGGCATTCAACTTCAGTCTTCCTCTTTCTTTCCCAATATGAGCTTAAAGGAATTACTTGATATGTTTTCCGACCTTTACGGCCAGGCTCACGAACCTATGCATCTGTTAAAGGAAGTGGGTTTGGAAGAAAAAGCAAACGCGCGCACTAAAGAACTTTCCGGCGGGCAAAAACAGCGCTTTTCCATTGCCACAACTTTAGTTAACAAACCCATTATAATATTTTTAGACGAGCCGACCACCGGCCTTGACCCGCAAGCAAGAAGAAACTTATGGGAGTTAATTCGGGAAATTAAAAACAAAGGCACCACGGTTATAATAACAACGCATTATATGGACGAAGCGCAAAATTTGTGCGACAGAATAGCTATTATGGACGAGGGAAAAATTGTGGCATTGGATACTCCCACAAATTTAATTAACCAGCTTTTAGCCAGGGGCTTTAAACCGCACACCGAAGTACACGCCGCGACTTTAGAAGATGTATTTTTAGACCTTACAGGAAAAGAACTCAGAGATTAAACTAATTGCAGATTGTAAATTTTAGATTGCAGATTATCTGCAATAAATCTAAAATCAAAAATCTGAAATCTAAAATTCTATGAATCGTACTCTCACCTCATTTAAAGCCCTACTGCTTGCTTCCCTTAAAATGTATTACCGAAACAAAGGAGCGGTAATTTTTACGCTTATAGTGCCCATGGCGCTTTTGGCGGTTTTTGGCTTTTTGTCCAAAGGCGGCGGCACCACTATAAAAATCAGCCTAACCAACTATTCTCAAACCGAACTGGCAAGAAATATGGAAGAGGGTTTAAAAAATGTTTCTTCCTTTAAAATTACTAACACCGGAGAAACCGAGGCCGCGGAAGCTTTAGGCAAAGGCAATGTTGACTTGCAAATTGTTATTCCACAGGACTTTGGCAACATTGACCCTTTAACCCAAAAACCCCAAGCTTCCGAGATAATTACCCACTTTAACCAAGCCAGGCCGCAAAACGGACAATTAGCCAATATGATTATCGGCCAGTTAACCAGCCAAATAAACAACAAAATTTCCGGCACGCCTCAAATTATTTCCGTGGCTGCCAGCGGGGTTACCACCAATAATTTAAGTTTCTTTGACTTTATACTCCCCGGTATTTTAGCCATGAGCATTATGCAGCTTGGAATTTTTGGCACAGCTTTCGCTTTTGTGTCTTTAAAGGCCAGCGGCGCCTTAAGAAGAATTCAGGCTACGCCCATTCACCCCCGCAACTTTATAATGGCGCAAGCCGCGACCAGGCTAATTATAACTTTAACCAGCGTAGTTATTTTAGTCGCTTTCGGCAAACAATTTTTTGGCTTTCATATGCTGGGCAGCTATTTTAGCTTTCTTTTGATTGCCTGCGTTGGCAGCTTAATTTTCTTAGGTTTTGGTTTTGCCATTGCCGGCATTTCCAAAGACGAAAACCAGGTAGCCCCTTTAGCCAACCTCATACAACTACCTATGCTGCTCCTGTCCGGCGTATTTTTCCCCCGCGACAGCTTCCCCGCTTGGCTTAAAACCATAACCGACTATTTTCCGCTGACTTTTATGGCCGACGCTTTAAGAAAAATTGCCAACGAGGGTGCAAGCCTCTTTAGCTTAGGCGGTAATTTGCTTGGTTTAGGCATTTGGATGGTGGTTGTCTTTATAGTTGCGGTTAATTTGTTTAGATGGGAATAAAAACAAATGACAAAAATGAACAAAATTGACATAAATGACAAAAGTTTAAAACCCTCTTAGCAAAATGCCAGAGGGTTTTTTTCGCAAATAATGTGCTTGATAGCTTCTTTCGCGTTTTTCTAACAATAACTCGCCTCTATTTTTCTATATTTACCGTTGCTGCACCGCCGCCGTCACAGGTTAAATTGTAAGTACCTTCTGAGCCAATGTAGGCCAAAGCATAGTCATAAGCTTTTATGTAATAGCTTTTTCCCGCAACTTTCAAAGTATGCGCCTTGTCGTCTCTGTTGTCTAACATTAAAGGCAAATTACGCTTTAAAGAAACCGTGCCCGGATTGCCATGGCAATTTACAAACTGGATTCGATATTGGTATTTTTTAATAGCCTCGCCATAGCTTAGTTTTCCCGAAGTTTGGCCGGACGAACCCGATCCGGTGGAAGTAGGCGTTGGCGTTACTACAGGAATTTCAGAATTTTTTTGAATGCTGTCTTCAGAACTTTCGCCTTGCTTGCTTTCATTATATTCGGTAGCTCCAGGCTTTTGTATTTGCCAAATTAACAAAGCGCCTAAAATCACTACTCCAATTACTACAACCCATTTGTAATTTTTTTGCATAAATTTTGTTTAATATTAACTTACTATAAGTATAACGTATTTTTTAAAAAAATGTTACTTTATGCGCTTTTACCTATAGCCTCAGAAATATTTTTAAAACCATCTTTTTTTAACAATTTTACAAGTCCCATATTTATTTCCGCTATAAGCTGGGGACCTTGGTAGATCATACCGGTTATAAGCTGAATTAAGCTTGCCCCCAGTTTAATTTTCTTATAAGCGTCTTCCGCACTAAATACTCCTCCGCAGCCAATAATTATTTTCTTACCTTGGTACAATTTATATACTTTGGCAATAAGCTTATTTGAAAGCTCGTCTACCATTTTGCCGGAAAAACCGCCCCTGCCTTCGTGATTATGGGAATTTTCTTTTGTTAAGTTGCCGCACACAAAACCATCAACTGGAAAATTCTGGCAAACAGATAAAATATCATTTAAATTTTCATCGCTTAAGTCGGGCGAAAGTTTTATAAATACCGGCTTGGTTTTTGATGTTTTAAAAATTTCCACCAGCAGTAAATTTAAATTTTTAGCATCGGCAAATATTGGTTTTATTTCGCACGTGTTAGGACAGCTTATGTTTATAGTTACGTAGTCGCCCAGATTGCTAAATTTTTTATAACTATAAACATAGTCTTCTACTCCGGCTTCTACGTGGGAAGTAGCCTCGCTGTTTGTTTTTGCAATGCTTATGCCAATAGGAAAACTAAAATTTAATTTTTGTAAGTTATTGTAAATATTGTCTGCTCCCGAATTCTTAAGCCCATAGTAAACTCTTAAAGCTTTTTTTTCAGGCAACCTATAAAGCCTAGGTTTGGGGTTGCCTTCGTAAGCCTTAGCAGTAATAGACCCAACTTCTTCAAAACCAAAACCAACGCTTGGCAAAATTTGGGTAAGTACTGCTTCTTTATCAAACCCCGCAGCCAGGCCAATGGGATTTTTAAACTTAATGCCCAGGATAGTTTGCGAAAGGGCTGGATGGCTGTAGTTAAAAGCTATTGATGTTAGCCCTCTGGTAAATAGATTTGACCCAAGTATTTTACCCGCCGCAGTCATTCTGTCATGTACATCTTCCGGATCCTGCATAAAAAAAACCGGCTTGAGCAGGTTCCTATAAATTGCGCCGATTATTTTATTGCGAACACTCAAAAATGTTTCCATTTTTTAAGTATACCGCAGGCAAACAAACATTGCAAAATGCGCCGAAAGATTGTAGAATGACAAAGTATTTATTACTTTGTCATTCCGGCCTTTGAGCCGGGATCCAGATATTTTATCTATACTATGAACAAATTTATAACCATTGGCCTAATTCAGACTAAAGTTTCCAAAGACGTAAAAGCAAACGTGGAAAAAACTGTAAAAATGATAGCAGAGGCAGCAAAAAAAGGTGCTAAAATTATAGCTCTGCAGGAACTTTTCCAAACTCCATATTTTCCA
Source organism: uncultured Candidatus Saccharibacteria bacterium (assembly GCA_964483665.1). Lineage (GTDB taxonomy): Bacteria > Patescibacteriota > Doudnabacteria > UBA920 > UBA920 > JAEUSF01. The sequence goes on from CAZACP010000003.1 coordinate 79,155, forward strand.
CAATGGGAAAAAATGCAGAAAGACGACTTTGCCGAAACTCTGGAAGGCTACACAGTAAGTGAAATGAAAAAAACAGCCAAAAAATTTGGTATAACTTTAGTTGTACCTATCTACGAAAAGAAGGGGTCTAAATATTTCAACACAGCAATAATAATCAATAAAGAAGGAAAACTACTTGGACAGTACCACAAAGTCCATATACCGCACGACCCTGGTTTTTACGAAAAAGAATACTTTGAGCATTCTACCGAAGGCTACAAAATTTTTACTGTTGATAGAGTTAAATTTGCGGTACTTATTTGCTACGACCAATGGTTTCCAGAAGCTGCTAGAATGGCAAGGCTACAAGGTGCTGAAATTATTTTTTATCCAACAGCCATTGCTGACATAATTGGTTATAAACACCCAAATGATTGGCACGATGCCTGGGAAACCAGCATGCGGGGCCATGCCATTGCAAACAGCGTTGTAGTTGCAGCTATTAACAGAACAGGAGTAGAAGGAAGAAGCCGTTTTTGGGGTCAAAGTTTTATTGCCGATGCTTGGGGCAAAATATTAAAAAGAGCATCAAAAGATAAAGAAGAGGTTATTGTTCAAAAAGTTGATTTAGAATATAACAAATTTTTGTCCGAAGGCTGGGGCTTTTTAAGAAACCGCAGGCCCGATACCTACAAAGACTTAACTTCCAATAAACTTATAAAAAAATCTAAAAAACTCCAAAACGTAGACCACTACGAAGACGAAAAAAGGGCATTGGGACAACTTTAGAAAAAAATTAGTTGTTGGGTTTAGAAGCCAGCATAGAAAAAGGATAGTAAGTATTAGGCTCCCCATAACCTAAGTCTTAAAACTAATCCGGCTTCTAAAACTTACAACTTGCAAAAATCTTTCACCCAATTATGGTCAGTTTTACTTAATTTTACTTAATTATGGTCAATTACATTATGCCCGCGGAGTGGGAACCGCACAAAGCCATATGGCTTGCCTGGCCTCACGATGAAATTTCCTTCCCCGGCCGGGTAGAAAAAGTCCAGGACGACGTAGTAAAAATAATTTCTGCTATTCACCCCTATGAACAGGTGGAGCTTTTTGTTTTAGACCCCGAAATGAAGGAAAAGGCAGAAAATAAACTAGCTAAAGCTGGGGTAGATTTAAGCAAAGTAACTTTTCGCTTTGCCGAATATATGGACGCCTGGATGCGCGACTGCGGACCTATTTGGGTTCGCCCCTCTTTCCCTCTCCCCCTGGGAGAGGGTCAGGGTGAGGGTGCCAATTACACTTTAATAAAATGGATATTTAATATGTGGGGCGGAAAATTTATAGATCTTTTGCCCGACGACAAACTGCCCTACAAAATTAAAGAGTGGCTGAATTTGCCCATGGAGCAGCCGGAAATGGTTTTAGAAGGCGGGGCAATAGATGTTAACGGCCAAGGACTTTGTCTTACCACGGAGCAGTGTGTTTTAAATGAAAACCGCAATATGGGCAAAACCAAAAAAGATATTGAAGAATACTTTGAAAAGTACCTTGGGGTTAAAAAAACCATCTGGCTGTTTCAGGGACTTGTAAACGACCACACGGACGGGCATATAGACGAACTCGCCCGCTTTGTTAGCCCAAACAAAATAGTTTGTGCCTATGAAGACAACGAAACAGACGAAAATTATGTAACTTTAAAAAATAACTTTGAGACTTTGCAGGCCGCTACAAATTTAGAAGACAAGCCTTTTGAACTTATAAAGCTACCTATGCCTCACAAAATATTTCCGGAAGGAGCGGCAGGTGTAGAAAAAAATGCCAAAGCACCAGTTTCTTACACAAACTTTTATATTGGCAACAATGTAATTTTAATGTCTGTATTTAACGACCCTAACGACCAAAAAGCCATAGACATAATTCAGAGCTGTTTTCCAGACCGCAAAGTTGTTCCTATTGATTGTAGCGACATTATATATGGCGGTGGTGGCATTCACTGTATGACCCAGCAACAGCCTGCATAGCACCCCGGAGTCATTCTGAACTTTTTATGGATATTAAGCTCTACCCTAGTATTACAGTGTCATTATAGAAATAAACAAATGGACTTTTTTAAAATCCTTTTATTTGCGTCTCTCGTTTCAGCAATTATAGCATATACTCTATATATTAGGCTTATTGCAAAGAACCAAATAAAACCCCATGGTGTTACCTACCTGGTGTGGAGCATTATTTTAGGTCTAAATTTTGTTATTCAGTTAAAATCTGGCGTAGGCATTAGCGCCTTTTTCTTAGGCGTAAACTTTCTTGGTTGCGGTCTTGTTTTTTTGTTCTGCTTAATAAAAGGTCACGTTCGCTACGACAAACTAGATTGGTTCTGTTTTGCACTAGCCATAATAGCAATCCTACTCTGGCTTTTTGCTACGACTCCTTTATACTCTGTTATTTTATCTTGCGTAATAGACTTTTTTGCTATCTTCCCCAGCTTCAGAAAAAGTTTTAAAGACCCATGGGAAGACTCGCCGATTGCGTACTGGATCGCTGCCTTGGAATATTTATTTTCTATACCTTCATACCAAGTCTTTTCTATAATCACCCTACTTTACCCAATTTGCATAATGACTATTGAATTCGGCTATGCTCTTTTCATCTGGATCAGAAGGTTACAATTAAAACAGCCAGTTTGACAGATATCTAAAAAGTATATATAATGTATATATCATTAAAAATATATTATGACTACCCAAGTAATTTTCAAACTTGACTCGGCTATAAAGAAAAAAGCACAAAAAGTTGCCAAAAAATATGGTTCAACCTTTTCTGCCTATTTACAACAGGCCAGTTACGATCTTGTCGCAGGCGCGGTAAGGCCTGGATTAGTAATAGAACCCGAGCGCTTTAACGCTAAAACCAGGCGTATAATGGATAAAGCCCTTAAAGATATAAAAGAAGGTAAAAATTTGGTTGGGCCTTTTAACAACGCCAAAGAAGCTATTGCATACCTAAAAAATCGTCATGCGCGTTGACTATCAAAAAACTTTTTTAAAGGAACTCGACAAACTTCCCAAAAAGATCGAGGAAAAATTTTACACGCGTTTGGAGCTTTTTCTAAAAAACCCAACCAATTCTTTACTAAGTTATCATTCTGTTGATAGGGCCTACCCTGGATGTTATAGCATTAATATTACCGGGGACTACAGGGCAATTTTTCGGCAACAAGACAATTCAGTTATATTTGTACATATAGGCACTCATTCTCAATTATACGGATAATTAACTTAATAAATTATGGACAAAAAAAAGATAGGTAAACTTTCCAAAGGTTTACAAAAACTTATTTTAGAAGAACCAAACAGTAAAACCACAGGCACCATAACCGGGCATGTTAAGGGTGCAGGAAAGCCTGTTTCTGCTTTTGCGGAAAGGACTTTAAACCACTTAAACGGCGGCTCAACTATGCAGGCGGCCTTGTGGCTTAAGGAACATTTAAAAAACGGCGGCAAAATAATGGTCACATTAGCCGGCGCGCTGTCTAGTTTTCAAATTGGTGTTATGCTGGCAGAGCTTATAAGAAAAGGGAAAGTGCATGCGGTGTCCGCCACCGGCGCTAACCACGAAGAAAGTTATTACCGCTATGTTGCCCACTCCCACTATGCCTATATTCCCCGCTATACTGAACTTACTCCGGAGCAGGAAGAAGAACTTAGGGATGCCGGCCTACGCAGAATTACCGACACCTTTTTACCGGAAGATGAAAGCGTAAGAATTATGGAACCACATTTATTAAAAATGTGGCAGGAAGCAGAAAAAAAGAAAGAGCGCTATTTCCCGCACGAATACTTCCGAAGATTGTACAAGGAGAAATTGATAAAACCGGATAAGAAGGCGAACCCGCAAGACTCTTGGACTTACGCAGCCTACGAAAAAGACATTCCAATTATAGTGCCTGGTTTTGAAGACTCCACTATGGGAAATATTTTTGCCTCTTACACTTACGGCGGCGCTCTTAAAAAAAAGGGCGATATTATGGTAGACAGTAATGTAATGAAGAGCGGCCTTGAATATTTTCACTTAATGTACGACTGGTATAGTAAAGAAAGCAAAGACGCGCCTATTGCATTTTTGCAACTCGGCGGCGGTATTGCGGCAGACTTCCCTATTTGCGTAGTGCCTTCTATTAAACATGACTTAAAACACCATAACGTGCGCGACTGGGCAGGCTTTATAGAAATAGGTTCTTCCCCAATGTCATACGGTTCTTACAGTGGCGCCGGCGGCAAGGAAAAAATCACCTGGGACAAACTTTCTACCAAAAGCTACTACCAAATTATTCAAAGCGATGTTACCGTAGCTTTCCCCTGGATAGCGGCAGTATTGTTAGACTTATAAACATATTCGTCATTGCGAGTGCACCCGAAGCAATCTAAATCAATTATGTCATCCCGGCCTTTAGAGCCGGGATCCAGAAAAAAGAGCCTTAAATAAGGCTCTTTTTCTTTTGTCATAACTTATTTGATATAATTAAAATATGGGAAGAACAGGTATAAAAATTGAATCCGCCAACGAACATATTAGGCCTGAGGCTGAGATCTCTTTTAAATTTGACCCGACTGAAAAAACCAATGTCAAATTAAAAGAAAAGGTATTAAGCCTGTTTGCGCAAGCAGACATTCTACATTATGAAGGCCAAAACAGAATATTAGACACAGAAAAACTTAAACAAATTCGCTTATCAGAACCCCTATTTGAAAACAAACATATTGACTTAAAACAAGTTTTACAAGTATTATCACAAATTAAAGCATTACCCAAACCTGCTGACAAATTTTCGAAGCCAAGCCCTGAAAAACCTGTAGTGGTAATACCAAAAGACTTAAAACAATTACTGGAACCTGGTTTAAATGGCTATGCAGAAATTTCACAAACTGAATTAGTCCACCCTTGGAAAATTTCTGGAAAATTTCAACATTGGACAACCCCCGTGAGACTTGCTTCCGGAGATCGAACCAATTTTTCCGAAATGGCTTTTTTAAGCGGCTTAAAAAAACTAAAAGCAAAAAGAAACGAACAAGGCGCGCTTCTTTTATGGGACGACGAAAAAAAAGATTGGGTCAATTTTAGCGGCGAAACTTTTTTGGAACTTAGCGGCATTTATCCCGCAACACAGAAAGATAAAGGGAATATATCTTTAAAATCCCAGGGTTTTTCATTCGCGCAAAATTATATGCCTAATTTAATTAGGCAAGGAATTTTAAAAAAAAGTGATTTTAGAATTTATGGCAATTCCCCAACTGCTGAAATACATTCCGTCAACGAAAAACCTTTAAACAAAACAGCGCATTTAAATTTCACAAATTCAGAAGGACTGACAGCTAAGTACTATTTAGGCAGAAATTTTGTGACGGGCACAAAAATTCCCAAAGACGGCAAAGTAAAAGCCAAACTAATCGCACCGAATTTAGTGGCCATAATACAAATAAAACAAAACGGACAGGAAGAAATTTCCCATGTATTTAATTTACTCGATACTGAAGAACTAAAAGTGTTAAGGGATTCTACAACAGAACGACTAAAGCAAAGAAATATAGAACCCACAAAAGAAGCGGTAGCACAAAACACTACCGTAGGCGAAAAAAAAGTTAAAGAAAGTATGCGTAAGTATACGGTTACTGAATTTTTACTTCCTAAACCCAAAGAAGATCCAGCCTTGTATTACCAAAGAGTCAGGCCTTTAGACAACCCTGAGTTTGTTTTAAACACTGTTCAAAAATTCTTTTCAGAAGCCGGCGTAGGCGTGCATAACTTACCCTGGAATGAACAGCTAATGCTGACCAGAATTTTAACCGAAGGACATGAGCTAAAAAATTTAAAAGAGTTTACAAAAGAATACGGTATAACGGGGGTACGCACTTTTATTTCTTTGGAGTATAACCAAAATTTAGGCGAAAAGCTGCTTAATTTAGGAGAAAATAAAGGGCTTGCCCGGGCAGTTTTTGAAAAGTTTTCAGAAATAATTGACGCCTCTTACACTGTAGACGAGGCATTAAAAAAATTTAACATTAGCTCTGAAGACTTAAGCCTAGAAAACAAAATAGCTCTGCAAAATTTACTCTTTAACAAAGCTTCTAAACTACTTGAGGAATATGGAAATTTAATAAACAATCCAAGAATAAATGAACTTGAAACACTTACAATAATTAAAAGCTTAGAAGCTATAAAATCTGAAATAATACTTTATGCACAAAGCTTTAAACTGTTTGCTCAGGAAGACAAAACAGAAGTAGATTTTTTATTAAAAAATACTGTTGAAAAAAAATCGTCTGACCTAAACACCAAAGAAATGCAAGAAATGAGAGCAATATACTCTTCTAACAGGCTTTCGTTTTACCCCGCAGAATTAGCTAAATCTTCAGTAGAAGATTTTGAAAAAACAATTACCGAACCTGGTCATAACTTTGTCTTACTAAAAGACAATCAGGATAACATTTTGGCTTTTTTTCATTATGACCAAATTGATACTGAAAATATTTATATTGGCTCTTTAAATTTAAATCCTTCTGCCAAAGATTCACCTGTAGCAGTAATATTTATGCGGGAGCAGACCAAAAAACTTGGTTCTATGTATGACATTAATGCCGTAGTTTGGCAGAACAACCCTGCCCGATTATTTTATACGAAAAAGCTAGGTTTTGTTAAAACAGAAGAATATGCAGATGCTAATTCAGGAGAAATTTTCTGGAAAATACTCCGCAAAAAAACTAAACCACTCTAGCATTTTGCCACATTACCTCAAACAAAGTTTTATGCATTTGACTAATAATAGGGTTATCAAGAATAGCTGATACAATGTTTTTATCTTGTAATGTAATGTAAGAGATTTTAGTCCCGTAAATTTGCATTACTGCGCTAAAAGGCTGCTTGGCCGCAACTACCCTCGCCTGGGTAGTTTTTGTATTAAAACTTTTTATATGCTGCCTGACAAAAATGCTGTCCTCAAGTATTAATTTTTTTGTAATCCCTGCTTTAAGTCTTTTTTCCACATACTCCCTATTAATTTCCGGGTAATTTTTATTTACCGCCTCGCTGTCTACAAAAGCATAAATCTCGCCTTTTGCGTTTAAACTGTCCGCCAAGACTTTTTTTGCGCCGTCCATACCTTCAAAAATTTGAATGCCGGGCATACCTAAAACCATATTAAAATCTGAAATAAGCTTGGGTAAAAAACCACTAAGAGCTATTTCAGCGTTTTTAAATTGTTCCTGGCGCTTTTCTACCCATTCCTTAATTTTAAACGGGTGTGCTGCCTCAAAAACCGCGACCTTGCCCTTTTCTTCCTTTTTTACCACCAAACCCATTTCTGCTAAATCAGTAAGAATTTTATAGGTTAAGCTCCTTTTAAACGGCACAAAATTCCCCAGACTGGAAGCCTTTTTTGGGCCGCTTTTTAACAGCGCTTCGTAAACCAAAGCCTGATCCCCTTTTAGTCCGGCTTGGGTTAATATTTGCAAATACTTATTGTATGAATTGGCCATATATTTTTAGGTTATATGGGTATTATAGCAAAACATAATATTTTTGTCAAGACTTTTGTAACAAAAATGTACCAAAAATATTAGTAATTTTGCCTATTTTTATTAAAGATACATATTTAATTTATAATTTTGACATAATATTATTGACATTTTAGTTATTTTTAGTTATAATGTTTTGTTAACCTTTAACAGGGTTAATATTAACAATCTATATATCTTGCCTGAAATGTATGATTTTAGAGTGAATAACCTAAAACTTATATTTCTAAACATTCTGACAGGAAGGAATGTTTAAGGCAGATCCAGCTAAAGTTAATAAGTCTAAAGTGTTTAGTGCTGTATATAACCCTTCTTTGGTAAAACTACGAAGGGCAAGCAGGAATTTACGGCTCTGACCGCTTATATAACTTCCTAGCAAGAAGTGCGACCCTTCATCATGCTAAAACATGGTGAATGGGACACTCCTTGCTAACCCCTTTCTAAGCCTTGTGCGAAGTAGGGACTAGATTTAAAACCCTTCCTGTCCGGAAGGGTTTTAAATTGCTAAGGACGAAAATATGTAAAATTATTCTCCCTTCTTTTTTGCAGATTACACATAGCCTGTAAAAATGAAGGGAGAGGAAATATGGTATGCAATGAAGGGGGCTGCACCGCCCCGGTAACGGTGCAAAATGGATTCGTTCCCGCCCTGGCCGAAATTTCGGCCTTGGCAGGCAAGCCGGTCACCCGGCTTACCGAGAACGAGGTTCTCGCAGTCGGATACTGCGAGGACTGTGCTGCCATCCATGGGATGTGCGGCGGCAAAAAGCTTTTCTCCGCCAGCCGCGCGCTGGCGGAAATAGAAAAACAACAAAAGGCGGCTAACCACGCCGCCGCCCGGCAAACGCTGGGCGCGGCATTTGTGGCCGCAGGCTTCCAAGCCAAGTAGCCTTGGAAGCCAAACGCACGCGAGGGAGTTAGAGAGCAGCACACTCTTCTAACTCCCCTTTCTCCAGCTCGTGATTGTAAAATCATTGGCTGAAGATTGTAACCGAACTAGCGGTCATACTAGGAAGCTGGTCTGTCTCGCCCAGTATAAAAAAGGCAACCTGCCATACCACAGACAGTGGTGCAGGAAACTCCTAGGAGGGGTTATGATTGTTTTGATTGAATTAACTAAGTCAACGCGGGAACACCCCGCGGGGAGCATACTGAAAATTTGGGGGCCCTTTGCCTCGGAGGAGGAGGTAAAAGAAAAAGAGCCTATAAGAAAAGGCTCAGATTTTGTTATTTCAAACCTCACTGGTTCACAAACCGGTGTGGGGGAGATATACCTCCTCCTGTTGTTGGGAAACTACGACAGGGGGATAGGAGGAGATTCATGGGCCGAATGCCCTAGAATGTGGGGACCCTTTGCCTCGGAGGAGGAGGCGGAAAAAATAATAGCGGAAGAAAAGGAACTCGAAAAAGGTTTCTTTTCCATGGGGGACAAATGGAACCCCCAATGTACTCCCGAGTTTCGTATTTTCTCAGGGGGGATTACACCCCCGAAGGACATGTAACAATGTCCTGCCGCTGGCTTCCAAGCCAAGTAGCCTTGGAAGCCAAACGCACGCGAGGGAGTTAGAGAGCAGCACACTCTTCTAACTCCCCTTTCTCCAGCTCGTGATTGTAAAATCATTGGCTGAAGATTGTAACCGAACTAGCGGTCATACTAGGAAGCTGGTCTGTCTCGCCCAGTATAAAAAAGGCAACCTGCCATACCACAGACAGTGGTGCAGGAAACTCCTAGGAGGGGTTATGAAAATTCAATACAGACAAAAAGGTCAAGCTGTGACCACAAAGGTCACACGCATTGTGGAGATAACCACACTGCGGGTGAGAAACGACAACATGGTCGCAAAGGCTCACCGCCTAAAATACGAGGAAATCCCTCTCAGCGATGGCACCTTAAATCCGAGGTGTCCGGTGATTTCTTTTGTTACCAGCCAGTTATACAACGGCTGGTGCAAAATTCAGAACTTCAAAAATGAGAATCCCCAGTTTAGGGGGATCTTTTTGAACATCGACAACGGCAAGTACGCCTTTGACGATGTGAATACGCTGTTCGCGAGCTGGGAGGATATCTATCCAAATCAGCCCGTGCCGGAAAAAATAGCTGCCACCCGTGCGGCTATCAAACAACAAAAAGAAAAACGGGAGGCCGAAGAGGCCACTCGTAAACGCAATGAACAGGCCGCACGGGAATATTACGAGGCTCAGACAAGTCTCGCTCGAGATATTCTCGGCGATGTGGTTGAAAGGGTTTCGATTAAAACGCTCAATAATGAGCGCGTCACCCAGTTGACCGCAAACGTAAAGATTTGTGGTCAACAAATCGAAATGACAGTAAATAAATATGCTCCCGATGCTCGGGGGCTGGCTGAAAAAGTCAGGGAACTCGTCCAAACCCTGACCGAGAAAGACCTGGCAGAAATGCCGGGCGATCCGACATTTACCCTTTACTATGAAGTAAAGGAATGGTGTGGGAGTTGGGAACTCGACGGCCGCAGCCTTGAGCACGCGCGAAAAAAGGCTGCAGAAGCCAGCCGGGCGGAGTCCGCCCGCCAGGCCGAAGAAGCCAGAAGGAGGGAGGAAGAGGAAGAGGCGGAAAAAAAACGGCAATTTGCCGCAGAGCAGGTCTTAGTCAAAAGGCTTGCCAAACCGCTCAATCTCCGGAGTGAAGAACTCTATGGGGTGCCGGTAGATGAAAACTTGGCGCCCTGTGAATCAGGTAGTACCTGGGTTCTATATTCGTATAGAGCCCAAGACGATAAATACTACCCTGGAGCTCTTATGCCCCACAAGGGGTTCAGGAGTAAGTCCACGGGGCGGACGCTCCAGGAGCTGATTCGGGATTATACCCGCCGTTAAATTTACCTTCGTTTTTAGTAACAAAACGAGGGCGTCTGTCCGAGCGTCATCCGGACAAAAACTTTGTCATTAGCCTAGCAACACACACGCTAGCTAATGACCTTTCTCCAGCTCGTGATTGCAAAATCATTAGCTGAAGATTGTAAAAATAGTTCTTTAAAAACTCTTCTCCTTTTTGGGATTCTTGCCATAAATTTTATGGCAAGTGTCCCCAACAGGAGTGGGGTGAAATGAAATTTGTTTTTATTATGCAGCACGCGCCGACCACCGACCAGGTGGCCGATGCGCGGCGTATGGGTTTTACGGAAGTAGGCGCTTTTGCGCCACTGCCGGAAAACCCGATCGAAGGCGTAAAGTATTTGGGACTGACCCAAAACCTTTACGTTCCAGAAGATTTAGGACTAGAAAGGGACTGGTTTGTAAACCAGGCCCAAACCATTCTACAGCTTGCCGGCGTTAAATCCGGTGACGCTATTGTGGCCGCAGGTCACGCCCAGCTAATGACCGCGGTTAATGCTGTGGCAAAACAGCTGGGCATCGCCCGCTTTGAGTCCGTAACGGCCCGGGTGTCCGAGGACATCCATGGGTCTGACGGCTCGGTCAAGACAGTCCAGGTGTTCAAGCACCTGGGCTATAGGAAAATTTTTGACTTCTAGATACACGGGAGCTCTGGAAATTCGCACTTTCCATCTCCCAACCTTTTTCCAGCCAATGATAAGTTAATAATAATACTTGATTGGCTGAAAATTGGTTAAACTAAAAACTTTGAAGAAAGCAATATGGCAGTTTGTTTAAACTACTATCTTGTTTTCCTTAAACGGAAGACGGAATTAAAGATGTTCCCTAAAGCCACGGGAACCGCCTATTTTAGGAAGAACGTAAGGTGACGCTGTGTTCGCAAAGGGCAGCTAGAAAATACCTTTGTCCGCAACTCTCTCTGGCGAAATAGAGGGAACCCTATAAGGAGGGGTTATGAATTGGTACAACGTGGTTGGGAAAAACGGGATCTCTTTAAGGGACCTCACAGACGAGGACGGACAAAAATATGTTCCCGCCCTTTTCAAGGGCGAGGAAGTAAAGTTAATTCGTCATAACAATGGCTTCGATTTTGAAGATATCGAAGCTGACCAGGTAGGCCAGGAGATATGGGCCTACCCAATAAGCGTTTTTTTTCCAGACAGTGAGGAAATCACTGAATACGGTTGGCCGGAAGGCTCAATCGTGGAAAAAAACCGCAAGGGTCCCTTCATTAAGGGGGGGCGTAGCGGGGTCATCTGGGCGACATCATACGATATGGCGAAAGCAGAAGTCAGCCTTCGGGCATGGCTTAAGGGTAGAGAGACCTACCAAATCGGCTTTTGCCACAGAGATGGCGATGCGGGAATTTTTCCGCCACCTCCCGAAGGCTATATGTACCATGAGGTACATGGTCACTGGGAGGGGTCAAAATTTGGGCTGGCGTACCCGAAACCCATATACAAATGTAGAGTCCCAGGATATGGTTCCTGGCTCAATCATTGGGAAGAGTGGCTTGCAGGGTGCCGCGGGTACGACCAGATGGAGGTCGTACCAGGAAGTTTGGTCTGGATTCAAAACGAAGATTATGATGCTAAATGGATACAGGTAGAAGACCTAAAAGGGTGGCAAGACCAAAACCCCTTTAAGGTTGTTATGCCCAAATTTCCAGACTAGTAGCGGCAGACTCATCTCGCCGCCGGGGTTGATTCCCCCGTTAAAGCCCTTATGTCCACACCTTAGGACTTGGGCAAAACAATCATCCGCTTTCCTGGCGGAGCCGGTGGTTATTTCATAAACCCGTCGGCAAACAGGAAGCATTCATACGGCCAAACAGCACTCGCACTGTTTGTTTGGCCCTCTTTTCCAGGCTGTCATATTATTTTAAATTCCTGTGTTGCTTAGGCAATATAAAAATATCATGGCAGCCTGAAAATAGAAAAATAGTTCTTTAAAATTTATTGGAGGAAATAAGAAAGATTTCCTGTCTAAATAGTAGATTAATACTTATCTATTGCTTCGACAGGAAATCTTAAATCTCCTAGTCGGTTAGTTGTAAGGACCGCTGGGTTAAAAGCCCGGCATTGTGCTGTTGTTTGTTTTAGTTTAAGAACCGCGGCACTTTGGCCGCTTTGCCCAGTTTTGCGTGTTCATCGCTCTTTTAGTAGGGCTTACTGTCCAGTGAAAAGCTGACGGTGGGTATGTTGGGAAACCAGACCCATGAACACGTACAAGGTCAACAATCTTACCGTGCCGGCGTGATCCGGCAGATGGAGATAAAAATGAAAAAAGTTACTCATGATATTGACCAAGCAACCCGCACTTATTTCGAGATGAAAATCCGAAATAAGGGTCAAATAAAGATCATCCGACTGTACCTGCGGAACCGATATGGGGTTCCGAAAATCGAAAGCCTTTTTGAAAAGGCTGAAAGTTTAGGACAGGAGGGACTGGATTTTACAGCACTCGGTGTGCTGTACACGAAGCGCTTTCCTAAAGCCTTACCTGTCTCGTGCATCACCCTGGTCAACCTGGGGTGCGATACAGACGAAGCAGACTGGCTGTTTGTGCCGGATGAGTGGAAGCCGATAGGTGTCTCGTTTTACGAGACACAGCAGCAAACAAAGGCTGCTCGGACAAAAAACCTCTTCAACTCTGTCGTTGGTAGGATGGAAGAGGCCTTCAAGGATTTACCAGCAAACTGGAATGTCCAGATAGGGGAAGGTAAAGCCATGTTTTGGCTTAATTTCCACCCAACTGACACTCTCACATTTTGGTCCTCCACAAGTAGTCCTGTCAGCTCTCTAACCGGAGAACAGGAGGATGTGGAAAAAGCAGTACAGCTTTTTTTGCAAGAGCGTTCCCAGAGAAAAATCTGGGATCAAAGACTTCAGATCGTCGCCGATAAGTTCGGCGACAAAGTTTCCATCGGAAGTCACCAGATACAATTCAAAGAAGCAAAGGCGATAATCGATTCGATGGAGTTCGACGGGAAAATAATCCTCTATTGCTTCCGCAATGAAGGTGATGAGGACTGGGTGTTCTTTAATCGGGTTGAATGGACAAAGTCAGCACATCCCGACTATTCGTACCTATTCTCGCATATTGATTTTGCCAACCGTTTTTAGCAACAAAACGAGGTGGCGAGTCTAGAGCCGTAATCTAGACAAACACTCCTAAAGGAGGAATGTTTGTATTAGCCCTTAAATGGGCAACACTCGTGGGATGAGACAACTCATCCCCTTTCTCCAGCTCGTGATTGTAAAATCATTAGCTGAAGATTGTAAAAATAGTTCTTTAAAAGAAGTAGAGCACGGGCGCGCTCTAGTGTGCGGGCCTGGATCTTTGCCGGCTTCTCTTTACCCCGAGAAACCTGGCTGTGAGTAAACACATAAAAAACCGAATGTAACATCGTTAAAGTACCTGCTCTAACCCGAGATACGGGTGGCGGAGCTCCCAAGGAGGGGTTATGAATTCTTTGCAAAAATTTTCTGAGGCAACGTTACAGTTGCCCTCAGGGCATCGGTTGTTGTGCATAAATATAACCGCTAACCCGCGGTGTAATAGATTCAGAATTCTCTGCGTACCCGACAAGTGGTACGATGAGAACGGGACATCATCTCTTTTTGATAATATTGATACCCCGGAAAAAATTTTTGCCCTCCTGGCGTCCCTCCGGGGCATAAATGCCAAGGAGTGGATTTACGTAAATGGGCGGGCACGGTGGAGGAGTTTTATCCCACACAAACCCCATCGAAAAACGCCCTAACACGGTTTGGCGCGGGGTCGTTTCGCACAACGACTCCCGCGCCTTTTTCTTTTGTATAAAAAATAGCAGCACCCTCCCCTAACCCCTCCCCTCAAGGGAGGGGAACAATCTGTTAAACTTTATACTTCCCCACCCTCGTTCTCTTTAAACTAAACACCACTCCACCTGTTTTTAATTTCTTACCAAGGTCGTGGGCTATGCTGCGGATGTAGGTACCCGAACCTACAGAAATTTTAAATTTTATAATTTTAAATTTTAAATTACTGTTTTTGTCATTCCCGCGAAAGCGGGAATCCAGCTTTTTATTTATTCTGGATCCCGGCTCGGAGGCCGGGATGACACGCGCTGATGGGTTTTTCAATATTTTCTCCCAAGCCTTTAAAATCTTTTCCTGCCGAAAATCCCCTTTAACTTTTTTAACATTGATTTGGATGTATTTTAAAAGCTGTGCTGATGTTATATATCGCTTTTCTTTCAACTTTACACTTTCCGAAGGTCGGCCGAAGCCTTGGCGAAGGCTGATTACTTCCATCTCGCGCAAAGGCAATTTCACTTTTTTTCCTGCCCTCGCCCACTCAAACAAAGGCTTACCCTTGTAGGGAATAGAAGAGTAAGGAGGAACTTTCAGTTTATATACTCCTAGATATTTTTTGATAATTTTTTCCAACCCATCCCGACTTAAGGAGGGATCCCTCGGATGCACTCGGGATGGCGACACAGGTACGCCAAGCAAATCATAAGTATCTGTCTCAAACCCAAACAATACTTCCACCTCATACTCTTTATCTAGCCCCATATACTTTTCCCGCTGTTTTTGTGTTGCGTCCTGTAAAATTAAAAGCACCCCACTCGCCATAGGGTCAAGGCGCCCGGCGTAAGTTAGTTTTGCGCTTGGTGATATTTTCTGCTTTTTCCTAAATTTCTCCAAAGCCTCAAGCGGCGTTTCTCCTATTTTTTTATTAACTTTATATACCTTCATAGTTTTCCTCGACTGGACAATTCGCGCGAATTGTCCAGTCGGACAGTGGGTTTAGATTTAATAATAAATGTAAACCCCTGTGTCCTAATATGGAGCACAGGGGTTTACGCTGAAGTAGCTTTTCTCATACTTAGCGTTTCTTTTTTCCCATAAACTGTGGGATTGATGTCAGGTTTAAGCACCTGTAGGCTTTTTGCTAATCCCCCTACGGGGGAAGAGAAAAGCTACCAAAGGCCCGTTACCTGTTTTTGCATCTTAATTTTCTTTCCTTTCTATCTATATTTTACCCCCACACCAAAAGCCATGCAAGTATTTTTGAGTGGATAACTCTAAAAACCTGAAACATAAAACAAAAAATATTACTTTCGCATTTTGGTGTTGGGGGTTTACTCCTGCAAAATTTAGGGCGCAACAGTCAAATGGTGGATAACTCCAAAATACCCCTTAATAAAAATAGAAAAAATATTTGTGCTTTTCTGGCTACCTACTACCTACTACTTGCTACTGTTCTCTAGTAGTAATCCTTTAGCTTGTGTATATCTATATGTTCCCGAATCTTCTCTAAAGCTTTGCTTTCTATTTGCCTAATACGTTCCCTGGTAACCCCAAATTCCGCACCCACTTCTTCTAAAGTGTGGGTAACCCCGTCTTCTAAGCCAAAACGAAGACGCAATATTTTTTGCTCCCTTGGGTCTAAATCGTCCAAAATGGTTCCGACATATTCTTTAAGTAGCTGTCTCCCTGCCATTTCGTTCGGCTTGGTGGTTTCTTCGTCTACAATAAAGTCGCCCAAAGAAGAATCTTCTCCGTCATCTTCCCCTACCGGCGAATCTATAGACACGGTTTCCTGAGAGATTTTTTTAAGATGATAAACCTTTTCAACTTCAATTCCCATTTCTGCGGCAATTTCTTCCGGAAGCGGTTCTCTACCCAAATCCTGTACCAAAGACCTTTCAGCCTGAGCGTACTTGTTTAAAGTTTCTACCATATGAACCGGAATACGAATAGTACGGGACTGGTCAGCAAGCGCTCTGGTAATAGCCTGGCGTATCCACCAAGTTGCGTAAGTAGAAAACTTGTAACCCTTTGTCCAGTCAAACTTTTCAACCGCACGAAGTAGTCCCAAATTCCCTTCCTGAATTAAGTCTAACAAGCCTAAGTTCCTGCCCATATATTTTTTAGCAATACTTACCACCAAACGAAGGTTTGCCTGCATAAGTTTGTTTTTTGCCGCTTGGTCGCCTTTTTCCACCCTTTTGGCCAAATCGACTTCTTCTTCCGAACTAAGTAAGGGTACACGGCCGATTTCGCGCAAATACATTTGAATACTGTCATCGTAAATATCGCCTAAATCAAAGGACTGTTCAGTGGCTTCTTCCTGTTTTTTCTTTTTTCCGCGGGCCTTTTTCTCTTTTTCAGTTTCATCGGCCTTTATTTCTTCGCTCTGGACCTTGCCCTGCTCCCAAATACTGGCCACTTCCTGGTCTACTATTTCCACCCCATTTTTCTCTAAATTACCCATTACCTCCTCTACTTCGAATATATTATTCTCAAAATCTGGCAAAGCATGCAAAATTTCGGCTTCAGTTACAAAACCGCGCTCTATGCCTTTTAAAATAAGCTGCTTAACCCGTTTTTGCTTTTCTTCAGGCGTTAAAGCAATATCGTTTCCGCCGGAATCTTCGGCTAAGGCAAAAACCGCCTGTTTTTTAACAAACTTTTTTTGCTCCCTGCGCTTTATGCGCTCCGGCTTTTTTTGTTTTTTTAGCTTTCTGTTAAAAGGCTTTTTGGCTTTCGTTTTTTTAAACTTCAGCCTTTTAAGCTTTTTTACTTTGGCCATAAATAATTTAGATATTTAAAAATTTAAATTTTATACTTTACAATCTTTTTTGCAACCTCCATAAACTCTTTTTGCAACTCCATTAACTTTTGTTCGTCCTTTTTTTCTTCCGCTGCTTTGATTTGTGCTTGTAGCTCCTGTTGCTTTTGCCTTAAAGTCCGGCCGCGCAACGCAAAAAAGGCGTTTGTCAAGTCTTTTGTAAAAGCCTCGATAGAAGGGCTTTCTTGTTTAAGCAATTCTACCATAAAAGCCGCTTCTTTGGCAAGCACAAGGTTACTTTGGTTTTGTGACATAGGAGTGCCGGAAAATAAATTTAAAGCAAGCTCTTGTATTTCAGCCGAACTAAAATCCGAAATCTCCCCTTCTTTTATCACTTTATTCAAAAAAGTTTGCTCGCTAAGCATACCCCCCAAAACCAATTTTTCAGTTTGTAAAATAGCTTTATTGAGAGCAGTTTCGCCTTGCGCGTCGGCTTTTTGCCCTGCGGGTTTTTTATAGCCCGGGTTAAGCTTGTTCATATCTTCCAGTAAAGAACCCGGGGTGGCATCTAACTTTTTAGCCAATAACTTTAAATAATGCTCTTGCTCCAGCGCATCGTTTAACTTTTTTACCAAAGGCAACAGTTCATTTCGCAAAGTTTTTTTTGTCTCAATTGTCAAAGCCTTTATTTCGCCAAATAATCTTTCAATATAATAGTCTAAAAACAAAGGTGCCTCTTTAACGGCTTTTTCCCAGGCTTTGGAGTCGCGCTGTATTAACTCGTCCGGATCTTTCGCTCCTTTAATACTTACAATTTTTAAGTTAAAATCTTTCCCTAACAAATGTTCAACCGCCCGCCTGGTGGCCAAAAGTCCGGCGGAATCGGCGTCAAAGCAAAATTTTAAATTTTTGGTCAGGCGCCCCAAAACGCTTAAATGCTCAGCGGTAATAGCCGTGCCGCTTGAAGCCACGGTATTTAAAAACCCGGCCTGATGCGCAGAAATACAATCCATTTGGCCTTCCACCACAATTACCTCGTCTTTTTTACGAATATGGTTTTTGGCAAAATTCAAGCCGAACAAAACTCTGCTTTTGTTGTAAATTAAAGTTTCCGGAGAATTTATATATTTGCCGGTTTTGCCGTCGTCTAGCTTAGGTAGTATTCGAGCGGAGAAACCCACCACTTCGCCCACGTAGTTAAAAATTGGAAAAGTTATTCGCCCCCGAAACCGGTCGTATATATTTCCTTTTTCATTTTTTACCACCACTCCGGCTTTTATTGCCTGGTCAGACGTTACTTTTTTTAGCTTAAGAGCCTGACTTAAGCTATGAAAGTCGTTCGGCGCAAAACCTATTTGCCAGCCTTCTATAGTTTGCCTGCTAAGACCGCGACCTAACAAATATTCCCTGGCTTCTTTTCCGGCAGTCGGATGTATTAAAATTTCGTGATAATATCTGGCGGCAAAAGTGTTAATTCTAACCAGCATTTCCTTTTCGTCTTCCTGCAAATTAGTCCCCGGCCGGTATTCCGGTAGCTTAACCCCGGCTCTGTCCGCCAATAGTTTTAAGGTTTGAACAAAGTCTAAATTTTCAAATTTTTGAACAAAAGAAAAAACGTCCCCGCCCTCGCCGCAGCCAAAGCAATGCCAAATCTGCCGACTCGGCGTAACCACAAAAGAAGGACTTTTTTCATTATGAAAGGGGCACAAACCCTTAAAGTTTGTCCCGGCTTTTTTTAGCTGCATATAACCGCTTATAACCTCGGCAATATCTAAACGGTCTTTAATTTCTTGTGTTGTGGAGTCACTCATATTCTAATTTTAGCCGTAAGACGACGTTCCCGCAACCTCGACAAAATAACCTTAAAATGATAAACTATGTAAGTTATTATTTGTTTGTTGTTGATGGAGAGGTCGCATAGTGGTCGAGTGCACACGCTTGGAAAGCGTGCAGACCTTCACCGGTCTCGGGGGTTCGAATCCCCCTCTCTCCGCCAACAACACGCAATTGGTGCGGGGTGAAAATCCATCCGCTTCCGCCATAAAACCCTGTCCCGCTAAGCGGGACAGGGTTTTGTTTGTAGTTATCAATTATAAATTATCTATAATCAATTACTCCTACTATCTCTATCTCCCCAGTGCTTCCTCGACCTTCTTAATTCCAAGGTTAGCCTTAACAACCGTGTCCGGGTTTATAGAAATACTGTCTATACCTTCCTTTACTAAAAATTCAGCAAAGTCAGGGAAGTCAGAAGGACCTTGGCCGCAAATACCCACTTTACGATGTAAGGCATGCGCTTCCTTTATAAGCATAGAAATAAGTTTTTTAACCGAAGCATTCCTTTCGTTGCCAATATAAGCAATATCCCTACTATCCCTATCTAAACCTAAAGTTAACTGAGTTAAGTCGTTGCTGCCAATACTAAAGCCGTCAAAAATTGCCGCAAATTCTTCTACTTGCAAAACGTTGGAAGGAATTTCGGCCATAACCCAAATTTCCATACCCTCGACAATATCGCCGTTCTTCTTTTTCTTAAGTTCTTCCTGGGTAATGCGTTTTGTAAGCCCGTATTTGTTTATCATTTCCACCACTTTCTTGCCTTCTTCCGGCGTTCTGCAGAACGGCACCATAACGCTTAAGTTATAAAGACCCATTTCCTCTCTGACTTTTTTTACGGCTTCCACTTCCAGGGAAAAAGCTTTTTCAAACCTGGGGTCATGGTACCTGGAAGCCCCTCGCCAGCCTATCATGGGGTTTTCTTCTATCGGCTCGTAAAGTTTTCCGCCAATAAGGTTTGCATATTCGTTGCTCTTAAAGTCGCTAAATCTTAAAAGCACGTCGTAAGGGTAAAACGCAGCCGCTAACTGAGCTAAGCCAAAAGCTAATTTTTCTACATAAAATTTTACCTTGTTGTCGTAGCCTACAGTATAATCTTCTATTAATTTTTTTAATTCTTTGTCTTCCAGCTTTTCAAAATCTATAAGGGCATTGGGGTGGATTTTTATGAAGTTGGAAATAACAAATTCTTCTCTTAAAAGCCCGACTCCCCTTTGAGGCAAGGCCGCGTAGGAAAAAGCGGCTTCCGGGTCAGCGGCTATCATTTTTATGTCTACCTTTGGCGGAACAAAACCGGTCAGGTCGGTTTTATTTACCTTAAATTTTACAATACCTTCGTAAATTTTACCCACTTCGCCTTCCGCGCAAGAAACCGTAACTTCCTGGCCGTCCTTTAAGACTTTTGTTGCTGTATGCGAACCGACTATGGCCGGAATACCTAACTCGCGCGAAACTATAGCCGCGTGGCTGGTTCTTCCACCTGAGTTAGTAACAATGGCCGAAGCAATTTTCATAATTGGCTCCCAGTCAGGGTCGGTAATTTCAGTAACCAAAACTTCGCCCGGCTTAAATTCGGAAATTTTGGAAGCGTCTTTTATGTAACGTACCTTGCCTTGGCCGATTTTTGCGCCCACAGCCACGCCGGTTAAAAGCACTTTAGCATTTTTATCTTCTAAAACATATTCTTCGAGTACAGCGGCGTCCTTATGGGCATGCACAGTTTCCGGCCTGGCCTGCACTATATAGAGTTGATTTTCCTGCGTGTCAAAAGCCCACTCTATGTCCATTGCCCTGCCATAATGCTCTTCTATAATTACTCCCCATTTAGCCAATTTTAAAATTTGTTCATCAGTTAAAACAAAGGTATGGCGTTCGCTGTCAGGCACTGGCACTTCTTTTGTCGGCACAGTGCCTTCGTGCGCGTAAATTAATTTTTTCTCTTTAGTTCCGAGCTTTTTGCTAATTATAGCTTTAAAACCTTGTTTTAAAGTCGGTTTAAAGACTTTAAACTCGTCTGGGTTTACCACGCCTTTTACTACAAATTCTCCCAAACCCCACGCTCCGTTTATAATAACGCACTTTTCAAATCCGCTTTCGGTATCTATGGTAAACATAACCCCGCTACTGCCTCTGTCGCTGCGAGCCATTTTTTGTACTGCCACGGAAAGTTTTACTTCAAAATGGTCAAAATTTTTGTCCTGGCGGTAGCTTATGGCTCGGTTGGTAAACAAAGAAGAAAAGGCCTTCTTAATGCTTTCTAAAAGTTCATATTCTCCGCGCACGTTTAAATACGACTCCTGCTGTCCGGCAAAAGAGGCGTCCGGCAAGTCCTCGGCAGTAGCGCTTGAACGAGCCGCCACGTCTAAGTCTTCGACTTTCAAATTTAATTTTTTTGCCAGGTCATTATATGCCTGTTTTATTTGCGCAGCCAAATCTTCCGGAAATTCCGACTCTAAAATTAGCTTTCTAACTTTGTGTCCGCACTCTTCCAGCTGTTTTATGTTATGAGTATCTAAATCTTTAAGCGCGTCTTTAATTTTTTGGTCTAAGGTGTTACCGGTAATAAAATGCTGGTAAGCGGCAGCCGTAACTGCAAAACCGTAAGGTACATTTATTTTTTCACCGACAAACAGTTTGCTTTCCGCTTTGGTTAAATTCTGGTACATTTCCCCCAAATTGGCGTTTTTTCCCCCCACTATACCAACATCGCCCTTGCTAATTTCGTCAAACCACAAAATAAAGGCTTCTTCTCGTTTTTCGCTCATAATTTTATTTCACTAATTATTTAAAGGCTTTTGTAATTTATCATACAAAGTATGATAAATTCCTCAACTAAATTATAGCGTAAAAATAAAAAAAAGTATACAAAAAACACCCGGCTTTCACTAGGTGTCTTTCTTTTTTCTCTTTTCTCTTATCCCTAAACTGTCTTTACCTCCACCAAATTCAAATTCTCCTTTTGCCCTAAAGGTTCGCCCGTAACCAAAACCACTTTGTCGCCCTTTTTTACCAGCCTTTGTTTTTTAAGTAACGCCATCATATCTGCCATTAAATCTTCGAAATTAGTTGCCTCTGCGGTTAGAAAGCCCTGCACGCCCCATATCATATTCATTTGTCTTAAAGTTTTAGCGTTCGGCGTAAGCATAATTAAATGCTGGTGATAAGGCCTTTCGTGCGCGACTTCGCGGGCGGTAAAACCGGACTCTGTGGCTCCTACTATAACTTTTGCTTCCGTATGCATACTTAAGTCAAACACGGCCTCGGCAACAGCTTCAACTTTGTTTACGACTTTGTCCGACAAATGCTTGTGCTGGGGAAGAAAAGCGGACTTTTCCGTAGTTTCTATAATGCGAGCCATTTCCAAAACAGTTTTTACAGGAAACTTTCCAAAGGCGGTTTCACCACTAAGCATTACGCAGTCCGCCTGGTCTATAACCGCATTGGCAACATCGCTTACTTCCGCACGAGTCGGACGCGGATTTCTAATCATACTGTCTAACATTTGCGTGGCGACTATAACGGGCTTTGCCGCCTTTAAACACTTTTGAATAATATTTTTCTGAATAATCGGCACCTGGTTTTCCGGCATTTCCACACCCAAGTCTCCCCTGGCCACCATAACTGCGTCCGCTTCCTTTAGTATGCTATCAAAATGCTTAACCGCTTCCGGCTTTTCTATTTTGGCTATTATTTTCGGCGCGGTTAAATTTTTTGGATTGTACTTTGCAATAAGTTTTTTTAAATCGCTTACGTCTTTTTTATTTCTAACAAAAGAAAGCGCTACATAGTCAACATCCATTTTAAGCCCAAACTTTAAATCTGCAATGTCTTTCTCGCCTAAAATAGCAATTTTAAGCTTGGTGCGGGGCAAGTTAACACCCTTGTGGCTTTGGATTTTCCCCGGGCTTAAAGCAATACAGTAAATTTTATTCTTTACAATTTTTTCTACCTCAAGTTCAATAAGCCCGTCTTCTATTAAAATTCTTTGCTTTGGGCGTATAGATTTCATAACATCTAAATCTAAAGAAAAATATGCCTCGCCCGCCGTAGCTTTAGCGAAGGAGGGACCGATGATAACAGACTGTCCGACTTTAACGTCTATGGGCTTTTTCATTTCCAAAACACGGATTTTGGGTCCGTGTAAGTCTTGTATTATGGTAATAGTAATGCCCAATTTTTTGGCAACAGCGCGAATGTTTTTTATAACACCGGCATGGCTTTCATGGTCACCGTGGCTAAAGTTTAAACGCGCCACGTTCATCCCGGCTTTAACCATGTCGGTTATGGTTTTAACACTTTGTGATGTGGGTCCTAATGTACAGATTATCTTTGTTTTTTTATTCATTTGATTTAACTTTATTAATTCCCTTTGTCTCTTTAATAAAAAAATCTACGCCGTCTGATTCTAAAACTACATAGCCCAAATTACCAATTGCTCCAGAAAAATGGGGCATTTCTTTAAGGGAACCATAACCTAAATGAATTAAAAGAGTTCTTAAAAGTCCGCCATGCGACACAACTAAAACTTTTTTTCCTAAATAGGTCACAGAAACTTCTCTTAAAAAAGTTATAGCTCTCCCAACTACTTCAGCGTCTGTCTCGTAACCTTTATAAAAGACAAACTCTGAATTCCCTTTTTCGGCCAAAGCTTCTTCTTCAGCAAGCAATTTTTTATTTTGCTCTACCCATTCCTCCACCGGAGCCGACTCCATATGCCCGTAAGCCCGTTCGCGCAAAAGCTTAGTAGTATTTACCGCAAGCTTTCTTTCAAGCTTTAAAAGTTCGGCTGTCTGCATTGCTCTTCCAAGGTCCGAAGAAAAAATTGCTTCAAACTCAATGTGTCTTAGCTCCTTAGCGCGCTCCAAAGCATCTGTTTTGCCTTTTTCTGTAAGGTTAGAGTCAACTTGACCTTGTATTAACTTTTTAACATTCCATTCTGTTTGCCCATGTCTAACTAAATAAATTGTGCATAAACTTTGGCTATTTTCCATAAAATGATTATAGCAATTTTTGCGATTTTCACCAATTTTAACTATAATGTTTATGTACTTTTTCTGTCATCCCGGCCTTAGAGCCGGTATCCAGAAATACTTAAAAAATAAAGGTTAAATTTTAAACTGGATCCCGGATATTACTCGGCCGCACTCGTAATTCCGGGATGACATCTACCATATGCCCAAAATAAAATCTATTTTTGCTCGTGAAATATTAGCCTCAGGCGGTGCGCCGAGTGTTGAAGTTACAGTAACGCTTGATGACGGCTCTATTGGCGAAGCCAGCGTCTCTTATGGCGAATCCGCCGGCAGTAAAGAAGCCTTTGTACTTTTAGATGGCGACAAAGCTCGCTACAACGGCAAAGGTATGTTAAAAGCGGTTAGTAACATTAACGGCCAAATCGCCCCTCTGTTAGTAGGCAAAGATGCTTTTGATCAAAGAAGTGTAGATAAAATAATGCTTGAAGCCGACGGTACGGAAAATAAATCCAAATTTGGAGCCAATGCAATTTTGGCTGTTTCTATGGGAGTTGCAAGAGCTGCTGCCAACTCTTCTAAATTAGAGTTATACGAATATTTAGACAAATGCTTTAATGTCGGAAACTCCAAATTCAAACTGCCGAAACCTCTTGCTGTTTTTATTGAGGGTGGCAAACACGCTGACAACTCTACAGACATGCAGGAATACATTTTAGCGGTTAACAAAGAACAATCTGCCAAAGAAAACGTCCGGATGATGGAAGAAATATATCAAGCTGTAAAAAAAATTGTTAAGCAAGAAGGCTACTCTACCAACGTTGGTAACGAAGGCGCTTTTGCTCCTGCGGGAATAAAAAGTAACGAATTGCCTTTGGAGTATTTAAGTAATGCCATAAAAAATGCAGGCTATAAACCCAGAGAAGATGCAGGAATTTATATGGATCCGGCTTCTTCTGAATTCTACAAAGATAATAAATATGTGTTAAATTGTGAGAGTAAAACAATGACTTCAGAAGAAATGATAGAGCGCTACCAGGAATGGTTTAAAAAATATCCTATCCTCGCGCTGGAAGACGGACTTTCGGAGTTCGACTGGGAACATTGGCCGACATTGCTCTCTAAAGCTGACGGAGTTCAAATTGTGGCCGATGACTTAACCGTAACTAACACTAAGCTGTGGC
Organism: uncultured Candidatus Saccharibacteria bacterium; assembly: GCA_964483665.1. GTDB lineage: Bacteria > Patescibacteriota > Doudnabacteria > UBA920 > UBA920 > JAEUSF01. Next base: position 104,127 of record CAZACP010000003.1, read on the forward strand.
AACAAGCGATTGATAAAAAAGCCGCCAACGCAATTTTAATAAAACTAAATCAGGCTGGTTCTGTTACAGAAACTGTAGACTGCTGCTTACTTGCTAAAAAGTACAATTTAGACACCATCCCCTCCCACCGCGGCGGCGGCGAAACCAACGACACTTTCTTAGTTGACCTTGCAGTTGCAATGGGCAGTAAATGGATAAAGGTAGGACCCACCAGAGGCGAACGGGTTTGTAAGTATAACAGACTTATGAGGATAGAAGAGGAGTTGAAATTGACCTAATTTCTAATTATTCTAATTGACCTAAATAAACCCCAAAAACTAATATCAAATTAGGAATTGGGATTTTATTATTTGTTAGAATAATTAGGTTAATTTGTAATTAGAACTTTGCAGTCTAAAACAAACCCACCTGCTTTGGCTTTCTAAAAACCTTTTCTCTTTCACTTTCGTTAAATATATGAACTTTTCCAAACACCCCGTCGTAACCACCTTCTATATGCACCTTGCCTTGCCTCACGCGCATCACTGCCTGCGCAATTTCCGGCGTGGAGATGCTAGCAATTTCTTCTTTTTCTAAATCAAGCAAAATCTCAAATTCATTAGACAACCTCTCCCGGCCTTCGGCCACCCTCCCCTCATAAGGGGAGGGACGGGGAGAGGTTGCATTTACCATTTGTTCATACATCGCTACCACCTTTTTACTTTGCGTTCCCACGCCCAAGGTCTCGGCAATAATTTCTTCTAGCGGAATTATACTTTTATATGGTATTGCCGACGATGGTTTAAATCCGTATTCCCTATCTGCCAATTCATCTACCCTATTTAACACTCCGACCAATAATTTCTTACCGCAGACCGGGCAAATCCCGCCTAATTTTTTGGTTTTATTAGGCAGACAAGAAAACTTACAGTCTCTATGCCCGTCTAAATGATATTTGCCTTCTTCCGGAAAAAATTCAATAGTGAACAAAAATCTTTTTGGATCTTTGCTGTAAAGGGCGCTTACTATTTCGGTATAAGATAATTTATCTTCCGCGATTTCAAACACATTGGCTTCCCTTCCAAGCTTACGCAAACTATGCGCGTCGGAATTGGAAGTTAAAGAATATTTGTCTAAACCACTTATTTGCCAGTTCATTTTAGGGTCGCTGGAAAGTCCGGTTTCTATGCACTTTATGTATTTTGCCTGGTCGCCATAAGCTTCTTCTATACTGTTAAACCCGGACAAACTCCCAAACACGCCGAAATGCGGCGTCCAGGCGTGCGCTGGTATAACTTCGGCATTTTCGTCTGCATCTTTAACTATTTTCACCAAGTCCGGACACTTAACACCCATAATTGGCCTTCCGTCTGCTTTTAAATTTGCTCCCATTTTTTCCAAGCCCGCGATAATTTTATCTGCCGCCTGAAAATTGGGCACTAAAATCATATTATGAACTCGCCTTACTTTGTCGCCGTGTTTGTAAATAGAAGAGACTTCACCGCTAATAAGGAATCTCGGAATGTAGCGCAGGCCCTCGGCCTCCTGCCCTGTTGGCAGGGCACGGCCCTGCACTACATTTTTACACAATCGATACAACCCCGGCTTTTCTTCTTTGAGCGATGACTTTAGTTCTCCTAGCCACTTCGGGTGCGTAAAATCCCCGGTGCCAATTACCCCAATACCCTTCTTTTCCGCCCAAAGGGCAATATTAGAAGGAACAAGATCCTGGCTGCAAGCGCGAGAATATTTGGAATGGATTTGCAAATCAGCTATAATACGCATATTAGATATTATAACAACCTCCGATGGATAATCAAAAATACTTAAAAGTAGCTATAAAAGCGGCTAAACAAGCAGGTCCGCTTTTTAAAAAACATTTTGGCAATGCCGGTAAAGTTAACATTAAAAACAACGACCCGCGCAATTTAGTTACAAAAATTGACCTGGCAATTGAAAAACAAATTAGGCAAACTATTTTAAAAAACTTTCCGGGCTCAAAAATTATTGGGGAAGAATTTGGAAGTTCAAAATTAGAAACTGGAGATATAGTATGGATGATAGACCCCATAGATGGGACCAGTAACTATATTTCGGGCATACCTTTAACCTGCATAGCCATTGGCGTATGGGATGGACAAGGTCCTTTAGCCGGCGCGGTTTATAACCCGGTTATTAACCAAATTTATACTGCTTTACGAGGCAAGGGTGCCTATTTAAATAATAAAAAAATAAACCCCTCCAAAGTAACTTCTATAAGTTTAGCAACGGGAGCCTTAGGCTGGCGTCTGCCGCAAGAAGGAAAAAAAACTTTTAACAAACTTATAGACCTTGTTGGCAAAGCGCGGGTTATGGCAACTTCTTCCTGGCAAACCTGTATGGTTGCTTCGGGCGCGCTTGACTATTATGTTACTACTGATGTAAATATTTGGGATTTAGGCGGGCCCTTAGCCGTCTTGCAAGAAGCCGGCGGTAAGTTCTCAGATTTTAAGGGCAATCTATCTAAAATTGATTTAAAAGAAATTGTCGCCTCAAACGGCAAAATTCACGACGAACTTTTAAAAAAACTTAACACAAAACACGCTAGTTAGCGTGTTTTTTTGTTAATCCTGAGTAAGCGCAGCGAATCGAAGGATTCCTCTGAACTGTTACGCATCATAATATTTATAACTAACAAATTTTAAGGAATCCCTCCGCTCGCTAATATTTTCACTCAAAAGAAAATATTGGTTCGGTCGGGATGACAGATTAATTGCTATTTCTGAGCCGCTATTCTCTTGCAAAGGTACTCCAAAAGCATAACCGTCTGCGCCACATAGCCCCACTCATTGTCATACCAGGCTAAAATATTTACAAAATGCGGATTAACTATGCTGCTGGAATATAAGTCTATACTTGCCCCGGCCGGACTGCCTTTAAAGTCAACCGATACTAAAGGTAAAGTGCTGGCGGTTAAATGCCCCTTTAGCTCGCCCTGCGCGGCTTTTACAAAAGCCGTATTTAATTTTTTTTCATCAACCGGCTTTTTTAATTCTGCGGTTAAAACCACAACCGAGGGGTCGGGCACCGGCACTCTTAGAGACAAAGCAGAAATCTTGCCTTTTAAATGCGGGTAGAGACCGGCTATTGTTTTAGAAACGCCGCTGGAAGTTGGAATTATGCTCTGAGTTGCGCCTCTGGCTCTTCTTAAGTCTTTATGAGAGCCGTCTATAAGCATTTGGTCGCCGGTAAAGGCATGCACGGTGTTTATAAACGCCTGCTTTACCCCAAAATTTTCTTCCAGCACCTTTATAGCTAAAGTAGAACACACGGTGGTACAGCTGCCGGCAGAAATAATTTTATGTATTTGAGGTTTAAATTTTTCGTGGTTAGCTTTATATACAAAAGTTTCGTCCGCGTCAGACATAGGCGCGGTACAAACCATATATTTTGCCCCGCTATTAATATGCTCAATGGCTTGTTCTTTTTTTGTATATTTGCCGGTCGCGTCCACCACCACGTCGACTTTCATTTTTTTCCAGGGCAAACTCTCGCCTCCCACAAAGGGAAATTTTTTGCCTTCAATAATTAAATTATTGCCCTTTACACTCACTTCTTTATCCCACACGCCATAAGTTGAATCGTATTTCAATAAATGCGCGTACATATCAAGCCCGCTTCTGGAATGTAAAGCTACTATTTCAAACTTTGGGTTGTTCCAAGCCTGCCTTAAAAATATCCTACCGATTCTTCCCAAACCATTAACCGCAATTCTAATCTTCTTCGATGATTTATTGTTTGCCATATATATAAATAAATTATTTGAAAAATTTTTATTGAGATAATTGAACAAAATTTAAATAACTGACATAAATGGATGCGCGGTAATTCTTGTCATTCTTTTAATTCTTGTCATTCTTTTAATTCTTGTCATTCTTGTCAATTTCCCTTGCCGCCTGTTTATACGCCGCACTGCTTGAAACATCCAGCCACATGCCTTCGTGCAAATAGCCGTAAAGTTTACCCTCTTCGGCCAGCCTTGGAAATACATCGCTTTCCAACTTTACGGAGCTGTTTAAAATATATTTAAAAATTTCGTTTTCCATTAAATACACTCCCGCGTTTACCAACCGAGAAAAAGTTTTAGGGTTTGAGGGTTTTTCTTCAAAATCCACAATTCTGCTGCCCTGCATTTTCGCCAGCCCCCACATATTCACACTTTCTGTTGAAGTTAAAGTCATAGTACATACGGCCGGTTTATTTAAACTGTGAAATTGGGTCAGGTCAGTTAGGTCTACATCCGAAAGCACATCGCCGTAGAGCAGCAAAAAATTACCGCTACCCAAAATTTCTTTTGCCTGCATTAAAGCCTGCGCCGTGCCTTTAATTTTATCTGTCTGTTTTAAATAGCTAATATGCAGGCCAAAACTGTGCCCGTCGCCAAAATATTCTTTTATACCTTCCCCGCCTTCGGCTATGGAAATTATAACTTCGCTAAATTTGGCATTTTTAAGTTTAAGCAAAGTATGTTCTAACAAGGGCTTGCCCGCTATTTTCACCATAGCTTTAGGCAAAGCTTTTTTTTCACTGTCAAAAAATACAGGCTTGCCGCCCGCCAATATTAAAACTTTTAAAGCTTTTTTTCCCAAAGCCTTGGACAAAAAATACTCAATCGCATGACTGCGGTTTCTAAGACGTTGCCCGTCTATGCTTTGGTCTAAAGCCTCAAGCACGTCTTCTTGTAATGTAATTGTAAGTCTTTCTCTACTCATTTTCTTGTGTCATCCCGGCCTCCGAGCCGGGATCCAGCTTTTTGCCGATGAAGATAAAATAATATTGTAAGCTTGTATAGTATGATATTATCATACATTTAAAAAAAATTAAAGAAATTGGAGGCGGTGGTGGGATTTTGTCTACCCACCCACCGCCTGTCTTGCTAGCGAGACTCTTAGCCAGTGGCCTCGCAAGTTGTGCCACCGGCCAAGTGTCTACTGTTTTAGATCGGGCCGTTCCTTAAAGAACCGCTCCATGGCCTCAATTGCCCGAGATGTACGCTCGTGTGTTTCCACCATGGAAAAACGGACCCGCTCGCGTTCGCCCGGCTTGCGAACAGGTTGCCCGTTCGTGAAGCCCCCTTCCGGCCAAATGGAAACGTTCGCGTGCTCAAGAAGACCAAAGCAGAGCTGTTCTGCCGTAAACCCATCTGGTACCTGGATCCACTTGTAAAAAGTGGCCTTGGTTCTCTCCGCTTGCCAGCCAATGGAGTTGAGCCCATCGGTAAGCAGCGAATCGATTCCCCGATACAAATCGCGATTACGCTCAACAGCTTCCTCGTCGTGAAGCGCCGCTTCGGCAGCAAACTGCAGAGGCAAAAATTGGCCGTAGCCGTCGTCGGACATGTCTTTCATCAGTTTGCACAAAAGATCCTGCCGACCAACAATCAGGCCAACCCCAGCAATGTTATGCCCTTTGGTCATGGAATGAGTTTCGATGATTGGCATGTCATGGGTTCCTTCGGCCTCAAAAATAGAGGTCGCTTGTGAACCAGACAAAACCAAGTCCTCGTAGGCCATGTCCACAACTATTGTCATGCCAAGCGGCTTGACGCGTTCGACAAGTCTTGGAAAGAAACGCGAGTCGACCGTGATACAAGTCGGGTTATGCGGGGTGTTGATCAGTAAGTACTTAGCGTAAGGCGCACTATCGACCACCCGCAGAATCTCATCGAACACATTCACACCCGGTCCGCATTGGTAGGTCAGCGCATTCCCCCCGACTTTTACTACTGAATCGTAGTGAATTGCGTACCCGACCGACGGAACAATTGCTGAATCACCTGGGCGAAGCATTATCCGAGCGAGTGAAGGAAAAACCGGCTTGCTGCCCCGAGACACCAACACTCTTTCGGGTGTAACTGGGCAGGCCAAATTGTATTTTCCTGCCAAGCGCTTGCAAAACTGCTCGCGCAGGGAATGCAAGCCATACCCGTACTGGTAGCCGTAAGCATGCGAATTCGATCCCACTTGCTTGAGTCGCTCCCTTGCAGCTGGCAGAACTTCTCCCACCGGCTGACCAATATCAAAGCCGAACACATCATCGCCGTCGGCGATTTTAGCTAGTTTCAACCCAGTCAAATCCTCTAGTATCTGTCTCATCTCAACTCTTTACCTCCCTATCATTGCATCCACCCCTCCTATAAATTTGGGGTCTGTTGCCACAGCGAAGCTAATCGCGCGTAAGCAGCATATTTAAAAACTTTTGGCTTTTAAGTCCTTAAATATGCTGCCAAGTTGTACTTTTTGTTTTTCTATTTTAGGGACAAAGGCGGGGGCGAAAATATTTTGTTTTCGCCTCCCATCTCTACCACCAGATTATATTTATAAGCCTGGTGTTGAATCCTATTACTAGCTAAAAAATTTTATTCAGAAAGGCAGATGGCGGTGCTCCGGTCTTAGCCGGAGCTCCCTCATCTGCCTTTGTATGATAGTATCATACACCATCATACAAACATAGTGCAAATATTAAAAAACCTCTTATTTAAGAGGAACAAAAGTATGATATCCACTACCTAAAAGAAGTATAAATTTATACTGTCTTACATAGTTCACGGCCGTAAACTATGTAAGACCAAATTTTTTCTTCAAATCTTTATCATCATCAATTCCATTGGCACGGATGATTCGTATATAACGGAAAAGTCCGGTTTCATTTAAGAAAGTCAATGCTTCCCTATTAAGGGCATAAGGGCTAATAAAGACACTTGCTTGTAACTTAATAAATCCGTTTCTTTTTAATAACCATCTTAACTTATCTCTTTTCTCGCGGGAATTCTCCGGAATATCAAAAACTATAAGACGCCATAAACCGTCCCAGGTTTTAGTTTTTTCAACGCTTGCCAAAATAAACAATCTTTCGAGTTGGCCTTTGGAAGTTATCTGCAAAAACTTTTTATCTTTTTCGCTTAGCTCCTTAATTAAACCTTTACGTTTTAAAGCGTACATTGCATTCCGCAAAGCTCTTTTGCTACGGTGCTGCTTCCAAGCCCAAGCGACCGTTTGTGGTGGCGGCCATTCGAAAAAACCTGTAGCTTCTCCTACAGCTTCCAGCAAACTTCCCATTAATGTCCCGTACTTGTTCGGCATACATGACTACTATAGTTCACGGCCGTGAGTTTTGCAAGTCTTTTTTAAATTAATTTTTCCGCCATTTCCAAATCTTCCCGGCTATTTATACCTATAACCTCTTTGGCGCCTACCGGTAAATTATTAATTGTTTCCCCGCTTTCTATTGCCACTTCCACAATGTCGGTTAAATAGTATTCTCCTTGGGCGTTTTGGTTGCTAATTTTACCAACGTGTGAAAAAAACCATTTGGTATTAAACATATAGATTCCCGGATTAATTTCGTTTATTTGTTTCTGATCTTCCGCAGCATCTTTGTACTCGACAACTTTTATAATTTGATTTTTTGCATCCCTAACTATTCTGCCGTAAGACAAAAGCGAATTATATATCCCCTCAAAATTCGGCGCGACCGCAGTTAACATAGAAATATTCGCGCTTGTTTCTCTGTGCGCTTTCATAAGTGCTCTTATACTTTCTGCTTTTATAAAAGGCATATCGCCATAAAGCACTAAAAAATTCTCGGCCTTAATAAAATTTTTGGCCGCGGCTACCGCCTGGGCCGTGCCTTGCTGCTTGTTCTGAAAAGCATACGTATAGCCATTGCCCAGCACGCCCTGTACCTTTTCTGACTCGTAGCCTACAACAACAACAGGCTTAATTAACTGAGTAACCTTTTCTAGTTCTTGAAGTAAATGTAAAATTAAAGGCTTTTGTTTCAGCATTACCAAAACCTTAGGGATTTCGCCCCCCATTCTAGTACCCTTGCCTGCTGCTAAAATTACTGTTTGGTTAGTCATTTGTTTAATTTATTTACAATTGAATTGAGTTCCCTTAAATTATGAATTAAAAAATCAGGCTTGTGTTTTTTTAAACGCCCGGTGCTGCAATACCCTCCGGTAATAGCCACTGTATAATAACCAAACTTTTTTCCTATTTCTATTTCCTCTTCACTATCGCCTATAGTCAAAACTTCATGCGGTTTAAAATTATTTCTTTTACAATACTCAAACAATTTCTGGTCTTTGCTTCTATTATTTACATGGGAATGGTCTCCGGCAGGCCTGGCTAAAACTTCATCAAAGTATTCAAAAATTTGCAAACGTAAAAGCTGTTTTACTATATCGGGCGCTATGTGGTTGCTGTATATCATTCGAATGATATGTTTTTTGTTCAGCCAACTCAAAGCTTCTTTAACCCCGGCCCTGGTTCTTGCTTTGGCCGCCTGTTTTTCATAAAGCTTATGATAAATTTCGCTCTGTTTTAAAAAATCCACGTTTGTTGGAAAACCTAGAGCCCGCCACATTTCGCGTATTGGTATAGTAAAAGTATCTCTAAATTCTTTAAGAGATATATGTCTTAACTTGTAAATTTCGAACAACTCATTACCCGCTTTCCACGCAGAAGCTGTATCGGAAAGCAGAGTGCCGTTCCAATCAAAAGCAACAAGTTTTATCATTTTAAATCCATTCTGAATTCAAACCCGTACTTTTTAAAACCCTGTTTTTCGTAAAAGCTGTGCACCTCGGTTCTAAACGTCCGGCTGGTTCCTATTAGTTTATATAACTTTCTTTTTTTTGCTTCCGCGATTACCATTTGTAAAAGTTTTTTGCCATAGCCCTGGCCGCGCAGGCTTTCGTCGACAAACAAATCTTCAATGTAACCATAAGCTTCTTTATGCAGGTCATTTTTTATGACGTACAAAAACACCCTGCCGACAATTTTTTTGCCGTCTTTTAGCTCAAACTTAATTACTTTCGTTGCAATAACTTTCTTTTGTATCTTATTCATAATTCTTACTTCATAATTCGTAAATTATCTGTGCCAGCTTGTCGCTATCGTGCCTCAGCAGACTTCTGTTAAGCTTGTCGGCTAAGGACTTTTTATGTATTTGGCTAGAAATTAATTCCGCAGCAAAAACTTCTGTTTTAGCAATATTTTTAACGGGTTTTACAAACTCTGCTCCGGTTTTTTTATAAAGCGATAAAGCTTTTTTAGCAGGCATTTCAGTGTTTACAATAACCGCATCTAACTTCTTTTTACCCAAATATTCATTAGTAACCTTTACAAAAGCCTCTGCGTTAAAACCGTCTGTCTGTCCCGGTTTCGTCATAAGCGCAGTAACTAAAACTTTTTTAGCCTTGCTTGCATCAATTGCTTCTTTTACTCCTTTGACCAATAAATTAGGCAGAATACTGGTATATAAATCCCCCGGACCAAGAACAATAACGTCTGCTGCTTTTAACGCCACCAGTGCCTTAGGATTTGCTTTTTGATTCGGGCTTAATTTTAAATTTGAAATTTTAAATTTAAAATTTCTTCTGGGCTCATCTATATTATGCTCCCCAACAATCTTTTTTCCATTTTGTAATATAGCTGTAAGCAGGGTTGGTTTTAAAGTAACCGGCAACACCTGCCCCCTTACATTTAAAAGTTTAGAAGCAAGCACAATTGCCGACTCAACTCCGCCCATAATTTTTTCTAAAGCCGCAATTAATATATTGCCTGCGGTATGCCCGGCTAAATCGCCCTTTTCAAAACGGTAATTAAATAGCTCTTTTAAATGTTCTTCTGTATACGAAAGCCCGACCAAGCACTGACGTATGTCCCCAGGCGGAAAAACGCCAAGGTCTTTTCTTAGTTTTCCGGTACTGCCTCCGTCGTCCGCCGAAGAAACTATTACGGAATTATTTGTAGGAAATTTACGTAAACCGTTAAGTAAAGTAAACGTCCCCGTCCCCCCGCCGATTATGACAATGTTTTTCATATGTTAGTGAGTAGTTGGTAGTGAGTAGTTGGTAGCCAAACAAAATGGTTTTCTGCTGGCTACTTACTACCTACTACTTGCTACTTAATTATCTCCATAACCTTACCCACCTCTTTAAACGCTTCTACCGCTTTATCCATTTGTTCTTTGGTATGCGCCGCGGAAATTTGAACCCGTATTCGGGCTTTGCCTTTTGGCACAACCGGATAGGTGAAACCACGAACATAAATGCCTTTTTGGAAAAGCGCTTTGGCCATTTCGCTCGCTACTCTTTCTTCCATAAGCATTACCGGAGTTATAGAATGTTTACCATCACCACCCAAAGTAAAACCTAATTTTCCCATTTCCTCTCTAAAATAGTGGGTATTTTGCATTAACTGCACACGCAACCCGTTAAATTTACTATCGTAGTTTTGCAAAACATACAATGCCGCATTGGCTATTGCCGGAGTAAGTGAATTAGAAAACAAGGTTGTACGGCTTCTCTGATGTAGTACTTGAATAATTTCTTTTCTTCCGGCAGTAAACCCACCTCCTGCGCCGCCCAAGGCTTTTCCAAAAGTAGAAGTTAAAATATCTATTCTGTCCATAAGTCCTTCTACGCTACCCCTTCCGTGCTGTCCCAAAACTCCGCTACCATGGCTGTCGTCTACCATAACCATTGCGCCGTACTTTTCTGCCAAATCACAAATCTTTTCTAATTTTGCTGTAATACCGTCCATACTAAATACTCCGTCTGTGGCAATTAGCATTCGCCTTGGTTTTACTTCGCGCGATGTTACTTCTTTAAGCTGTGCTTCCAAATCTGACATATCTGAATTTTTAAACCTAAACCTCTCCGCTTTACACAAACGAACACCGTCTATAATACTAGCGTGGTTAAGCTCGTCGCTAAAAACCGCATCGCCTTCTTTTAAAATAGTTTCAAAAAGTCCGGTATTAGCGTCAAAACAAGAACTGTAAGTAATAGCATCCTCTGTGCCAAAAAATTTACAAATCTCGCTTTCCAAGTCTTTATGTATAGTAGATGTCCCGACTATAAACCTAACACTGGCTTCCCCAAACCCATACTTATTAACCCCATCGATAGCTGCTTTAGCAAGATCCTCCGATGACGCAAGACCTAGGTAATTGTTTGCGCAGAAATTGAAAAGCTTTAGCTTTTCACCCTGAGCTTGTCGAAGGGTCCCTTTGTTATCGTTATAGTTATTGTCTATTGTTATTTCCGCTCCTTGTTTCCCCTCTATTACTCCCACGTCCTTCCACATACCGCTGTCTTTAATTTCCTTTAATTCTTGTTCGAATTGTTGTTTGTAGTTTGTGTACATATATATTTACTAAATACTAATTATTACTAATATACGAATCTGATGCGAATTAGTATATTCGTATCGATTCGTATTTAGTAAAATCTAAAATTGTATTAAAAATTTAGGATGTTTTTGCATCATTGCTTCAAAACGCTCTTTAGTATATTCGCCTATAGGAAGAATTGTGTCTTTGCCTTGGTCTAAAATTATATTAAAAAGTTTTTCTTGAACACCCGTAGAAGTGTCTTCCATAAGTTTCCGCGTGATTTCCCAGGTTTGCCAAAGCTGGCGGCCAATTACTGCATGAAAAGTAAATCCGTGTACTATAAGGCGGTTATAGTCTTCAAACACAAAGTCGCCGGTCTTAATACCAAACAAAACAATCTCGCCCCCACGGCGGGTAGCATACAAGCAGTTATTGACCGATGAGTTAAACCCGGCCATTTCAAAACTTACATCAACGCCAACTCCGCCGGTTATTTTCTTAATTTCATCTGTCACTTTTGAATCGTGAGCATATGGCTTATCGTTCCTCGTCATTGCGAGGAGTCCGTCAGCCGGCGGAGACGAAGCAATCTTTTTGTTAGAAGAGATTGCCGCGCCCTCGGCCGCACTCGGGCTCGCAATGACAGAAGGAATAGTGCTTAACGGAACTACATAATCTATCCCTAATTTATGCGCCATTTCAGCTGCAACCGGATTTGGCTCAACGCCAATTATCATTTTAGCTCCAAGCCCTCTAACCACTAATGTTAAAAACATACCTATGGGTCCAAGTCCAAATATTGCAACAGTTTTGTCTTTTAAATCTACTTTGCTTGCTGCGTGCACCGCGTTACCAAATGGCTCCTGCATAGCGGCAATTTCCGGTCTTATTTTACCGGTGTCTGTTTTCCAAAGTATATGAGCCGGTACCTTGGCAAACTCCGCAAACCCTCCGTCGTGGGAAATGCCCAATATTTTTTCTTTGGTACAAACTTCCTTTTGCCCGCGCAAACACTGGTAGCATTCATTGCACACAACATGCGACTCAGGAGAAACAAAATCTCCTACCTTTACATTCTTTACCTTACTTCCAACCTTTACAACTTCTCCAAAAAATTCATGGCCGATTATACGATAGCTTTTATTTTTGGCGTCATCCTGAGTCCCGAGTGCATCCGAGGGGCGAAGGATCTTATTCTTAGTACTTTGAGATTCTTCGGTCGGCCGCACTCCCTCAGAATGACGCCGAGAAGACAGTGACATTTCCGCATCTATAGAATTCAAAATAGCATCCCTAAAAGCCTGTCTATTCCAAATACCCCTATCCGTCCCGCAAAGCCCGGCATAATGCACTTTCATAATTACATAATTGGCATCTGCCTCATTTTTCCCCTCATCCAAAACCGGCTCTGGTATATCTACGAGCTCAAAACCCTTTGATGTCTCCCAATCGTATTTAGATTTATCGAATACTAACGCTTTCATATATTTACTTTTGCTGCCCCATAATTGTAGACCTTATGGGGGCATGCTACTAGGGTCGAAGGCTACGGCTTGCGTAAGTTAGTTTTTATGATAGAATAATTTGGTTCTTAAAGGAGGCCTATGGCTAATTGGTATGAAGATTGTCCGCTTGGTTTGAATAATGTCCGCGTATTAGACCATCTCGGGGGTACTTTGGTTGATACTCAAATCAATTGCGGATCCAGCACCACACTTATGAATGCGGTACTCCGTGCATGTGCTGACAAACTCTCTACTGACGCGAGGGCCTTGGAAAAAGGCTGCAAAGTTTCTTTAGAAAAGAATGTCATCACGGTTAGTTGCTACTAAGCTGCCGTCAAAAACTTTTGCGTCATTCTGAGCGAAGCGAAGAATCTCTTCATTGAGGAGGTCATTCGCCTCTAGCTCAGGATGACGCCGGTTTTTTTTTGCCGATAAATCGGCACGCTACAATTTGAATGATCTGAAAATCTGGATCCCGGATATCCTCGGATGCACTCGGATTCCGGGATGACACACCTATTCCACCGTAACACTTTTCGCCAAATTCCTTGGCCTATCTACATCTCTCCCCAGTGCTACTGCCATATGGTAAGCAAACAACTGTAAGGGAATGGTGTTTAACAAAGGTTCAAGCAGTTCCATAGTTTTTGGCACGTAAATAATGTCATCCGCCACTTCTTTAGCGTCTTCATCATTCGCTATAACTAAGGTTCTGGCCCCGCGGGCTCTTACTTCTTGTATGCTACTTTTCATTTTTTCATACAGTTGATTTTTGGTCAAAATAGCTATCACCGGCACGTCTTTACTTACCAATGCCAAAGGCCCGTGTTTTAGTTCTCCTCCCGCAAAACCTTCGGCGTGAATATACGAAATTTCTTTAAGCTTCAAAGCGCCTTCTAAAGCAACTGGGTAATTAACTCCGCGTCCTATGTATAGGATGTTGTGATATTTTATATACTGCTTCGCGATATTCTTAATTTCATCATTCTGTTTTAAAACTTCATTCATTTTTTCCGGAATTTCTAAAAGCGCCTGAAGCATTCTCTGTCCCGTAGCCAGCGAGGTATGTTTTAACCTGCCAAACTGTAGAGCATAAAGCATAAGTATAGCAATCATATTGCTATAGGCTTTGGTGGAGGCCACAGAAAGCTCAGGCCCGGCGTGAATGTAGGTGCCGGCGCCGGTTTCCCTTGCAATTGTAGAACCAACCACATTAACAATACTTCTAACAAACGCGCCCTTTCGTTTAGCTTCCCTAACCGCCATAATTGTATCGGCAGTTTCGCCTGACTGGGAAATTACAAAAGCCAATGTGCTTTTATTCACTATTGGGTCTCTGTACCTAAATTCTGAAGACGAATCTACTTCCACGGGCAAATTGGCAAGGCGTTCAAAAGCATATTTGCCTATGAGGCCTGCTAATTTAGCCGTACCCTCGGCAATTATTATTACTCTTTTTATAGAAGCCATTTGCTCTAAAGTCATATTCAATCCGCCAAGCTTAGCCGTACCTTCTTCCATATCAAGCCTGCCTCTTAAGGCATCTTCAAACACCACGGGCTGGTCAAAAATTTCCTTAAGCATAAAATGTTCAAATCCGCCTTTTTGCGCAGTTTGCAAATCCCAGTCTATTTCTGTTATTGGTTTTTGGATAATTTGATCTCTCAAATTTACTATCTTAAGACCATCGCCGTTTATGCTAGCAACCTCGCCGTCGTCCAAAAAACTAACCTTTTTGGTGTAGGGCAGCATAGGCGTGACATCACTGGCAATATAGTACTCATTTTCTGCAAAACCAATGGCTAAAGGACTGCCAAGGCGCGCGGCAACTAATTGGCGCGGATGATCTTTATGCATAACCACAATACCGTAAGTTCCCCTTACCTCCAGCAAAGATTCTCTAACTGCTTGAGCTAAATCGCCTTTATAGTTTTGATAAATAAGTTTAGCCAAAACTTCTGTGTCGGTTTCTGACTCATAATTTTTGTCTGTAATTTTTTCTTTAAGTTCCCTGTAATTTTCTATAATCCCGTTATGCACAACTGTTAGTTCGTTGTTAACTGTGTGAGGGTGCGCGTTAAATTCCGTAACTCCGCCGTGCGTAGCCCAACGGGTATGCGCTATACCAATTGTGCCCCTAAAAATGCCATCATCCTGAGCGCCGAGTGCATCCGAGGCGCGAAGGATCTCTTTACTACTGTTTTGAGGTTCTTCGGTCGGCCGCACTCCCTCAGAACGACGCCTAAAGGCGTCGATTTTTTTAGAAAGCCTATCCACCTTGCCTATTTCTCTAACCCGGGAAAATTTACCCTCGTTTAAAATAACTACCCCGGCTGAGTCATACCCGCGGTACTCTAAATCGCGCAGTCCCTGAAGTAGGACTGGTAAGGCTTGTTTATTTCCAATGTAAGCGACAATTCCGCACATAGTTTAGTGATTAGCGATTAGAGAAAAGAGAATAGGATAAAACTACCATTCTTTTTCTGACAACTTTGTATTACTAATTAACTTTGAAAGCATTTTTTGAACTTCAATTACTAAACCCTCGGCTTTTGTATAATCAATTTTTGTGTATTGAGATTTTGCAACAATGACCTGAGTCTCAAGTTCACACGCCGACCCAAAAGCAATATTCATAAATCTAACAAATTCTATTTTATGATTTCTCGCCCAACCTTCAGCAATATTAGAAGCTATAGAAACAGCAGATCTTATCATCTGATTAGCTAAAATAAACTTTTCGTCTGCTGGCAATAATTTTGCTATTCTATAAATCTCCTTTATAAGTTCAATGGATTTTTGCCAAACTATTAAATCTTTAAATGTTTTTATTGCCATAAATGTTTTATCCTTTTCTCTATGCACTTTTCTCCATTCTCTATAACATACTCCAATTAAATTCAAAAATCATTTTCTGCATTTGGTAAATTTCTTCATTCTGTATTACCACCCCTACCGGTTCGCCGTTTTGGTCTATGCTAATGTGCGCTATTTTCCCGGCGTAAATAATTTCATGAGTAGCCTTTATGCCTTTGCAAGTTGCGGGCATTTGTTTTCTTTCGTCTAACCCGACTAAATTGCCCCCCTCGCCCAACGAAATTATTTTTACCTTTATACCTTTTTTTATACGCTTTTGGCTAAAATCCGGCATAGCCCCATAAACATTTTTTCTTTCCTCAGAAGTAGCCGAGGAATAAAGATAATAAGATTTATCACCAACGGATAATACTTCATTTAATACATCTTCAAAAATTTGTCTCACGCCCTTGCTGCCCTCGTAAAACTTTACCACCGGCTTGCCGCCCTGTTTTTCGAATAAAGTTTTTATAAACGGCAAACTTTTTTCTATGTTTTGTCTGACTTCTTCTAAATCTTCTTTCTTCTGGTCTATGGCAAAAAGCAGCTTTTCCGGCTCTTCGGCAATAAAATATTGTTTCGATTCTTTGTTATAATAAGAAACAATTCCTAAGGTGATCAAAGATTTTAAAATGTCGTAACTTGTTCCGCGGTTAACTTTAGACTTAGCAGAAATATCGCGCACAGAAGAAGGACCAAGTTCAACAAGAGCCAAATAAACGGCTATTTCCTTTTCACTTAGTCCAAAATTTTTTAAAATGACCTGAATTTCCATAACAATTTTAGTATTCGACCTTGTGGAGAATCTAAAATTGTTCTCGACAAGCTCGAATCCTATTCCTATGATACTACCGTTAAGGGATCCTTCGACTCGCCCGCCAAGGCGGGCTCGCTCAGGATGACAAAAATAATATATTGCAAGTGTAAACTAATATATTCTTTTTGTCAAATATTTTTCTACATATTTTGTGGATAAACTAAAATAACCCTTATTTAAGGGTTATTTTAATTAAAAATTCTAGATAAATTATCTACACTTTAGTATATACATATATTTCGTGGTCATTAGGCCGACTGTAAACCGCATCTGGTTTTAATCCGGGCAAATAAAAATCGCGCATTATAGCTTTAGTTCCCGGCTTACATTCCTCTAAAAACTTTTCTTTTATTCGGTACATTAAGGGCGGGTACAAATAACCGTAAATAACAGTGGCTTTGCTCCAGTCTTCTTTAAAAAAATCTTTACGGCAAAATTTAGATTTTGAGCCTGTAATTAACGCTTTAATTTTCGCCCATAAGTGCGTCCAACGAGTAAGTTCGTAGCCTGTGCATTTTGCGCCGGTTAATTTTTCTATAGCAAAACATACTTTCCCGTTACCACTGCCAAGCTCAAAAAAAACATCGGTTTCTTTTATACCAAGCTCTTTAGCTATAAACTCTACGTCTAGGTCAGCAGTAGGCACAAACGGCACGCGGGTACGGACAAAACCCAAAAAAGCGCTTGTTATTATAAACAAAAGTAAAATTGTAAATATTAAAAAAACTATTAAAAAGGCTAAAAACATATTATTTAGTATATAGTATATGGCGTTTAGTATAAAGGGGATAAATAAAAAAGCCTTACTGATTTAGTAAGACTTTTTATATAGAGGGCAACTACCTACTTTCCGCACCGCATTCGCGGTAGTATCATCGGCCCTGGCGCGTTTGACTTCCGAGTTCGGGATGGGATCGGGTCGGACCACGCCGGAAATGTCACCCACCCAGCACCACTTTTCACGGATAATTCAAAAGTTTCAAATATTGACAAGGGAGTATCAATATTTATAGCTGATGATTATCAACAAAAAGTGGTGCTGGGTGGATGGGCTACAAATATATTTGTAGCCAATCCTAGGTAAAAAAATTGATGGTTTTAAAAGTACATTCATCCGCAAAATTTTCGAACAAAAATTTTGGCGGGATTCCCCAGCACCAGAAGCAAGCTTCGGTACGGGTTAAAAAAATTAAAACATTTCGGTTGATTAGTATTGCTCGGCTAAAGACATTACTGTCCGTACACCTGCAACCTATTTGCGCGGTAGTCTTCCGCGAACCTAATGTAAAGTATTGCTACTTTACTCGAAACCTAGTCTTGCGGACGGCTTCACGCTTATATGCCTTCAGCGCTTATCCTAACTAGACCTAGCTACCCCGCCATGCCCTGGACAGGACAACGGGTACACCAGAGGTCTATGCATCTCGGTCCTCTCGTACTAGAGATGCGCCCACTCAAGTTTCGTACACCCACAGCAGATAAGGACCAAACTGTCTCACGACGTTTTGAA
>CAZACP010000004.1:0-83150 GCA_964483665.1 uncultured Candidatus Saccharibacteria bacterium
AGGACAGGTGGTTCTCATCCACCAAATCGGGGTTCGATTCCCCGTAGCGCTACCAAGAAATTTCAAAGCACCCGAAAGGGTGTTTTTGATTTGGTTTTATTGATGAAGGAATGGTTTTCCAAAATTTTGTTCTTGTGGCAGTAATTTTAAATTTGGCTTATAATTAAGGTAAATTAGTTTTCAAACCAAGCTTGGTTTACCAAATTATATGAGATACGATCACTTCGATAATTTCTATATACACCAACCCCACCTGCAGACATCTTTATTTAATGTTTCTTGGTGGGCTGACATTGTGACAATTTTAGGACTTTTTGGATTAATTTTTACAGCATGGAGATACTTAGCTAACAAAAGAGACTTTAAGCTTCAAACAATTGAAGGAATCAAATACGAATTAATTAATGCTTCGTGGTATTTAAAATTTGACGGGAACGAATATTTCCAAAGAGGGTTCAAAAAAGGTTTAGAAAACAAATGGGTAGAACTATACAGCACCGAATTTTCAAATCCTATTACTACGACATTAAATCCAATAAATTATTCTTTTATAGAAAATTACAGCCTGCTTCCTGGAATGGGGATCATGGGGGATCATATTAACCGGCTAGTAACCGGGTATTTACAATGGTCTATTTCTTATAACCATTACTTATCAAATATTAGAGCCTTTATTTTTTCTCGTAGTACTGAAAAAAATATTACTTTAGCAGATAAACTTCTGTCTGGGACAGAATTGACTTCTGAAGAACAAGAATTTACCCGCATGCTTTTATTAATGTATCAAAATTTATTTTTTGGAATTGTTGGAGACTCGAATACTGGGCATTTATATGCGCACCACAAAGAACTCCAAGAAGCTTTAAATAAATACGAAAAGACAGTAGGTTTAACATTTTAATTTAATTAGAAAGTTATAGACTTCTCTTACCAAAGCCAAATAAGTTTTCCAGCCGTTCAGAGCGGGTCTACCAAACAAAAAACTTTCACCCTTGTGGTGGAAGTTTTTTGTTTAGGATGCGACTATCGGAATCACTACCCCACTGGACAATTCGCGCGAATTGTCCAGTGGGGGTATAAAACTAACAAATAATTTTTTAAAATAATTTTATGGCAGACATTAACAAAAACCCCTTAATTTTGTATAATTTACTAATCTAGGGAAACTCAAACTTGGCGGGCAGCCCATTTGCCACTACAGGTGGCGGGGAGAGGCTAAACATTAGCTTGGCTGGGCAGCCCGCCCATTTTTTTTCGTAGGAGGATAGCAATTATAAGTTCTTGCCGAATGGAAGTTGCTCATAAGCATTTCCAGATTCCCGTGGCAGGAAGCTTGCGGTTTTGCAACTCGGAAGAGTCCTAGGGAAAGACGCAACAGCGCATCCCTAAATGCTGTGGATACTTTCAAGCCAAAAAGCCGCAAGCAGCCCTCATAGTGCTTGGCTACAACACTCCCTGATCGTAACATTCAAAGGTGTTGCGACCAAGCCTAAAAACGCGGCGTACATTCTCCTCCAGTACGCCGCGTTTTCATTTTGTTTAAATTCTGCTTATTTTATTCCTTGCTCGGGCAATTAAAAAAAACTCATCGGCTTAATGACTTTTTTTAAAGCTTATATTTCCTGCAAAGCTTCAAATTTTTTTGAAAAGTCTGACATCCAGGCGGAAGTTTCTTCAGCGGTCATTTTCTTTATTTGTTCCGCTAATTCCGGGTGACTACTAGTTACATGAGCCATACCGTTAGTAGCCATTTCTTCGGCTGTTTTGCTGGTTATAACAAAACTACAAGTTGCCGGTCCGCCCATTTGGGCGCAAGTCATTTGTTTCATAAAATATTTCTTATTAATTTAAATTAGTTTATTAAAAATTTAACTTTAAATTATTGTATTGGTAATAGTTATAGTTAAGGGATCCCTCCATTCGTCAAAAATTTTTAAAATAATGAAAAATTTTGACTCGGTCGGGATGACAAATAAATTTGTCATTTTTCCAGTAAATCTTTTAAAGTTTTTAAAACCAAATTCCAGTTTTTTTCGCTATGAGCACGGGACTCCTCTGTAAGATTGTTGTCCTGGGTTATAGTTAGTCTGGTAAAGCCGCTATTGCCCGACAGCTCATACATAACTGTGCTGTAATTCTCGGCTGTGTCAGGTCTGCCTCCCATACTTGACCAATAGGTGGAAACCAAAAGCTTTTCCGGCACCACCTCTAAAATTTTGCCTTTGTCTTCGTACTTTTTTCCTTCCCACTCTCCCCTATACACAATACTGCTTCCGGCCCTAAAATCCGATACTGCTTCTGTTCCGAATAGATATTTTTTTATAATTTCCGGCGTAACCAAAGCTTCCCAAACTTTTTTTGCCGGAGCGTTAATTACAATTTCTGCTTTTGCGGCTAACCCTTTTGTCATAAATTTAAATTGACTTGTAAGTACTACAATTATATACTATGTAAAGTCCTCCGAGCGGTCGGCTGGGAGTGGTAAATACGCTCTAGCTGTTAACTCAGCAACAGCCGGCCAAAACTTATAATCCCTAAGGAGGGATTTGAAATCATTTTTTTTCTTCCCTTGGATCTCGCGGTCGTTTAAGGCTTTTCACCAAAGAGCCTAAAGCGACCGCTCTTTTTTTATGCCCAAAGCATTCCTTTAAATTCGCTGTTTACTACCAAAGGAACACCGCGTAATGACTGAATCCGAAGGGAAATTTGTTGAACAGGACAATTATGTGTTCTTGAAGACCCATTCGTGCAATGCGCGCACAACCCTTGAAGCTGTCTAAGAATATTCTGTTTTATTTTTATTGCGTCGTTCATAATCGTTTAAATTCGAAATTCGAATATCGAAATCCGAAAAATTATTAAATTCTAAATCTCAATCAAGAAATCTTTCTCATTATAGAACTAAAAATCATCATTAATTCCATTGACTCTTTAGCTAAACGTTTTAACTGATCACTAAATTGCAAATTTGTAATATTGTCTAGCAACCTTAACCAATATCTACTTTCTTTTGCTTCCTTTCTACAAATCTTAATTTTCATAATAAAATCCTTTTTGCCCAAGCATTCGTTTGCTTCTATATAATTTGCTCCAGTAGACCCAGAAGACCTTACTACCTGCTTACCATCTTCGATATTAGAAATTGTTTTAGAAAGTTTATTAACCAAGATTCTTACCTCCTGGGCAAACTTAAAAGTTCGTTCTTCAAGGTCATAAGATTTTTGTTTGATTTCCATTTTGTATTTATGATTTGTTTCGAATTTCGGATTTATTATTTCGAATTTTACTCAAGATTCCTAATTACCCCGACAACTTTCCCCTGAACCATCCATTCTTCTTTAGGGTAAATGTCTTTGTAGTCCGGGTTTTCAGCCTTTAGGTAACTGCGGTTCTTTATTTGAATAAAACGCTTTACCGTAGCTTCGTCGTGAAGCAGGGCAACAACTATGTCGTTATTCTTTACATCTCTGGTAGGTTTTACAATAACCAGGTCGCCTTCGTAAATGCCGGCGTTTATCATACTGTCGCCCCTGACTTTAAGCAAAAACACGTCTCGCCTGCCTTTTACCAAACTACTGGGCAAATTTACCCATTCTTCTACTTGCTGTTCTGCCAAGTGGGGGCTACCTGCCTGCACACTGCCGACCAGCGGTACGGCAATTAAGCCTTTTTCCAAACTTTCACCCAGAGCGTTTAAAACTTCTATACCGCGGGCTTTACCTGAAGTTTTTATATATTTTGCCTCTTCCAATGCGTTTAAAAGTTTGGCTACGGCATTCTTTGAACTAACTTTTAAAAATGAGGCCATTTCGGAAATGCTGGGTGGAAGGTTGTAGTCCCGGATTTGCTTAACTATAAACTTAAGTAATTCTTTTTGCCTAGTGGTTATTTCTTTGTCCATATAATTTTGTTTAAATTATTTATATTGGTATTGTATACGACCGTATACCCTATGTCAAAACCAATAAAATAAGGTAAACACGCGTTTACCTTAAAGTTATCCACACTGCTTCGTCCGCCTCAGGCGGACTTCGCAGTGCAAACACAAAATTATCTCGTATTTAGTAAAAATTTTACCAATACCACTAACCCTTCCCAAACATTCTTTAAAATAGGAATAGAGGCTGGGAGCAAAACCACTAAAACAATAATAAAAATAAAATCTTTTTTTATGACTTTTAAAATTGAATAAACCAAAAACACGGCAAGTAAAATAGATATAACCGGCCTAGTACCGGCAGGAAAATTGCCTAAAAACTGAATGTAAAGATTTTGAATTTCGTTCATATGTAGTAATCGCAAATATACAAATCAACACAAATATACAAATTCATATACAGTGCGCAAATGCATTTATTTGTATATTTGTTCAAATTTGTATATTTGGGAACCCTACTTTTTTAAGTTATCACAAACCACTAAATGTTTGTAGTCAAAAATGTCTTTTATAAAACGGTCAAAGGTGCCTTTTCTTTCTTTAAACTCCTGCTCGGTCATTATGCTGTAATTTATTTCCTGATCCATCATAATTTCCAAATGCTTTAAAAAATTTTCCAGTTTGGTGGGACTGACTTTTCCAACAATTAAAATATCTACCGGCAAAGTTGGCTGGCCAACAAACAGACCGCTTAAATAAGCAGCCTTCACTTCCCCTAAATTTCGAATTGCGGAATATAGCTCGTCTTGGTACTTAGGCCCGTTTTTTAACAAAAAATCTTTTATAGCCGGCAAAAGCTTGTAGCGGCTGTTAACTAAATAATATTTTTTTCCTT
Organism: uncultured Candidatus Saccharibacteria bacterium; assembly: GCA_964483665.1. Taxonomy (GTDB): domain Bacteria; phylum Patescibacteriota; class Doudnabacteria; order UBA920; family UBA920; genus JAEUSF01. The sequence goes on from CAZACP010000004.1 coordinate 4,773, forward strand.
TTTTGCTAAAACTTTTTAACTGGCCGTGCAAAACCAGCTTGTTTAAGGTTCTAACGGTTTTTAAATACGGAACACCCAGTCTTTTAGCAATTTCCACGGGCGAAAAACTCCTTTCCGGAGCGGCTAAAAAAAAGCTTAGGACAGCTGCGTCAGATTTGGAATTTAAAATATCTTCAAGCATGGTCTTTACTAAATACTAATAGATAGCAATATACTAATTTCGAAAAATTGACACTTAACCTTAATAAAGAAGGATTAGTATATTGGTACAAATTCGTATTTAGTAAAGTTTTCCCTTTCAATTATAGCATATTCCGAAATACGCCAAAATGTTGTATAATAAGATAGTTATTAGTTACTGGTTGGTAGGTTTTAGCTAAACAATCTTACTACCAACTACCCACTACCAGCTACTTACTATATCTATGTCCAAACTTGAATCTCAAATCGCGAAAATCCACCTTTCTAACCAGCGTTCCGCGCAAAATTATGTTTATGTTATGGCGGAAAAGGCTTCTGGTTCTGACGCAGAATTATATATGGTAGCTGAGCTGCCAGTTTTTAACCCTGCTGCCTACGCTCAGTGCGAACAAATTTGCTTGGCAGTAGCCGGCAGCCTTAGACGCGCGTTTAAAAGGCCTTTGGAAGAAAGCACTTTCGAAAATGCAATTGCGCAAATTAACGAAGAGCTTGCCAAGCTGGTAGAAACCGGCCAGGATTACTGGGTTAACAAATTTAATTGCGTTTTAGCGGTTAAAAATCAAAATGCGCTTTCTGTAGCCACTTGCGGCAAGACCGCGGCTTTTTTACTAAGAGAAGGCCAATTTTCCAATATTGGGGTTAACAAAGAAGAGACCCACCCCTTAAAAACCTTTGACAGTTTTGCGACCGGCAAAATCCGCCTGGGAGATGTGTTAATTTTTTCCAACACTCAACTGTTAAATTTCCTCTCGCTCGACCGTTTAAAGGAAATTCTTAAAAAAGAAAGCTTTTTGGCCGCAGCCCAAACTGTAATAGAACTGCTTAAAGAAACCGCGGATCCGGGGGCGGCTTTTGGCACTATTTTAAATATGCAGGTGCCCTTAGGGCAAACCGCGACTGAAGAAATGGACTTAGAAAGCTACGTGGTAGAAAACCCGGCGCAGGTTGCTTTTTTTCAAAAAATTATTAATTTTATAAAAAATTTAACCGGCGCCGAAAACCAAGCCAGGGAAAACAAGGCGGCTTTGCCCAAAATATCTTCCAGCGAGCGTTTCGCCCAAATTAAAGGGGCCGGAGGAAAATTCTTACGCGGCGCGCAAAGCGCATATGGGGATTTTTCAAAAAAATTAAAAAATGCGGGACAAGTCTTGTCGCCTTCGCAAGTTAAACAATTCTCTCCGGCAAAAAAATACTTATTTTTTGCAATTGTGATTTGCGTAATTTCCGCCGGATTAATGGTCTCAGCCGCAGTTTACAATAAAAATGTTAAACAAAAAAAGGCTGTAGCGGCTGCAAAAATTAAAGCTGTAAAAGACAGCTTGAGTCTGGCTGAATCGTCTTTGCTGTACAAAGACGAGGAGCAGGCCAGAATATATTTCTCCAAAGCAGAGACCCAAATGCCTAAAGAAAGCGAGCTGTTCAAAGAACACAAAGAAGATTACGCGGTCTTAATCAAAAAACTCGAGGATTTTAAAAACCAAGCCGACAAAAAAACAGTCGTTACCCCGGAAAATTTGGGCAGCCTGGCTGAAGGCTCTGTGCTTATAACTCTGCCTGAGTATTTGGCCGTTCAAGCCGGAAAAAACTTAATTTCTTACGAAAAACAAACCGGAAAAATTGAAGACGGTAAATTAAAAACCGAGCAGTCTATAACGGCCTCGGTCGGCGTTAAGTCCGGCACGGCAGTTATTTACAGCGGAGAAAGTTTAATGGTTTGGGACTACAATTTGGGCTCAACAGGTTCGCCCTTAATTTCTTCCGTGCCGGCAAAAGAAAACTTTGTGGGCTTTGCTTATTACCCCACCAACAGCAGGGCGTACTTAATAGACAAACAAAAAAATCAACTTATAAGCTTTTTAGTCGGCAAAAACAATTTACAAAAACCTGTTGTGGCTTTAACCAGCCAGAACTTAAGCGAAGCGCAAAGCTTGGCAATAGACGGCAATGTTTATGTACTTACCCCAACAGGTATAAACAAATTTTCAGCCGGCAAACAAAACGACTTTACTATGCCGTCTATGTTTGAAGCTTTCTCAGGTCAAGGCAAACTCATAACTCAAATTGGCTGGGAAAATTTATATTTGCTAGATATAAGCAAAAAAAGGGTTTTGATTATAAACAAACAGGGCAACTTGGTAAAAACTTTAGTTAGCGAAAATTTCGACAACTTAAAAGACTTTGCCGTAGACGAAAGCCAAATGACAATTTGGCTGCTAAACGGAAGCAATTTACTTAAGATAAACTATTAGCTACAAAAAATTTAAACTAACAACTGCAAAAACCTACAAATAAGCAATAAAGGCGCTTGTGTAGTTTTCTATAGCGTTATTGTAAAGATTGTAAAAAATCGTTCACTATAGATTCAACTTCTGTAGTGTTTTTTGTTTCAAGAAGTTTTGCGCGAAGCTCGCTTGCGCCGTCAAACCCGCTCGCGTAGGCTTTAAAGTGTTTGCGCATTATGAAAAAAGATTTTTGGCCGCCCAGCTTTTCCTGAAACAATTTAGCATGCTCAAGAGCAACCGTTAGTCGTTCCTTTACTGATGGTTGATAGTTGTCTTCGCGGAACATCCAGGGAAAGCCAAAAGCGCCTCTTGCTATCATAACTCCGTCGCAGCCTGTTTCTGCCATTCGCGACAAGCCTTCCGTGCGAGACTTAACATCGCCATTGCCAATAATTAAAGTTTTTGATTGTAAAGTATTTCTAACATTAACAGCTTTTTTTACCTCGACCCAACTAGCAGGCACTTTGCTTTTTTCTTGCTTGGTTCTTGCGTGCAAAGTTATAGCCGCCAAATTATGTTTGAGCAAATGTCCTATCCAGATTTCGGTTTCAGGTTTAGAATATCCGGTTCTTGTTTTTACAGAGACCGGCAAACTACCAGCTCCTTTTATGGTTGCTTCGATGATCTCTGATGCCAAAACTGGATTGCGAATTAAAGCCGCGCACGCTCCTATGCCAATTTCCTTGTCCTGCGGGCAGCCCATATTTATATCTATGCCGTCAAAACCTAAATTCACCATTAACTTACTCGCTTCATAAAACTTTTCCGGGTCAGTCCCCCATATTTGCGCAACTATTGGCCTTTGATTTTCCGTGTATTCCAAATCTATTTTAAGCCGCTCAAAACCAGTAGGATGCAGTATGCCATCCACATTTATAAACTCAGTAAACATAACGAACGCATTGCCTTTTTTTGTCTCCTCCTCCCCTGGCGAGGGGAGGATGCCCGATAGGGCAGGAGAGGTTGCTGTGGTCGTGTTATCGTTATTGTTATGAGTAATAGTTTTTACTCCCCCGCTATACTTAGCAAACATTTCCCTAAACACCACGTCTGTAACTTCTTCCATAGGTGCTAGACAAAAAATGGGTCTATTAAGTTGTTGCCAAAAGTTAGACATAGATATAATAATACAATAAAAACCGCCCTTGTTCCAGCCCGCAGGCCGGAATCAAGGGCATAGTCTACACGTCAAGAATCCTTTAGTCGTCTTCGGATTCGGGTATTAACTCAAATGTCGTATACGCGCCCTGGCCGCGAATTGCGGGTCGGTTGATCATTAGATACTTTTGTTCTTTGAACCCGTACCTAACTACCAGCACCACTCTTGTAAACCGAAGCGCTCCTATGGGTGGCTTCTCCGCGTCAACCTCTATTCCTATTGGGTAGGCGTTGACGAGATCGTTTGCTATGGCATACCCACACCAGCTCGTAAGAGCAAGGTTATACTGGTTCATCAGGTTTGAAATTCGTGAAATCGCTCCAAACAAATCACTAGTCACCCACATAGTAAAAGCGGCCAAGCCGATACCCAAGACAGTGAACAAAACCGCGAGCATAAAGGTCGAAACAGACATCATGGAATCCATATTGCTCCCTCTTGTATCTTTTTTCCCGACTACTCATTTAAGCAGAGAGAGAGAGAGATTTGTCAATCCAAAAAACCGCCCCTCCGCCAGTTGGCGGATCAAGGGACGGTTTTTATGTTCGGATCATTCGGATGCGTTCGCAAGTTCGGATCGCAAAATTATTTAGTAGATCCTTCGGCTCGTAAACGAGCCTCAGGATGAACCTTAAATAACTGTTACTTGAGGGATCCTTCATCCCAATAAATTGGGACTCAGGATCAACTTAAAATAATTAAGTCTAAAATTATTTTAAGTTGACTTTTGCACCGGCTTCTTCCATTTTCTTCTTCATTTCTTCAGCCTGGGCTTTGGCAACATTTTCCTTAACTACTTTAGGAGCGCCGTCTACAATGTCCTTGGCTTCTTTAAGGCCAAGACCGGTAATTTCGCGCACAACTTTAATCACATTAATTTTGTTCGCTCCGGCTTCGGCTAGTTCTACGTTGAATTCAGTTTTTTCTTCAGCTGCAGCCGCACCAGCGCCTGCTCCGGCGGCCGGCATTGCACCCATCATCATGGGAGCAGCGGCAGAAACGCCGAACTTACCTTCTAAAACTTTTACTAACTCGGAAAGTTCCAAAACAGAAAGCTTTTCAATTTGTTCTACCAAAGCTTTGAATTTTTCCGGAACTTCTACTTTATTTTCTTCTGACATATGTTTTCTTAAATATATTAATTAATAAATTTTGTAATTTTTTTAATTTTATTAATAATTTTCTAATGTATAATTTTTGAATTAAAACATTATTTAAAAATTATAAAATTAAAAATTGGGAATTATGCTTTTTGCGTAACCGCGTTAAGCACATTTATTAAGCTTCTTATGTTGCCGGCAAGTACGTTTACAAAACCGGAAACCGGAGCGTTAATTGTGCCAACAAGCATGCCTCGGAGCTGGTCTTTGCTTGGCAAGTCGGCCAATGCCTCAACCTGAGTTTTAGCAATAACCGCTTTGTCGACCACACCTTCCAAAACTTTTATGGTCTTAATTTCTTTAGCCAGACTTTTTATAACCCTAGCCGGCGAAGTCTCGTCTTCGTTAGACATAGACAAAATTACCGGGGTTTTATAGTCCGCAATATTACCGCTAACTCCTGCTTCTGACAAAGCTTTTTTTACTAGGCTTAATTTGTAAACCTTGGAAAAAACATTTTCCTTGCGCAAAGCGCTGCGGAATTTGGTAATATCTTTAACTGTTGTGCCTTTATAGTCGGTAAAGACTATAGACTTTGCGGTTTTAACCTTTTCTGTTAATTCCTGCAAATCAGTCTGTTTTTGAGATTTTGATTTAGACATAGTTTGCAATAACTAATAATTGTTAATTGATAATTAATAACTTTAGGTACAGTTATGAGATATCAATTATTAGTTATAAATTCTTTCTTCTTTTCGACCTTTACCCTGTTAAATAACTCGCTAAAGGCGAGTTGCCGCTAAGCGGCATTTAACAGGGTTAATCGTTAAATATCGTAGACAAATTCCGCCTTCGCCAAGGCTATGGCGGATTGTTCTCTATAAAAATAAATTTATGGGAACAAAAAACTCGGGCTTAGCCGAGTGAAATACTTATAAGCTTACCAGCTTACGCGCTGATTTGCTTTTATATATTCCTCGGTGGGCTCCTGTTTAGGAATTAACCCCACTTCTCCTAAGAGGCGGGGACCAACTGTCAATGGATATTAAACTTAATATATAATATAATAAACTAGCTAGAATGTCAAGGAATGAAAGGGGGGTCTATGGACTCCGAATCTATTAGGTCACTGGGCCAATTTCTGTTTTTGGTGGGCTTCTTAGGCAGTCCCATCTGCCTAATCGAAATTGACCAGGAAGAAACCCCGTTGACATGGGGAATTATTGGTGCGGTTTTGATAGGCAAACTGCTGAGTTTTTTTGCCAACCTGGCGGGCGGATCGTGAGATCCGCCTCTTCTTTTACCTAATTTAAAGTATTTACTTAAACAAAAACTTCGGCACATAGCTTACCATTGCCGCCATTTCCCTTACGTAATAAAAACTAAGCTCCTTAAATTTAAAATACCCGCTGTCCGGTGCGCTATAGTAAACTTTTTTAAAACCCAAAGACTTGGCCATTATAACGCTTCTGGCCAAATGAAATTTGTCTGAGACCACAATTACAGACTCTGCCTGGGGCAATTTTTCCCGCGCATTTTTTATATTTTCGTAAGTATTAGAAGCATTTTCGTCTAAAATTACATTTAAAGTCTTATTGGTATTTTTTTGCAGTATTCGCTGCATATTGGTAGCTTCGGAAATATATTTTTCATTTATCCTGCCTCCGGAAAGCACCATTACCGGGGCCATTTCCTGCTCATAAAGCTTTAGGGCTTCTAAAGTCCTATTTTGCAAAGCCGGCGTGTTTATAGCAGCGCCCATAACTATTATGGCATCGGCTTTTTGCACTTGCGGCGAACTTAAGGCATAGCCAAAAACCAACCCGGCATCTAAAACAAGCGCCGCAGCAACGGCATATAGCCCTACTTTTATGGAACTAACAACTCTTTTCCTCATTCTTTAATTTTAGCATAATTGAAATAAAAATCCTTATTTACTGTATAATATTGTAACTATACCCCGTAATACAACTTTCTATATTACCTTAGGGTATGGGTTATGTTTTAGGGCAAAATATTCTACATAAATATTGTGAGCATTAATAAAATGGAAAGATGATATACGGGGTATGACCGAAACGCCAAAAACCGACGAAGAGTTAGCCAAACAAACACAAAACGGCAATACGGAAAGCTTTGGTGAGCTGGTGGCCAGATTTGAAAAAAAACTTACGCGTTACGCGAAAAAATTCCTGTTCGATTACTCCGAAGCCGAGGACTTAGTCCAGGAAGTTTTTTTAAAAGCCTACCAGAATATACAAAGCTTTGACGTAAAGCGTTCTTTTAATGCCTGGATATACCGGATTGCCCATAACTTGTTTATTAACGAAATAAAAAGAAAGGGCAAAGAACCGCTACCCTTTTTTGACCCTGACACGCTCTTTCCCCACCCCGTAGACAACCATAAAGCCGACGACGAAGTAAAAGAAAAAGAACTAAAGGAAATGATGGACAAATGCTTAAGCAAGCTAAAACCCAATTACCGTGAGGCAATGGTTTTGTACTATTACGAAGACCTAGACTACCAAAAAATTTCCGATGTCTTGCAAATTCCGGTTTCCACTGTGGGAGTAAGGCTGAACAGGGCAAAAAAAGAATTAAGAGAAATTTACCTAAAACTTTACCAGCCCGCCTAATAACTAAATGCTAATTGTTAAACCATGAACGAATTACATCAAACATTACAGGAAAAAGTTTTAAGCGCTATTAAGTCCGGAGAAGTTAAGCCGAAATCCAAATGGTACTTCTACGCTCAAAGCGCCGGTTTGTCTTTTGTCTTAATTTTCCTGGGACTCCTAGTTTTGTTTGTAGGCAGCTTAATTATATTCAGTTTAAAACAAAACGGCGCCTGGTACGCCCCGGGTTTCGGCTTTTACGGCCTTAAAATTTTTGTTTTGTCTCTCCCCTGGCTTTTAATTTTAGCGGTCGCAGGCTTATTAGTTTTGCTGGAACGACTTTTAAAGCACTACAAATTCAGCTATAAGCAGCCAATGCTGTATTCTTTTGTCGGGGTCGGGCTTTTGTTTGTTTTAGGTACAATTTTAGTTTCACAAATCCATATTCACGAAGAAATTTTTAACCAAACCAGGCAAAACAAACTTATGTTTGGAAAAGGCGTTTATAAGTACTACGGAATGCCTGCAAAAGGCAATGTAACGCGAGGAATAATTTTAGAAAAAAATACGGAAGGATGTAAAATAAGCACTTTGTCGGAAGAAATTTTGCAGGTTTTAGTTACGCCCAATACCCGCTTGCCTTACGCCTATGATTTTGTTTCCGGGGACGAAATTATGGTACTAGGCCCCAGGGACGACCAAACCATTCGGGCAGTTGGCATAGTTAAGCTCGGCAGCATGCCTGAAATTTTTATAACCCCGACTTCACCCCCTGTTATGCTAATGCCTCAATTTACGCAGTAACCAAAACCATTCCGAGCCTTTGCGAGGAATCCCTTCTTTTTTCACTAACTTATAACAAAAATCCCGAGTAAAAACGGGGTTTTTATTTTTTTTCTCTTATTTTAATTTTTTTGAAATATTTTTTTTGCGGTAAAGTAGTAATGTGTGAGCAGCTCAAAAAAATTAACTTAAGAAAGGACAACCTATGGAAACAAACCTCCAAAAATCTACTTGGATGAAGAAAAAATATTTAGCTTACGGCATTATTCCGGCTTTTGCTTTAGCCTTAGCCGGGGCGGGCGTAGCCTCCGCCCATGGATTTGGTTTTGGTATGAGTAATTTAACTCCGCAGCAAATTGCGCAAAACCAAACTGACCGCTTCACTAAACAGGCCGCGCTTTTAGGAGTCAGCGTGGACGAAGTAAAAACGGCTTGGGCCAAAGGCCAGACCTTGCAGGAACTGGCAAATTCCAAAGGCATAACCGCCGAGCAACTAAAAGCTAAAATGCAGGCGCAAATGCAGGAACAACAAAAAGCGCATTTGCAGGCTTTGGTTGACCAAGGCGTAATAACCCAAGACCAAATGAACCAACGCCTTGAATTTGAAAAAAACAACCAGGGCAAAGGCTTTGGCAAGCGCGGTATGCGCGGAATGGGTATGATGGGCTTTTAGATTTAAACAATATTAACTCTCTCTCCAAGACTTGGAGAGAGCCGGAGAGAGATTAATTCGCCTCTGTCATCCCGGCCCCCGACCGCGTCCTCCATAGCTTTATACGAAGGATGGAGCCGGAATCCAGTAACTCACTTAACAACTATCTCGAGCAACTAATTATAAACAAAAACCCTTAAGATTTATGACCTTAGGGGTTTTTGTTTTGACTATTAATAAGTTGATTGCTAAACTCCTTGCATGCTCGCACCTAGCGGGCTGAAGGAGGTTCAATGTTTTGGTTAGTTGCCATGCTCCTAATGGAGAGTCCACCCAGCTGGAAGGAGCAACCGAAAAATCACTTCGAGCTGGAAAACTCAACCGACAAGTGCTGGGTCGAAGTGAAGGACTCCAGTTTGGTAGGACGAGTCATGCATTTGAAAGAAGGTGACGTAGAATATTGGCACTACGTCATTATCTCGGGTTCAAAGCTCAGTCACGAGAACTGGCTTATGAACCCCAAAAGCGGTTTAACCTACCAATACGGCGCCGGTGAGCCTTTTCGCAGATGGGCGTTTCAGCAGTTATGCGGCAGGCATCTACGCATGCTGCCAAAAGAAATACAGAAAAGGTTTAAGAAAGTTGGGTACAAATCCCAACGCCCTCCGCCCCATCCCTAGTCCGTCACACGACGACAACATAAGGCATTAGCTAATTTGGACTGTACATCCAAAAAGCTAATGCCTTTGCTTTTTTGATTCGCACCCTATTGCACTACTGTACTAGTACGATGAAACAAAAAAATTATTTTTTTATTAAAGGCAAAGGTTTATACAACCCCCAGGGCTTAGTCCAGCCTTTGGTTTTGTAATGAAAGAAAAAATGTACTACCAAAGAAACAATAAAAGAAATAAGTAAAGTAAAAAGAGTAAATTCCAAATCCTTCCAAAAATATAAACCTACAAATATCGGAGTGACTATAGAATACTTAAGAATTCTAAACTTACGCGACTGTCCATGCACCACCACATATTTTTCTTTTTGTAAGATTTCTTTAAAAGACATAACTACACTTTAATTTCACTTAATATTTTACTTGCTACTTCGGCAATGTCTTTGTTTGAATCAATGGGAATAGCACCTCTCTTAATCATTCTGATTTCAAACTCCCTACGTCCACTTAAAGCAAATTCTCTTTCCTCATCGTATTTCCCAAAAGCATTTTCTCCAGGGTTCATATGGCGTGCCTCCATTCTCTGCGCTAGAATGTTGTCTGGCGATTGAAGTAAAAAGATTTTATCAAATAAATGTAAAAACTCATCTTGATTACCGGTAATACCTGTTGCGATTAACAAACCTTGATTATTTTTTAATATTTTCTGCAAACTTTCAAAATTACAAACCCAATCATGGTCTTTTAGCCAAGTCATTGTTGGGCTGTAGTCGTCGGCCTTTTCTTTTGTATTTTTATCTATCCAATAACACAAGTCCTCAATTTCTTCTATATCAAACGCAAAAACACCCCTACTTTTAAACTCCTTAGCAATTGCCGATTTACCACTACCAGATATGCCGGTAACATAAATTTTCATATACTGCAATTTTAACACAAAATCGGCTTTGTCAGATAGCAAATACTAGATTTTTTTTGTTAAATATCATATAATGTATGAAGTTTTTACCACTCTATTGGGGTGTCGCCAAGTGGTAAGGCAGCGCCCTTTGGAGGCGCCATTCGTAGGTTCGAATCCTACCACCCCAGCCACGAAAAATGACTTTGTCATCTCGTGGCAGGCCAGCATACGCTTTTGGTATGATGATCTGCTATGAGAAAATGATGAGGTCATTTTTCGTGAGCCCCGAGATTATCCACCCATGGTGGAGAATTTTTCGGGGCCACGGTATAATATAACTATGCATTATGTATATTTATTGGAATCCCAACAAGATAAATCATGGTATATAGGCCAAACGGATGACTTAAAAGCAAGAGTAGCCAGGCACAATGCGGGTAATGGAGCCAGAACCACCAGCCTTAAAACAAATTGGGAACTTATATACTATGAAGCCTATAAGACTAAGGCAGACGCCTTGGGTAGAGAGAAATTTTTGAAAAGTGGATCTGGCTACAAGTATTTAAAAAAACAGTTAAAAAATTATTTAGAAATCAAATAATATAAGCAATAAACGGGTATGGGTCCCGCAAGGAACCAGCTGGCGTGGGGCTTTGTGTTTATAAAATTAATTTAACAAAAAAATTATGGCTAATTCCTTAATACTAAACATATCTAAAAATCCTTCGTATACAACCCAGTCGTTACAAAACCCGGCAGCAAGTTATGACAAAACATTAGACTATTTGAATATTGCTTTGGCAGTAGCCGTAGCAATCGTTATATTTTTAATAATGCGTTTTATATTGCTTTGGTACTGGAAAATCAATGAAATTGTTAGTTTATTAACAGATATTAGAAATAACACCAATAAAAATGAACAAAAAACACAGTCTTAGGCTGTGTTTTTTTAAATTGACTTTATTTATGCAAAGTTTTAAACTAGTAGTGTAATTTATTTAGATATGAAACTAGAAAAAATCGTTATTGAATTAAGGTACAAAGATATAAACCCAATTTTTAATTGGAGGTCTTCTTTGTTTAAAGCATTAACAGGGACCAGGCCAACACAGGATGTTAGTTTAAATGAAGGTTTCGAATTAAAAATAGAAGATAAAAAAGCTTTACTGATTTTAGAACAAAGGAGGTGGGCTGTTGCTGTCGAAAATACAAGCAATGTTGAAGATGTTAAAAAATTTTTATACGAGCTATTTACTAAGATTCATTCCGTAATTAACTGGGGTACAGGTTGTAGAATCGGTGTAAGAACAGTCTGGGTAAAAGAGTATGTTGGAACTCTGGAAAATCTAGTAAATAAAATAAAAGAAGAAGTTTACAAAAACATTCCTATAGTTGATTCAGCTAAGGATATTGCTTTAAACTTGAGCCTTTCAAATCGTGAACATAAGGTAAATTATATTTTGGGACCAATGGAAAAGAAAGAGCCTACACACCAATATTTTCAAAATAAATCATTCGAAGAATTACCAAACGTATTTTTACTGCTTGACTTAGACTATTTTTTTGTTAAAAACCAAATTTATACCAAAAAATACTTTAAAGAGTTCGTCGAGGAAGCTATGAATTTTGCCTTGATTAAATCAAATGAAAGTGAGGGTTTGATTTTATGACAATGTATGGAACAACAACTTTTGAAGATTCTTTTATGGGTAGTACAGGAACCTCGCTCAAACTCCCAAAGAGAAAACAGTTCCAAGTTAAGAGTATAGATTTAGCTCTTAGATCAAGCAAAAGGGCATCCATAAGACCTTTGATAATTTTTAATTATTCAATGGTTGTTTTTTCAGTGTTCTTTGCAGTTGAATTTATTTTAGTTTTTTTTAGTAAAAGCATTATAAACGGATTTGTATCACTAAGCGCTTTAACAACAAGCTTGGGTTTATTTTGGGTTTTCAGAACTCTTCAAGCTGACTATGAAAAAAATGCGTAATTGGATTCCTAAAATTATTCGCGAATCAATTAAAGTGGAAAAAGAGACAAAGTACGGGCAGATGAATCAAAAGGCCGTATCGGCTGTAATTGTAGTTGTAATTATTTCATTAGTAGCTGGAATAACTTTCTCGTACACACCACTAAAAAACATAAATCCTCTAAATGGATTTTCTTTTGCTTTAAATAGCGGAACACCATACGTGCTGGTAGCAATAATCCTAGTTTCAGCTTTTGTCTGTATGGGATTTCTTATGTACTGTAAAAATAAAGGTTGGATTAGCTCAAAAGATTTTTAGAATTAACAAGGATAAGAAAGTAAAGTGTTCTTATGCAAAAATATTATATTGCTATTATAATAATTTTACTCCTTGGTTCTTTTTATTGGTTTGAATATAGACCAAATAAGATTAGAAAAGATTGTTTTGTCGTTGCCAAAGATTATAAAAATTCCATTACTAGGACTGAAAGTGATTTAATAATGGAAGGGTTTACAATAACTAAAAGAGCTGACTATGAGAAATTATTTGATGATAAATTTAAGGAATGTAAACTAGAACACGGGATTCAATAAATTATAAACCTTAAAAAGAACCATACTTTGACTAAAAATCATCAAAATAAAGGTGATTTTTTGTTTTATTTAAGAGGAATTTCATACATAGTAATTGACAAATAAGGCTAAATATGATATAATATTATGGTTATATAGACATTTTGTGGCACTTCTACCGGAGAGGGTTAATAAATCTTTTGCGGTGGGAGCGATACAAAGTCCCAAAAATCAAAAACCATTCTATAGGAGAGATCCAATGATCTATACGCCCCGTAGTGAAAGCACGAATCAGACTTGCACGATCATCAGATTCCGTGGCTTTATAATTTCTATTGCCATGGACGACCGTTCTCGTGGGGGCACAACTCCACTTACCCGATCTTCTCTGGCAGTCATCGAAGGCAAGGAGATCGTCACGCACAGATTTGCAGGTCGTCATAACACCAATGACGGCTACATCGAAGAAGTGGAAGGCGAAACGCTGTTTGAAATTATGGCAGCGATTGCCGCAGTGACGCAGCCCGAATCGGAGTTGGTCGCCAAGACTTCGTAAAGAAATACAATCAGGCGTATCGCACATAAATCCAGTGACGAACTGGTGGGCAAGATGAACTTCTTGCCCCTTTACCTTAATTCATTAATAATTGTGGTTTGAGGTAAAGTTTTAAGCAAAACTGTTCCAACTTCGTCAAACAAGGCCAGCCAAAGAAAAGACAGTAATCAATGATTGCAGTCTTTTCTTTGTTTATGACCGACTTGTACTTAAGCCTTGCTTTTAGAGCAATATTTTTTTGCCATATGTTATAATTAACACTATGAAAAAACATCAAATAGCCATTTTTTTATTTATTGTCCAAGGAATTTTGTTTCTTGGGCACTATTTTGTTTATAAAATTTTTACTTTGGTTTTTGGCATAACTTCCCCACAAAGCCTGTTTTGGACACGGCTAATATTTTTTATTATGTCCGTAAGCTTTCTTTTTGCAACGCTTTTTAATTACAAATTCTACGGCTTCTTTGGCCGCTTTATATATAGAACTGCGGCTATTTCACTTGGAACCTTTTATTGGCTATTTTTTGCCGCTTTATTAAGCGGAGCCCTTTATATATTAAACCTAAGCTTAGCGCCTGTTTTAAGCCAAATTTTAATGTTTAGCGCGGTTTTAGTAAGCCTATACGGCATTATAAATAGCCACAATACCAAAATCACCCAAATAAAGGTAACTTTGCCAAACTTGCCTAAAACCTGGTTAAATAAAAAAGCTGTATTGGTGGCAGACACGCACTTTGGCAGTTACTGGAATATAAATTTTGCCAAAAAAATAGTTAGGCTGATACAAAAACAAAATCCGGATATAGTATTTTTTTCCGGCGACTTTTTCGACGGTCCGCCGGCTTACTTTGACCGTTTAGCCAAACCCTTTGCGGAATTAAAAATAAAAAACGGCATCTGGTTTGCCCCGGGAAACCACGAGGAATTTTCCGACCCCAAACCTTTTTTTGACGCACTAAATAAAGCCGGAATAAAAGTTTTAAACAACGAACTTGTAGAAATAGAAGGCGTGCAAATAATTGGCGTGGGTTTTGGCGCGGCTCATAGAGCTGAGCAGGAAATGGGCGTGCTGGAAAATTTAAAGATTGATAAAATAAAGCCAAGCATTCTAATTAAGCACGAACCCTCGCATATTAATGTAGCCGAAAAATTCAATATTTCCCTACAGCTTTCAGGCCATACGCACTCAGGCCAAGTCTGGCCGCTTAACTACATTACCAAAAAAGTTTACGGCAAATTCCACACGGGGCTTAACAATTTAGGCCAAACTCAAGTATATACAACCACCGGCGCAGGCTCCTGGGGCCCGCCCCAAAGAATTGGCAACCGCCCGGAAATTGTGATAATTAATTTTAAATAACATGGAAAGATTTAAAATTATCCCAACTGTGCATTTATTTTTAATAAAGGATGAAAAAATCCTCTTACTTAAACGAGCCAATACGGGTTACGAAGATGGTAGTTATAGCGTTCCGGCCGGGCATTTAGACGGAAATGAAACCGCTAGCTCCGGCATGCTGCGTGAAGCCAAAGAAGAAATTTGCGTTATTATTCAAGAAAAAAATATAAAATTAGTTCATTTAATGCACAGAAAAAACGAAAGAGAACAATTAGATTTATTCTTTTTATGTAAAAATTGGTTTGGGGAACCAAAAATTGGGGAACCTGATAAATGCAGCGAACTAAAATGGTTCGAGTTAAATAAATTACCTTCAAATACTATTCCTTACATACAAAAAGCTATTTACAATTATCAAAAGAGTGTTATTTATTCCGAATTCGGCTGGTAGCTTTCGCCTGGCCATTTGCATTAGCGTACTAGTACGCTTATAAAGTTATGACTGAAACAAAAAAAGGCGAGATTTATATTTTTTTAGAAACCCTGCTTTGGGCGCTTTTCCCAGTTATTACTCTGCTAAGCTTTTCGAGCTTAAAACCTTTAGCTTCATTAGCTTTAAGCACGCTAAGCGCCTCTGTATTCTTTGGGTTTGTTATAACCAAAAAGAAACTCTGGAAAGAAGTTTTCAGCAAAACCGCCAGAAAAGAAATACTGCTCGGCACTTTGTTTGTCGGGGTAATTTTTTATTTGTTGCAATTTTTCGGCATAAGCCATACCACAGCCGGCAACGCGGCATTAATTTCGCAAATGGAAATATTTTTCAGTTTTTTAGTTTTTAATGTATATAAAAAAGAATATTTCGATACAAGCCACATTTTTGGAGCTCTGTTAATGCTTTTAGGAGCCTTAATTATACTATTGCCTAAAAGTTCGCAAATAAACCCGGGCGATATTTTTATTTTGCTTTCAACTGTTGCGGCCCCATTAGGCAATGTCTTTCAACAAAAAGCCATGAAAAAGGTCAGTAGCTTTAACATTATGTTTTGGCGAAACACCCTAAGCTTTCCTATATTTTTTTTGTTGATGTTTATTTATGGCCAAAACTTTTCTGGTGCGGATTTGCAAAAAAGTTTGTGGCTTGTAATATTTAGCGGCGTATTTTTGTTCGGTATTTCCAAAATTCTTTGGCTGGAAGCTATACATAGAATACCGGTTGTAAAAGCCAACGCGCTTAACTGCATAGGGCCTTTATTCACCATAATTTTCGCTTATTTTTTACTCAAACAATCCCCTACCATTTGGCAGCTTTTAGCGGTTTTGCCTTTAAGTCTAGGGATACTAATTCTCACCAAGCCTTCAAAAAAACATTAAAAAAACAAAAGCTACTAGCTTTTGCCTTAAAATTTTCGCCTGGCCCTTTTGCACTACTGTACTAGTACAGTAGTGCAAAAGGTTTATCGTATAAAACTCGCTTCAAATGCCCATTTGGTGCACTGGTCTAACTGGCTTTGTGTTAGAATTCCATTTTTCCTTAAAAATTCTTCTTCGTGCACAATATTACTTTTGTACATTTCCGGCCCGTCGGTATTTATGGTAAATTTTACACCGTGCTTTATAAGCGTATGAATAATATTTTTTAAATCTGAAACATTTTTAACCACGCTATTGCGTAAATTCGACGTCGGACAAATTTCCAAAGTAATATTATTTTTTACCATAGCTTCCATAATTTTTTTGTCTTTTACGCACAAAATTCCGTGTCCTATTCTGTTTGGCTTAATTTCATTAACTACATATTTTAACTCTTCTAAACTCCCCGCTTCTCCGGTATGAATGGTTATGCCCAAGCCGGCTTCCCTTGCTCTTTTAAAAAGCGGCGCATGCTTTTTCATTGAAAAAGTTTTTCTTTCAGGGTCGGCAATATCAAGGCCAATAACGCCCTCATTTTTATACTTAATGGCTTTGTTGGCAATTATTTCATTTTGCGTAAAACTTAAAGACCTGCCCATCATTAAAATAATTCCGGCTCTAACTTGAGGGTATTCAAGCATGGCACGCTCAGTGCCCCAAAGCGCGGAATATATAGTGTGGTCCAAATCCCGCTCGCCGCTTCTGTTGCGCTTCATGGGGTTAAACCTCAATTCATGCAGCACAATATTGCTTTTCCTAAATCCTCCGGCAATAGTTCCCTTTACCGACTCTTCTATCGCTTCGGGCGAAGACTGTATTAGTTCGGTCCAATGGAAAAAATTCTTGTCCATTTGGTCAAGGTTTTTGTTTTTTTCCTCACCCGTCATAGTTATCATGTCTTCAAACTCCCAGTAACTTTTGGTGGGAAGCTTTATGCCTTGCCTGTGCGAAATCGCCCATAAAATGGAAGGGTGTACAGCCGAGCCCAAATGCGAATGAAGCTCTACGTGTTGTTTAAAAATTTTTTGAGGCACTTTAAATACGTTTAATATAAAACTAATAATAACAAATTTCAGGGATTCTGACAACGTCCTGGTATTTTTAAAAAATACGAAATACGAAACAAACTAAAAATTCTAATTTATGAATTTTAAAAACTAAAATTTTTCGAATTTCGGATTTAGTGCTTCGAATTTTTAGCTTTATCTTGTTTCTCTTGTCGGAGGGATTTGGAAATAATTAACCAAATACTGCGCCAGCTGGCCAAAAGCCGGTGCCGCGGTGCTTTCCGCAAACTTTACTGTTTTTGGCTTGTCTATACGAACAAGCATTAAAAATTTTGGGTCTTCCACGGGACCAAAGCCAATAAAGGTGCCTATGTTTACATTTTCTTCATATCCAAGGCCGTTAATTTTAGGAACCTGGGCTGTGCCGGTCTTCCCCGCAATATAGTAGCCAGGAACACCAGCTCTTTTTCCGTGTCCGTTTTCCACGACATTTACCATCATGGCGGTTACGGTATTGGCGGTTTGAGCAGAAATTATTTGCCTTACTTCCTTAACTTTGGTGTCAGTTCTTTGGCCTTCCGGAGAAATTCTACTGGCAACAATATATGGCTTAAGCATCTTGCCTGAATTTGGAAATGCGGTAAAGGCTTGTATGAGCTGTATGGGCGTTACTGTTAAACCCTGGCCAAAACTGGCTGTTGCGAAGTTTACATTAATATTTGCCTTTAGGTTGTCTAAATTACCTTTTCTCTCCATTAACTCAATCCCGGTTTTTTCACCAAAACCAAATTTTTTTACGTATTCTAAAAATTTTTGATTCCCGATTTGGTCTTTAACAAAAATCAAGCCCGTATTTAAAGATTCTTCCAGTACTTGTGTCATTGTCTGCAGGCCCCTTGGTTTTGGGTCAGAATTTTTTATAGTTTTGTCATCTATTTTTACAAACCCCTCGTCCACAAAAGTCGTATCCGGAGTTATTTTGCCTTCGTTTAAAGCCGCGGCCATGGTTAAAGGTTTAAATACGCTTCCTGGTTCATAAGAACCTATGGTGGCTTCGTTGTTAAAAGCGGCCGGGTCAGTTACTTCGCTGTATTTATTTGGGTCAAAATCTGGGAAACCGGCCATAGCCAAAATTTTTCCGGTTTTTGGGTCAGCGATTATTACCGTCCCGCTAGTCGCCTCATTTTTTTCCACCGTTTCTTTTAAAACTTTTTGAGCCTCGTACTGGATATTTTTGTCTATGGTTAAAATTAGAGAGTCACCGTCTTTTGCGGCATCCAGCTGCCTATTGCCGCCAAAAATCCAGGCTCCGCTTATATCGCCCTCCTGTTTTAAAACTCCTTCTTTTCCGGCTAATTCACTTTCAAAAAAACTTTCAAGCCCGTAAACCCCTTGCTTTGTATCGCCCTTATAGCCAACAAATCCCAGCACCTGGGAAAGTAAGGATCCTTGCGGATAGTACCTAAAACCTTCGTGGTCAAAATATATACCGCTTAACTTTATTTCCTTAATTTTATTTACTTCTTCATCGCTGAGCTGTTTTTTTAAAACCACATATTTTTTTTGCTTGTTTGCCAGCTTGTTTAAAAGCTCGTTATGTTCTAAAGACAAGACCGAAGAAAGACTGGCTGCTGCTAAAACCGGATTTTGAATCTCGCCCGGTACGGCATAAACCAGCGGTTTTTGAATATTGGTAGCCACAGGCAAAAGCTGGTCGGTCGAGTTTTCAATTAAATTTATTTCCCCCCTTGTGGGCAAAAGTTTTAAAACCATATTCCTTTGCGCTTCCGCCCTGGCTTTACTCTCCTTGCCGCGAACTATTTGCAAATATCCAAGCCGTAAAACAATTATAAAAAAACATACTATAAAAAAAGCAGCCAATAAACTGCTTCTTAGGTCTAATGGATTTTTAACCTTTCTCTGCACCATAGTTTAGTAAAATTGACGTTGCTAGATTCTGTAGTTTTCCCCGCCTACAACGCATATGTCGTAGCATTTCGGGCAGGTGTAGTGTATTTCTATTTGTTATTCTGTAGCTTTACTTTAATGCCGTAGCCGGCGCTTGTAAAGTTACAAAAGTCGGCGCCCCTGCCTGGACAAAACCGCTTTTGGAAAAATCGTCCGTTAAAACTGAAATAGCTGTTGCTTCAGACATTTTTAAATTTAAAGCTTTTTGGGTTTCATTCAATTTTTGGGCTTGTTTCTGCAACTCCTTTATTTCATAGCCGGTAGAGGCTCTGGCGTTTACTCCGAGCAAATAGCTTAAAAGCAAGGCCGCGTTAACCGCAATTATGGCATAAAGCAGCCATGGCCTTTGTTGCTCTACTCCAAAATTTCGCCTGGCAGCGGAAATTTGCGGGCGAGCGCTGAAAAATAAATTTTGTAATATGTCGGTTTTTATCATATGTTTTTTTGCTTGCCCCGTTAAATAATTCGCTTGTCGAATTGCCGTCAGAGGCGGCATTTAACAGGGTGAATTTTTTGTTTTAATTTTTGCTTGTCCGTCTAAATGTCCCGCCCAGGCGGGACTTTTGACGAGCTTTTGTTTTTTAGTTAATTGTTAATCGTCAATTGTTAATTGTTACAGCTTCACTATTGCCCTTAATTTAGCGGGCTTTGAGCGAGGATTATTTTTTAATTCGTTTTCAGAAGCAGTTACTATTTTTTTGGTTAATATTTTTCCTTGAGGATTTTTGCCACACACACATTGAGGGAAATCTATTGGGCATACGCAGCCTTTACTTAAGCTATTAAAGTATTGTTTTACTATTCTGTCTTCAAGCGAATGGAAGCTTACTATTACTAGCCTGCCGCCCGGGTTTAAAAGGTCAAAACTTTTTGGCAAAAACTCTTCTAAGGCTTCCAGCTCATGGTTAACCGCTATTCTTAAGGCTTGAAATATTCTTCTGGCTGAATCATCGGCGCGATGTTTTACAGGCTTAGGAAGTGAATCATGGATTATTTGATAGAGTTCTGTTGTATAGCGGATTTGGCTCTTAGATCTTGATTCTTGGATCTTCCTTGCTATCTGGCGGCTAAACTTTTCCTCACCGTAATCGCTAAATATTTTACTAAGCTCCTGTTCGCTTCTGTTATTTAGTAAAAAACTTGCGTCTTCGGGTTTAGTTTGATCAAACCGCATGTCTAGCGGCTCTTTTTTCTGAAAGCTAAATCCCCGCCCAGACTGGTCAAGTTCATATGACGAAAGTCCCAAATCTGCAACAATGCCTGAAATATTATTAAACTCATGTTCTTTTGTTATTTTGTTTATGTTTTGAAAATTGCCGTGCACCGCTATCACTCCCTCTCCCTCTGGGAGAGGGCCGGGGTGAGGGTGTTTGATATTTGTCCGCCAGTTTGCGGATTGAAATTTGAAATTCTCAATCGCATCCTTGTCCAAATCTATAACCAACAACTTGCCGCCCGGAGATATTTTTTGCAAGATCGTCTTACTATACCCTCCTCCGCCTAGCGTCGCGTCGACAAAATTCTCACCGGGCTTAGGGTTAAGAAAGTAAATAACTTCCTCAAGTAATACTGGAATATGTTCATAATTCATTTAAACTCCTAGGCTCCCTAATTGTTCTGCTATTTGATTACTCGCGGCTTCGGTTTGCTGTTTGTACGCTTTCCACAGTTCTTCGCTCCAAATTTCTATGCGGTTATACAGTCCGGCAATTACTGCTTTTTTCCCAATTTTTGCAAATTCCTTTAAATAGGTCGGTAAAATTATTCTGCCTTGCTTGTCTATTTCACAGTCCATAGCCCCGGCTAACATTAAACGGCTAAAGGCTCTGGTATTTGCCGTGGCAATTGGCAAGCTGGAAAGTTTTTCCGCCAATTTCTTCCATTCTTCCATTGAGTAAAGAAACAACGAATTGTCTAAACCCCTGGTAACAACGACTTTTCTTTTAAGTTCTGCTCTAAATTTGGCCGGAACTGAAATTCTGCCCTTTTCATCTATACTTGCTTGATATTCACCTATGAACATATGAGCCGCTGTTTTCTCGCTGATCGGAACGCTGAGAGATCGCCGATGCTGTTTTTTCAGTGTCAGTTCAGCGTTTCTTTCTTCTGCGACAAATCCGCGTTTTAAGGAGAGACCAGCCCCGGTTTTCTTAAAAAGCCAGAGCTGGAAGCCGTAAATGACTTACAATTTAAGATGTTTTAGTTTTTCCACTTTACTTCCCACTTTTTCCCACCAAAACCCACTTTTTAACATCTAAAGCAATTATACCCCACCTTTTAACACCAGTCAAAACTATTTGAGCATAAAAAAACAGCCGTTTCATTGGCTATTTCTAATATCTACCTTCCAATATTTAATATCTTCTTAATCTATCCACAGAACAAATAAAAAAACCTAAGAGAATCTCTGGGGTTAAATAACAAACATTTGATTACAACATATTTGTTTGTTTTTAGGAAATTTTAAAAATTTTCAAATAAAAACGGCGTGCTATTCCTCCATATAGCACGCGCGTTTCGCTGGTTAGTTCAGTCTTTTGGATTGAACGGGGCCAAAAACGCGGCAAGCTGTTCAAGCTTCCTAGCCAGTACAATATTCTCACCTTGAAGCCTGACGATGGCAGCCTGGTTTTCTTCTCTCTCACGCCGAAGAGCATCTAGAAACCCAGGTAAGGTCTCTGAAAGCTGGGTCAACAACCTAAGAAAGGCATTGACCTGAGGCGCTTCAAAACATTCGACAGAGCCTGAATTCGCACGTTTTTTCCCCCGAAGAGACTGTTTGACAACACCCCTGTTTTTACAGAATTGGTAATAGTAGGTCGAAACCCCACTGTACGTTGCCCCAGTAAACCCATTTGAGATGGCAAGCATAACAAGCCTGTTAATCTCTGGGGGTGATTCCGCGTCTGGATTGCCGTTTTGGTACACAAACGCTTTCAGCGTTAGTCTGACTCCATTTCCCACACCGGGTGGCTGAACCGGCTTTACTGCAAGGGGCTCGGGTTCGGCCAAACCCAAGACCCTATGTAGCTTCGTCTCAAAATCGTTCTGCGCTTCAACCTTCACATACACGCAGCCTTCAATCTCGCCCGCACCTTTTATGACCAAAGCGGTCGCGTTCTCTCTAATTGCAGATTCGCAGCACAGAACGTGGGTTGTGTTCGAAGGAAACCGGAAAGGGTTTCTTATATCTGCTGTCAAAACTACACCAATTCTCGTGTCATCTGTGACCAGTAGAGCCAACTCGTTGCTAGCCGTAGTGATGTTAAAACCCACCAACCAGATGCTTGCCCCACTCCCTTTCTCCATGTGTATGCCCGCCTTTCGCTCAAAATCTCCGGGAAGTTTAACTAATTTTCATTAATCTTCCTCCCTGGAATATGTTTGTAATTCTACATTAAAAAAAGCCCTATTTCAAGGCTTAAAATATACCTAGCAAGCTAAACTGAATAGTGAACAAAAACAAATAGATTCCGGATAAATTTAACAGCAAAATAAATTTTCCGGAATGACATACTAAAAAAATTATTTATACTTTGAAATCTCGTATGCTGCAACTCCGAACGCCACAGACACATTCAGACTTTCTTTTTGTCCAAACATAGGGATTTCTACCACCCTATCACAAAGCTTTAATAATGCTTTTTCCACACCCCCAACTTCTTCGCCCAATATTAAAACCAAGGGAAACTTTGGTTTAAACTTGTTCAGCTTTATAGTTTTACCTTTTATATTGTTTTCAAGCGCAACAACCTGAATTTTTGGGTGTTTAAGTTTTAGCTCCTTAACTAACCTAACCGGTGAAATTTTATGTTCCCAAGGCACAAACTCTTCCGCCCCCAGCGCAGTTTTGCTAATTTTAACTTTATGCTTAAAAAGCTCCGGCGTAGGCGTATAGCCGGTTAAATAAATTTTACTTACAGAAAAAGCATCGGCAGTTCTAAACAGCGAACCAACGTTAAAAAGTGAGCGAATATTGTGAGCAACCACATAAAACATAACAAAATTATGGAAGTGTCAAAGGTCACCTTTGACACTAAGGGTACTTTCGGCCTTCGATCTACGATTTTTTATTACCCACCAGCTATACCAAACAGCAAAAAAAGTATATTGCGGTATTAGAATTGCCCAATGCGCCCAACTAAGGCCCCAAGTTAACTTATAGTTAGAGATCGGGAACAAAAACGGGGTGTTGTAAAAATTTGGATGCGTCGGCATATCGAGCAAAATATGAAAACCCCACGCCAGCATAGGAAAATAAACAATTTCCCATCCGCTTTTTTTGTGTTTAATTTTTCTGTACAAAGATGTAATTAAAAAACTACCGAAAAAACCACTAAGGAATGGGTAAAATTGTAAGCAAACGGCGCCCAATTTAAAGTCCAGTGGCTAAAATTCCAATTTTCAGGCCCGCCAAATCTGCCGGTTAAAAACGTATATATAAACAAAGGGGCAAATGGAATTAAGTCAGGCAAAACGCCAAAAGCCACCGCCACCCAGCGCATTTTGCTGTTATGCGGGTATTTTTTATAAACAATAATATTACTCCAAAGACCGTGGGCTAAAACATCCATAATTAGGTTACCTTACTCCAAGAGCTTTAAATTAAATTCTTCGTTATTCGTTCTGCTAATTTGCCCGTCCAGTTTTATTAAAAACATCTCACAAGTTACGGAAACGGTTAATTTAAAAACATGACCGCCAACAGTGGTAAAGTCATTGCGGCCAAACATACCATGAGCGTGAATAAAAGGCTTACCATCAACCACACTGCCGTTGCCATTTAAAGAAACCATTTCAAATTCTTCCAAAAATATTTTTTTTCTGTAGTCTTTTACATGAACATTAAAGAAGCCCATTTCCAAGTCTATAACAGCTCCTACCGCGCTAAAAGTACAAGCTCCTATTTGCTCGCTTTGTAAAAATTCTCCCAACTTGCTTAAAACTTCTTCGCCTTTGTCAAAACGAAGAATATAACGACGGCCGTCTTTAAGAATGGTTTTCATAGTAAGCGATCCTAACCTACGAATGCATCCGAATTATCCGAATACTTAATTATTTAGACTTCGGGTCATTCGGATAAAGTTCGGATTGTTAGCGTCGGTTAATTAAGCTTCACGTCCCTGCTTAAAACGTCTCTAACTTTTTTCATTACTTCGTCTATAGACTGGTCGCTTTTAAGCAAATAGTCAGTAGCGCCGGCTTCCAAAATTTTGCTTATAGTCTCCATATCGCCCATATTAGTCAAAACCACAACCGCGGTTTTTTTTGTTTCTTCGTTACTCCTAAGCTCCCACAATACCGAAATGCCGTCTAACTTAGGCATCATTATGTCTAAAAGCAAAAGGTCAGGCTTTATTTCCTTGGCTTTTGCCACAGCCTCTTCACCGTCATACGCCGGCGTGGCGTCGTAGCCGTTTTGTTTAAGCGCATCGCACAAAGACGCGGAAATGAGTTTATCGTCTTCGGCAACCAAGATTTTGATCATAAATTTGTCTTTTATTTAAGGTTAATTTGTTGACATTATTATAGCAAAAAACAAAAAAAATCAACACTATCTAGTAAAATCCCTTTAGTACTTTCGTATATTTTCGCACTTTAGTAGCCAATAGCCAATTTACTCCAAAGGCAACGAAAAATAAAAAGTGCTACCCAAATTTTCACCCGGGCTTTCCGCCCAAACTTGGCCGCCATGGGATTCCACAATGCCTTTTGTAACAACCAAACCAAGTCCGGTGCCTTTACGACTCCTGTCGCCGCTTTTAAGCTGTTTAAATTTCGAAAACAACACGGGCAAATCTTCCGGCGAAATGCCTATACCGGTGTCTTTAACCCCCACGACAACGCGCTTTTTTTCCGGCTCGGTATTTACGTTAACGACTATTTCGCCCGTGTCCGAATATTTTATTGCGTTGCTAATTAAATTGCCTAACACCTGAGCCACCCTAACTCTGTCAAATTTGCACTTAAATTTTTCAGGCGAAGTGAACTTTATAGACAAATGTTTGGCTTCGGCCTGGGGTTTAAATGCGTCCACCTGCTGTTTTAACACTTCGACCAAATCATACTCCTGGGCATTTAACTCAAACTTCCCGGCTTCTATTTTTGCCACGTCAAGCAGGTCGTTAACCAACTCCAGCATATTGTTAGAAGCCGTTTCTATGGTTAAGAAGGTATCTTTTACCTTGGTTTGGTCGGTACCTTGAGCCGCGGCCAAAGTTTTTATCATTGATTCGCTTGACCAACGAACCGCGGTCAAAGGAGCCCTAAGCTCGTGCACCATCATGGCGGTAAATTCCTGACGCAATTTTTCCAAAGATTTTTCCGTGGTAATGTCGTGAAAAACCACGTTGGTGCCTATTTTTTCACCTGCATCGGTTTTAACCGGCGTAATGGTAATTTCTAAAGCTTTGTTTTTCAACACTACATCCGGCACAAAAACAGTTTTGTCTTCACTCAGTGCCTGGTCTATTTTAGTTCTCAAGTCCGTCTTGCCGGCAAGCGCGTCAACTATGTCGAACATCGTTAAAGCCTGACCCGGCTTAAGGCCCGTAATTTCTAAAATTTCCTTTACCGAATGATTAGCAATTAACAATTGGTGGTTTAAGTCCACGTTAATTATACCGTCGGCAATTGAGTCAATAACTGCTTCTAACTTCCCTTTTTCGCTATGCAAAACGGCCTGCAGTTTAGTAACCGCGGTTGCTGCCTGGTTGGTAATAGCATACAAAATAGATGCCTGTTCGTCGCCATAACGGCCCGCTTCCGAAGAAGCCACGTTTATAAGGCCGATTAACTTTTCTCCAATAACCACAGGTAAGTTGAAATAAGATTTTACATTTACGTTTATATTGTCGTCTAAAATATTTCCGGTTACGCTTTCATCAACTTTTTGAGGCTTTATATCCTCGTTTAAAATAGCCGCAAAAGCCTGGAGCATTTTTTCTTTTACTTCCGAAATAAACTCGTGGTTAACCGTATTTTCTACATGGCATTTAAACACCACTTTATGGTCGTCGGTTAAAACCATATACGAAACTGTGTCGTACTCCAGCAAATTACCAAGCGAATTGGTAATAATTTCCACCACTTTGTTGGTGTCTAAGCTATAGCCAATACGTTCGCTTATTTCTTTTAACACCTGGGCTTGATAGACTTTTTGTTGCAGCTGCAGGCTCTGGCTTAAGCGTTTTCTTAAAACATTACGCTCTTTTAAAGAGCGAAAAACATACCATGTTACAACAATGGCAAGGATAATAAAATCTACTACTAATAAAATATTGATGATCATTTTTGTTTTTGCTACAGAAACCTACTAAAACACACTACGTAAAACTACAGAAGCTATTTAAAGTTATTTTGATTAAGCACCCTTTTTGGTGCTAAATATTTAGTTCGAAAGTTAACTAAAATACCAAGCTTAAAATTAGTTATATCCAAGTATCTTTTTATTTGTTCGAAATGTTCTTTTATTTAAAACCGAACAGCCTTTAGCTCCAATATTAATGCATTGTCAATAATAAAATCCACAATATTTCCTGTGTCCCCGATTATTACTTCTTTCTTATACTTAATACCATTTTCTGAAAATTTTTTCTCTAGCAACTTACTATATTGTTTCTCCTTAGCATATGGACCTAATTCTTTATAAACTTCAATCAATAAACCGTTTATTTTATAGCTCAAATCCCCGTACAAAAAATCTACCTTCAGTTTCTTCGTTTCTGTAGTTTTCTGTAGGTTATTACTCATTCGTAGTTCTGTAGCTACAATGCTTTTATTGAAGGGTATTTTTCGAGCAATGAATTTAATGTCATTTGCGCGATTTGTCCGGAAAGCGCCATATATTCGTTGGCCACGCCTTTTAAAACCATAGGCGGGTTGCCGTCCATGTCCAAAACCGTTCCGTCGTCGGCTATTTTTACCCCCGGCACTTTGCGGGCTTTATCGAGTGCAATATTGGGGCCTAACACAACCATTTGCTTTTGGATCAAATCCGTAAGCATTTTTTTGTATTCTGCTTGGTCTTGCATATTTTTGTTTCCTTAGCTCTTTCCTTATTTTTTCCCTCTCCAAGACTTGGAGAGGGTTAGGGAAAGGTTGATGATTTGTAAACTGAGGTAAGTTAACTTATTATACCATAAAAAATACAAACACGCCTCTTAAGAGAAAACTCCACTGAGGCGTGCTTAGCAAAAATTTCAGCTTTGGAACGCGAGCCGTGCCCGCATGATCAACTGTTTTTGAACCGCGGGAAAACCTTTCAACTCAGACAGGCGCATACTCACCGCACCACCCATAAGAATTTGGACTTTCAACTCATGGGGCTTATAAGGCACTGAGTCGCGTGTTTGAAACTGAGCTATCTTGAGGTCAAAGGTTGGGCCGATCACATTCGAAACCTTACGCTGCGGTTCGTAGTAGACCACACCAAGGCCCAATCGACCTGAAAAAACCTTGGTACAGCCTTTGCCCCTAAGCATGTTGTTGAAACTTCGACCGTTCGTCCACGACCATGCACTGTAACAACGGACGGGGCTGTTTTCAGGCCAATCTCTAGGCTGAATTTGCCCGGGCCCTTCCACCATGAGGCAAGTGTGGAAAGCGTAGCCTGATCCGTCGATCGGTCTTAGTTGTCCCGCTTCAAGAAGAATCTCGGTTTGCTCCCACTTGGCAGCCATTTGCGACAACCAAGACAGCGAGAACATCTCGGGAGCAAACCGTGGCACGTAGGTGGTATTTCCCGGCGAAAAATTATTCCAACCAGTTCCGGGTTTCCCAACCTGATACTTGTAACAATCATCCTCGAAGCGAAACCCGTAGCAAGGCACCAAAAAGCTGTTGTCGTTCTTTTCAACGTCTTTCACTTTAACCTACTTTTCCCTTCTTTAACTTGGTTTTGTCGCCTTGGTAGAAAGGAACACCAATACAAGCGACAATATTTTATAGCACTTTCAACAGCAATGGTCAACTTACCTTTTAAAACTCTTCCCCGGCCTTATGGAAATATCACCATCGTTATCAACTTCCTTAACTCTCCCAAAACCTACGCTGTCCCTAAATACTTTCCCTGCCTTTAAAACCGGGGCGTAAGACAAAGTAAATTTGCCGTATTTGGCGTTTACAACATCTATCGCGCGAGTAAGCGAAGCTTTGGCCGTTTGTTTTTTAAACAAAGACTGCTGAAGAATAAAAGGCTTAAGGCCTGCTACGGTAACGCCTATTAATTTACAATTGGCGATGATTTTATGTATATCGGTATAATTCTTTATAATATGCCTGGCTTCCCAAAATAAATCCCTTGCGTCAAAAATATCGGTAGACAATTTTGCAGAATGCCCGTAACTGTTATAATCGCCGTCGCGCACATACGCCACCACAATATTGCCCATTAATTTTTTGCGCCTAAGCCTCTCCCCCACCATTTCGCAAAGCTTGTATAAAACCGGCTCAAAAAATTCCGGCTTTCTGTATTCCTTAGGCAGAGTATACATATGGCCGATTGATTTTATACTTTCATCAAAATTCACTTTTGCTTTCCAGCTACCGCTTAACTGTCCCATATGGTGAAGGTGATAGCCGTTAATGCCAAACACTCGCACCAGTTTGCTTAAGGGGTAATCGCGCAGCTCTTTTAAAGTTTTTATGCCAAGTTCGTTTAACCTTTTTTCCTGCCTTTTGGCTATACCCGGTATGTCGGTAAGTTTAAGACGAGTATAAAGATCTTCTTTGGTTAGATTTAAAACCCCATTTGATATTTGAAATTTGATATTTGAAATTAGCACTATTCCATCCGGCTTTTTTAAATCACTCGCAATTTTTGCTAGGAGTTTGTTCTCCGCAATACCTATGCTGCAAGTTAAATAATCCCCCACTTCTTTTTTCATTCGTTTTTTTATTTCCACAGCTACCCTAACCGCTTCTTGCCAAGGATTGGCCAATAAATAATCTTTAATTTCTGCCATATAAAAATATGGGTGTTCTATATTTTGAAATTTGGATTTTAAAATTTGTCCGCCAGCTGGCGGATTATTTAAAAATTTAAAATTTAAAATTGGAAATTTAACATTACAGCTTGCTGTAATGTCCACATACGCTTCATCTATGCTGGCCGGCTCAACAAAATTGCTGTAGTCCCTTAAAACTTTTAAAAACCGGCGATGATACTCCCTGTAAGCATCGGCCCTTGTATGCACCAAAATAATTTTAGGATACAGCTTTTTAGCTTCCCAGACCGGCGTGCCGGTCTTTATGCCCCAGCGCTTGGCTTCTATGCTGGCGGCAATAATAATGCCGCCCAAATGTTCGCACACGCCTAAAACCTTGCCGCGGTACTCTTTATTGTCTTGCTGCTCCACCGAGGCAAAATAGCTGTTCATATCTAAATGCAAAATTACATTTTGCATAACTAATAATAATTAATTTAGGACTTAGGCGCTCGTCATTGCGAGCCCCGAGTCCTCGAGGGGCGAAGCAATCTTTTAATATAAACAAGCCTTATTAATAACAGATTGCTTCGTCCCAAAACCTCCTCGCAATGACGAAAAACCATACTTTGCTTTGTCTCAAATATATTTTTATAGTAAACGATAGTTCACCCAAAGTCAACAAAAACAAACGCCGCGGGGGTATGGAAAACCCCTCACGGCGCGTCTTTCCTAGACGGTCCAATTACCATTATTGCCCTTGCCGGTAAAAGCGGTTGAAAGTTTAATCTCGCGAGTGGATGAATAATAAATATGTCAGGGGGGTCATCAATCAAAAAGTCTCTTACGACCCTTAATTGATTAATATGGGCAACCCAAATCACTTGATGGCATTTAATATCATTCACTGATTGGACAAGAGCGTCTCTCCTGTCATAACCAAAAAACCCAACCTTCAATGGCTCTTTATGAGAATGCCACATTTTTTCCTTCTCCTTGTTGTACGATACAAAACCCGTCCCAAAGAATAACAAAAAAGTTATTCTCAAGGACGGGTTGATGAAGTTTCATCAGTTTGCCGCGGTACCACCTTGCTTTCCTAAAACTTAGGACTCTTTTTACCGGATTTTACGGCTCGGGCAACCGTGCGGGATATTCCCCCGCCAGCGTTTTGGTGTGCGAAACCAAATCTTTAACTGCTTTATACTATTATTCCGCCAAAGGCGGATCCGCCTTTGGCGGAATTTTAGCTTAGTTTACCACTTACAAAAATTCTGTCAATAACTTTGAATAACCAAAGACAAAATTTTAGTGTTCGACTTCATGGAGAACCTAAAATTTTATCTTAAATACTCAATATTGTTCTCCACGAGGTCGAACAATATTCCGGTTTCATGATTCAAAGTCAAGAAAAACTAATGGTGAGCATGCATTTTTTTCCTGGTTTCTATATAACGCTTTTTGTGCAGCAAAAAAACCACGCCGCACATAATTAAATGCCCCAACCAAAACTCCCAGGAACGAAAAATAACCGTGCCTAAAATAGCTGAAGTAATTAACAAATCTAAAAACAAAAAAACAACAAACCAAAAAAAAGCTACAAAAGCAGCTTCTAAAAAAGTTATAGCGCCCAAGCGGCGGCTTAAAACCAAACTCACAAAACCTACCGACCCTAAATAAACATAGTAGCCGGTTTCGCCGCTGCCTAAATTCCCGTTAAAATAAAAATACCTTAGGGCAAACAGACTTAAGCCGGAAATAAAAGTTATTAAAAAAAAGCTTTTTAGGGTCATTGTGGTAAATCTGAAACTTACCTTTTACAAAAGCCGATTGTCTTAAGCTTTAGGTTTGGAAGTTTTTTTAGTCTTAGTAGTTCGTTTAGCCGCCGGCTTTTTTGCGGAAACCGTACTTCTTTTTATAACCCGTTTGGGTTTTAAAGCAACCGGAAAATTATTTTCCAAGTTTTCCAATTTTAACAAATCTGCTTCTATTTTTTGTGTGGCTTCCTGAAGCTTATGTTTGTAAACCTCAACCTTAACAGGCTTGTCGTCCCATATCCAGGCATTTAAGTAGGAAACCAGCCCTCCGTGAGCAGCTTCATGGTATACGGATTTGTACCAATACTTGCCTAGCCATAAACCGTAACAACCGCCAATCACTAATACAACACTTAACGTCGCATAGTCCCAAAAAACAAACCTATAGTATTCAAAGCCCACATCAGCATAAGTAGCAAAAAGCAAGTAAAAAAATACGGCTATTCTATGGAGGATAAAAAACAACAGCAGCCCCATAAGGCCCGCCATAAACAAATACGCCGATCTCCTAAAAGCATGTATCATTTTGTTTTGATTTTTAGTTTAAAATCTAATTTATTATAAAATAGATTTAACCTTTAAGCAAGATACTTGCGCTGTGGAAAAGTAAAATAAAATAAATGAGCAAAAATGACAAAAATATAAGTACAGATGCATCTAAGTTTTTGTCATTTATTTTATCTGACGCTCAATATACTTCTCTTATAGCTGTCTAAATTATCTAAAGCAACGCCGGTTCCTTTTGCAACGCAAAGCAGCGCTTCTTCAGCCACATAGCACGGTACACCCACGCTTTGGCTAATATACTTATCTAAGTTTCTTAAAAGCGCGCTGCCGCCCGTCATAACCATACCTTTTTCTATAATGTCCGAAGCCAGCTCCGGCGGCGTGTCCTGCAAAACTATTTTTACAGCTTTGGCTATTTCATATAATTCCTCTCCTAACGCGTCAACAATCTCGTTGGTAGAAACATTTACAGTTTTGGGGAGTCCGGTTACCATATCGCGCCCTTTTATTTCCATAATTTCTTCTTCTTTAACCGGCAAAGCGCTGCCAATATTTATTTTTATTTCTTCGGCGGTTCGGTCGCCAATAGCTATGCCCTGTTTTTTTCTAACATATTCCACAATCGCCTGGTCGAGCTTGCTGCCCGCAACTCTGACCGAGGTAGAATTCACTATCCCGCCCAAAGACAAAACAGCCACGTCAGTAGTACCGCCGCCAATGTCTATAATTAAATTTCCTCTTGCTTCAGAAATAGGAATACCCGCGCCAATGGCCGCGGCAACTGTTTCCTTAATAACATACGCAGCCCTAGCCCCGGCCGCCTGCGCTGCTTCTATAACCGCTCTTCGTTCTGTAGAGGTAATGCCTCCGGGAACCGATATCATAACTTCGGGTCTGAAAAACCTTACCTTGCCCAAAGCCTTGTTTATAAAATAGCGCAGCATAGCCTCGGTTACCCTATAGTCGGCAATAACCCCGTCTTTCATAGGCCTGGACGCAACTATGGTTTCCGGCGTTCTGCCAAGCATGTCTTTTGCTTCCTGGCCCACTGCCAAAACCTTATTGTCAGCCAAAGAAATTGCCACAACTGTTGGTTCGTTTATAATTATGCCTTTTTTGGGCAAATAAACGAGGGTATTTGCAGTTCCCAAGTCTATGCCGATTTTTGATTCAAACATAAGTTAAATGACAAAAATGACATAAATGAGCAAAACGGCATTCTCTGAAACACTTTATAGTATGCCTTCCCGAATGAAATGAGGGATCCCTCGCTGTGCTCGGGACGATACTTAGTACCGTTTTTTTGCTCAATTTTGTCATTACTCTGACTATCGTACCATATAATACAAAAACTCGGCAATTGATACAACTAAGCACTTAATGTAGAATATTCTTATGACAAAACGTTCCCGATATTTGCTAATTGTCTTTTGTGTTGTTTTGTTTGCAATTTTGGCCCCATTAACTATTTTTTATAGTATGGGTCTTAGTTTTGATTGGCAAAAAAAATCTTTAACTAAAACCGGAATTTTGGCTTTTTTCACAGAGCCCAAAGAGCCAAAAGTTTTTCTTGACGGCAAGGAAGTAGAACAGCCCGTAAGCACCTTACGCTTTTTAAAACCCAAAGATTATACATTAAAATTTGAATTACCCGGGTACTGCTCTTGGCAAAAACGGCTGCCGGTTAATCCGGAACAAGTCACCTGGGTAAGTCCGTTTGATAGCAAAATTTATTTGCTCAAATCTGCGCCCAACACAAATGTTTTAGCCACAGGTACGGAAGATTTTTTTTACAAAGAAAATTACGTTTTTGCAGCAAAAACAAATTCATTAAGCGTTATTTCAACAAAAAATTTTGCAGAAAAAAAATTCCCGCTTGAAGGAAAATTGCGCTATATAACTCCCTTAAACACCAGCTCTGACTTTTTATTGGAACTTAAGTTAACCGCTTCAACTTCAACTTTTTCTGTATTTAACCAAACCTTGGGCACTCTAAACAAAATACCAGGTGACTTTTCTACGGAAACCAAAATTTTTACCCATAACAACGACTATTTAGTTTTTGAAAAAAATATTCTTTATAGCTTAGAACCCAAAAGCGGAGAAAAAAAAGTTTTGTTAAAAAATGTTTTAGATTTCGTAATCTTATTTTCAGACGGTTACATTTTAACTAAAGGAGATAATTCTTCAGTATTATATAATTTTCCCCTAAACAACATTGGTCAAATAAACGAACTGGCAAAACTTCAGTCTTTTTCAAAAGCGAAAATTTTTGTAACTGAAGAAAAACAAATTTTTATTTTGGCTGACAAAAAACTTTACGAGTTAGGTTTACAAATAAAAAATATAGGCTCCGCTGAATTTGCCTATTTTGAACAAACAAGCCCAAACTTAATATATTTTGGACAAGGTGAAACTTTTTTCTTTGACTTTTCCTCAAACCAGCAAAAACTGATTTCAAGGACAAGTGAAAAAATCACCAACCTGTTACTAGCTAGCAATTTGGGTTATGCTATTTTACAAAAAGGACAAAAAATTGAAGCCTTAGAGTTAGATACCCGTGACGCGCAAAATAACTGTGTTTTGTACCAGGGGCAAAATATAATAAAAATATTTCCCGACGAAGACAATCACCGCTTATTTGTATTGGACGGGAACGAATTAAAAATGCTGGAAATAAGATGAGTCAGCTAATTTAATTTTGTCATTTCAAGGTCTATTGCTTCATTTACTAGTCTGTCGGCGTCTGAATTTTGGACTCTAGGAACGTGGATGAAATTTACGTTTGCAAAATTTTTACAAAGTTTTAATACCGTTTCAGCCAGGGGTTTAAGCCCCTGGTCTTTTATTTTATAACGGCCCTGCATTTGCCTGACTATTAACTCACTATCCATTCGGATTTCTAGGCTCGCCTTTTCGTTTGAAATTTGAAACTTGTCATTTGAAATTTTAATTGCTTCTTCCAACGCCAAAATCAGAGCCCTATATTCCGCCTGGTTATTGGTAGTTTCTCCGATATATTTTTTAAATTCAGCGGTTATTAACCCTTGTTCATTTTTAAAAACCACACCGATCCCCGAAGGGCCTGGATTCCCCCTAGAGCCGCCATCTGTGTTGATTATTAGTTTCATAAAATTTATTTGTATATACTAACATTCTATCATCCTAACACAAGCAAAATACCCCGTTGTTAAAATGTTAAAAAGTTAAGATGATAACTGCCTAATATCTATAATTCTTAACTTTAATTGCTTATTCCCGTTCCATTCATCTTGCAATAATTCACAGGCTAAATCTAACTCTTGGCCTATTTGTAAACTGCTGTCTTTAGGCCCAAAATTAAAAGCGATGCAGGAAATTTGTCTGTTGCCTAAAGAAATTTTCATTTGCAAATGCTGTGCTTTTTGTCCCACAGCCCGCTTACTTAATATTTTAGCATTTTTCAGCAAAAATTTTGGTTTCGGGTTGCCAACCCCAAAAGGCTCTAAGGAAGCAATCAAGTTGTAAGTTGTAAGTTGTAAGTCTTCGGAGGAAAGTTCTGCGTCAATATTTAAAACAGGCCCGTCATCTTCTTCCATATTCTTTTCCGCAAAATCCAAAACGCTTTGGTAAAATATTTCAAAATTTTCCGTTTGCAAGGTAAGCCCCGCCGCCTGCTTATGCCCGCCATAGCGGATTAAATGCTGGCCGGAATATTTTAAAGCCTCAACTACATTAAATTCCCCCGCGCTTCTGGCCGACCCGGTCGCTTCAAACTCCCCCTTCTCCAGCACAATTGTGGGTTTATAAAATTCTTCGGCTAATTTGCCCGCAACTAACCCCACAACGCCTTTATGCCAACTTTCCCCCATTAACACCAAAACCTTCCTGTGAAGTATTCCTTGGGCTTTTTCTCTCGCTTCGCTCATTATCCGCGCTGTTATTTCCTGCCTTCGCAAATTTATTTCTTCAATATTTTGAGCTTGAATTTTTGCCTTTAAGGGATCGTTTTCTAACAAAAGTTCCAGGGCAACATTAGCGTGTTCAAGCCTTCCAGCCGCGTTTATCCTTGGTGCAATTACAAAACCTAAGGAATAAGTATCCAGCGGCTGCTTTGCAGGATCCAGCTTTGCTAAATCCATTAAAGCCCTAAGCCCAACCCACTTTGTTTTAGCTAAAACTTTAAGGCCATACTTAACAAAAATTCTATTCTCGCCTATAAGCTTATGACAGTCAGCCACTGTGCCTATAGCCACAAGGTCTAATAGCCACTTTTCCCACCCTTGGGATGATTTCGGATTTCGTCCGCCAGCTGGCGGATCGGATTTCGGATTTTGCAGCAATGCCTGAGCGAGTTTAAAAGCCACGCCGACCCCAACAATTTGGTCATCCGGATAATTATCGTCTTGATTTTTAGGGTTTATAAGCGCTAAAGCGTTTGGTAAATTTCCAATAATTTCATGGTGGTCGGTAATAATTAAGTCTATGTTATTTTCCTTGCACCATTCTGCGGCATCTACAGAATTTGTGCCGCAGTCCACGGTAATTATTACTTTTGAACCATGTTCTTTAATTTTTTTTAAGGCGTCTAAATTTACCCCGTACCCTTCCAAAAAACGGTCGGGTATATAACTTTCACAGTCCGCGCCCAAATAATTAAAGGCTTGGCGCAAAACCGCATTAGCGGTTATGGCGTCTGCGTCATAGTCGCCGTAAATAGTAATTTTTTCTTTATTCTCTATTGCCTGCCATATCCTGTTAACGGCTTTTTCCATATCGCGGAATAAAAACGGGCTATTAAGCCCTGTAGTATAGTCCGCGTTAATAAATTTTTTTATTTCTTCCGGTTCCTTAAGGCCGCGATCAAAAAGCAATTGCCTTAAAAGGACCGGGTAATCTTTATAAACTTCTTCCAGTTCTGTCGGAATATTGGGTTTTAATTTCCAAATTTTCATTGAGTAGTTGGTAGTTGGTAGTTGGTAGTTGGTAGCCCAAATTGCTCCGGCTACTTACTACTTTACTACCTACTACTTACTAAAGTATTTCCAATAAATTTATGCCTGTCATTTCTTCCGGCTTAGGCAAGTCAAATAAAGCTAAAATAGTGGGCGCTACGTCTGAAATAACGCCATTTGGCATTTCGCCTGAGAGGCTTTCAAAATTAATCCCTAAGGGATTTTTAAACTTTAGACTATTACTTACAAAAAGGCAAGGCACCGGATTAGTGGTGTGGTCTTTGTCTATTTCCCCGGTTTGCGAAGAAATCATTTCTTCCACGTTGCCATGGTCAGCGGTTATTATTAAAGTTGCGTTACTTAAAAGCGCTGCGTCCATAACTTGCCGAAGAGATTGGTCAATAAACTCAACTGCTTTAATTGAGGCCTGTAAATTTCCGGTATGCCCTACCATATCGCAGTTAGCGTAATTGGCAACAAAAAAATTAGTGTTGGTTCCGGTAATTTTTTGGGTCAGTATGTCTGTTAACTCTTCCGCGGACATTTGCGGGCTGTCGGTATAGTTGCGGGCGTTGTTTGGACTGGTTACAATATGCCGCTCTTCTCCCGGGTAGGGGTCTGTTTTGCCGCAATTAAAAAAAGAAGTAACGTGGGCGTATTTTTCGCTTTCTGAAATATGAAACTGGGTATAACCGCTGTTAGACAATACTTCGGCTAAATTATTTTTTAAATCCATTGGGGGAAATGCAACATGGACCCCTTTTAAATTTTGGGAATATTCGGTCATTGTACAAAAGTACAAATTCTGCAAAACCGGGTGCCTAAATTCCGCCGGCACGTTTTGCGGCGCCACAAACATTTCGGTTAATTGGAGTGCTCTATCTTGGCGGAAATTAAAGAAAATAACCGCGTCATTTTCTTCTATTGTGGCCAACGGTTTTTGGTCAAAATTTGTTATTACCGTAGGCAGTATCATTTCATCAAAAATTTGCTTTTGGTAGCTTTGAGTAATTACATCTTCCGCTGAGGCGGCCATGGGACCCTTGCCATTGACCAAAGCTTGATAGGTCATTTCAGTTTGGTTATAGTGCCCGCCTCTGTCCATGGTGTAAAACCTGCCGCCTAACGTGGCAACAGTTCCGACACCTATTCTGTTAATGCGCTCTTTAACTTTTTTAAGCTCATCCATCGCAACTCTTTCGGGCGTGTCGCGGCCGTCGGTAAACATATGTATAAAGACCCTATTTAAAACCATTTCCGAACAGAGTCCCAAAATAGCGAACATATGTTCATCTAAGCTATGCACCCCGCCGTCTGAAACCAGTCCGAGCAAATGGAGTTTGGAATTATTTTTTTTGGCGTGCTCAACCGCACCCCGCAAAATGGGATTTTTAAAAAAATCGCCGTTTTGTATAGCCATGGTTATGCGGGGCAAATCTTCGCCCACAATCCTGCCGGCTCCAATATTTAAATGCCCGCTCTCGCTGTTGCCCATTTGTCCCCAAGGCAGGCCAACCAAGGGTCCGCTAGCCTGCAAGGTCAACGAAGGGAAATTATTTACAATATGGTTTAAGGTTGGTGTTCTGGCCCTAAAAATCGCATTGCCGGTTGCGGGAGGAGCTACGCCAAAACCGTCTAAAATTACCAGAACAACTTTTTTTAATTCTTTCTTATTCGAAGATGTTTGTTCTGGTTGCTGCTTTGTAAAAATTTCAGGTTCCTTTTGTAAGTTATGAGGGCGAGGTATCGGGGCATTTGGCATGTTTGCAGCTAAAAAATTTTGGTCGTTATTGGCCTTTGGCCGCAATATTCTTTGTGGAATATTCGGAGCAATCACAGGTTTAAAAGGCTTGCTGCTTGGGGTTTGTAAATTTTTTTGAGGCAAAATGCCGGCCGGATTTTTCTTTTCCGCCTGTTTTTCTTCGCCATTCTTTGCAACAGAAAAAGGTAATCCCCCAATTTTATGCGGCCTTGGAATTTGTAAGCTGTCGTCAGACATTTTTTAGGCTATTTGCTTTTATTACTATTGCTTATAAAAAAGAGAGTTATTAACAAAATGCCGCCGTACAAGCCAATTTGGGCAATTGTCCACCCAAAAACTTTAGGCTGGCTCCCAGCCTGGTATAACAAAGCCGAAGCTAAGACAATAGCACCCAAAAGAGTACCGTAGCTATTAATTTTTGAATTCGCATTTAAAAGCCTTTCGTAATCAACAAGCTGCTGGGTATTAATTTCCATCCCAAAGCGCCCTCTTTCTATATTACTTATAATAGAAGACGAACTCGATGGCAGCCTTTTTATTAGATCTTCAATAATGATTGCCATATTTTGAGATTTGGATTGTAAATTCTTTAAAGAAAGCTTTCTTTTCACAATTCGCTGAAGAGTCGGTTTTTCCCATTCTTCCATTTTGAAATCATTACTCAGCTGTTTTACAACCACATCTAAAGTAACAATTGCCTTACCCATCATAGTTAAATCTGTCGGTACTCTAATCCCATTCATAACTGCTATGTTCAACATTTGCGAAAAAAGTTTGGTAAAATTTCCCGACTGACCAGACATGCCCGAAGACCACTGTAATATTAAAATATTCAGCTCTTTCCTTAAATTATTTATATTAACTAAATCTCCAACATTCTGTTCTTTTAAGCGTTCGTCATAATTTTCTTCCATTTTGATAAATAATTCCACCAGATTCTGGGTATCTTTTTGAATTAACGCCAAAAACATAGCTGACCCCAAAGCCGTTAAGCTTTCATCTAAAAATCCAACCATACCAAAATCTAAAAACAAAATCTTTTTATCGGGTAAAATAAAAATATTACCCGGATGCGGGTCTGCGTGAAAATAGCCATATTCAAAAAATTGTCTAATAAATGCGTCGGCAATATGTCTGGCAAGAAGTGTTTTTTCGTTTTGGGGATACTCACCATCTTTTATAACCTCAGACAACTGCTTGCCCTCAACAAACTCCAAACAAAGCACGCTTGAAGAAGAATAATCCCAAAAAACTTTAGGGCCGTAAATATTTTTGTCTTTTTTAAAAAAATTGGAAAATATCTCGCAATTTGTAGCTTCTTTTCTGTAGTCAAGTTCATTTAGAGTCCAGCGCCTAAACTCCTGTACTGTTTCCATAATGTTAAAATTTTTTGCTTCCACGCTATACTTTTCCGCCAGGTGAGCCAAAGTTAATAGCACTTCGGTATCTAACATTATTTGCTCTTTAGCTTTTGGTCTTTGTACTTTTATCGCAACAATTTCTCCGGTATGTAACTGTGCCTTATATACCTGGCCCAAAGAAGCAGAGGCGAAAGGCTTTTCATCAAACTTTTTAAAAAGTTTTGTTAAAGGCTTTTCAAACTCCCTCTCAATAATTTCCACGGCTTTTTCATAAGCAAAAGGCGGAACTTTTGCCTGCAATTTTTCCAGCTGTTTAATAAAACTTTTAGGCAAAAAGTCAGAACGGGTACTTAAAATTTGCCCAAATTTAACAAATACTGGACCCAATGACTCCAATGCCAATCTAAAGTTTAAGGCCAAAACCAATTCTTCCTCTTCTTCTTTACCCCTAAACTTTTTTAAAGGATTTATGTGCTTTTTAAAACCGTAAGCGGAAATAACTCCTGCAAACCCTGCCTTAAAAAACACAAAAATTATGTGGTTTAACCTGACAATAACTCTTATTTTTTTAAAAAATTTAAACATGTTACTTGAACAAAAAAATTGTTATGCCGTAAATTGCCCAGAAATAAAACCCCAATATGGAAAAAGGTATTATTACCAGAGGGGTAAAATGCCCGCCGTCAAAAGAAAAGGGCTTGTATTTCCAAAATTTTGTCCCCAAATTTCGCTCCAAAATTTTACCATAAAGGTATTCAAAAAAGCTGGCACTGATTCCTATTATTAACGCAAGCAGGATTAACCCCTCGGTAAAAAGAATTCCACTTACTGTTAACGCAAACATAAAAGGGAACAAAAATAACAGCTGATTTAACGGTCTTACTGTTTTAAATTTAAAGCTTCTTGGATGTAAAAACTCCATAACAACTCTCACCATAAATTGAAACGCTAGTCCGGCAAAAAAACATAAAATAAATATGTAGTAAAATATATCTGAGTTTAGACCGTTTAAACTAATTCCATATTGCGGAAAAATTTTTGAAAAAATGCTTATTACCCATAAACAAAAAAGACCTCCGGCACCCCATGGAATATAATTAATTCTTGCGGAATACGAATGGACAATACCCTGGACAGAATATTTATAAAGCGGCTGCTCATAAAAACTCATCCACCATTCCAAAAAAATTATTTCACCAAGCATACCAAACACACCAAAAAGACAAAAATAAACCATTGGCCAAATAGTTTTAGAGTCTATTGTCCACCAAATCGGAAAAATTAAAAGCAAGCTAACCAGCTTATAATACTTATTAACTGAAAAATTTTTGTGTTTATTTTGAATTGGCATTTTTATTTGTGTCAAGTTGTGTCAAGGGTCACCTTTGACATTATTTTAATGCTTCTATTCCCGGCAGTTTTTTGCCGGCTAAGTATTCTAGCATAGCTCCGCCGCCTGTTGAGACGTGGTCTATATTTTCAAATTGGTGCGCTTGTCTTATAGCATCTACCGTATCTCCCCCGCCAGCGACCACAAACGCTTTGCCTTTACCCCGACCACCAATAAGCCTAGCTAAAGCAAAAGTTGCATGGTGAAAAGGCTTTTTTTCAAAAAGCCCTAAGGGCCCGCTCCAAACTATGGTTTTAGCCGCTTTTATGTGTTTAGAAAACTCCAAAATAGTTTTTGGGCCGGCATCTAAAATTTGCTCATTTTCTCTTACCTCGTATGGGGCGCAGGAACGAATATTTTTTAATTCTTTATTTGCCACCACAACATCTACGGGTAAAACCAATTTGTTTTTATAATTCTTTGCTATTTGCATAGCGGTTTTCCTTTCGCCTTCCTCTACGCGGGAAATCCCTATTTCAAAACCCTTGGTTTGAAAAATTAAATTTGCCACTCCCCCGGAAACTAAAATTTTATCTGCCTTTTTGCCTAAATTTTCGAGTGCTCCCACTTTTTCTGAAAGTTTTATACCGCCGGTCATAACCACAAAGGGGCTTTTTGGGTGCCTAATAAGAGCGTCCAAAGACTTAATTTCCTTTTCTAAAAGAAGCCCGCAATATGAATTTAAATATTTTGTCACGCCCACTATAGAAGCCGCAGACCTATGGTCAACGCCAAAAGCGTCGTTTACATATACATCCGCTAAATTTGAAAGTTTTTTAGAAAATACCGGGTCGTTCTCTTCTTCCCCTTTATAAAATCTTAAGTTTTCTAAAAATACAATGTCTTTTTCAGAAATTGCCTTTATTTGTTTTTGATGCTTGTCTTCCGTGATTTTTCCGGTGTAAAAAATTAAATGCCGTGCATGGTAATCCGGAACCCTATGGTCTGTTTCAATGAATTTAAGTTCCAAAAAATCCGCCATTAGCTTTGC
This sequence comes from uncultured Candidatus Saccharibacteria bacterium, assembly GCA_964483665.1. Lineage (GTDB taxonomy): Bacteria > Patescibacteriota > Doudnabacteria > UBA920 > UBA920 > JAEUSF01. The sequence continues at coordinate 46,649 of CAZACP010000004.1, forward strand.
CGCCGGTTTTAGGCTGAATTCTTCATTCCATTTGCCCTTTGGCCTGCCCAAATGCCCGCAAACTATAACTTTATTTTTATTTTTTAGCAAATGTTTTATGGTTGGCACAACCTGCTCAATTCTAAAAGCGTCGGAAACTTTGCCGTTTTCTATAGGCACGTTAACGTCTACGCGCAAAAGAACAGTTTTGTTTTTAAGTGTTGATGTTTTAAGATATTTAATAGCCATAAAACTACAAAACTACAGACATATACGAATCTACAGATACCTACAGAATCGTATATTAAATATTATTTGGATTTAAAACTCTCTTTATTTGTAATCTGGGGACGCGGAAGTTTACTAATAGACCTAATTTTAAATTCGTTTGAATTAAATAACGCTTTAACTGATCATATGTTTCTTGTATTAAAAAAGGTACTGTTTTTAATTCTAGAATAATTCTATTTTCAATAATGAAGTCAGCAATATTACCAGAATCCCCTATCCTAACCTCTCTCTTATAATTCACGGCTCTGTTTTTAAATATAATTTCTATTTTATCGGCTACTTGTTTTTCTCTAGCATATGGCCCCAGTTCTTTATGAACCTCAATTAAAATGCCATTGATCTTGTAAGTAAGATCGCCGTACAAAAATTCTGACATCTTTTTAAACTTAGTTTCTGTAGGCATCTGTAGTACATTTAATTCTGTAGTTCTGGTAGTTTACTTTCCCACTAACACAACTTCCTCCACCAGCCTGTTTGAATACCCAAACTCGTTGTCGTACCAGGCAATAACTTTTACAAAATTACCGTCTATAACCTGGGTTAGCGACAAATCTACTATGCTTGATGCCGGGTTGCCGACTATGTCTTGCAAAACCAATTGTTCACGCGAAGCAATGAGTATATTTTTATAATGCGGAAGCTTTGCCGCGTCTTCAAAGGCCTCGTTAACTTCTTCTTTGGTGGTTTTCTTTTTAAGCAGTAAAGTAAAATCAGAAAGGCTGCCAACAGGGGTCGGTACCCTAAAAGCAATGCCGTCAAATTTGCCTTTTAGCTCTGGTATTGCCTGAGTTGCGGAAATGGCCGCGCCGGTTGAAGTGGGAATTATATTTACTGCCGCTGCACGGGCACGACGGAGGTCAGTTGATTTTCCGCCTGGCGGAGGCCCGTCTACCAAGTTTTGCTCGGCTGTATAACTATGAATAGTAGACATAAACGCCTTTTCCACGCCAAATTTTTTGTGCAGCACATCTAAAACCGGTGCTATGCAGTTTGTGGTACAAGAAGCATTGCTAATAATATTTTGCTTATGGTACTCTTCCTGGTTAACGCCAAGGACTATGGTGGGGGTTATGCCTTCGTCTTTAGCCGGCGCGGAAATAATAACTTTTTTTGCTCCGGCTTTTATATGCGCGCTTGCTTTTTCACTGTCTGTAAAACGACCGGTGGATTCTATAACCACGTCCACATTCAGCCTGCCCCAAGGCAGAGCTTGCGGCTCTTTTTCCGTAAACACCGGATATTTTTTTCCGTCCGCAATAATATGATTTTGGTCAAAAGAAACTTTATGTTTAAACTTACCGTAATTGCTATCATATTGTAATAAATGCGCTAACACTTCTGTGGAAGTTAAATCATTTATACCCACAACCTCTATTTCCGGTTTTTCTATGGCAATTTTAAAAGCCTGCCTGCCAATCCTCCCAAAACCGTTTATTGCTAATTTAATTTTTTGCATTTGATTAATTTAAATTCGAAGCATCAAATACGAAATTCGAAACAAATTCAAATAAAAAATTTTTAAATATTAAACTGTAACTATTTTTCGGATTTCGATATTCGGATTTCGAATTTTGCTAGTCTTTTTTCCTTCCCACTATCTCCATTACCTTTTGTTTTATTTTGTCGTTTGTAATGGCAATTGGCTTAAAACTCTTTAGTTTTTTTAATTTGGTTTCTATTTCGCGCCTTGTTAAAAGCCCGGCCTGCGGCCCTACTTTTTGCACCACGCTGCCGGCATTGACCGGCCCCCACATGAGCGCATCATGGTGCGAAAGACCATGGCTTAAAGCCGCAATATAAGCGGTGGTAAAACTGTCGCCCGCTCCGGTGGCTTCCACACGCTCGCCCGGGTATTCGGGGCAATAGTAAAACCCTTCCGCGCTATAACTATACGCACCCCGCCTACCGTCTGTAAGCGCTATTGCCTTGGGGCCTAACTTACCAAGCCTTCTGCAAAGTTCTTCCGGATCCCTACCGCAGTCGCCCACCCACGCCTGGCTTTCCTCTATATTTAATGATAGCACACTGGTACGCTTAAGCATTATTTCATTGGTCTTAGGACCTGCCCTTAGCATAAAGGTCCCCGGATTAAAGCCTAATTTTACTTTGTATTTGTCTAAATATTTTGCCAAATCTTTATAAATTTTTTCAAAACCTTCACCCATACTGGTTAAATACACCCAAGCAGAGGCGGGAAATTTGGGTAGTTTGTAGTTACGGTGCTGATGATAAACAAAAATTGTTCGTTCGCCCTTAAAACTTAAAACATAAGAAGCGTTAGTGCCGTGCTTGTCATCTATTACAATAAACCTGTCAGAAACGCCCTCTTTTCTCATTTTATGCACAATTTCCCTTCCGCCTGTGTCATGAGCGAGTACCGTATAAAAAGCCGCTTTAAGGCCAAGCCTTGAGCTTCCAACAGCGTTATTAGCAGCATTGCCGGCTACCGACTTATATAATTCATCTACCGGCAATTTGTCTCCCCAATTCAAAAGGGCTTTTTGTTTGCCGTCGATTTCTTTAACCTCAACGTCATGAACAAATAAAAAGGTGTCTATTGTGGCATCGCCGATGGATATTATGTCAAACATATATTCTTAGATACACAAATAAAATGCAGGTTACACAGATTTCAATCTGTTTCCTTTATAAAACCATAGAAACTATATAAACCACCATAAATATAAATATTAACAATGAAATCAGTTTAATTGCACTTAATAACTTTGTTTGTTTTGGAAAAAATATCTTTATAAGAAGATGTAAACATAAACATAAAAATAAAACTCCTATAAATGGAATAGCGAGTACTGCAGCAAAAAATAGTATCCCTTCGGAATTTGAAAATTCTAATGGCCACAAAGCCAGGCCAATTTCTGGCAACAACATAAATATGAAGAGCGCAAAGAACCAAACTAACTGTTTTTTGATTTGTAAAGAAAAAATAGACATTGTGTTTTTGTGTCATCCAAAGCCTGTGTAAATGGGTGGCAAATAATAGTGTTCGACCTTGTGGAGAACCTATTATTTGCTTTCATCAGTCTAGCAAAATATCTTCTCCATAAAGTCGAAGAATATTTTGCTTACACCCATTTACCCCACTCTCCGCTAATTAATTTTCTTTTCTTTTTCTGGCCCCAACCTTTAACTTGCTTTTCTCTAAGTCTTGCTTCTTCCAAATTTTCAAATTCTTCAATATAAACTATATTTTTAACTCCGTGCTTCTTGGTATACTCCGAACCTTCTCCAAGCAAATGCTGATTTCCGCGAATATCGTGGTTCCAAGTCATTCCGGTATAAAAAGTATCGTCCAGGCACTCCACAATATACACATACCATTTCCAGTTTTCTTTGGTCATTGCTTAAAAATTTTAGTGTTCGAGCTTGTCGAGAACCCAAAATTTTACGTACTTAATAGTATCACAAGGTCGAATAATATTAAGTGCTCCTACGTGCATCTACCCAGCTTTCCTCTTTACCACCCTCCTAACCGCTTCTATTACCGCTTTTTTCCCCATCCCGTACTTTTCAATTAATTCTTCAGGCTGGCCGCTTTCGCCAAAACTGTTAGGCATACCAACCATTTCAACCGGCACGGGGTAGTTCATAGCTAAAACCTCACACACAGCCGAGCCGCAGCCGCCCATAATTTGGTGTTCTTCCAAAGTTACCACTGCTCCGCATTTTTTTGCGGAAGCTATTATAGTAGCCGAATCAATGGGCTTAATAGTGTGATTGTTAATAACTTCTACGCTTACGCCTTCTTTTTCTAGTTCCATTGCCGCCAAAAGCCCGTTATATAAAACAGGACCGCTGGCAATTATAGAAACATCTTTTCCTTCCTTAAATATTTCCGCTTTGCCTACTTTAAAAGGGGTCTTTTCAGTGGTTATAACCGGAGTTTTTGAACGGCCTAAACGAAAATAGGCCGGACCCTTTATAATCCCTAGCGCTATTGTACATTTACGCGCTTCTATAGAATCGCACGGCACGACTACGGTTAAATTTGGTAATACCCTTGTCATAGCCACGTCCTCTAAAGCCTGGTGCGTTGCGCCGTCAGGACCCACGGTTACACCCGTATGTGCTCCGGCAACTTTTACATTAGCCATACTGTAACAAACACTAACGCGTAATTGGTCCCAGCTTCGCCCCGGGCTAAACGTGGCATAACTAGACACAAACGGAGTTTTGCCGTACAAAGCAAGTCCGGCTGCCACGCCCATCATATTTTGTTCTGCCACGCCGCATTCTATAAACCTTTCAGGATATTTTTTGGCAAAATCTAAAACCATTGTGCTTTCCGCCAAATCAGCAGTAAGCACAACCACGTTTTCATTTTCCGCTCCCAAATCCAAAGCCCCTAAGCCATACCCTTTGCGTGTTGGTTCTTGTTCAATATCGGTTTGTCCGATTTTTGGATTTAATAATTTCATCTTTTATTTTTTTCTTTCTACCCAGGTTTTTTGAATCTCCAATCTTCTTCTTAAAATTCCTTTTTCTAAATCACCTTGTTTCATTGCTAAGTCTGTTGCCAGCTGCTCAAAATCATCATAAGTTTTACAGTTACCAATTTTTTTCATCCAGCGTTCAACTGAAGGACGATGATCTTTATATATCTTATGGATTCTTTCAGTCAAAACGGTTTCAGCTAAATGAATATCAAAATTTTTTTCGTTCATAATTAACACTTGAATATTTTATTGATGCTCGCTTGTTATTTGTCCTCGTAGAGTTCTTAGCTCGTCTAATGCTAATTTTGCCTGTTCTTTGTTTGGCGGGTTGCCGTGCCACTTATAGTCGTATTCCATAAAATCTACACCCTTGCCCGGTATTGTATGCGCAATTATTAAAGTCGGCTTTTCGTATATAGCTTTTGCTTCAAAACAGGCGTCTATAATTTGCTGGTGGTTGTGTCCATCTACTTCAAGCACATGCCAATTAAAGGCTTCATACTTTTGGCGTAGATTCTCCAAAGGCATAACTTCTTCTGTATAACCGTCTATTTGAATATTGTTCCTGTCCATAATAGCGGTAATATTATGCAAGCGGTATTTGCCGGCAAACATAACCGCTTCCCAGGTTTGGCCTTCCTGCTGCTCTCCGTCAGACATAATTAAATACACTCTTTGGGATTTTTTCCTGTCCATAAGCAAACCGTAAGCCATGCCGCAGGCCTGGCTGGTGCCTTGAGCAAGCGGTCCGCTCGAAGTTTCAATGCCGGGCAAAGCTAAATTATGCGGATGTCCATGAAGCCTGGTGCCAAACTTTCGTAAAGTAAGCAGTTCTTCTTTTCTAAAATACCCCGCCTCGGCCAAAGTCGCGTACAAAACCGGATTTATATGGCCGCAGGAAAGTATGAGGCGGTCGCGAGTTTCCATTTTAGGATCCCTCGGATCGTGTTCTAAAACATTAAAATAAAGGCAAGCAAAAACATCTGCCATACCTAAAGGACCCGCGCTATGTCCGCTTCCGGCTGCTAGCAGCATTTCTATTATGTCCTGGCGTATATCGTTTGATTTGTATTTTAGTTCGTTGACCGATAGTTTTTGCATTTTGTTTTTGCGGTATTTCCCTCCCCTCCTAAGGGGAGGGATTAAGGGAGAGGTTGTATTTTAAAACCCGCATGCTTCTTTTATTTTACTTAAAACTCCTTGAATATTTGTGTCTATTTCATTATTCCAAAATCTTAAAACTTTGTAGCCTATTTTTTCTGCGTACTGTTGTTTTCGCTTATCGTAAGCCGATATTTCTTGCTCGCTGTGCTGTCCTCCGTCTGCCTCCACTAAGAGCATTTTCTCTTTACAACTAAAATCATAAATATACTGTCCAATTTGCATTTGACGCTTAAATTTTAACCCATAAAACCTACCAGCTCTTAAATAATACCAAAGCTTGCTTTCCCAAGGAGTCTGATTTTTTCTTAGGCTTCGGGAATTGGTTAAATATGGCTCTGGTATAACTCTTTTGGCAGTATCCATATGTTTTTAGTCTCTCCCCTTTTAAGGGGAGATGTCACGAGTGTATCCGAGTGACAAAGAGGTTGTATACTACATCTACTGCAACCTCTCCCTAACCCTCTCCTTAAAAGGAGAGGGTACCTGTAAAGATATCGTACGTTTCTTTCAATTTATCTCCTTCTGCAATTTTTCATACGCCACGTTTAAATTGTCCGCTTTTACCAAAGCGCTGCCTACGCATATTAAATCCGCGCCGGCATCTTTTAGGCTTTTTATATTGCTTTCTCCTACTCCGCCGTCCACTTCTATTATAGCATGGGGCATAAGAGCGCGCAGTTGAGCTATTTTGTCTGGGGTGGATTCTATAAAAGCTTGTCCCTGTTTGCCCGGCACCACGCTCATAACTAAATATTGATCGGCAGTAATGTCTTTTAAGACATTTACTTCCGTATCCGGATTTATAGCCACACCGGTCTTAAAACCCATACTTTTTATTGAAGCAAGCGATTCTTTAAGTTCTTTTGCCGATGAAAAAGCCTCATAATGCACAATTAAAGTTTTAAACCCGCAAATTTGATAGTCTAAAAAGTCATTTGGCGCTTTTACCATTAAGTGTGCTTCCCATTCAAAGGCCGGGTTTAAAGTATCCATTTCTCCTGCTTCTAAAAGCTTATTTTCTATAAATTCCCCGTCCCCAAAATCTACCTGTATTTTACTCAGACCGGGAATTTTACATACCAAATTCAGCCTTTCGTTAAAAGCTTCCTTAGTTTTTTCCAAAATTGCGGGAATTATAATAGCCATATTACTTTTGTCCTAAAAAATATTGACGTGCTTTTTTGTATGTGTGGGGGTACAAATTATAGCGCGGATGATTACTAAAATTTGAATCTTTTTGGATTGTGCGAACATTTTCCAAAACAAATAGTCTTTTAACAACTTCTTCCCATATCTTATCAGCAATAACTTCTTGCTTACCAGACTCCACGTGTAGGGCATCAAAAAATTCTTTCCTAATTCTTTTAATTTCGTTCATATCCCAATATAGGGCAAAAACAACCTAACATATCCATCCAAAATTATAGTCCTTAAATCATCATCTCTCTTATCGGTTAAATTTTTAGACAAATCAGACATATCCCTGGATAAACGCGCGCCATCATATACTGAAAACTTAACTTCGGGATAACTATAGTCTTTACCAAAAACAATATTTTTTTTATCAGAGAATTCTTCAAACGCCCTGTTGACCGGAGTAAGTGAATCACTAATATCAGAATACTGTTTTTTTCCTTCGTCAAATAATAAATTTAAATCCCAGTCACTATCAGGTTTAGCATAGCCTTTAATCTGAGAACCAAGGAACCCTACCCCAATAAATTCAGGGTATAACCTGTGCTGTTCTGTGAAGAGTTCCCTAATTGCATCGCGAACATCTTTTCCTTCTTTTACTAAACGAAAACGGTGCCCCAACAATTTTTCTTGAGTAAAATGCCCCAGCTCTCTAGTTATTTTTTCATTCTCAACCTTTTCAAAACCCTTATTCATTTTCTAAATTATTAATTTTTTTTACTCTCCGCTCATGCCTTCCACCTTCAAATTCAGTATTTAAAAATAAATCTATTGCTTTTTTTGCTTCTTCAAAACTTAAAAATTTAGCGCCCAAGGCAAGTACATTTGCGTTATTATGTTTGCGCGCAAGCAAAATAATTTCTTCGTGGCCACCATAATAATGTGCGGCCCTAACGCCCTTTGCCTTGTTAGCAACTATACCTTCCCCGTTTCCTGACATACCCAAAACTATACCCATACTTCCCGGATTCTTGCCTACCTTTTCTGCTGCTAGATAACAAAAATCCGGATAATCATCGTCTTTATCAAAAACAAACGCTCCACAATCTTCAACTTCCAAACTTTTTGATTTTAAATATTCAATAATTTGGTTTTTAAGTTCAAACCCTGCGTGGTCAGATGCGATAAATATCATATGTAGCGCTGATTGGCGCGGAACTTTACGCGAGACAACGCGGAAAGAACTGCGTGTTAATTTTATATTTTCTTAAAAAGGATCCTTCGCTTCGCTCAGGACGACATGTTATCACATGTCGATTATTTCGTTAAAGTAACTAGGGATCAAACTGGCACCGCCAACCAAAAGCCCGTCTACATTTCTTTGTTCCAAAAATCCTTTGGCATTTGTAGGACTTACGCTGCCACCATATAAAACTTTTTTTACACCATAACGATTTTTTATAAAAAGGCCAATTGTCTCTGCGTGTTCAGGGCTAGCCACTTTGCCTGTGCCAATTGCCCAAACCGGCTCATAAGCGACCACAACTTTAGAAACTTCTATTCCTTTTAAATCCGTATCTAGTTGCTGTTTTATTACATCGGTTACTTCTAAATCGTCCTGCTCAACTTTTGTTCCAAAACCAACGCATACTACCGGCGTAATCGCATTGGCCAACGCCGCCTTCGTTTTGGCATTTATCATTTCGTCAGTTTCGCCGGTCGCTCTTTTCTCGCTATGACCTATTATGCTGTATTTAATTTTCAAAGACTTTAATTGTAAAGGGGAAACTTGTCCGGTAAAAGCACCCTTCTCCTCCCAAAAACAGTCTTGGGAACCTAAGTTAGGATATTGGATATTAGATACGTAGATGGTAGGCGGGCACAAAACCACGGTATTTTTTTTTGTGCGGGATATAGCAGCCGCAAGCTTCTGCGCTTCCTTTAAAGTGGTTGGGTTTAATTTCCAGTTGGCGATAATTAGTTTTTTCATAAAAAATTTATGTATTGCTTTTTAAAAACTTTGCAGTAACTTCCGGCGGGATCGGGTTTACAGGTATGCCGGTGGCAAATTCAAACCCTGCCCACATTGTAATTCTAGGAAAAATTGTTAAGTGCCAGCGATATGCTTTTTCATTGTAAGTTTTGCTTTCACGCCTAAGCGGCATATTGTGAATATAAAAATTTAGGGGCGGGTCGGAAAGCTTAGTGTATAGCTGGCCTAAAGTAACTTTTAACACAAAAGACAAGTGCTTTATTTCGTCTTCCGTCATTTCCTCAAAACGAGCAGACTGGCGTTTTGGAATAATCCAAGTTTCAAAAGGCTGGCGGGAGGCGTATGCGGACAAAACCACAAAATGATCGCTCTCATACAAAATTCTGTCTTTTACTTTTAACTCCTCTTTCAACATATCGCCGTAAATGTCCGTGCCATGAACGCCAAAATAATGCTGGCAACCCACAATTTCGTTATGAATGTGCGAAGGTACTATAGGAGTTGCCATTAATTGGTAATGCGGGTGGATTATGCTTGCTCCGGCATCACGCCCGTGGTTGTGGAATATTTGAATGTACGCCAGCTCCTTATGTTTGTCCAGTTCGTTTATTCTTCTGACAAAAACTTTTAAAGTGCTCTCAACTAAGCCTATGGACTGCAAAGAAACAGGCTCGTTGTGCTTTCTGGTAATAATTACTTCGTGGTCGCCGTCTCCCGAATGAGAAACATAAAATTCTTTATGGCTGTAGCTGGCTGAATGTTCTAAACTGGCAAATTTGTTTGGAATGATTCTTATATCCCAGTCAGGACTGTTCTTTTCTATCAGTTTACCATAATAATCAAACCTCTCTATTTCCGGGTTTAAATTTTCGTTGCCCGGACAAAACACGCATTTTTCGTCATGCTCCGGCACGCCGTGCATAACGCTGTAGGTCTTGTACTCATCCGGCCGTTTGTTCCGCCCCGGAGCTACAAGTACCCAAGACTTTGTTATGGGATTTTGTCGAAACTCACTCATAAAACTTAACAGTGGTTGGATTAAATTTACTTATTATTGACAATCTACCGACAAAATTATTAATATAAAATCTGAAAAGAGGGCTCAAATGGATCAAGGTACCGGTTTTGTGTTGTTTTTGCTGATCGTTTTTGTTGTCGGAGCTTTCTACCTCGGGGGCACTGACGACGGGAGTTGTGACAGAGATTAGCTTCCTGGGCTCGGGCGGTTCAAAACTGCCCGAGTTCTATTGTTTTTACTCCACCCCCGAACTATGCATTATATTGGAATTATAAATTTAAAACCATAATTCCTAATTCCAGACCGCTAATTCTTTTTCTTATCTAAATAATTTTGTAAAAGTATTTGCGCGGCAAGGCTGTCTAAATCTTTTTTACTTCCGCTTATATTTTTTGCCATAACAGATGTTAATCGCTCGTCTATAGTTTCTACCGGCAAACCTGTCTTTTTTGTAATTTGCAATTTGAAACCGGAAATTTCTTCCGTCTTTTTTGTCATTTCCCCGCTCATATTTAGCGGCCAGCCCAAAACAATTTGGGTAATTTGATGTTCCTCGATAACTCCCGTAATTTTCTCCCAAAATTCCTTTGGCGACAAAATAGTTAACTCCCGCGCAAAAGTTTTTGTCTCATCAGAAATTGCCAAACCAATCCTCTTTGAGCCATAGTCGATCCCTAGGATTTTAGACATTAGAAATTAGAATTAGAAATTATTTAGTATAATTAGGTTAATTAGAATAATTTTATTTGCTATCCTCAAGCCTCACCTTAACCGTCTTCTCATCCCCTTTATGATAAATTTTTAAACTGACTTCGTCGCCGGTGTTAAAATTCTTAAGAAGCTTGGCTAAAGTATTTTCACCTTCAACCTTCTGTCCTTCTACCTCTAAAATTATGTCATTCTCACCCAAACCCGCCTTGTCAGCCGGGCTGCCGGGTAAAACAGCAAAATCCGTAACTTTTTCACCCCTTACTATTAAAGCGCCAAAATTCTTAGGTAGTTTTTGAGAGTCCGCAAGCGCCTGGTTTATCATTATATACCTGACCCCAAGCATAGGACGGCTAATTTTGCCGTTTTTTTGAAAGCTGGCTAAATCTTTTTGCGCGTCGTTAGAAGGTATGGCAAATCCGACAAGCTGACCCTGCATATCTACCGCGGTATTAATTCCAACCACTTGGCCTTCCAAATTTAATAGCGGTCCTCCGCTGTTGCCCGGGTTTATGGCTGCGTCAGTTTGAATAACCCCTTCAAGGCTTTCTGAGCCGCCCGTTCCGCCCGCTGTTATGCTACGCCCTATTCCGCTTACAATTCCGCTGGTAACGGAATTCTGGTATTCGCCCAGCGCGTTGCCTATAGCAATAACGTACTGGCCGACCTGCAATTTTGAAGAGTCTGCCAATTGTAAAAAAGGCGCGTTGCTTATTTCTATTTTTACTATGGCTAAATCATTAAGCGGGTCTCTCGCCAGTACTTTTGCATCGTATTTTTTTCCGTCATTGGTTAAAACAGTATAGCTGGCTGACGTGTCGTCGACCACATGCTTGTTGGTTAAAATAAGCCCGTCTGCTGAAACTAAAAACCCGCTACCCGCGCCGACTTGCTGAATATCCGGACCACCGGAATTACCGGCGGATGGAAACCCAAAAAATGGGGAAAAAAAGTCATCGCCAAAAGGACTAATGCCATAACCGGGAAGTTTACTTAAGTCTTTACTGACCACGATTGAAACCACGGCAGGACGGGATTTTTTTACAACGTCAATTATTACTGAATCTTCTGCTAGAGTAATTTTTTTACTGCTTAAAATTCCAGGCTTATTTGAAGTGTTTAAACTGCCGTTTTTTAACAAATAAGAAGTAGCCGCGCTGCCTCCCAGTGCCCCAAAAACTAAGCTTAAAACTATTACCGCTATAAACAGCGAGCTGTGGTGCTTAGGTTCTAAATTATCTGATTGAAGAGCCGGATGAGGCGGTTCTTTTAATTCTCCTAATGGTTTATTTTCCTTTGTATTCTCCATATTTTTTTAAATTTAATTGTTGTATTTTCTAATACAACATTCTATTCCCTGTATTTCAAAATTTCATATATTATAACACAAAAAACCGCCTTTTTAAAGCGGTTTTTAAGGATTTGTATTTTTAGCGTGGCAAACACGACACATCGGAAGGATTTTGCTGGCAATAAACTTCGTCTACAGTCGGAGGAGGAGGTGGTTGTATATATTGCGTCTGATCTAAAGCTAAAATTGGCTGAATTTGAGCAACCGCAACGCAAGTTGCCTGCTCTTTAAGAACCCCAACACCTCCGGCGGGCCCGCCGGTTACGCCTTTAAATACAAAGTTATTTATTAAAGTTTGGGTTAACTGCGAAACAAAGCCGCTAATCATGCCTTCCGCGTTCTGAGCGCCAAGTTGTAAAAGAGCTGAAAAACTTGCCCGCTGCGCGCTTACTATGCTGCCCACCGACTTTGCCAAACCACTCTTAGCGGTATCGCGCGCTGCCTTAAGACCCTCGCTGCTTAACTCTCTGTCTGCATTTTTCTCTGCTTCACTTTTTGCCTGGTCGGCAATATCCTGATAATAAACCTGCCAACCTGTTGGGGAAGCCATAAAATCACCCACTTTTGCCATTTTGGAATAGTAGTCAGGGTCGTTAGGGCTAATATTTTCAGGGGTAAAACCCAAATAGTCTTTTGCTTTAGCTTCAAAAACAGGCCTTAAATCTGCGGTATTTCTTCCACAGGAAAGCTGCGGTATAAACCGCTTTATAATTTGCCTGTCGGACTGCAATTGAACATACTTATTTAAGTAGTCGTCGGTGTATTGCCCGGCAACAAGCGCATCCGAGTAGTACAAAAAATTGGCGATCATATAATTACTCTCAATTTTGGCAATGAGCTTATTTAGCATTGTTCCCATAAAAGAAACAAATGCGCTACGCAGACCTTCTTTTATAGCGTCCATAATAATTCTTGGTATATCACCCACTGTAATAGTTACGTCGCCGATTCCTAAAAACGCATGCGCGGTTTTTACAAAGGGAATTTTTGACCTCTGGGAAGCGGCAAAATTTTTGGGCAAGCTAATACTTGCTATTTTATATTTGCCTGTCAGCTTAGTTAACTCGCTTGAATAATTCTTTGTGGCTTCGTTTATTGCGGTGTAATTTTGGTAGACATTTGGCCAAAGCTCGTCATTTTTTGTGTAATCCGAGGCGTCGTAATTTTCCGATACGTTTAAAAGCCTGCCGTAACTTTCTACGGCTAACACTATGTCTTTATGCAGACTTTCCGCTTCCTTTGGAACCAAAACAGCTAAAAGTTGGTCTTTGTAATTACTATAAAACTCCTGCGCTTTTTTAAGGCTATCTTTGTCACCGGTAAATAAAGTCGTCTGAAACTGAGCTGATTTGTTGTTAAAATCTATTGCCTGACCCACAGTTTCACTCAAGTATTTTTCCACCGCCGGTTTACCTGAGTCCTCCGAAATTTTTATACTGCCTTCGGTTATTTGGGTAAGTTGTAACGGCTGGTTGGATTTTAAAGCATTTTCAACTTCCTGTTTTATTTCCTGGTCAGTAATAATAGTCTGAAATAAATCTTTACTCGCCGCTTTGTCTATGGGAAGGCTGTTTACGTAAGCTAAATATTTTCTTGCAAGTTCTACATCGGTATTATTTTGAGTGTATTTTTTTTCGTCGGTAAATTTAAAAGACGTGCGGTTCCAGAAAGAAACGCCGATTAAAGAAAGTATTAACACAATTACTATTCCAAAATATTGTTTTTGTTCTTTTGTTTCTAGCACAGTTTAATTGACAAGATTTACCTGCCCGCCAAAATTAATGTTTAGAATAAAAACAAAACAGATATTTATCAACAAAAAGCTAGTCGTTGGCAGGCGGGAAAGATTGAACAATATTGACAAAAATAACACCGAACTATGCCTTTAGTGTATTTCATTTTTGTCATTTTTGTCAATTATTTAATTTTTGTCATTGGTTTTATTCAATTATTTCCCCGCCAAAAATTTTCAGCGCGTCACTTAAAACCGCAACTGGGTTTTGCCCTTCCGTAATTTTGTCAGGCAATTCTCCAACAATGCCCAAATTTTTACCGCTAACCTCTGTTATTTCCTGGGTAATAAAATTTAAGTTTTTTTCAATAGTTTTTTTATCAAACTGATATTTTACGCTTATTACAATTTTTCCGTTATTTACGCCAATTATTTGGGCTGCCTTAAGCATACTACCTAGGGGGCCGTTTTTGTCTTTAATTCTAAGAACGACTTTTGGCCAAAAATCTAAAACTTCTTTCAAACTAACATTTTGGTCAAGCCGGCTTAAAATTTCGCTTTGCGGTTCTAAATCAGGCTTTATAGACTCTTGATTTTGCACTTTGATAATCGGCTGTTCGGTTACTTCTGTTTTTTCCCTTTGTGGTGCTGGAATTATATTATTTGGCTTTTTTTTTAAAGCCCCTTCAATCGCGGCAAGCAAAAGGGGTATTTCAGGACTGGGAGCGCCTTGCAGATCTTTAAACGACTTTAAAAACAGCCGGATTATAAAAATAATCTCGCTAATGCTTAAATTCTGTAAAACCCCCTCATTCTGCCCTGTAATTTTTTTAACCATTAAGACTCTTAAGTGTTCTAAGAAATCTTTGTTAAAAGCGTTAAAATCAACTCCGGCTTCCAGCAAACGGTCAAAATATTCCGGAATTTCATTGGCCTTTCCTTCAGAAATAAGCTCTGTAAGTTCAGCTAACAGTGCTGTGTCCGTGATTCCTAAAATTGTTCTAATGTCGCCCAACGAAGTGCTGTTCCCCAGAGTTGAAATCTTGTCTAAAATAGAAAGCGCGTCGCGCATTCCGCCGCCCGCGTTTTGGGCGACTAAATCTAAAACTTCTTCCGGGTAGCTTAAATTCTCTTTGTTTACAATATTTTTTAAATGCTCTTTAATATCTGCCGCTGAATATGCTTTAAAATCAAACCGCTGGGTGCGGGAAATTATAGTAGCCGGAACTTTTTGAATTTCCGTGGTAGCCAGAATAAATATAGCGTGTTTGGGAGGTTCTTCTAAAGTTTTTAAAAGCGCGTTAAAAGCGCCTTTGGAAAGCATATGCACTTCGTCTATTATAAATACTTTATATTTGCCTAAGGTTGGAGAAAATTTAACGTGGTCAATAATATCCCTGACATTGTCTACCCCGGTATTGGAAGCCGCGTCTATTTCTATTAGGTCAATAAAGTTGTTGTTTTCAATTGCCTTGCAAACACTGCACTCCCCGCACGCATCCCCCAAAGCACCAGGCGAAGCCTGTACATTATTTTTCTCCCCATCTGGGGGGAGATGTCCGGCCGACAGGGCGGATAGAGAGGGTTGATTATTCAGACAGTTAACGCTTTTTGCGAATATCCTAGCCACGCTGGTTTTTCCAACTCCTCTGCTGCCAATAAATAAATAAGCATGGGCAAAAGCACCCCCGGCGATTTGGTTTTTAAGGGTTTTAATTATTGCTTTTTGACCAACAACCTGAGCAAAAGTTTGAGGTCTATATTTTCGGTAAAGTACAGCCATAAGAAAGATACTCGGATATTCATTGATATTACATATTAAGTGGGAAAGATTAATATCCCAATATCTAATATCCTTATTGGATTATACCACCGTCTTACATAAAAACAAAAAACCCATACTTCTGGGTTTATAATATCAAAATATCCAATATATATTTACTTCCGAAACACAATAACTTTATAACCCGTAAAATTCCAAAATAAAGAGACGCCGGTGGCCAGAGCCGCGGCTATATTTTTGTCCAAGTCTGAACCGGTTAGACGCAAATTTTCCGATATAAAGGATATTAGAGAAAAATTTATGCCTAGTCCAATTAAAGTGACAATAAAAAACACAACAAAAGAATGCCCTTCATGATCCCAATCCGACAAATGAAAACCAAAAACCTTCCACAAAACGCTTTCAAAAATTAAATAAACAATTAGAGCAAGAGCAAAAAAAATAGCAGGGGCTGAAAAACGAGACCCGATTAAAACAAAAATTATTCCTATAACCCCAAGAGCTCCGACCAAAATAAGCCTGGTAACATTTTTCCAGAGCGTTACACCCATTTCATTGCCAAAAGTCCAAGTTCTGTTCCAAAGATAACTTTGAATTACCGCGGCGCAAAAGGATATTACCGAAACACCTCCCAAAGACCAACCTCGATCTATATTTAAAAATTTAGAAATCGAATTTAGTATTAAAAAATTAAGAGCGGTATTCAAAAAACCTATACAGACGAAACGGAAAAATTGATAAATTACCGGCTTTTTTTCCAAAAAAGCAGTTATTTTTAATTTTAGCGTGTTCGATTGAACTTGATTATCTATTAGATTTTCCATCTAGTTTTGGACCCCTTAATACACCTTGTGGGATGGATTGCTTAGATTTGTTGTTGGTGAACTGATTATATGAGTAAAAAAGCGCTCAGCCGAATATTAATCGAATATTAATCCTGTAATAAACAATAAAAAAAAATTAAATTGTTGAGACATTTTTTATAAATTTTGTTTATATCTGTGTAATCTGCATTTTATCAGTGCATCTGTGATTTACATTTCTTCGTCTTCGTCTAACTTAACTTTCCTTCCACTTACCCCCATTTCCATATCGGTATGCGACGTCCCAGCGCCTTTCTTTATAACATTTTCCACGGCTGCCCAGTCTGAATCGTGCTCCTCGGGCACTATAATAGTTACTTCATCTCCCGGTTCTGACTTAAAGTAAGTTAAAGAAGCGAGCAAAACTTTATACGGCTTGCCCTCGGCCATAACTCTAAAATCACCTTTGTCGTCTAGCATTAAAATGCCGAGCATTTTCTTTCGTTCAACCGGACCAATTTGCTTGTATATAAAAGAGCCGTCGTCAGAGATGGTTAATTTCAGCACGTCGCCTTCCACTAATTTAGATTTGGAGGCATAGTTAGCCGGTACCGGATATTGTTTTTTGTCCGGACCTATCATATTTTGTCCGTCAAACACGCCTTCTATAACCTTGCCGCCTTCGGACACGCTTAAAGTCCCCGCCTTGCTGGCTATATTTTCTAAGGTAGCCTTGGCGTTTGGCATACCCATTACATCACGCAACAAATTCTTGGCGGTTTGAATATTTTTTTCCGCCGACTCTATTGCCTGCACTATTAAAGCTAGGTTCGAAATTTGGTCCATATTATATTCACTGACGCACGGATCACACGGATATCACTAATGCCCTAAAATTCAAACTACCTGTTTAAATAGGTGTCTGCGGCATCTGTGCAATCTGTGTATCTGTGATTTTATTTTTTGTTTCAAATAGTTTTTCCTATTTAATACATTATAACACAAGTAAAAATTTATGCAAAAGTGGATTAATGATGTTTAGGCGCTTCTCCACCTTCAGAAATATCTGCAATCCCCCCCAAGACAGCCCCACCAATTCCCTTAACAACTTTATGACCAGCTTCCAGATCAGCCCCAGCCTGCGACGCGACTTCAGCAATTCCATGATGCCCAAAAAGCAGTTCCTCTATATTTGGTACTGGGCTTACTGCTTTTGCGACATCTTTTAAAAATCCCCCGCCCTTACCTCCACCATGATCTCCTGAATGAGATGACTCATGTTCATGACCATGTCCGCCTGACATAAAATTCCCTTTCTTAAATATAAGCTAAATATTTCGCTTATATTATACCATTTATTAATATATTCTACAAGCCTAATTAGGTTTTATTTCAAATGTAGCGCAGGCCCGTGGCCTGCTGTTTGCAGGGCAAGGCCCTGCGCTACGTTAATTAGAGCCCTCTTTCTACATCGGGCAAACCTTCGCTCATACTTTCCGCCACATTGCCGGCTTCCAACATTTCCGCCTCAACCTCGGATCTGGGTCTGCCAAATTTAAGCCTCGAAAGTTGGCGGATGCTTTGCGCCAATTCCTCTGTGCCTGATTTTTGCGGCGGCATAGTTGCCATATTAAAGGGCTTGCTGGCCGTGCCGTTTACCATAAGCCTGACATAGGCGTTGTAACGGTCTATATTCACCAAATCAAACTGGTTAAAGGTAGGCGCAAACTCTTTACCCAAAACTTCGCTGTCTTCGGCGCCGGTTCTAAACACCACCATTGTCCCAACATTGCCGAACACTGCGTTTCGCAAGTCTTTACTGGCCGCGCCTTGAGCTCCGGCCTGAGTTTCCAGTTGCCCCAAATATTGGTGTGCGATGATGAGATTTAACTTATACTTTCTGGCCTCAGAAAGTATGGAAGCAAAGGCATCGGTTATAAAATTCTGGAACTCGTCTACATATAAATAAAAATCTTTTCTTTTTTCCTCCGGCACATCTGCGCGGGAAAGCGCGGCCATTTGGATTTTAGAAACTAGTATAAGCCCGAGCAGCTTGGCGTTTATTTCACCCGTGCGGCCCTTAGACAAATTCACCAGCAAAACTTTGCCCTCGTCCATAACTTTCCTAAAATTAAAGCCGCTCTTGCTTTGGCCGACTATGTTGCGCATCATGGTATTTTCCACAAAACGCCCGACTTTGGAAATTAAATAGCCAAGCATTTCGCTTCTATGGAAGTCGGAGGTTTTTGCCATTTCCTTTTCCCAAAAAAGTTTTACCACCGGATCTTTTAGCTTTTCCACCTTATATTTCTGAAAATCTGTGTCCGTAAATATCCTCGGGATATCTGTAATAGTGCCGGGATGCTCTTCGTCCGCCATAAGCGTGAGCATTGCGTTGCGCATATTGTGTTCAAACATAGGACCAAGCATAGCAGGATCAGTAACTAATTTATAAAATATAGATATCATTTCCTGCACCGCAAAATCTTTTTGCTCTTCGCTGTCCACTTCCAGCATATTTAAGCCGAGTGGCCTGTCCATATCAAACGGCTCAAAGACTATAATGTCCTCCGCCCGTTCTTTAGGCACATTTTGTAAAATATCCTGTATTAAATCCCCGTGAGGGTCAACCACGCACAAACCTTCCCCATTTTTTATATCCTGAATGGCCATATTGGCAAGCAATACAGACTTGCCGCTGCCCGTGCGACCTAGCACGTAGGTGTGGCGCCTACGGTCTTCCCTGCCCATAAAAATTGGGGTCTCCACGCCTCTATAAATATTTTTACCAATTAACAAACCCTCTTTGTGAATATTTAAAGGCGGCGGGGCTTTTTTAGAAACCAGCCACTTAATGTTTGGCGTTTCAATATACGGCGTTGGCAAATGCCACAGGCTTGCCAGCTCTTCGGTATTTAAAACGGTTTTTAAGCCATAATCCCTAAAAACTCTAAAAATATAATCTTTAACTATTTCTTCCTTATTTCTTTTTTTGTGTTTAAAACCGTTAAATGGGGGCATATTATACTGCAAAAATGCGCCCATTAAATTACGCATATGGCTCTGAGCCTGGCCGGGTGTGGCAGATGAAGTTATAAGTCTGACATTAACTTTATACCCCGGACGGCTGGCTTTTTCTTCAAGTTTCTTTACTATTTCCTGCTGCATTGGGGTAAGCTGAATTGGCGAATAGTATCCGCTTAAATCTTTATGCTTATGCGACTGATTTTGTCCCCCGCCTTTTACCCCCGCGGCCATTCCGCCAAAGCCTTTAAGCAACCCCATAACCGCTCTGTAAAAATGCCCTTTTTCAACCAACTCCGGATTTTTCCCTTGCTGGACTTCTAAAGCCATGTGCCTGGGTTTTCCCTGCCAGGCTGTGCCGGCCGGACTTAAAATAAACTGTACCGCTGCGCCCTCGTTTTCCAAAAGTTTACTCATTGCATTGGTTATGGCATTAAGCGGGTCTGACTCCATAGTTTTGTAAGTACGGAAAGGATAAAAATATTTTTTGTTTAAAACTAATTCTTCCGCTTCCACCTGCCCGCCTTTTTGGAATGGATTATAACCTTTTACCGCTTCTACAAAAGCATGCGGGTATTGTGCCTGCAATTGCTTTTCTACCAATTCCTGCAAATGCTTGGGGCAATTTATATAAAAGCTTATTTTTTTGTCTGTGCAAGCTATTTCAAAACTATAGTAGTCCTTACCCAAAAGCCAGCCTTTGCTGTGTCCGCTTTCAGAAAGCGTGGTAAACAGCTGTTCAGCTATGCCAATTAAATGTTTTTTTTCTTCTTCTGTCTTGGGCTTTTGCTGGTCTTTGTCTTCAGAGGATTCTTTAGGCATCTGAATTTCCAAAAACACCCACTCCATAGTCCTGGGAATAACATGGCCTAAGTGATAACGGTGGCGCTTGTAAAAATAAAAAAACACGGCCCCAAAGACAAACAAAAGGCCGACAAATACCAAAAGCACTATATTAAAAGTATTTATTTCAAAAGGCATTTATTTTTGTTTTCAGAATTCTTTTAGTTTAACTACTGCTTTGTAACAAAGTTAGTCAATTCATAAGGGTCACCACCACTATTTTGAAGTTTGTGTAACAAATCATTAATTTTTTCTTTTGGGTCAGCAGCACTCATAATAGCCGGATCAACATAACCCTCGGGCATATTAAGAATTTTCTCCCTTACTTCTACGGGCAAAACCCCGTTTGGCTGAGTTCCGCCTGTTTCCAACGATAAATTTCCCTCTGATATCTTACTGGTTTCAGGGGAATTTTTCGCAGCCACTCTTTCCAAACTATCCTGATTGCCAACACCAAGCTTTTTTCTTACCTCCGGACTTAATCCACTTATTTCTTCCGGAGTTAAATTTAATTCAGCCATAAAATAATTTTATTATACTTATTTATTATACCACACATATAAAATGACCTAATATTATAATATTTTTTTAGAATATTGTCAACATTAAGTTAAATTTTGCCTTCCTTGGCCCATTTTTCTTCTAAACGCCTTACCCCTTCTTCGTCAAAACCAAAGTGATGTCCGATTTCATGCCAAACTACCCGTCTAACTAAAGACGCGATTTGATCTTCCCCGGCCGTTAAGCCCTGAGCTTGTCGAAGGGCAAATTTCTCTATTGTGCCTTTATAAATAGTAATTTTGTCCGGTAATGTTGCGCCCATGCCATACGTTGACCCACGCTTTATTTGCGAAACACCATGGTACAAACCAAACAAACTATTGTTTGGCGACTCCCCTTCTTCCATGGTTATAGAAACATTGTTTAACTTTTCACGAATATTCTGAGGCAAAGCTGCCACCGCCTCAGTTATTAAATTTTCAAATTGTAGATTTTCCATTTAAAATTTCGTAACTAGTTAATTGCTGTTTAAAGTTTTCAAACGTTGTAAAGAATTCTGCTTTGAAACCAAATTCTTTGGCTGAATCAACAAGGTGTTTCTGGTTATCAAAAACTAAAATTTCATCTTTTTTGTAGCCCTGCAATCGTTTAAACACCTCGTGCCAAAAATTTGGATCTGGTTTTAAGTAACCTGCACCGGCTGAAGAAAAAATCCCGTCTAAAATTTTTCCTAAGCCAACTGTGTTGGTTAAATATTCAACACGATATTTTTCGTTGTTTGTAGTAAGATAGCATTTAACCCCTTGTTTGCGTAAACTATTTATTTCTTCAACCATAAACTGGTCTTTTTCGGCCTCTCCTTCAAACCAGTACTTTAAAACTTCCTCAACTGGCCAGCTTATGTTCCAAATCGGTAATTGTTTTGCGAGCTCTACTTTTAAATCAAGCTTACCGGTTTCGCAAAGTAAAAAATCATTCCGAAAAAAATCTGTTGCTACTGCCTCATTAATATTTATACCAAATTCGTCTTTCATCCTATGACGAAAATACTTTTCTCTCTCTTTCACAATCACCCCATCACAGTCAAACAAAATAACTTTAATCATAAAAATAACTTAAAAACCTGCCGGTATTATAGCAGGTTTTTAGCGTCGATTCAGCGTTTCTTTTTTCAGCGATTTATTAGCGGCTTTTAAAAGCCCTCATAGTCATGCATTGTCAACTGTGCTTCGATTTTCTTGATTATTTCTATAACCACGGACACCACAATCAATAACGAAGTACCGCCCAAAGTTAAGGCCTTGGTTCCGGTTAAATTTTGGGCAACTAGAGGCAGAATAGCAATAATTGCTAAAAATACTGCACCGGCTAAAGTAATGCGGTTAAGCACAGAAGACAAATAGTCAGCAGTTTGAGCTCCGGGCCTAAGTCCCGGAATGAAGCCGCCATTTTTTTGCACATTTTCGGCAATTTCCTGAGGGTTAAAGACTACGGCAGTATAAAAATAAGTAAAGCCTAGTATCATAAGGAAGTAAACAATGCCGTAAAACCAGGTGCCGGTGTCATTAAACAAGGCAATGGTTTTTTGCGCATAGTTAGCAATAAGTGCGCTTTTTGCATTTACAAAGAACTGGGCTATCATTGCGGGAAACAGCATTATGGAAATAGCAAAAATTATAGGAATAACTCCGGCTTGGTTAAGGCGCAAAGGCAAATGGGTATTAACGCCGCCAAAAAGCCTGTTGCCCCTAACGCGCTTAGCGTAAGCAACCGGGATATTGCGCTGAGCCTCTGTTACCAAAACCACTCCGGCAATAACGGCTAAGAATACCAAGACAAAGCCGACAATAGTAGGAACTGCGTCCGGATTACCCTGATAAATTTGGTAAGCTTGGGAAATGGCGCTCGGGACTCTGGATACAATACCGGCAAAAATAACCAAAGAAATTCCATTGCCAATGTCGAATTCAGACATAATTTCACCAATCCACATTATTAACATAGTGCCGGCAGTTACAGAAAGCAAAACCAAAAACCATTGAAAAGGAGAAAAAGTTCCTAAAATTGATCCGGCTCCCTGGCTGGAAAGAAGCCTAATGGTGCCAAAAGCCTGAAGCGGGGCAAGCGGAATGGTTAAATAGCGGGTGTACTGGTTAAGCTGAGCCCTGCCGGCTTCCCCACCTTCCTTTTGCATTTCAGCAAAAGAAGGAACTATTATGGTTAAAAGCTGCATTATAATGCTGGCAGTAATGTACGGGCCAACGCCAAGCATGGCAATAGAAAAATTAGTCAAACCTCCGCCGGAAAAAACATCAAGCAAATTTAAAAACTGACTCTGCTGAAAAAAAGCTTTAAGCCCGGTTGGGTCTATACCCGGAATGGGTATGTGAGTTAAAACCCGCGTAACTAACAAAAGACCAAGCACAATTAAAATTTTGTTGCGTAGGTCTTTGGTTTTCCAAATAAGTAGGATTTTGTTCATTATGTAGTTGGTAGTTGGTAGTTGATAGTTGGTAGCCGAACATTGCCTGACTACTTACTACTTACTACTTCACTAATCGCTATTACTGTTCCACCGGCTTTCTCTATAGCTGCTTTAGCCGATGCCGAAACAGGTAATTTTACGTTTAATTTCTTTTTTATTTCGCCGGCCAATATTTTTACCGACTGGCCTTTCATAATTATACCTTTTTCTTCCAAAGATTTTAAATCTACAGTTGCTCCGTCTGCGAAAATATCTAGTTTAGTAACCGGCAAAGCAAATGGTTTTGAGCTTAAAGATTTAAAACCGCGTAATTTAGGCAACTGCCTAACAATAGGCTGGCGTCCGCCTTCAAAACCGGCAGGCATTTTGGAGTGACCGGTTCTTGCAGTCTGACCTTTACCACCGCGGGTGGAATAAGTACCGTGGCCGCTTCCAAGACCGCGTCCCACAACTTTGCGCCTGCGGGTGGATTTCGGATGTTTTTTTAATTGATGTAATTTTAACATAAATAGATATATTCCTTATAGTTTCCCTCTCCAAGACTTGGAGAGGGTTAGGGAGAGGTTGAAAATTATTAACCTCTCTGTCACCTTTCGGGTGACATCTCCCCAAGCTTTCGGGAGAATTATATTGTGCTTCGCGCTACTTGCGCATCTTGGCAAGGGCTTCCTTGCTCTTCATTTTGGTAAAAGCTTCGAAAACCGCCTTAATATTATTTACTTTGTTATTGCTGCCAAGCATTTTTGAAACAACATTTTTAACTCCGGCTAGTTCAAAAACCTGGCGAACCGCGCCGCCGGCAATAACACCGGTACCTGGCCTTGCGGGCTTTAGCATTAATTTGGACGATTTATATTTAACATTAATTTCATGCGGTATGGTTTGGTTTACCAATGGCAAAGTAATCATATTCTTTTTTGCGGCGTTTACTGCTTTGTTTACGCTTTCGGAGACATCTGCGCCTTTTCTTAAGCCCATACCCACTTTGCCTTTATGGTCACCAATAACTACGAGTGCGCGAAAACGCATTCTTTTTCCGCCGGCCACAACACGAGTAACACGCTTAACCTCTACGGTCTTTTGGTCAAACTCGCGGGGTTCTCGTTCCTGCCCGTCTCTGGATGTTTTTCGTCTTTTTTCAAATGCCATAAGTGTAAATATAATTAATAACTTAAAACTTTAATCCGCCTTCTCTTGCACCCTCAGCCAAGGCTTTTACCCTGCCATGATAAGCAAATCCGCCTCTGTCAAAAACACAAGTTGAAATTTTCTTTGCTAAAGCTTTCTCAGCTAAAAGTTTTCCCACTTCCTTTGAAACATCTGTCTTTTTTGCTTTAGACCCGGCCTTGCCCGTAATATCTTTTGTGGAAGCAAAAACCAAAGTTTTACCGGAAGAGTCGTCTATTAGCTGGGCATAAATACCCGCAAGGCTTCTATATACGCTTAAGCGAGGGCGGTCTGA
Source organism: uncultured Candidatus Saccharibacteria bacterium (assembly GCA_964483665.1). GTDB lineage: Bacteria > Patescibacteriota > Doudnabacteria > UBA920 > UBA920 > JAEUSF01. Next base: position 71,374 of record CAZACP010000004.1, read on the forward strand.
TGTGCCTGAAATTTTAGCCCTTACTCGGTTATGCCTAACGTTGCGCTTTATTATTTTATGCTTGTTCTTGTCCATAAATAGATTGATTCCTTTATAGTTTCCCTCTCCAAGACTTGGAGAGGGCTAGGGAGAGGTTGAAAATTATTAACCTCTCTGTCACCCTTCGGGTGACATCTCCCCAAACTTTGGGGAGAATTATATTGTGCTTCGCGCTACTTGCCGCCTCCGACTACTTTTACAACTTTACCCGCCTTCTTAACAATTACTTCGTCTATATATTTAATGCCTTTTCCTTTGTAAGGTTCCGGTTTCTTAAGTTCCCTAATTTCTGCCGCAAACTGCCCCACTCTTTGCTTGTCAGCGCCGGTAATAGTAATTAAGTTTTTTTCTACCGCAACTTGCAAATCTTTAGGGACATTAACTTCAACGGGATGAGAAAAACCTAAGGACATAACTATTTTACCCGGCTGGGACGCGACTTTAAAACCAACACCGTTTACCTCTAGCTTTTTTTCAAAACCTTTGGTTACACCTTCAATCATATTAAAAACTAAAGAACGAAACAAACCCCAAAGAGCTTTTTCTTTCTTGGCTTCCTTATTGGCTACATCAACCACTATCTCGTTTTCTTTAACAGTAACTTCTACCAAAGGATGAATTTCCTGTTGCAAATTACCTTTCGGTCCGGACACTTTTAAAAGATTAGAGGTTTTCTCTACTTTTACTCCGCTTGGGATGCTAATAGGTTTTTTTCCAATTCTTGACATATGTTCTAGTAAATAGTGCTTAGAGACTAGAGATAAGGATAAAACATTTACTTCCTATTCGCTTTTCTCTATTCTCTTTTCGCTTAATTTATTACCAAACCTGACAAATTACTTCTCCTCCAACTTTTTCCTTGCGCGCCTTACGATCAGACATTAAACCTTTTGAGGTAGAAACAACTGTCAGTCCAAGTCCGCTGTTAGTCCTTGGCAAACTGTCTTTAGACAAATAAATTCTCTGACCCGGCTTGCTAACGCGCTTAATCCCGGAAATAACAGGCTCGCCCGCAGCAGAGTATTTCAAATTTATTTGAAGCATTCTATGGTCACCCTCTAGTTCATTTACGCCGCCAATAAAACCTTCTTGCATAAGCAAATCCGCCAAATTCTTTTTAAACTTTGAATACGGTAAAACCAAGTCGTCCTTTTTAGCGGACAACGCGTTGCGGATTCTGGTTAACATGTCGGAAATTGGATCGGTATACATAAATTAACTGGTGACTGATAATTGATAATTGGTGGTTGTTATAAGTAATTAATAATAAATCTATTCTTACCAGGAGGCCTTCGAAACACCGGGAATTTCTCCCTTGCTTGCTAACTCTCTAAAACAAATCCTGCAGAGGTCAAAATCACGCATATAGGCCGCTTTGCGTCCGCAACGAAAACATCGGCGAATGACCCGTGTGGAAAATTTTGCCCGCTTGAGGCTTCTCTTTGCTCTTACTATGTGTGCTACTGTAGCCATAAATATTCACTGATACACTGATGTCACATATATCACGGATTCTACACAACAATCTTTGGCTGATTGTCTCTGTGTAATCCGTGTTATCTGCGCATCTGTGAATTTAATCTTTAAAAGGGAATTTCATTAATTTTAAAAGTTCATAAGCTGTATCGTCTCTCTTTGCATTCGTAACAACTGAAATTTCAATACCGAAAATATTTTCCAAGGAATCCGCAGAAACTTCCGGAAAAACTATTTGTTCTTTAAGTCCAAGGTGATAATTGCCGCGGCCGTCAAAACCTTTTTTGCTAATACCCTGAAAATCTCTCACGCGGGGCAATGCCACATTTACCAGCTTGTCTAGAAAGCTGTACATTCTAAAGCCTCTTAAAGTAACCGACAACCCAACTACCTGGTTTTGCCTTACCTTAAAACCGGAAATTGATTTGCGGGAAAGATTCTTAACAGGCGCCTGGCCGGCAATTTTAGCAATGTCTTCAACTACTAAGTCAATGCGTTTTTTGTCCTCTTTAATTTTGCCCACGCCTACGTTTAAAACAACTTTCAAAATACGCGGAACTTCCATTACATTCTTAAAACCGAACTTGTCTTTCAAGGCCTTGACGATTTCTTTATTATATTTTTCTTGTAATCTTTCCATAAAAATAGATAAATTCCTTATTGGTTCTCTCTCCAAGATTTGGAGGGAGTTAGAGAGAGGTTAAAAACTTATCAAACCTCTCTGTCACCCTTCGGGTGACATCTCCCCATGCTTTGGGGAGAATTATATTGTGCTTCGCTCTATACTGCTTTTCCACTTTGCTTTGCTGTTCTTTGCTTATTGCCGTTCTCTAAAAATGCGTATGTTACTCTGGTAGGATTGCCTGAATGCGGGTCTACAAGCTGGACTTTGGAAATAGGCAGTGGGGATGAGAAGGTAACTTTCTTTCCTTTTTCGCCCGCTTTTTTTGCTTTTTCAAAACGAGTATGCAAATTTACATTTTCTACCACAAGCTTTAAGAGCTTAGGCATAACCGAAATCACCTTGCCGGTTTTGCCTTTGTCTTTACCGGAAAGCACTTTTACTGTATCGCCTTTTTTAATTCTGAGTTTGTTCATAATAATTAGTGATTAGCAATTAGAGTTTAGGATAAAGCTTTCCTATCCTATTCTCTTTTCGCTATTCTCTTATCGCTAGTTCTAAATTACTTCTGGAGCTAATGATACAATTTTCTTATAAGCGTCTTCATAATAACCATTTGCTTTGTCTCGAATTTCTCTAGGAATGGGTCCGAATATACGGGTGCCGATGATTTCAAAGTTGCCTTTAGCATCTTTCTTTACCAAAACTCCGGCATTTTCGTCAAAACGAATGTAAGATCCGTCGCTTCTTCTCATTTCTTTTCTGGTTCTTACTATTGCAACCTTAATTTTGTCGCCTTTTTTATAATTCCCGTTAGGCGCAACCTGCTTGGCTGAAGCGGAAACTACATCGCCTACGCGAACAAAACGACTTCTGTTTTTACCGCTACCGCCAAAAATATTAGCGATTTTAACGCCGGTGTTGTCTGCTATTTTTATCCAGGAACGTACTTGTAACATATGTTTAGTTAATAGTGCTTAGCGAATAGCGCGTTAGGATAAAACAGTTCTATCCTTTTCTCTATTCACTTTTCTCTTATATCTTGCTTACTACTTTAAATCTCTTATCTTTGCTAATTGGCTTACATGCTTCAATAACAACTTTATCACCCACTAAAAATTTCTCTTCCGTATGGGCTTTAAAGCGCTTGGAAACGGTATAAGCTTTCTTATATTTAGGATGGCGTTTTCTGGAGTCTACCTTCACAACCACGGTTTTGGCCATTTTGTTCGAAACGACAACGCCGGTTATTTGCTGCTTTTTTGAAACTGGTGTCATATACTTTATTCTGACTGCTTACTGCTTACTGTTTTAGTATGTAAATAGGTTAAAATTCTTGCTATATCTTTCTTCATTGCTGCCAATTTATGGCTATGCTTTGACTCGTTTAAACGAAGCTTCATTTTCAGGCTATAAGCCTCTAAACGCAACTCTTCCAACATTTTCTTAAGCTCGCTTTCAGATTTAGTTGTTAGCTCTTTAAATTTCATATTTGTCAATAATCAACGCTCACTAATATTATTTACTCAAGAATTTCGTTTTAACTGGTAGTTTATAACTGGCTAACCGCATAGCTTCCTGGGCCTGTTCTCTGGTAACTCCGTCCATCTCAAACAAAATTTTGCCTTTTTTTACCACGCAGACAAAATGATCAACCGCGCCTTTACCGCCGCCCATAGGGCTTTCGTTTCCGTGAACAGTCACAGGCTTGTCGGCAAAAAGACGTATCCAGATTTTGCCCCCGCGCTGAACGTAACGGGTCATAGCCCTTCTTGCGGCTTCAATCTGTCTTGCGGTCACCCAGGCATTTTCCAAAGACTTTAGCGCAAACTGGCCAAAGTTAATGTTGGTACCTGCCGTGGCCACGCCTTTGGTGTGCCCTCGGTGGTGCTTTCGGTGCTTTAATTTAGAAGGAATAAACATAATAAGTTTAGTGCGTGATAATAAATAACGTTTCTAGTAGCAAGTCTCGCCCCGTAGCGAACCTTTAGGTTCTGCTACTGGGGTGCTTTAATTTAGAAGGAATAAACATAAAATTAGTTATTGGTACTTAGCGAATAGTGCGTTAGGACAAAAGGTTTTATCCTTATCTCTATTCTCTTTTCTCTTACGCCTTGTTAGCTACTGCCTTTTTTTCTTCAAAAACATCTCCTCTATATATCCACACTTTTATGCCGACAGTTCCGTAAGTGGTAAAAGCTGTGCTTCTGGCAAAATCTATGTCGGCTCTTAGAGTATGAAGAGGAATTTTACCTTGGGACAAATGCTCTGTTCTGGCAATATCTGCTCCGTTTAAACGTCCGCCAATTGAGACTTTTGCGCCCTTGGCTCCGGCCTGCATAATTTGCTCCAAGGACTGTTTCATTAACTTTCTAAATGCCACGCGCTTTTCTATTTGTTCAGAAATTCCGTCTGCTATAACCTGGGCTTGCAAGTTAACGTCTCTTACCTCTTCTATGTTTACGCGCAAGTCTTTTCTTATACCCAGCTTCTGCTTTATTTTCTTTTTTAATTCTTCAATTCCGGCCCCGCCTTTGCCTATAATCAAGCCCGGTTTAGTGGTTTTTATAGTAATGGTAATCTGACCTGTTCCGCCGCGTTCAATTTCCAATCTAACCAAACCGGCTTTTTTTAAATGCTGTTCCAAATAAGCTCTAATCTTTACGTCTTCGGCCAAGGCTTTTTGAAAACCGCGTTTAACAAACCAGCGTGATTTCCACGTGTCGGTTATTTTAATTCTGAATGAAGTTGGGTTAATCTTATGTCCCATAATTATACTTAGTGATTAGTGCTTAGCGATAAGTGATAAAGACAAAACTATTCTATCCTTTTCTCTTTTCGCTTTTCTCTATTCTCCAGATTTGCGATTAAATAATCTTCTCTTATTTGCTACCTTATTCATTTTAACCTGTTCGTCGGTTTTAACTATATGCTGCTTTACTTTAGGGCTTTCGGTTTTCTTTTCTGTTGCGTCTTTCTTGTCCTCGCTAGCTATTTCTTCAGATTGTTTTTTCTTAAATAATTCCAGCCTGGAAGAAGTTTTTCCTGCTCTGGCTTTTTCGGAAAGTTCAACATTTACATGAGCCATTTTGCGCTTTATAACAAAGGCGCTGCCGCGAGCTCTAGGAAAATAGCGTTTCATAACCCTGCCCATATCGCAGGTAACAGTTTTAACATACAAATTTTCCGGCTTTAAAGAAAAATTATTAACGGCATTCGCGGCGGCTGATTTAATAGCTCTGAGTAAAAATTCCGCGCCTTTTTGAGGAGAGTATTTTAAAGCTGTTACAGCTTGGTCTACATACATACCTCTTACTAAGTCAGTCAAAAGTCGCATCTTGCGCGGTGAAATCCGAAGATTAAGCGCTGATGCCTTAACGATTTTTTGAGTATTAAGTTTAGTTGACTGCTGTGTCATTTATTAAAATTGATAGTTATAAATCGAATTCTTATTTCTTAGCCGGTTCTTTAGCTGCTTGAAGCTTAGCTTTTTCACTGGCGGCTGCTGCTGCTTCCTGTTCTTTAGCCATCTTACCGCCATGCCTATGGAACTTGCGGGTTAAGGCAAATTCGCCCAATTTATGCCCGACCATATTTTCAGTAACAAAGACCGGTAAAAAAGTTTTGCCGTTATGCACCATAAAAGTAAAGCCTACGAATTCGGGAGCAATAGCGCAAGAGCGTGACCAGGTTTTAATTTGCTGGCCTTTCTTAGCATTAAGCACCTTTTTCATAACTCTTTCGTCAATATATGGACCTTTTTTAGATGATCGTGACATAATAAATTAATTTAAAATTTTAAATTTAAAATTTAAAATTCTATTTGCCTCTTCTCTGAACAATAAATTTGTTAGAATATTTTTTCCTGTCTCTGGTCTTAACACCCAAGGCATGCCTGCCCCAAGGGGTTTTCGGATACTTCATACCAATCGGGTTATGACCTTCACCACCACCGTGCGGGTGGTCTACCGGGTTCATAACTTTACCTCTTACAGTCGGTCTCCATCCCATATGTCTCATTCTGCCCGCTTTGCCGATTCTTACATTCATCCAATCTGGGTTGGAAAGCTGGCCTATGCTGGCCAAACATTCCTGTTTAACTTTGCGAATTTCTCCCGAAGGCATTTTGAGCAAAGCATGTCCGCTGTCTATAGTTTGCAGTGTCGCGTAAGCTCCGGCGCTTCTGGCAATTTTTCCGCCCTGGCCGGGAATTAACTCTATGTCGTGGACAAAAGCGCCGACCGGAATATTTTGCAAAGCCATTCTGTTACCCGGCATTACTTCAACCTTGTCATCATACATTACCACTTGTCCAAGCTTCAAGCCTTCCGGCGCTACCATATAGCGCTTGCTGCCATCTTTGTAAGACAAAAGGGAAATAAAAGCTGTCCTGGTCGGATCGTACTCAATAGTTTTTACTTGTGCCGGTATGCCTTTTTTATCGCTTCTGGAAAAATCTACCAATCTTAATTTCTTTCTTGCTCCGCCACCCTGGTGTCTGACAGTTATTTTACCGCTATTATTTCTTCCGCCATGCTTGCGCACACCCGAAACAAGCCCTTTGGGGGTCTTGTGAGTCTTTCGCAAAACCGAATAGTCCGTAACACTATGCTTTCGACGTCCCGCGGATGTTGCTTTGTAAATCTTAATAGCCATAATAATATTTCAAAATCTAAATATAAAAATGAGGGTTTTTATCGTATACTACTTAGTTTCAGGCGCCTCAATGCTTTCGCCTTTTTTTAAAGTTACAATTGCTTTCTTAAAACCGCTTCTTTCTCCGGTAAACCTTCCAAACGTAACTGCCTTTTCTTTATTGCGAACTATATTAACCTGGGTTACATGAACTTTATAATTTTTTTCTACCGCTTTCTTTACCTCTACCTTATTGGCCTTGCTGTTTACTAAAAAAACATATTTTCCGATTTGCGCCATTTTAGCCGCTTTTTCAGAAATTCTGGGCTGGATAATCGAAAAGTTATGTGAAGATGCGTCTACCGGGTTTGCAATTACCGCGCTTTCAACAACAGATGATTTTTCATCTTTCTTCGCTGATTCAGTTTTTTTGCCGAAAATTGCCATTGTAATTTATTCGCTATTAAATCTTAATTACTTCTTTAAATAAGTTTTTTCAATTGTTGCCAAAGCATCTTTTAAAACTATCATGCTGTCTGCTCTTAAAACTTCGTGTAAATTTAAGCTGTTGGCCATAATCGGGGTTACTGCGGAAACATTTCTGGAAGCTCTTACTAAATTCTTGTCGTTCGGTATAACAAAAAGCTGTTTTTTACCCAAATCCATCTGTTTCTTAAAACCGGTAATAACTTTAACAAATTCCTTAGTCTTTGCGTTTTCCAACTTAATGCCGTCTATTACAAATAATTTATTATCAGCCGCTTTGTCAGAAAGACTCATAAACAAAGCTTGTCTGGCAGACTTCTTATTAAGCTTTAAAGTCCAATTCCTGTTAGCTCTCGGACCAAAAGTCACACCACCGTGTCGCCAAATAGGGCTGCGGGTGCTGCCTGCCCTGGCTCTGCCGGTGCCCTTTTGCTTCCAGGGTTTTTTGCCGCCGCCTGAAACTTCTCCTCGGGTTTTAGTATTGCTGGTACCTTGGCGGGCGTTAGACAAATAAACTCTTACCGCTTCCGCGAGCAAGTGCTTATTTGGCTTAACTTCAAAAACTTTTGAGTTAAGCTCAATTTCACCGACTGCTTCTGCGTTTTGATTGTATAAAGATACTTTCATAAATAAACTAATGATCACTGATGCTTACAGATTGCCACGGAATTAATTATTTCAATCCGTGTTCTTTCCGTTTCTTTTTCTGTGTTGTTCTGTTTTCTTACTTCTTTTTTACTTCCTTAATTTCTTCAACTCTCACTAAAGGCTTAACTTTTCCGGTGCTTACGATTTTTACAATTGCGTTTCTGTGTCCCGGAACCGCGCCCTTTAAAGCAATTAAGTTTTTTTCAGCATCTACAAATACAACTTGCAAATTTTTAACAGTCACGCGGTCAACACCCATATGCCCGGCCATTTTTAAGCCTTTTCTTACGTGTTGCGGCCAGCGCTGACCAATGCTTCCCGGTACTCTTTGCTTGTTATGACCATGACTGGCAGGAAACCCGGCAAAGTTATGGCGTTTCATAACACCCTGGAAACCGCGACCCTTAGAAGTACCGACAACATCTACTACTTCGCCCAAACTAAAACCAGACACGTCCAATTTCTGTCCGCGGCTATAATTTTCTATATCTTTTACTTTAAATTCGGTAATTTCGGAAAAATTTTCCAAATCTTTCAAGTGACCCTTCAAAGCTTTGGAAAGTCTTTTAGTTTTACCCATTCCAACCTGAACCGCGTTGTATTTGTCCTTACCAGCCGCAGTTTTGACAAAAGTTACGGTATTTGGCTCAGCCTTAATAACAGTTACCGGAATAACGGTTCCGGTTACTGTTTCAAAGTATTGGGACATATTTACTTTTTTGCCTACGATGAAATTCATAGTTAGTGGGTAGTGGGTAGTGGGTAGTGGGTAGCCAAACTTTGCTTGGCTAATTTCTACTTACTACCTACTAAATGCTAAACAAAAAGCGGGTTATTCACCCGCATAGATTAACAGCCAAAATTTGGCTTTTAAAATATGTTGGTGAACCCAACACTATTTGCCTTACTTTTAAGGTCTAAGTGTTGAGCCACCCAATACAATTCGTCTTGAGACAAATAGTGTTGGGTGAATCGTTATCTAAAAATTTAAGCTCTTTAGCTATCAATTTTTAGAACTAACTCACTTTACTTTAGAGATAAGAATAAAATTGTTATATCCTTTTCGCTTTTCTCTAATCTCTTTTCTCTTGAAATTAGCTCATTTTTATCTCTACATCCACGCCTGCCGGTAAATTCAAATTAGTTAAAGAATCTATGGTTTTCGGGGTTGCGGACACAATGTCTATTAGTCGCTTATGCACGCGCATTTCAAACTGTTCGCGGCTATTCTTGTGTACAAAAGTACTTCGCAGCACTGTATATTTCGTCTTTTCAGTCGGTAAAGGAACAGGACCCATAATGCTTGCGCCAGTTCTTTTAGCAGATTCTATAATCTGTTTAGCGCTCTGGTCAATAAGCTTATGGTCGTAAGCCCTTATTTTTATGCGGATTTTCGGCACTGCGGCCACTTCTTTCTGCATTTGAGTAAAATTAGCTAAATATATTGAAATTTTAAAAATAACGCTACTAAAACTAACTCTAGATTCAACCAGAGTTTCCGCAAGATTTCTAGCCTGATTTTCAGGGCATTTCCGCGGTTATTTGGTAACTTGCAATAGTTTATAGCATCTTTAATTTTTTGTCAACTGTTTTAACGTATTCTTGACAAGATATTTAAAATATGCTATAATATTAGACTAGGTTATCCACATCTTTATTCCTTTTGCGAAACTTTTCCACTCAAAACACCTTGCAGCCTGCCGGCAAAATTGCCGGTTTATTTTTTTTGCCTTTAGTACCGCTCCGGCAAAATGGCTTAAACTTTTAGATTGGGAAACAACTCCGGCTTTTGTGGTTTCTACAATTTCTGCCGGCCCTGTATTTGGAAAAACCGCAATGGGCGTACCTGAAGCTAACGATTCGACCGCAGAAAGAGCGAAAGCCTCGACTACTTTTGGAGCAAATAAGCTGACTTCGGCCTGCCTTAACACTTTTGAAAGTTGGCTTGTATTTAAAAATCCGTGGTAAGTAAAATACTTTTTAGGAAAATTTTTTACAATTTTTTTATAGTACTTTTCGTCTTGCGCCTTCCCGCATATATCCAAAGGCATATTTAATTTTTTTGCCACCTTTAATGCAAATTCTAAATTTTTTTCCGGAGAAATCCTTGCCGCAAAAACCAGGCGTCCGCTACCGCCTTTGCCGAACTTAAAATTTTTTAAGCTTACTCCCCCGCCAAGAATACTGCTTTTTAGTCTCGGCAAATTAAAAGTTTTAAACTGAACCTTAGACATAAAGGCGAATCGTTCTGAATGTCTCAGAAATTCCATTTTTAAGGCTTTGTCCGTATATTTATTTAAAGCAGTAACTCCTATAAAATGATAGATTGGGGTATTAAAATTTTTACTAATTTCAAATGAAAACCGGTCATAACTAAAAGAAATAATTTTGGAATAATTAGGCTGGTGCTTCAAAGCCCAAGCCCACATATTTTTTAAAACTCCGTTCTGCTGAGTTTTTGGCTGTGAATTTTTTTTCACACTAAAAACATTTGGCTCTAAATCTCCGGGGATTTGTATAAGGCGGGCTTTTAAATTTTTGACCGCTCCCCCTTTTGGGGCCAAAACGTCTATTTTAAAACCGTTTTTAAAAAGCTCGGAGCTTAAATTATAAATCATGCTTTCCGTGCCGCCGCCTTCCCCGCTGCCTAAGTGCCCTACCGGCGGAGCTATAAACAATAATTTATTCTGTATTTTTGGCATAGACATAAATCTTACCAAATAAATTACCTACATCAAAACTCCCCCCGCCTAGGCGGGGGGAGTTTTGATAAAAGTCTAATGCAAAATTGGTTCCACGTCCACATTCAGTTTTTCAGCCATAATTTTTATAACTCTTTCATACCGATCCAGCCTGTCACGCATTACAGCCATTTCTATTCGCCAATCATTGGTGTTTTTAAGTATTTCGTCCAAAATACCGGAATGAGTATTTAAAGTTTCTTTAATAGATTTTAGCTCGGTTTTTATATCGGGAAAATCCACAACCAAACCAGCAACCTTTTGGTTCAGATTGTCTAAATTTTGATTAATCGGCCTCAATTCTTTTTTAAAAGCCTCGTCCAATATTGTTTTTATGTTTGCTAAAGTAATATCGCTCATAAAGTAATTATACCAAACAAAACTCCCCCCGCCTAGGCGGGGGGAGTTTTTTAGCATATCAGCTTACTTGCTTACTAGCTGACCAGCTTATTTTATAATTTTAGTAACAACACCGGCACCAACTGTTCTACCACCTTCACGAATCGCAAATCTCAATCCATCTTCCATCGCGATAGGAGCAATTAGTTCTACTGTCATCTTAATGTTATCTCCTGGCATAACCATTTCTACACCATCAGGTAATTTGATAGAACCAGTAACGTCTGTTGTTCTGAAGTAGAATTGTGGACGATAGTTGCTAAAGAAAGGAGTATGTCTTCCACCTTCATCTTTACTCAAAACATAAACTTCTGCTTCAAAAGTATCATGAGGAGTAATTGAACCAGGTTTAGCTAACACTTGTCCTCTTTCCACATCTTCTCTCTTAGTACCTCTTAATAATAGACCAACGTTATCCCCTGCTCTACCTTCATCTAGTAATTTTCTAAACATTTCTACACCAGTAACTGTAGTTTTCTGAGTGGCTTTCAAACCAACTATTTCAATTTCTTCACCTACTTTAACAATACCACGTTCAATTTTACCAGTTACAACAGTTCCACGACCAGAAATTGAGAACACATCCTCAACTGGCATCAAGAAAGCACCATCAACTGGACGGTCAGGTAAAGGAAAGTATGAATCTAATGCTTCAGCCAATTTCATAATAGCCTGTTCACCGTATTCACCAGTATCACCTTCTAAAGCTTTTAAACCTGAACCTCTTATTA